>CAZCTC010000050.1:0-57620 GCA_964501335.1 uncultured Anaerolineales bacterium | reverse complement strand
CGGCTCTGGAAAAGGCCAAAGAAAGTAGACAGCAGCAAGTAGACAGCAGACAGCCCGTGTCGGCGGCGC
Organism: uncultured Anaerolineales bacterium; assembly: GCA_964501335.1. Lineage (GTDB taxonomy): Bacteria > Chloroflexota > Anaerolineae > B4-G1 > SLSP01 > CAZCTC01. Next base: position 57,551 of record CAZCTC010000050.1, on the reverse strand, counting down.
GGCTCTGGAAAAGAACCATGTTTTTGCGCGCATTCTGATGCGCGCAAAAACATAAACAAAAAACCTCTCCCCCCATCCAGCGCGTCGTATTTGACCGGGAAAAGATCATTTGCGGGACGTTACAAGGCCGGGGCCATGCCATAAAGGCCTATTTTCAGGACAGATGGCCATGCCGGGGGCGGCACCCTGAAAGATGAAAATGGTTTTGTCCGGCGCGGTTTCCTGGGGCTTCACCCCAGGCTACCTTAAGGTCGCCCCCTTGGGGCTGAGAATACTCGACAAGAAGGCGCTTGTTAATACGGTGAGGGCAAAAAAAGGGGAGGGCCGGGGAGGGGATAGAGGGGCCGGCGCGGCCTATTTTCAAGACAGGCCTAATCCCTTTTGGGGATGCCGAGGATGAGGATGTCGTTGGAATTATTGGTTCTTAAGGCGATCAGTTTGCCGTCGGGGCTGAAATCGAAGGCGTGGGAGTTGCCTTTGAGCTCGTTAATATCATATTCCATCATAAGCCGGCCGGAGGAGACATTCCATAATGTTAAGCTTGGGCTTGTAGAACTGGCGGCCAGGAGTGTGCCGTCGGGACTGAATGCTATACTGTTGTTTGATCCGAGATTTCCTTCAATGTTTCTGATCCATTGGCCGGTTTCCAATGATCCCAGGTATATTTTCCCCTGGATGGTGACGGCGGCCAGCCGGGTATTTTGAGAGTTGAAGGCTATGCTATCGATAAGTTCACCTTCATTCAGGCTGAAGGTGCCGGCCGGCTGTAGATCGGGCAGGCTCCAGATTTGAACTTCGCTGGTTATATTAACGGAGGCCAGGAGGGTGCCGTCGGCGTTGAGAGCAATTGCTTTAGAGAGAAGAACCTCGCTCGTTTGAGTGCCGTCAGGGTGGGAAATGATTTTGTAAACCGGAGGAAGTTCGGCTATTTGAGCCCCGTCGTTTGTGCGATAAAAGAGGAATTTCCCTTCCGGCCCTGTGGTTGCCAGCAAAGTTCCATCCGGGCTGATGCCGATATGATAAACAGGCGCTTTTATTTCCAGGAGTTCGCTCCAATCGGTGCTGCGGTAGAGATGAAGCGATTCCTTGTATACGACGGCCAGCAGTTGGTGGTTGGAGTTGAAGTCCATGAGATCGCAATTTATGGGGGGGGTGGTGAAAGTGCCGTCCGCTACCGACCAGACGCGGAGTTTTCGGTCGGAAACGGAGCAGTTCCAAAGGGATCGGCTGTCGGCGCTGAATTTTATTCCAGGCAGGTCGTCTGAATATAGGTGCTCATCTTGATTTTGACGAAAGCTCCAGCGGGCGATGGGGACAACTTCCCGGGCATTTTCGGCGGTGATGGGACTGTCGGGTATGGGGAAGGGGTGGCCGGCTTCAACCAGGGGCGGTTGGTAAGGGGGATCGGAAAGATAGAGGATTGAATTGACTATCGCATTGCGCAGGTAGTAAGTGGCGATCAGCAGCAAGGGATAAAAGACGAGGGGCTTCCAGCGGCGGAGAATTTTCCCCAGGAGATTATCCGGCAGTTTAAAGGGAAGGCGTAGGGGCGGCGGAATTTCTTGCTGTATCATGGCCAGACCGATTCCGATCATCCAGTTAAACCAGATAAAGGCAAGGCTGAGGATCGCAAAGAAGGTGTTGAAATCTGTAAAGGGGGTGTGGAAGAGCAGATTCAGCAGATATTGACTTCCGCTGAAGGCCAGAATGTGGCTTATGATCAGAAATGCTTTGCGGTAGAGACCCGGGTGGATGCGGCGTCCTTGCAAGAGGATCAGAAAAACGCCGATGACGGCTCCAGTGATGATTCCGGGGAATAGGGTTCCATTTGGTTTCTTAGAAAAAATGAAGTGGGCGACAATACTTTCAGTTATGCCTTCCTCTGGTCTTTTGAAAATAAGGCCGTTGATAATTCCTGCCGCGGTAATCCCCAGAATATAGGCCAGGATTACATAATCTAACGAAAATCGTTTGTCTACTATCTTTTTGATAACAATGTAACAGAGTATAGGGCCCCACATTGCTCCTAGCCCACCCACCGCACTTCCTTGACCCAGGACAAGGATAACAGCATAAAGAAGAAAGATGCCGATACAGGCGACATTGACGGCAACCCATCGCCGCGCGAATCGGTAGACGGCTTTCCAGGGGATGGCGTGATTTGTGATGTCGGTCCAGAGCTGGGGCATGGCCTAATTCCTCTTTGGGACGCCGAGAATGACGATTTCGTTGGAAGTCCAATTGCCCAGGGCGATCAGGGTGCCGTCGGGGCTGATGTCCATATTCCAGAAGCGGAAATTTTCATTGTTATATTCCGTCAAGATCCTTCCTGAAGAGATATTCCACAGTTTTAATCCATTGTATTCCGAGAGGGTAGCGAGAACGGTTCCGTCAATGTTGAAATGCATCTCTTCGATTGCATATTTGTTGTCGAGGGCATGAACCAACTGGCCGGTTTCGACCGACCACAGGTATATTTTCCCATCGTGGTTTCCTGAAGCCAGCAGGTTGCTCTGGGGGGAAAAGGAGAGACTATCGACGCTGTTTTTGTCGGTTCTTGAATTTGTGGTGGAAGTGCTGATGGCGTGCAGCAGTTTCAGATCGGCGATGCGCCAAATCCGCACAGTGCCTTCGCTGTCGCCCGAGGCCAGGATGCTTCCGTCGGCATTGAATTCGATGGAATAGGCCGGAGGGAGTTCCGCTACCTGACTGCCGTCTGGAAGGTGTTGGAGGAGGATTTTTTCGCCATAGCCTGCTCCGGCCAGCAGCGTGCCGTCGGGGCTGAAGCGAAAGTGGCGCGGCGATTCTTTTGTTGAGAAGATTTCTTTCCAGTCTGAGGTGTGGTAGAGCGTGGTTGTCTCTGCGACACTCGTGACCAGGAGTTGATTGTCGGCATTGATACCGAATCCATAGCCGGGAATGGTAGCGGTGAAGGTCCCGGTTTCAAGCGACCAGAGGTAAATTTGATTGTGAGGATCGCTGCTGACCCAGAGCGAACGATTGTCGGAACTGAATTTCAGTTCGCGTACCATCCCGCCGCTGAGAGATGATGACTCGTCGTAGTTCCAGTGCGCAAGCGGCGTCATTTTGCGGGCATTTTCTAGCGTGATCGGCCCGCTCAGTTCCGGCAGCGGTTGGCCTTCTTTGGCAATCGCTGGATGGTAAGGTGGATCCATTGTGTTGAGTCCATAGATAAGCAATGGGTCATTGAGATACCAGACGGCGGCCAGCATGGCCGGATAAAAGACGATCTGTTTCCAGCGTCGGATGAGGAGGTTGCGGAATCCGTGGGGCTCAGTCAGGGGAATTTCAGCGGGTAATCGATCAAGGGTATCGGCCCGGAGTTCTTTTTGGATCAGGGCGATGGGGAGGCCGGTCAGAAGGTTGAACAGAATTCCGATGGGGAAAAAGAGGATTGTGATTGCCAGTTGATTGTAATTGCTGATGGACTGAAGGGAGTTCAATAGATAGATGCTGATGCTGAATGCTGCCATGTGACTGAAGACCAGGAACAATCTTCTTCCGAGATCGCCGCGGATGCGATTTCCCTGAAGGAACAGGTGGCCAAGGGCGACACAGCCTCCATCAATCGCGCCCATAAGCATGATTCTGGTGGGGGGGCTATCAATGGGGAAGCGGTGAATGAATTCGCCCCCCACGTTGATTCCGATTACCATGCCTGCAACTGCGGCCATAAGCCAGCGGTAGCGGCCGATTTGTTTGTCGAGCAATGGGTCAATCTGGCGGGTGCAAATCCACAGTCCGAAAAGTAAACCCAGGGGCCAGAGTATGGAACCCAGGAATACGAGGGCGATGGTGCAGATAAAGTTAACGATGACCCATCGTCGGCAGAATTTCTTCACCGCTTTCCAGGGGATGGCGTGCGTCTTGATATCGGTCCAGAGCTGGGGCATGGGTTAATTCCTTTTGGGGATGCCGAGGATGAGGATATCGTCGGAATTCTGGCCTACCAGGGTGATCATGGTACCGTCGGGGCTGAAGTCGAAGGTGTGGAAATCAATCTCATCGTTGTTATATTCCATCAGAGGCCGACCAGTGGAGACCTGGCAGAGTTGTAATCCCAGGGCTTCCGAGTGGATGGCCAGAACAGTGCCGTCGGGGTTGAATTCCATATGGCTGAGTAAATCCATACTTCCTGGAAAAGTGCGGATCAATTGTTTGCTTTCCAGCGACCACAGGTATGTTTTTCCATTTTCACTGGCTACGGCTATAAGATTGCCTTGGGGATTGAAAGCCACACTGCTGATGGCTTTTTGTTTGCTGGTGTTATCGGGGTCAACATAAAAAGTATAGATAAGTTGTTGATCGGCGGTACGCCAGATTCTCACGGTGCCTTCTCCATCCCCCGAAGCCAGCAGGGTGCCATTTGTGTTGAAGTCGATCAGATAGGCTTCCGGAAATTCAGCCAGCTGGATGCCGTTGGTTGTCTGGCGAAGTTGAGGTTTCTTTTGGAATTCCAGAGTAGCAAGCTGGGTTCCGTTGGGATTCAGGCGGGTATCATGGGGAGCCCCCGGAGTCGAGAAGAGTTCCTTCCAGGTGGTTGTATTGTAGAGATGGATTGAACCGTTGTATTGTACGGCCAGCAATTGGTGCGTGGAATTAAGATCGATGTAATCGCAGCTCATGGGGGCCGTGATAAAGGTGCTGGTCGAAAGAGACCAGATGCGGATTTGTCTGTCGGATATGGAACAGGTCCAGAGGAAGCGGCTGTCGGCGCTGAATTTAACGCTGCGGATCAGACTGATCGAGTTATTATCGTAATTGGTCCACCGGGCAATCGGGACTACCTCGCGGGCATTTTTATCCGTGATAGGTTCGTCCGGTATGGGGATAGGTTGTTCAACTTTAGTGAGCGGCGGTTGGTAGGGAGGATCTAAAAGATCGCGGGTGAAGTTAATCATAGGGAATCGTAAGTGATAAACGGCGATGAGCAGGAGCGGGTAAAAGATGATGGGTTTCCAGTAGCGGAGGATTTTTCCCCAGATATTATCGGGAAATTTAAAGGAGAAGAGGGGATGATTCGGGATTTCCTTTTGAATCAGGGCTATGCTGAAGCCGATTACCATATTGAACCAGATGAAGGCGAGGATGTTGATGGCGGCATTCATGGAGAAATTTTCAATGCGCATCAAGAGGAGGGAGTTCTTCAGACATCGTTCGGTGCTGAAGGCGATGATATAACTGACGATCAGGAGTATGGTACGGCCGAAGTCCTGGCGAATGTTGGAATCTTGAAAGAAAATAAGGAGAACGGCAATTGAGGCGCCTGAGATGCCGCTGGTGATTATCCTTTGAAATTCATCTCCCGCATCTCCTCTGTAGATGATGTCGATGATGAAGACGGTTATGACGGCTCCCAGGATATAGGCCAGAATTCCGAAACCTATGGAAATCCGTTTATCTACTGTTTTTTCAATGAGGAAATAGCTGAATATCAGTCCCGCCAGGATGCCTAAAAATGGAATGACAATACCGAGAAATGAGATCAGGAGAAGACAGGCGGCATTAACGATGACCCATCGCCGGCAGAATTTGTCGACGGCTTTCCAGGGGATGGCGTGATTTGTGATGTCGGTCCAGATCTGGGGCATGGGTTAATTCCTTGTCGTCCAGGATTAGAGCACTTCGAGAATATCTTCCAGCAATAGCCTGATCGCGCGGGCCTTGAGGAGAAAAGTTCCGGTGAGGAAAATATAGTTCATCAGGAACGCTCCCGCCATCATCATTGAGGATTCTGACAGTGGTACATGCCGGATGAAATCAGAGTAAATTAAATCGATAAACGCAAGAATGGTGAGCATTCCTAAGGGGACCCATGATATTAACATCCAGAGCATTTGATAAGGCGAGGGTAAGATCAGGACCTTAACAGTTGTGAGTTCGCCTTCTTGATAGTAACGTCCCTTTACGGTGGGCATCATTTCCTGGCTGTTGAGATTTCCGTTGAGGCTGAAGATGCTTTCGTTGGAAAGCGCTGTGAAGTAGAAAGAATCTTCGCTGAGCTCGCCGCCCCAGGGTTTGCGGTCGATGATTTTTTTGTTATAGGGATAGTTGACTTGAGTGACGTTCAGAAATCGCAGCCGTACGATATTGGGCGTGAGCCGGGTGTGATAGGTAAGCCGTTCAAAGGGCAATAGATGGATTGTTTTCATATTTTATTTAGTGTACTTGAATTGCGTTTATGGTAGCATTGCTTGTTGGTTTTGACAAGTGGGATGTGAAACATGATACGAGGGTGGCTGCTAACGCGATGGGGGCAAAAAAAAGCCTATGTTTTCGGCGGCTTTCTGAAGCCGCTGAAAACATAAACAAAAAAACTCTTTTCCCCCATCCAGCGCGGTGCATCTTAAAGGGAAAGAGCCCGGTGCGGGATGCTACAAGGTGAAGGAGGAGATTTCACCGCAGAGCACGCAGAGACCGCAGAGCACGCAGAGACCGCAGAGAGGAAGGGGAGAGTTTTCTCTAAACTTTGTTTTCAAGGCAGAAGGCCATGTAGGGGGTGGCACCCGGAAGAGGAAAATAGACGATTCGTCAGGATTGGGTACCTCTACAGGAGATGGTTTTTGTAGGGGCGACCTTTATGGTCGCCCGTAAGAGGTTTTTTGCACGGCGTAGCCTGTTTTCAGGATGGCTTAATCCCTTTTGGGGATGCCGAGGATGAGGATGGTGTCGGATTCCTGGCCTACCAGAGCGATCAGGGTGCCGTCGGGGCTGAAGTTGAAGGTGTGGAAATCCAGGGCGCGATTGTTGTATTCCATCAGAGGCCGGCCGGTGGCGCTGTTCCACATTTTCAAGTCCAGAGAGCGGGCGTGCAGGGCCAGCACGCTGCCGTCGGGGCTGAATTCAATGTGGCCGATCCATTCCGGGTTTCCATCAATGACGCGCAGCAGTTGCCCCGTTTCTAACGACCAGAGATAGATTTTTCCGTTGCCGCTGGAGGCCGCTATTACAGTGTGCTGAGGGTTGAAGGCGACACTGTCGATCGTATCTTCTTTATCGTCATGGGTATCCAGGGTGTGCAGCAGTGTCAGATCGGCGGTGCGCCAGACGCGCACCACGCCATCACAGTCGCCGGCGGCCATCAGCGTGCTGTCGGTGTTGAATGCGACGGAGCAGGCTTTTGGCAGCTCGGCTTTCAGGTTTGGGTTGGATATCTCTCGCAGAAGGAATTTTTCTTGATGGTCGGCGGCGGCTATGTGGGTGCCGTCGGGACTGATGTGAATGTCAAAAGCTGACTCCTGGTCTGTCCACAGTTCATTCCAGTCGGCGGTGTTGTAGAGATGAATAGAGTCCTGGTATTGTACGGCCAGCAATTGGTGGGCGGAATTAAGATCGATGAAATCGCATTTCATGGGCGCGTTGGTGAAGGTACTGCTTTCCAGGGACCAGATGCGGATTTGACTGTCGATGATGGAGCAGGTCCAAAGAGAACGGCTGTCGGCGCTGAATTGCACGTTGCGGATCAGATCGTAGTGATAGGGATCCATGTTATAGCGGTTCCATTGGGCCAGCGGGACCACTTTCCGGGCATTCTGTGCGGTGATAGCTTCAGCCGGGATCGGTACCGACTGCCCCATTCCGGTGAGCGGCGGTCGATAAGGCGGATCGAAAAGATTGAGGGTGAGATTGACAGCGGAAAATCGTAGATAGTAAGTAGCGCCGAGCAGCAAGGCATACAAGACAATGGGGCGAAGGACGCGAACGGTTTTTCCCAGAATATTGTCAGGCAGTCTGGAAAAGGGGAGTTGAGTATAGGGGATTTCCTTTTGAATCAGGGCCAGCCCGAACCCGGTCATTAAATTGAACCAGATGAAGATCAGAATGAAGCCGGTGGCCAGATTAAAATCTATAACCGGTGTGGAATAGGCGAGAATCAGCAGGACCTGTCCGCCGCTGTAGGCCAGGATATAGCTGACGATCAGGAGCATGCGGCGGCTGGTTTCCTGATGAATGCGCCGGCCCTGCAAGAGTATGATCCAGAGGGCTGTCGCTGTTCCTTCCATGAGACTCATGATAAGCCCTCGATAAGGAAGTCCGTCGGGTTTTCCCAGAAAGAGGCTTTTGATAAATTCTGCTGTTATGAGCCCCAGGAGATAGGCCACCATACCCCATCCCGTTGAAACCTGTTTATCCATCATCCGGCGGATGAGGAGATAACTGATGTAGATTCCTGCAATGATCCCTACGAAGGGAAGAATGACCGCCAGGAACAAAGAGACGACGATACAGAGGCCGTTGACAATGATCCACTGGCGGGTGAACCGCTCCACCGTTTTCCAGGGGATGGCGTGCGTCTTGATATCGGTCCAGAGCTGGGCCATGGGTTAGTTCCTTTTCGGGATGCCGAGGATGACGATGGCGCTGGAAGTTCGACTGCCCAGGGCGATAAGGGTTTCATCAGAGCTGATGGCGAAGGTGTGAAATCTCATATTCTCATTATTGTATTGCATCAAAAGTTCGCCCGTGGAAGCGTCCCATAATTTCAGATCTTCTGATTCTGATAACGTGGCCAGGATAGTTCCATCGGCAATAAATTTTATTCCCACGATGGCGTATTTGCTGTGGAGGGTACGTGTTAATTGGCCGGTTTCGATCGAGCGCAGATAGATTTTCCCATTCATGTTGCCGTAGGCGATCACGGTGTTCTTAGGATTAAAGGCCAGGGCTGTAATGGTATAGTGGTTGTTTTGCGGGTCGGGTGGGGTGTCGACGGTGTGAATGAGATGCAGGTCGGCGGTATTCCAGATCCTTACGATACCTTCGCTATCACCGGAGGCCAGCATCGTGCCGTCGTTGCTAAATGCGATGCTATCAGCTTCGGGCAGTCTGGTTATCTCGCTGCCGTCTGCCACGCGCCAGAGGATCAGAGGTTCTGAATATCCTCCGGTGACCAGCAGGGTGCCTTCAGGGTCGAATTGAAGGATGTAGACGCTTTGGGTTTTCGAAAAGTATTCGCTCCAATCGGCGGTGTGATAGAAAGACAGGGTTTCTTTTTGGTAGATGGCCAGGTGTTGATTATCATTGCTTAGATCGAACCAGTAGGCGGGGAGGGTGCGGGCAGGCGTGCCGCTTTCCAGCGACCAGATGCGGATTTGACGGTCAATGCCGGTACTGGCCCAGAGAGAACGATTGTCGGCCGAGAATTTCAAGTTGAATACTGAATTCGGTCCACCGGATTTATCGTCATTGTAATCATCCCATAAAGCCAGCGGCGTCACTTTGCGGGCGTTTTGAACCTTGATCGGTTCAAATTGGGTCGGCAAGGGGATGCCTTTTTCTACCGGGGCAGGACGGTAAGGGGGATTGAAGAGATCCAGTTCGAAATTGAGCAACGGCACTCGTAGATAGAGGGTGCAGATAAGCAACAAAGGGTAGAAGATGATTTGTCTCCAGGGGTAAGGTAGAAAGATTCTGAAGCGGCGGGGTTGATCTGGGGCGGTGAGTAGCAATTGTACTGGCTGTGTCTGGGGCAGTTCTTTCTGTATTAGTGCAACCGGAAGGCCGGTGATCAGGTATTCTATACTTTCAGAAAAGAGTAAGAAAAAAATGCTCACCCAGGGATGGATTGGGCTGGTAAAAGCGAACGCATGAGTTGCATGTCGGCTCAGATAACTGGATCCTATATAACCGATGACCAGGAGAATTCTTCGGCCAGTATCCTGGCGGATTTGATCCCCTTGCAGGACGATATGGGAAGCAGTCAGGGTGATACCACTGACAGAGGCTAAAATCGCCAAGCGAAGATTGGTGTCCCAGGTTTCTACCGGCAGGTAGTCGGATACAGTATAACTGACCCACCACGCCAGCAGATAGGAGGCGATAAAGCGTTTGCGGCCGATGGATTTATCGAGCAAGGGATCGATTTGTCGGGAACAAATCCATAACGCCAGGAGCAGACCAAGGGGCCGGAGTATGGAACTCAGGAATCCCAGGGTAATCATGCAGATAAAGCTGGTAATGATCCACTGCCGGCAGAATTTGTCCACCGCTTTCCAGGGGATGGCGTGCGTCTTGATGTCGGTCCAGAGTTGGGGCATGGGTTAATCCCTTTTGGGGATGCCGAGGATGAGGATGTCGTTGGAAAGCCAACTGCCCAGGGCGATGAGGGTGCCGTCGGGGCTGAAGTCCATATTCAAGAATCTTGGATTTTTATTGTTATATTCCATCAGGAGCTCTCCCGAAGAGACATTCCATAATTTTAGATCGGCGGATTCTGAGAGGGTTGCCAAAACGGTTCCGTCGAGGTTGAATTTTATTTCCTCGATTGCGTGATTGTTGTCGAAGGTGCGAATCAATTGGCCGGTTTCGACCGACCACAGGTGTATTTTTCCATCGTGGGTTCCCGAAGCAAGGATGTCGCCTTGGGGAGTAAAGGCGAGGTTCGCGACGCTATTACTGTCGGCTTGGGGATTGGTGGGGGAAATATTGATGGTGTGGATCAGTTTCAGATCGGCGGTGCGCCAGATTCGTACGAGACCGGTAATATCGCCGGAGGCCAGTAAGCTTCCATCGGGATTGAAGGCAATGGAACCGGCGGGGGGGAATTCTGCTATCTGATTTCCGTCGGGGACTCGCAGGAGAAGGAATTTTTCGCTATAGCCGGCTCTGGCGAGCATGGAGCCGTCGGGACTGAAGAGGAAATGACGGGGTGATCCTGGTGTTGAGAAGAATTCTTTCCACTCTGCCGCACGGTAAAGGGTCGTTGTTTCTGCGATACTGGTAGCCAGATATTGATTGTCTGCGCTGATATCGAATCCATAGCCGGGGACGGTGGCCGTGAAGGTGCCGCTATCCAGCGACCAGAGATAAATTTGATTGTTGGGATCGCTGCTGACCCAGAGCGAGCGGTTGTCGGAGCTGAATTTCAGCTCGCGTACCAATCCCGCGCTGAGAGATGATGAATCATCATTGTTCCAATGAGCCAGCGGCGTCACTTTGCGGGCATTTTGAACCGTAATCGGTTCGGCGCGGGGGGGTAAGGGCGTGCCTTTTTCAACCGGAGCCGGGCGGTAGGGGGGATTGAAGAGATCCTGCTCGAAATTGAGCAACGGTATCCGGAGATAGAAGATGCCGATAAGCAACAAAGAATAAAAGACGATCTGTCTCCAGGGGTAAGGTAGAAAGATTTTGAACCGGCGGGGTTGATCTGCGGCGGTGACCGGCTGTGCCTGGGGCAGTTCTTTCTGAATCAGGGCGAGTGGAAGGCCGGGGATCAGGTATTCTATAGTTTTGGAGAAGATTAAGAAGAGCGCAGCCCCACCAGGATAAAGGGGATCGATACTTTTAGATGCAAGGGCTGCCAGCAGGTTTAGATAAATGGAGCCTGTATACCCGATGACCAGGAGAATTCGCCGGCCGGTATCCTGCCGGATGAGTTTGTCTTGCAGGATGATATGGGAGGCGGCCAGAGTGATGCCGCTGACCAAGGCTAAGATCGCCGGGCGAAGATTAGGGTCCCAGTTTTCTGTCGGCAGGTAGTTGACTGCCGCATAATTGACCCACCAGGCTAGCAGATAGGAGGCGATAAAGCGCTTGCGGCCGATGGATTTATCGAGTACGGGATCGATTTGTCGGGAACAGATCCATAACGCCAGGAGCCAACCCACGGGCCGGAGCACAGAACCCAGCAACCCCAGAGCGATCGCGCAGATAAAGCTGACTATAATCCACTGCCGGCAGAATCGTTCCACCGTTTTCCAGGGAATCTTGTGATCTTTGATGTCGGTCCAGAGCTGGGACATGGCGATGATCTTTCCTGTTGTGTTGGAATGGATAGGGCTTTTTTTCCCTTAGCGTGAGTATAGCGTATCATTAAGAATGAGCAAGTTGATGTGTTTTTTTAGCGAATATTTTGATTTTTCGATCTGTGCGCCCGGCCCGGAGAAGCGGGAGAAAAATATAAACAAAAAATTCAGGTCGCGCAGGGCAAGTTTTATTTTATGGCCCATAATTGTATTTATGGTATTATTGTGTGTGGGCCCGGGAAATTAAGCATCGATCCGCGTCATTTGTTTTCAGGAGGCAACACAGAAGATGTCCACTGCACTATTTTTTAATTTGCCGATGCACGGTCATGTTAATCCTACCTTAGGCGTCGTCGCTGAGCTGGTACGCCGAGGGGAAAAGGTTATTTATTATGGGGCTCCCGACTTTCGGCAAAAGATTGAGAGCACAGGGGCAATTTTTCGAGATTATGGGCCTTTAGGCCATGATTTTAAAGAACTTGATCCTAATAATCTGATTAAACCAATTTGTGACTTTCTGGAATTTGGATTCCGAATTTACCCCCGGCTTACTGCGGAACTGGCTGAAGAGAAAATTGATTATATTTATTTCAGCCCGGTTTGTTTTTTTGCCCGTGCGTTTGCGCATCAGCGCAATATTCCGGCCATTTGTTCGATTTTTACTTTTGCCTTTAATGATAAAGTCAGCCCCATTACCAATCCTTTGGAACAGTTCAAATTGATAGCCTGGGGAATTCCGGATTTTCCTCGATTGCAGCGTTTATCAAAACGTTATCGAGAAGAATATGGGATCGATATGGCTTTGCGCACGATTTACCCACCCGAAATCCCGTTGAAAATGGTTTATACCTCGAAGGAATTTCAACCTTACAGCGAGACGTTCGATTCGACCTATCGTTTCGTGGGGCCTTCCTTTTATGCTCCAGCGCAGGCTGTTGATTTTCCATTAGAGTTACTTACCCCGGATTTACCGGTGGTTTATGTTTCAATGGGATCTGTGTTGACGCAACAGGAACAGCTTTATCGGGTTTGTATTGAGGCATTGGCAGAGGATCAATGTCGTGTGGTGATGGCTGTGGGGCATAAGATTGATTTGGCCGCATGGGGAAAATTGCCTTCTAATTTTATCGTGCAGCCATCTGTACCTCAGTTGGCGATTTTGGAGCGGGCACAGCTCTTTATCACGCATTGTGGTATGAACAGTGCCAGCGAAGGGATTTATTATGGAGTGCCTCAGTTGATGTATCCTTTAGTTTCGGAAGAGCGTCTGGTTGCTCGACGGGTCAAAGAGATTGGGGCGGGTGAAATTCTGACCCGTGCAGATATTACGCCTTCTCGTTTACATGAGTTTGTCTGGAAGATTTTGAACACTCCTCAATATCGGCAGGCTGCCCAGTCTATGGGGGCGACTTTGCGGGCGGCGGGAGGGCCGGCGCAGGCGGTGGCGGAAATTATGGAGTTTAAGAAACGGCAGGGAATTGCTTGAGAAAGATGCCGGGTATTCCAGGCGGGAAGGATCTTGATGTCCAATGAAGCCTCCTCGAAGATGTATTCAAGATATATGTCAGCGAATTATGTTCAAGGAGGTTGGGATATGAATGAACAGGCTCGATTGAAGGCTTCTCAAAAAACGCCGGCTCAGGTGGCTTCTTCACCCACGGTTGAGGGACAACCGACTTTTTCCGGCAATGCCGGCGGCGAGATGGATTTTTTCCAGAGCGGGGCGACGGCGGGGCAGGCCGCGCTTTTGCAACGGCTTGCTCCGCCGCAGGGACAGGCGGTGGTGCGGCGGATGAGTCAGGTGCAGGGTAATCAGCATGTGCAACGGACTGTGGCCATGTTGAAGCCGGGGGGGACGAGCGGGACGCAGCCGGTCGATAAAGCCAAAGTGCTTTTGTTGACGGAATTGCAGACCGTCCTGGCGCAATGTGAGAAGATGTTTAAAGAGAAGAAGGTCTATAACGCCGAGCTTTTTGATCAATTGGGGAAAAAGTTGTGGCTGGCGGGCAAGGAGAAGGTTGCCCATGAAGTGAAGCCGGGCGATTGTTTGAGTACGATTGCTCAGCAAAATCTCGGCAATGCGAATTCCTGGTCGGATATTCACGATGAAAATAAAAGTCAGATTAAAGATCCCAATTTGATCTATCCGGGACAGAAACTTTCTATGCCAAATTCTGGAGAAAAAGACGGCTGGTTGTTTACCGTGCGCCAGGAGATGATGTCCAAAATTGTTTCCAGTGTGTTGCCGGCCGCGGATGTAGAGCTGTTGAAGAAGCGGTTTGAGCAGGCTTCGCGGGGCGTGATGGATGTTGCCGGCGGTTTTAAGACAGGAGATGAGGTCAAGAAATTCTTGATTACCGGATTTGATCCTTTTCAGGGCAGGCCTTCTAATTCTTCCGGTGCTGCGGCTATGGCCCTGGACGATGAGGTGTTGACGGTTCAGGCTCCCGATGGTAAAGGCGGCACGCATACGGTAAAAGCTGAAGTGCAATCGGTCGTGCTCCCGGTGTTATGGAGCGCTTTCGATGACGGGATCATTAAGAATTATTTGGGGGCCTATGTGGCTCAGCGCAATGATATCAATATGGTCTTAGGGATTGGTCAGGGCCGGAGCTCGTTTGAGGTTGAAAAGAATGCCAGCCGCCATCGTTATAATGAGACCGATAACGACTATAAGAAGGGGGACCCGACCATTGAAAAAGGGTTGGCGGGATCGGGACGCCCTGATTTAAGATCGAACACGCTTACGGATAAAGTCAAGAATTCCATGAAGAACGCCGGCGTGACAGAAAATACCGCCGAGGTAAAAGATTCGGGTGATTGGGATGGAGATGGTGTTCAAGATGAAAATTGGGGTACGGCAGAAGGATATCTTTGTAACGAGATGATGTATCGGTCTCTGGATATGGTAGAAAGTTCCGGAAAGAGCATTCAGGTGGGATTTTTGCATATCCCTTCCAACCCTGCTTTGAAAACCTCGGAGATTACGGCTCAAATTAGAGAAATTTTAAAGAAAGCTTTGGAAGGGATGGGGTAGAAGGTTATGGAAGTGGACAGCCTGCGCCGCCGGGGCGGCTCTGGAAAAGCCCATTTTTTCGCACTGTCAGCGCGAAAAAATAAACAAAAAACAGCGACCCCTATCCTGTTGGGTGTATCTTAGGGAGAAGGGATTATATCAACATGAAACGATTTGGATCTTTACTTTTTATCCTCTTTTTGATAGCTGGCGGTTGCGCTCATGCTCCCGCCTCTTCATCGACAGCGGTGCCTTCGGAATCAAAGTGCGAGGTCCCTTCTGTATATGAGAGCGCGGATTCAGCAGCGGATCAAGATTGCCCGGGATTTTGTTGGGAAGGGATCGTGCCGGGTATTACGACCCGCTCTGAAGCTGTGAGGATCTTACAAAACAGCCGCTGGATCGAGCCGGGCAGTTTAGTGATCAACAATCCCGATAATAACGGCGGTGCTACCTGGCAATGGTGTGGATTTCACGAAGGAACCTCCAGTATCACCTGGAGGGATACGGTCGAATTTATTTCTTTGACGTTGAACCAGTGGCTTGAGGTGGGTGATTTCAGAGCCGTCTATGGCGATCCCGAAGCGCTGCGGGTATGGGACGGGGGATTTCCTGAATCACCCTCCTGGAGTGCGGCTTTTTACTACCCGGGTCAAGGCCTCGTTTTGTACACTGCAATAGATCCCCTGAATCCTTACCTCGCACCCACCACCCAGGTGATCCGTGTAGAATATTTCTCGCCTGGGATAATGGAATCTTATGCCCGTTCTCTGTATAGGGGACAACCCAATTCCAGTTCAAGCATTGACTCCTTCTTACAGAGTGTGAAACCCTGGACGGGAAATTGGGTGATAAACCTGGATGCTCCCGAAAGATGAAAATCGATTATGGGGCGTGGGCTCCTGGGTTGATGGCTTTTAAAATTAAATCCGGTAATACCCTTGCTTTTCAAGCATAGCTGCTGGCCCATTATCCCGGGGCGGCCCGGCGATTTTTTCTATGTGGGGGATTTGCGCGCCTTCCGAGGCGCGCAAAAACATAGACAAAAAAACTCTGGAAGTAGACAGCAGCAAGTAGCCGGTAGACAGCCTGCGCCGCCGGGGCGGTTTTGGAAAAGGCCAAAGAAAGTAGACAGCAGCAAGTAGCCAGTAGACAGCCTGCGCCGCCGGGGCGGCTCTGGAAAAGGGACATGTTTTGGTGCGCATTCTGATGCGCACCAAAACATCAATAAAAAACTCTCTTCCCCGATCCAGCGCGGTGCGACTTACGGGGAAGAGATCATTTGCGGGACGCTACAAGGCCCGGCTATTTTCAAAACAGAATTGAGAGGAAACGATTAGGATATTCCCGGATTGGAGCGCTGATTACTTTCCATAGCCGCCCGGAATTTTACCAAAGGAAGCTTTGGGGCAGGCTGAATTATCCATATCAAGGGATTTCTCTGGCCTTATTCAGGAAATGGGAAAAGGGCGATTTGGGCCAGGAGATCCGGAAATATCGCCCGGATCTCAAGTTGCCCGAACCGGATTGGGAGTAGAGATGATCGAATTAACGGAAGGCGATCTGTTGAAGGCCGATGTTGAGGCGCTGGTCAATGCGGTCAACACGGTCGGCGTGATGGGCAAAGGGCTGGCTTTGCAGTTCAAGGAAGCCTATCCGAAGATGTTTGCGGCTTATCGGCGGGCCTGTGATTCGGGGGCTTTGCAGCCGGGCCTGATGCATGTCTATGGATTGCCCGGCTCCGGCAATCCGCGCTACATTATCAATTTCCCCACGAAGAAGGATTTCCGTTTGCCGTCGCATCTGGGCTATATCCGTTCCGGATTGCTGGCCCTGGTGACGGAGATCCGGCAGCGAAATATCCATTCGCTGGCCCTGCCGGCCCTCGGCTGCGGCCTGGGTGGATTGAACTGGAGCGATGTGTTCCCTTTGATCCAGGAGGCCTTCGCGCCGCTGCCGGAGGTGCGGGTGCTGGTCTATGCGCCGGGGAGACGGGGGAGATAGGCATATCTGATGATTTGAGGCATTTGCGATAACGATTACCCGCGCAAGCGGAAATAAAAGCCCATTTTTCGCGCGCCGTCTGCGGCGCGCGAAAAAATTAACAAAAACTCTCTGAGGAGGTATAAATATGAACGACATCGGCGGCGTCAAAAAGGAACTGTCGATCGAACAGCGTGCAGAGCTGCTCGGCGTATTGAAAAACCGTTTTGAGAAGAACCTGAATCGCCATCCGGGGCTTGCCTGGACGGAAGTCCAGGCGCGGCTGGAGGCCCACGCTGAAAAATTGTGGTCGCTCAATGAAATGGAAAGGACCGGCGGGGAGCCGGATGTGGTGGGGTACGATGAAAAGACGGGCGAATACATTTTCTGTGATTGTTCGGCGGAGACACCGGCCGGCCGTAGAAATGTCTGCTATGACCGCGAGGGGTTGGAATCCAGGAAGGAAAATCGACCTGAAAATAACGCGGTGGATATGGCGGCGGCCATGGGGATCGAGCTTTTAACCGAAGCGCAATATCGAGAGTTGCAGCAGCTTGGAAATTTCGATACGAAAACGTCGAGTTGGGTGAAAACGCCGGCCGATATCAGAAAACTCGGCGGGGCCCTCTTTGTCGATCGCCGCTACGATCATGTCTTTGTCTATCATAACACTGCACCTTCTTACTACTCCTCCAGGGCGTTCCGCGGCTTGTTAAGAGTTTAAATTGCGAGCTGTGCGGTTAGCCTTGAACAGCGGAAGATAAAAAGCTTATGTTTTCGCGGGCTTTCTTAAGCCCGCGAAAACATAAACAAAATGGTTGTCTATTTAGAAAGTTGTGATAATCTAACGGGAGATTTTCCTCTTTGGGCAACCTATGGATGAATCGATCGAACTGATTCTGCGTCGGCGTAGTATTCGGCGATACCTTCCTCGCGAAGTGGAACGGGAGAAGCTGATTTTGCTTTTACGGGCGGCGATGGCGGCACCGACGGCTGCGAACAGCCAACCCTGGGAATTTGTGGTGGTGACTGAGCAGGAGTCGATGGCGGCGTTGCGGGGTAAGTTGCATATGGGACCCTATGTCGCGCCGGCGGCCATTGTGGTCTGCGGCAATGAGAAGGTCGCCAACAATTCGGTGGCTCGTTTCTATTGGGTGCAGGATTGTAGCGCGGCAATTGAGAATATTTTGATTGCGGCGCCGGGATTGGGGCTGGGAACGGTGTGGATTGGGGTTTATCCGTTGCCTTCGGTGATCAAGCCGGTGTCGGAGGTTCTGAATTTGCCTCCCCATGTGATTCCCCTCGGTGTTATCTATGTAGGATATCCGGATGAGGAAAAGCCCGCGCGTACGCAGTACAATGAACATCGAGTTTACTGGCAGCAGTATGAGCCTCGAAAGCCGCGGGGAAAGATCAAGAACGCCAAGTATAAATAGTGTCATGTTATATTTTTTCGTGGCCGCCGTCTGCGGCGGCCACGAAAAAATATAAATCAAATTAAAAAGAGGCATTCATGGAAATCACGCCTGAGTTGAAGGAATTGATCGAACGCTTCTGGAAGGTCCAGGATACCGATCTATTGATCGGGAAGCAGCGGTTTGAACATCGACGGCGGGTGGAGACGGCTACCAGTTTGTTGCAGCACGAGCGCATTCCCCAGTTGACCCGGGATGAGATTGCGGCTTTTTTACAGGATACCGATACCTGGTACGGTTTGAAATGGAACAAGCAGGAGTTCTGGGATCGGGTTTTCGGCGCTGAAGAGGAGAATGTGCCGAATTTGCGCAGCGCGTTGGAGGTGCTGTTGCGCCGGGCTGAGGCCGGGCTGACCGCGGAGGATTTCAACAATTTGCTGGCTTTCATGCCGGGGATCGGGCCCTCGTATCTTTCCGAGATGTTGGGGCTGCGGATGGCGGATCGCTACTGGCTGTGGAACAAGCAGGTGCGGGAGTTCTTTGCGGCGCAGGATATTGATGTGAAGGCCGATCTGCCGCGCGGCAAGAAGAGCGATGAGGGCGAGGAATATCTGGCGGTCGGCAAGCATCTGGCCGATTTGAAACAGGCTTTGAGTGAGGCGAAGGGTGCGCAGCCGCCGGTGGATTTTATGACGACCGACCTTTTCCTTTTCTGGATCAATCAGAAGGGAAAGCTGGGGGATCTGGCGGCGCATCCGGTGAGCAAGGGGGTCTATGCCTCGGCGGTGAACGGGAATCTCGATGCGCTGCTGACGTTGGAGCGCCTTTGTCAGGAGACCTATTCTTCGCCGGATTTCTATAAGAAGGTGGAGTTCTTGCTGCGGGACAAGGGGCAGATCATTTTTTACGGTCCGCCGGGGACGGGCAAGACTTTTATCGCCAAGCGTTTTGCCCGCTATTGGGTCGATTCGGCGCTCGATCCGGGTGGCCATTTGCAGGTGGTGCAGTTCCATCCTTCCTATACCTATGAGGAATTTATCGAAGGCATCCGCCCGCGCAGCCGTGAGACGTCGGATGGACATACCGAGATCTCTTATCCGGTGCGGCCGGGAGTTTTTCGGCGTTTTTGCGAGGCGGCGCGGGAGTTCCCCGATCGGAACTATGTGTTGATCCTGGACGAAATCAACCGCGGCGAACTGCCCCGCATTCTGGGCGAGCTGCTTTATCTGCTGGAATATCGGCGGGAAAAGGTGATCCTGCCTTATTCCGGCGATCCGTTGGGGATTCCGGAGAACCTCTATATTTTGGGCACGATGAATACGGCCGATCGTTCGATTGCGCTGGTCGACCATGCGTTGCGCCGGCGCTTCCATTTTGTGGATCTCCGGCCGCAGCCGGAAGTGGTGCGGGCCTATTTTGAGAGCCGGGGGCAGACGGAGTGGCTGTGGCTGGAAGGACTGCTGTCGCTCGTCAATCAGAAGTTGCACGATGACGGCATTCAGTGGCATTCGCAGATCGGCCATAGCTATTTTATGCGCCCCGATCTGGATGAGGGACGGTTGCAGCTGATCTGGGATCACAGCATCTACCCGACTCTGGAAGAATATTTTTACCGCCAGTCCGATGAGCATAAGAAGACTTATGATTTGAGGAAGTTACGGGCTGAGCTGGGCCGGATGTAATGGACGGAGATATCATTCTCTACGAGCACGAATTGTGCGATGCTACGCTCGTGCCGGAGGCCCTGACGGCGCTGCGGCGGGCCGCGCCGGACGCGGTGAACCTCACGCCGACGGGAGAGCCGGATCGATATACACTCCGGGCCGGCTCTAAGGTTGGATTTGTGGCGTTGCCGAAGGGGCGGAAGCTGGTCATTCGTCCCAAAATACCGGTGACGACGCTCTTCGCGTTGATGGATGCTGTCTATGAGCCGGGACGCGAGCCATTCCAGGGCGAATCGCATTCGTATACCACGGTGACGGAGTTTTTCGAGTTTATCGTGCATGCCTTCGTCAAGGAAGTGGAGATTCTGGTCTCGCGCGGGCTGTTGTGCGGTTACCGTTCCACGACGGAAGATCTGCCGGAAGTGCGGGGGCGGTTGCGGCTGGCGGAAACATTGACCCGCCATCCGGCGCTGCGGGATCGGCATGTCTGCACCTTCAACCGCTTTACGATCGATGTGCCGGAGAACCGGGTGCTGCGCTCGACAATCTTCGGGCTGGAGAGCTATCGTTATCGCGATGCCACGATGCGCGGCCGGCTGTATCGCTTAAGCCAATCGTTGGGCGAGGTGAAGGGCGTTCCGGATGCGCGGTGGCTGGTGGGGCAGCTGGGCTTTCATCGGCTCAACGATTCGTATCGCCCGGCGCTCTCGCTGGCCCGTTTGCTGCTGGATTCTTTGACCTTCAGCGGAACCGAAGGCGAGGCCTCTTTCTTTGCTTACGTGGTAGATATGGACCGTCTTTTCGAGGATTATCTGGCGGCCGTGCTGGAGCGTGAGCTGGGCAAAAAGAGCTTCTATCTGCGTCGTCACGAGCCGCATTCTTTGGGGGACGGCGCGGCCGGCCATGTTTTTATCAAGCCCGATCTGGTGCTTTATCGCCAGGGGCAGCCGGCGTTGGTGATCGATGCCCGGTACCGGCTGGATTCGGATCAGGGCGATTTCTATCAATTGCTGGCCGGCTGTCATGCTCTGGATTTGCCGGTCGGTGTGCTGGTCCATCCCGGCCATGAGAAGGCGCCATCGGGCGATTTGACCGTTCGCGGGGCCGGGGCACTGCGGCTGCACTATGAGAAGCTGGATTTGATGGGCGATCCGGCGCAGCTGGAGTCACAGGGACGGGAACTGGCCGGGCGGATAGCGGCGCTGGCTTAATAAAGGAAAAACATTTGTGTCGCCCGGGCGGCTCTGGAAAAAGCCCATGTTTTGGCGCGCCTTCTGAGGCGCGCCAAAACATAAACAAAAGCCCCCTCACCCCCCTGCCCCCCTCTCCCGCGCGCGGGAGAGGGGGAGTAAGAGCGCGTCCGTTGGAGCGGCTCTGGAAAAGGATTAAGTTTTGGTGCGCATTCTGATGCGCACCAAAACTTAAATAAAAGAACTCTCTTCATCCAGTGTGGTGTATAGACAGTAGGCAGCCTGCTTCGCCGGGGCGGTTCTGGAAAAGACCTATGTTTTCGTGCGCATTCTGATGCGCACGAAAACATCAACAAACAAACTCTCTCCCCCCATCCAGCGCGGCGTGTCTGACCGGGAAAAGATCATTCTAATAAACTATGAGAAATAAATGGATTCCTCTGAAATGGTCTTACTTGTTGAAAGTTGCATGTGCTGCGACGGGGGGAGTTTCTTCCGTGATATTGTTTGCCGTGTTGTTTACCCGGCAGGAGTTGTTTTTTAAAAAAGAGAATCTTTCCGGCACGGCGACGATCACCTATAAGAGCGTCGAGGCAAGCTACGTGAGTACCGATTATTTTGTCCAGTATGAATATGCTTTCCAATCGGAGGATGGGCCGCTGACACTTTCCGATAATTCAATCCAGGTGTCGGAGCGTTTGTATAACGAATTGCAGGTGGGAGATAAGGTGCCGATTCTTTATACTCCCGTGGAACCTTACCTTTCTTGTCCAGCCGAGGAATGCAGTCTGTTGAGATCGTACTCCTGGTTGTTCATCCTGGCGTCGGTTCTGTGGGTGTTTTTTTTCACGGTGGTATTGTATCGTTATCGAGATCAGGGCCGAAAACCGGTGGTGTTAAAACCCGGTCCCGGAAAGTCGGATGTGCTTTGGGAAAAAGCCCGGAAGATTTACGGGCGCCATTTTCCTGATTGGGGAAACGATGAGGGGAAGATTCTGGAATATCTTTTGTCGGTCACATCCGGTTTGGATCATCTCGATCTTTTACGGTGGGCTTTTTCTGAATTCAAGGGGGATCTTGATTTGCGGGTTCGCTGCGGTTTTGAATGTATGAAGAAAGAACCCTCTGTTGCCTCGAAAATTCTGGTGATGTTAAGGTCCAGTCCCTATCCGGAAGATCGGATGACAGCCCTGGCTATTTCGGCGCATTTCCGCAATTGGATACGGATTGAGCATGTTTTGGTTGAAGAATCCTATGATTGGGATGCGATGGAAGAGAATGATTCGGAGTGGTGAATTATTTTACGGGGAAAATGCTTTGTGCGGGACGCTCGGGCGATCCTTCAGGCCCTAAGAAGGTGCCAGCAAATGCAATGTACAAAAAAGCCCATGTTTTCGTGCGCATTCTGATGCGCACGAAAACATAAACAAAAAATTCTCTCTCCCTGTCATGCGCGGCGCATCTGACCGGGAAAAGATCATTTGCGGGACGCGAAAAGACAGATCCATGGAAAAAAAGTCCTTCCTTGTAAAATGCATCTCTGTATGGGAATCCCTGATGGATATACTAAGGAACGACAAAAAGGCTGCCGTCAAAGTCGAGCCGGAAAAGGATCCCCCAAGTTCTTTCAGTGCGGGCGCCCGAAAGGGACGGCAGACTCCCCGAGAGATCTCCCAGTGGGGAAATGAGCGGATATCGTCATTCAGCAATTTGCTGGCGATTACGCCGGAGCCGGATCGCAGAAAGCTTTTGAAACAGGCGATTTCCGTGACTCTAGGGTTTCAGGGGACAGTCATGGCCTGCGTTGATTTTGCAACCTGTTCCCCTGAGGTCGGATGGGATTTATTGGAGCAATTGCTTCTCAGCCTGGATGCCCGGGAGCGGGGCCTGGGCGTGGCTGTTTTTGCTAAATTACGCAATCCTCGATCGTATCCTCTGGTTAAACCTCTGTTGGCCGATCCCGATCTTTCCGTAAGGTTGAAAGCCGTCGATTTTTTGCAGAAGGTCTATCCTGAAGAGTCGATTGCGGCGCTCCAGGATCTCCTGGCGAGCGGCAGGTTGACGGATACCGGGCCAGTAGAGGGCCGATTGCGGAGGTTGCGGCGGTCGAAAACGTAAAGATTTGCCGCCGGGGTGGATCTGGAAATGGGCTATGATTTCGTGCGCATTCTGATGCGCACGAAATCATCAAAAAAACTCTCTCCCTGCTTCGCACCGCGTGGCGCCTCGAAGGGTAATAATGGTTTATCCGGCGCGTTTTCCTGGGGCTTTACCCCAGGCTACCTTAAGGTCGCCCCTTTGGGGCTGAGAATGTTCGGTAAGAAGGCACCGGCTAATGCCAATGCCGCAAATCCCTCCTTTTCAGTTCAGGCGTGCCAGGTCAGCACGATATTGCCCTTTTTTTCTCCGGTTTCGGCATAGCGATGGGCTTCGACGACCTGTTCATAGGGGAAGCGGCGATCGACAATCGATTTGATCTTTCCGGCTTCTGCCAGTTCGCGGATGAAATTCAGATCTTCGACCTTTTCTGTGGAGAGGGCGCAGATGACTTTTTTGTCGCCGCTCAGCGAAGTCCGGAACATCTCGAAAAGTTGTTTCATTTTAAAGCTGGCCAGCAGGTAACGTCCGTTCGGCTTGAGCGCTGCCTGGCAGCGGGCGAATGAACTTTTGCCCAGGATGTCGAAGATCAGATCGTAGCTTTCCTTGTTTTTGGTGAAATCTTCCCGGGTGTAATCGATGACATGGTCGGCTCCCAGGGCTTTGACATAGGCCAGTTTGGGAGTGCTGCACACCCCGGTCACTTCGGCGCCGAAGTGTCTGGCCAGTTGCAGGGCCGCCGATCCGATCCCTCCGGAAGCGCCGTTGATCAGGACTTTTTGACCGCTTTGGATGTTAACTGTTTTCAGCAGATTCAATGCGGTCAGGGCGCCGTAGGGAACGGCGCAGGCTTCTTCGTAAGTTAAGTTGGAGGGTTTGAGGGCTACGAGATCATTCTCGGGTATGCAGAGGTATTCGGCGTAAGCTCCGAAGCTTTGCGCCCGGTAGCCGAAGACCTGATCTCCTTTCTTGAAGCGGGTTACCCCTTTGCCGACGGTTTCAACTTCCCCGGCGAATTCGCTGCCCAGGATCTTTATCCGGGGCTTTTTGAATCCCAGCACCAATCGGGTAAGGAACCAGAACGGGAGCGGCATGGTGAAGTTGCCGGGCGTGAGTTTGTCGGCGTTGCGCACCATTTTATCTCCGTAGCTGACCGGCGTGGCGAAAATCCTTATCTGTATTTCGGATTCTTTGGGGGCGGGGGTTTCTATTTCTTCAAGGCGCAGAACTTCGGGCGGACCGTATTCTGTAAAGACAACAGCTTTCATAAGAGTATTCCTGTAGCTCCGTTCTTAAGTGCTGCCGACGTGTGTTTGAATTTTGAGGAAGGGGAGAAGATGTGAGTGTGTCGTTGTTTGACGGTTTCATTGTATCATGGATGGCGGGATGGGCAATTTAAGAGGGTTTGAGGGGAAGGGGAAATTTGCACGTCTTCTGAGGCGTGCAAATCCCCAAAAAACAAATCCTCTCTTCCTATCCAGCGCGGTGCCCCGAAGGATGAAAATGGTTTTCAGGCGAGAGGGCGCCCACGCAGGGGCGCCCCTACAGTGGCGGCATTTGGGTAGGGGTGGCCCGATGTGGCCGCCCTTAGGGAGATTTTTGCACGGCGTGGGCTATATTCAGGACAGAAGGCCATGGCGGGGGGCGGCACCCCGAAGGATGAAATTTGGACGATTCGTCAGGATTGGGTACCCACAAGGGGTACCCCTACGGGGGACGTTTTCCGGGTAGGGGCGGCCCGATGTGGCCGCCCTCGGGGAGATTTTTCGGTGGCGGGCCTATTTTCAGGACAGATCGTGAGGTGAGTGATGACGACTCGGGCGGGGTTGATCGGGTTGGGGAGCGGGCTTGCGGCGAGCGTGGTGCTGGCTTATCCCTGTTATATTTTGTGGATTCCCGGGATGGTGGGGGGATTGCTGGTGACGGCTCTCTTGTTGGTGCTGGCCGGGCGGTGGGCGGCGGGGTGGTGCGGAGCTGCGACGCTGCGCGAACGGGTCGGGGTGGGGATGCTGGCGGGAGGCGTGGCGGCGGTGGTGCTCTTTTGCAGTCTGGGGGCGGCGACGGCACACGAAATGATATCGCCTTCCTTTACGTCAATTTGGAGTAAAGCGCTCTATTTGATGCCTTTGGCGGAATGGACTTATGGCTTGTTTGGGGGATTGCTGCTGATCGGAATGGCGTTGAGCGGGGCAGGAGGTTGCCGGCCGCTGCGGACGCGGCTGCCCGAGATCGAGAATCCTCAGATGGCGCTCAATGTTTCGTTGACGGCTTTGCCGGCAGCGGCGGTGGCCATTGGGGGGACAATCGTGGCGATGCGATGGTGGGCGGAGATAGCTTTTGAGCCTGATGTGGCGTGGATGGTAGCTCCACAGCGTATTATGATTTTGCCGCTGATGATCGGATGGTTGTTTTTTCTAGGGGCGCAGACCGGATTGTGGCGGGTAACGCAGCATGAAGCGCGGCGGGTTACGCATCGTTGTGGGCTGGATGAGGTCCGCATGGCGGCTTTTGTGGGGATTTTTACTTTGCCTGCGTTGTTGCTGTTTCTGGGCATGATCAGGGCGGATTTGCTGTTCTCCGTGCGCCTGAGACTTGTTCGCATACCCTGGCCGTTTGTAGGGGTGATGGTGGTCGGGGTAATTGGCAGTTTGGGTTTGGGGGCGTTGCAGCTGCGGGTTTTGCTGCGGGAGATCCTGCCGCGGCGGTCCGCATTCCCGCCGCCGGCAGAGGGAAAGCGGGCGCTTCTTTTCGGGACGATTGCCGAGGCGCGACTGTCGCAGCTGGCGTTGTTGTGTCTGGGCTGTGGCTTTGCGATCGGCGTGCCGCTCTATGTGACGGCGGGGGCGCTGTTGGTCAGTATGTTGGGGACGGGGGATCTCTTTGCCTTGCAGGCGGCCGTTGGATTGGGCTCGTCACTGGCTGCCGGGGGTGTGTTGACGCTGTTGTATTTCTTTTATTGGGGATTGGGAAGAGCCGTGCATACAAGAGGGTTGGGTTGAGTTTTTGTTGTGCCGCTCAATTTTCGGGGATATTCCAAAATGCCAGAAAGCGCGCTAAAATTTGGGTTTCTACCAGGACGGCGGCAATTGTACCGATCCCATAGATTATATAATCCAGGGGGTCGAAGGTCGTTCCCAGGATTGGGATGCCCAAATATTGACCAGTTTCGGCGATAGCCGGCAGTAAAAAGGTTCCGGCCGCTTTTATCTTCCAATTTCGGAAAAAAGGCACTTGTAATTCGACTGCGCATAAAAGGAAATAGGTTCCGAAGGGGGCCGCGAAATCCGAAAAATAGCTGTAATAGAGATTATAAAGTTCTGGCGGTAAATAACGGCCCACTCGGAATAAGTGGATGGCGGCAATTATTCCCAGAATTCCGATGATCACAAGGCGGCGTTTTGTAAAAACAGGAGATATTGTGGACATGGAACAACTCCTTAGTAAAGGTTTATTAATTTTCTACCTTTTTTCTTCCATATTTTCCCGACTACCTGTACCAGCCATTATTTTTTAACAGGAGTGTAGCATAAACTAAGAAAAGTCCCAGTACGTAGTCCTTTTAATTTAGGGGGGGATTTTGTGAGGAATTTTTCTCTTTTACTTTGAAATGCTGTGGCTTGACAATTTTTAGGCTATCCATACTATGGATATGGAACTGGGACAATTTTTTACGTAACTTATCTATCTGTTTCTTTGTAATAATTTTACAAAAGCAGGTTAGTCTTTCACCTTCCACTTACCACTTTCCACTTACCACTTTTCACTTTCCCTTCTTTCTGTGTGTATTTTCTACCTTTTTAAAGGGTAGTAACCCGAACTGTTCTAAACTTTGATTCACGGGAGGAAACGATGAAGCAGTTAAGGAAATGGTTGGTGTTGGGGATGACCCTGTCGGTCCCGTTTTGGGTTGTTTTTTTGCTCTTTCAAGCCACTCCGGCTCCTGTAAAATCGCGTCCGCTACCTCCCCTTCCTACAGCTTCAGCTGTGGGGGTTGAGATAAAGGGTGAGGCCGCCCGCCCTGTTTCATCCAATCGGCCGGTGGTGATGCGGTCGCTGCGTCAGCCACAGGCTTTGAAAGCGGTGGCCATTGTGGGCAATTCCGGCGTGACCGATACGGCTAATTATAAGACGGAGATGGATGCGGCCGCGGCGCGATTGACCGCGAACGGGGTGACGGTCTCCAAATTCTATTACGGGGATTCTTCGTTTAGCTGGTCGGATATTTCCGCGGCAGCCCAGGGCGCCAATTTTATCCTTTATATGGGGTATGGTGTTTACTATGGCACGATGCCTACTCCGACCACGGTCGGCGGTTTCTATCTGGATGCCGGGAAGATTGTTTCGCCGGGGCAGATCTATAACGATCTGAACGGGCGGTTGGGAAGCCCCAGCTTTGCCATTGTCAGCCATGTGGGGTTCGCCGCCGGGAGTGCCGGTGGGGATCTTGTTGATATGGGATCGGACGAGGCCGCTCGTCGGGTGAAGCTTTATTCCGATCCTTTTATCAATATGGGGATGAAGGCCTATTTTGCCAGCAATCACACCGGAGATACGGCCGACATCATCGATGGGATCTTTGCCGAGAATACGATGGAGACCGTTTTCAAGAATACTTATTACTACTACGATATGGATCTGGTCGATTTGACCCATCCTACGGTCGGTTACGATCTCTGGCTCGACGGCTATGACGGTTACTGGCATCTGGCCTTTGTGGGGCAGCCTTCCTATATCTATACCACGACGACTCAACCCAGCGGCACCTATCAGGTTTACCTGCCGCAGGTAAGCCGGGGATCGTTTACGCCCTGCGCCTATGCCGATCCGTCCTATTCCCAGCAGCCCGATATGTCGTTCATCAATGCCAACGATGCGTGGTATCGTTGCATTCAGGGCAGCTCTTCGGTGGTCGTGGCGATCGTCGATTCCGGGATGAATATGACCCATCCGGATCTGGCCAGCAATATCACAGGCGGTTACGATTTTATCGACAACGATTCCAATCCCGAAGACGGCAATGGACACGGCAGCAATGTGGGCGGGATTGTCGGGGCGCCGATCAACAGTGTGGGGGTGGTGGGGGTCGCGCCCAAGACGCGTCTGTTGCCGGTACGGGTGTTGGACGATGAGGGCAGCGGCCCTTATTCGGCCATTGCGGCCGGGGTGCGCTATGCGGCCGACAATGCCCATATCCTCAATATGAGCCTGGGCGGGACCAGTGACAGCTCGGTTTTGCGGGATGCGGTCAATTATGCGGTCAATACGCGCGGGCGATTGGTGGTGGTTTCGGCCGGGAACTGTGGAGATCCGAGCAGCTATCACCTTAACGGCTGTACTTACGTAGATCAACCCGGCTATCCGGCCTCTTACGACAATGTTTTCACGGTGGCGGCGGTCAACAACAGCGATGTCCAGGCTTCTTTCTCCAATCAAGGGTCTTATGTCGATATCGCTGCTCCGGGGGTCAATATCTACAACTGTTACCGTTATGGCGCTTATCTGGCCGAATCGGGGACTTCGCAGGCTTCGCCGCATGTAGCCGGGTTGGCGGCTCTGATCCTGGCCGTACATCCGGAGTACAATGCAGGCCAGCTCCGGTATGTCATTGAGAACACTTCCGTGGATCTGGGCACCGCCGGGAAAGATATTCAATTCGGCTCGGGGCGGATCAATGTGGCAACGGCGCTGAATATTCCGGCGACCCTGCGGCTTTCAGAGGCGGCGGCTCCGACTCTGCTGGCGTTGCCCGCGCCGAAAGATTCGCGGGAGGCTGAGATTGTGGCCGGGCGGGTGTTGATCAAGTTCAAGCCCGAGGTGACGGCGGCTCAGATTTCGCGGCTGCTGGCCGGGGTGAAAGGCCTTCAGGTCGTCGGGGAGATTTCCGGATTGGAAGTCCGAATCCTGAGCGTGCCGGCCGGGGAAGAGTGGAAGCAGGTCGATGCGCTGCGCGAGTTGCCGGGCGTGTTGTATGCCGAGCCGGATTACATTGCGCATCAGCATTAAAGGGAAGTAGACAGCAGCAAGTAGACAGCAGACAGCCTGCGTCGCTCTGGAAAAAGACCCTGTTTTCGGCGGCTTCGGAAAGCCGCCGAAAACATGAATAAAATAATACTCTCTTTCCATCCAGTGCGCGAAGCCTGAGGGAGAACCAGGAGGATTATCTTGAAGACATTGCAGCTGGAATTTTGGACGGAGCACGATGATTTTTGTATCTATGCGGAAGCCGCGGGATATGAAAAAGAGTTAACCCTGGAGGGGCAGGCGAAAGTCATCGTTTCTCATTTCAACCGGGTCTATGACATTTTGGAAGAGAAGAAAGAAAATCGCGCGGAGGATCTCCAGGCAGATCTGCGGTGGTTGAGCGAGCGATTGCTCACGCCCTTTCTCGAACCGTTGAAGCGGTGCGATCAGGTCCGCTTTATTGTTTTTGAGGATTTGATCCGTTGTGCTTTTGATCTGTTGCTCTTTGAGGGGCGCTATCTGTTTTTACAGCGCGCTGTTTGCTATCAGGTGGAAGAGAGCACTGGAAAGGATGTTCCTGCGGTGGCGGTGGAAAACGCGCTGTTGATTGCCGACCTGACGGCGGATCCGGAGGAGGCCTGTCGGGAGGTGTCGCGCCTTATTCCCAAATCGACCTATCTGGAGGTACAGGAGGCGGGACCCGGCGCGATCAAGGCGGTGGCGGACGAGATCAAGGTTTTGGTCATCAGCGCCCATGGGGATCTGGACGACGACAACGAGGGCGCGCTTTATATCAAGGACGAAGAGGCGGTTACGCCGAAATTGATCGGTAAGTTGAAGGCCGATGTGGTCTATTTTGATTCCTGTCAGCAGGGGATCAATATGGCTTATTTGCAGGCTTTGCAGGATGCGGGGAACGGTCAATTTTATCTGGCGCCGATTATCAGTAACGATGCGGGGGATTCCTCTACCAAAACGATGGTCTGGTTTTTCACGGCGTTGCTGGCGCAGCGTAACCCGATCAACGCGCTGTTTGAGACGCGGAAACGCCTCTTCGATTTTTACATCAATAAGAAGAAGCTGGATCTGGTGACCGGCCTGAACAAGGCCTTTCCTTTCCGGTTGTATGAATTTGTAGAGGTCGAGAAGTAAGACGTGGGGTGAGAAATTTATTTTGGGGGATTTGCACGCCGTCTGAGGCGTGCAAATCCCCTTTTATGAATTAATCGGTCGGTAGTTCAAATGAGCCGGTTTTGAGATCCCCGGCGCGGCGGTAGAAGGCAATGATCACGCCGGAATGTGAGATGCTGGATTTTACTAGATGCAATGTGCCCGGAATCGTGCCGGCCCCGAAGAGTCGTTTCCCGGTTCCGAGGGTTACTGGAAAGATAAAGAGCCTGTATTCGTCGATGAAATCGTTTTCCATCAGCGTTTGGACCAGGCCGCAACTGCCGGAAATCTGTATTTCATGGGCAAAGCGCCGTTTGAGATCCGGAACTTCTTTTACGACATCCTTGATATGCGAGGTCTCGTTCCAGCTAAAGGCGGTCTGGGTGCGTGAGGCCACAAACTTGGGAAGCGAATTGAGTTTGCCGGCGATTTGATCATTGGGATCGGTGATTTTGGGCCAATAGGCTGAGAAAATATCGTAGGTTGTTCGCCCCATCAGGAAGGCATCTGCTTTTTTGAAGATTTCATCGATGATGCTTCCTTCATCCTCCTTGAAAAAGGGAACGGTCCAGCCGCCGTAGGGAAAACCGCCGCTGGGGTCCTCGGTGGGACCGCCCGGTCCCTGCATGACCCCATCCAGAGTCAGAAAGGTTGTCACTGTCAACTCGGCCATAAAAATCTCCTGGTCATAGTCTATCTGTACCGTTCGACATGTCCTGAGTGTCCGGCGGGTTTGGGCTATGAGAGGCTGTTATGGTCAATGGTGGGATTGTGAGGGTCGAAGGTATGGATACTCGAATTATAATTGTTTTTCCATCACAAAGAGACCGGGTTGCTGAATGTAGCCGAATTTGCGGTCGATGGCGATCATCGGCAGGTTTTTCCCATTGTGATGGGTGCGGACGGTGTGCACGTCGAGCACTTCCCGGGCGTAGCGCAGTGCCAGGATTTTGACGGCCTGGGCCAGTTTGCGGCCGCGGTAGCGTTTATCTACGCCGGTGAACAGGTTGTAGGCGTAATCATCGAAGCGGGTGATGGCGCTCATGGCCACCCAGGTGTCCGTGGCGGTGTCGATGACCACCATTTGACTGGCCGGCCGATACCACTCTGCTTTGCAGACGTTTTGCTGGAAATCCTCAAAGGAGGTCCAGGCGGGCGAGCCGTCGGTGCCGGGCGTTTCCATGTTGGCAGTTTCGTTGAGCTGATAGAGCCGGCGTTGGGCCTCTTCCGTATCTCCCAGGGCTTCCATGGAAGTAAACTGGAATCCTTCGTTTTGTAAGCGGGCGATGAGGTCCGCGTAAGGTCGATCGTCGAAAGTATCCAGATTGAGTGCCATGGTCATCTCATAGGCGCGTTCCTCAAAGCCGCGCCGTTCCGCGAAGGCCCGGCCCTCCGGGCAGTTATCCCAGATGCTGATCCTCAATCGATGGAAGGATTGCGCCGTCACGGCTTGTAGCAGCTCTTCGTAGAGCCGGCGGCCGATGCCCTGTCCCCGTAGTTCGGGTTGGACGAAGAGGAAAATGGAGGCCAGTTCGGGATTGAACCGGTTTCGGGTAGCCCAGGAGAAGCCGAGCCGGTTATCCTGTTCATCGACGGCGAGCTGTTGGGTGATCCGGGACTGGTGGGAAGTGTAGTAGTCCTTCAGGCTGGATTCGGTGGAGGTTTCACCTTCGAGGAGGGTGAACCAGTCGGCCAGCTGGGCGAAGTCGCGTTCGGGATCCGCCGGGCGCAGGATAATTGCAGACATAAGGATCTCCTTGGTGTGATTTGCGTTCTGTCCTGAAAATAGGCGGGATTTTTAACGCAGAGGCGCAAAGAAGCAAAGACGCAGAGCCAGAGAGAAAATAAATCTTCCTCTGCGTCTCTCTGCGATCTTTCCGCCTCTGCGTTAAAATCTCTTTTTCATCCTTCGGGGTGCCGCCCCCGGCATGGCCTTCTGTCCTGAAAATAGGGCCGCGCCGTGCCCCCCCACGGGCGACCATAAAGGTCGCCCCTACCCGAACCCCGCCCATGTAGGGGCGGGGTAACCCCGCCCGGCCCATCCCAAAATCAACCTTCCCCAACGGAAAAGAATCCCCCACCGGGTAATTACCTTCGGAATCAATACATGGATACCTGAATCGGGCGAGGAAACCTCGCCCCTACTCGGAAAACGGTTCCCGTAGGGGTACCCCTTGTGGGTACCCAATCCTGGCGAATCGTCTATTTTCATCCTTCGGGGTGCCGCCCCCCGGTTTTGTAGCGTCCCGCAAACGGTGCCTTTCCCGCCGGTAACGCCGCGCCGGAGCGGGGGAGAGAGTTTTTTTGTTTATGTTTTCGGCGGCTTCAGAAAGCCGCCGAAAACATATGCTTTTTTTTCGTGCATTAGCTGGCGCCTTCTTAAGCCCTGAAGGGGCGTATTAAGGAAGCCTGGGGCGAAGCCCCAGGAAACCGCGCCGACAGGCAGAGAGAGTTTTTTTGTTTATGTTTTCGTGGTT
Source organism: uncultured Anaerolineales bacterium (assembly GCA_964501335.1). Lineage (GTDB taxonomy): Bacteria > Chloroflexota > Anaerolineae > B4-G1 > SLSP01 > CAZCTC01. Next base: position 24,813 of record CAZCTC010000050.1, on the reverse strand, counting down.
TACCACTTCAGAAAGCCCGCGAAAACATAGGTTTTTTTTCGTGCATTAGCTGGCGCCTTCTTAAGCCCTGAAGGGTGGTGAAATCTCTCTTTCATCATAGTGGAAGTGAGGAAAATAGCAAAAATTCCATGAGGGCTCTTTTCTGATTAACACTTCTGTCACACCTGCCATGGTATATTAATATGATTTTCAGAATACTTTACAATGGAGACCACGATGACAACACCATTTCAGGATTTACCTTTGTCTCCCGGGCAACTGGCGCTCTGGTATACGCAGCAACTGGTCCCCGACAATTTTCTCTATGTAATCCCGGCGGTAGGCTGGGCGCATTCATGGTTGGATTTTCAGGCTTTGCAACAGGCCTGTGATGTGGTGGTGGCGCGGCATCCTATGCTGCGCGCCACATTCCATCTGACGGAGACGGGTGTGGTGCAGCGGATTGCGGCTGAGGGGCGTATGGATTTTCAGGTGATCGATGGGGCCGGTTGGACGCCCGATCAGGTGGAAGAATGGATTCTGGCGGAGGTCCGGCAGCCTTTTGATTTGGCGACCGGTCCGCTGGTGCGTTTTCATATCCTGGAGATTGCTGCTGAGGAGTTTATTTTGATCCAGACCTATCACCATATCGTGATAGATTTCTGGTCGATTGCCCGGATCTGGGATGAGCTGGAGCGGTTGTATGCAGCGATCCGGGAAGGGGGGACGGCTAAATTGATGCCGCTGGATCTGCACTATGGGGATTATGTGCGGCGACAACAGGAGATGCTGGCGGGGCCGGCGGCGGCGCCTTTGTGGGAATATTGGGAGAAGCAGCTGGCCGGCGAACTGCCGGAGGTGACGCTGCCGACCGATCGGCCGCGGCCGGCCTTTCCCAGTTATCAAGGGGCGACGCTGACCCTCTCGTGGAGCGCCGAATTGACCGGGGCCTTTCGGGCGCTGAGCCGGTCGCTGGATGTGCCGCTGCATGTGGTGGCGCTGGCGGCGTTTGAGGTGTTGATCTATCGCTATACCGGACAGTCCGATCTGGTGCTGGGGACCTTATCGGCGGGCCGGCAATCGGATTGGAAGTGGATTGTGGGCTATTTCCCCAATTCTCTGGTGCTGCGGGAGCAGGTGAGCGCGGATTTAACGTTTGCCGAATTGATACGACAGGCCCAGCAGACGATCACCGGCGCTTTTGACCATCAGCAGCTGCCCTTTCCCCTGCTGGTCGAGCGGTTGCAGCCTCAACGCCGTAAGGGACAGAATCCCTTTTTCCACCTGATGTTTTTGTTCCAGAAGTCGATGCGGGTGAGCGGCCGGGTCAATCTGAATGCGTTCGCGATCAATAAGGGGGGTGTGCCGATGCGGCTCTGTGGGGCGGATTGCGAGTCGGTGGCGGTTCCGCCGTCGGCGCAGTTTGATTTGACGTTGCTGATGACCGAGATGGAGGACGAGTTGGTTTTTTCGTTCCAGTATGCGATGGAGCTGTTCGATGCGGCGACGATCGAGCGGCTGGCTGAACACTGGCAACGGCTGGCGGAAGCGCTGGTGGCCGATCCCGGGCGCTCGATCGGTTGTTACGATTTTCTGGGGGTGGATGAACGGAAGCAGTTATTGGATTGCTGGAATGCGACGGCGACGGATTATCCCGGGATGCAAAGTGTGGCGGCTTTGTTCGAGGCGGAGGCGGCCCGGCGGCCGGAAGCGTCGGCTCTGGTCTTTGGGCAGCGCTCGATGAGCTATGCGGAACTCGATGCGCGGGCCAATCAACTGGCGCATTATTTACGGAAGGCTGGAGTAGGGCTGGAAATTACCGTGGGACTCTGTCTGCCCCGCTCTCTGGAGATGGTGATCGGAATGCTGGGGGTGGTGAAGGCCGGCGGGGTCTATGTGCCGCTGGATGTCCGGCAGCCTCCGGAGCGGCGTTGTTGGGTGCTGGCGGATGCGGGCGTGCGGATGCTGTTGACCCAGGAGGCGCTGCGGGGCGATTTTGCGGACTATGCCGGGCCGCAACTGGCGCTCGATACGGAATGGGAGAGGGTGGCGGGAGAGCCGACTGAGGTTCCCGGAGTGCGGATCAGTCCGGATAACCTGCTCTATTTGATCTACACGTCGGGTTCGACCGGCGTTCCTAAAGGCGTGGGGGTGACGCATCGAGGGCTGGTGCGGCGGGTCAAAGGGATCGATTATATCCATCTGGATGAAGAGGAGAGCTGGCTGCAATTTACGTCGCTGTCGTTTGACCCGTCGATGTTGGAGATCTGGGGGGCTTTGTTGAACGGCAGCCGGCTGGTGCTGGCGCCGCCGGGGGTGCTTTCGATGGAGGAATTGGGGCGGCTGATTCGGGAGTCGCGTCTGACCAGTGTTCTGTTGCCGACAGGGATCTTTCATCAGATGGTGGATCATGGGCTGGAGGATCTCGCCGGCGTACGTCAGATTTTGGTGGGCGGGGATGTCTTATCGGTGACGCACGCGCCGAAGGCGGCGCAGACGCTTGCGGCGCGGGTGGTCAATGGGTATGGGCCGACCGAAAATACGGTGATCACCACCTCTTATACAGTTCCGGCGGGGGCGGCGGGGCGGGAATCGCTGCCGATCGGGAAGCCGGTGGCCGGCACGGAGGTTTATGTGTTGGATTGCAATTTGCAGCCGGTGCCGGTGGGCGTGGTGGGCGAGCTGTATACCGGGGGCGCGGGGCTGGCGCGGGGGTATTGGCGGCGGCCGGGATTGACGGCGGAGCGGTTTATTCCCCATCCTTTCAGCGCGGAGCCGGGGGCCCGGCTTTATGGCACCGGAGATCTGGTGCGCCGGTTGCCGGACGGCAATCTGGAATTTCTGGGCCGGGGGGATCATCAGGTGAAGGTCCGGGGTTTTCGGATCGAGTTGGGGGAAATCGAGGCGCAACTCAGGTGCCATCCGGATGTGCGGCAGGCGGTGGTCCTGGCACGGGCTTTCAACGGTCAGGACAAACAATTGGTAGCTTACGTTAAATGCGCAAACAGCGAAGAATGGAAGCCTGGAAGAATGGAAGCTGGTTCCGGCTTCCATTCTTCCAACCTCCAATCTTCGTTCCGCGATTATTTGAAGGCCCGGCTGCCGGATTATATGGTGCCGACCTATTTTGTCCTTTTGGAGTCATTGCCGTTGACGGCGATCGGTAAGATCGATCGGCAGGCGCTGCCGGAGCCGACGGACTCTATGGCCGTGACGGAGTTTGTGGCGCCGCGCACGGCGACGGAGGCGGCGTTGCAAAAGATCTGGGCGAGCGTTTTGCCGGTGAAACAGATCGGGATTTACGACAATTTCTTTGAGCTGGGGGGAGATTCCATTTTGAGCCTGCAGATGGCGGCGCGAGCGCGGCAGGCCGGATTGACGGTGAGCCCGCAGCAGTTGATGCAGTATCCGACCCTGGCGGAGCTGGCGCTGGCGGTGGGAGAGCCGGGGGGACGGGGGGCGATATTGACGGGGGAGGCGGTCGGGCCGGCGCCGTTGACGCCGATTCAACGCTGGTTTTTTGATCAGGAATTGCCCGATTCGCACCATTACAATCAGGCGGTGTTGTGTCGGTTGCAGCCGGGGGTGGAGATGGAGAAATTGTCGGCGGCCCTGGCGGCTGTGACGGCAGTCCATCCGATGCTGCGGGCCCGTTTCCACCGGACGCCGGAGGGCTGGCGGCAGGATATCCTTGCCGAAGCGCCGTTCCCGGGGGTGCAGGAAATCCTGCTGGGGGCCGGAGAATCGCCGGCGGGGGTGATTGCGGCATTGCAGGCGGGATTGAATCTCTCGGAGGGGCCGATCGGCCGGGTGGCGGTTTTGCGGCAGGCGCCCGACGATCCCGGGCAGTTGTTGTGGGTGCTGCATCACCTGGTGGTCGATGGGGTCTCCTGGCGTATTCTGGTCGAGGATCTGGAGACGGCTTACCGGCAATTAGAGGAAGGGCGGTCGCCGGCGTTGGCGCCGGAGTTGACGGGGTTCAAGCTGTGGGCGGAGCGGCTGGTGGACTATGCGCAGTCCTCCGAGTTGCAGGCCGGGCGGGAATATTGGCGGCGGCAGTTTTCAGGACAGCAGGCGCTGCTGCAAAAAGGGGAGAAGGGGGATTCCCTGCTTTCAGAACCAAACACGGTGGCCTCGCGGCAGATCGTGCGGCGAAGCTGGGATGCGGAGAAGACGGCCCAGTTGATGCAGAAGGCCGGGACGATTTACAAGGCGCAGTTCAATGAGTTGCTGGTGACGGCGCTGGTCGGGGCGGTGGCGCAGGTGAGCGGCCGGCCGGAAATCGACCTGGATCTGGAAGGCCATGGGCGGGAGCTGCTGTTTCCCGAGGTGGATCTTTCCCGGACGGTGGGCTGGTTTACGAATCTTTTCCCGGTGCGGTTGAGATTGCCGGAGGGCGATGATCCGGGCGAGCGGGTTGAGGCGGTCAAGGCGCAGCTGCGCGCCGTTCCTCATCACGGCCTGGGGTACGGGGTGCTGCGGTATCTGGGCGGCGAGTTGGAGGCGGGGCGATCGGCGGGGATCGTTTTCAACTATCTGGGGCAGCTGGATGCCGCTGTTGCGGGTGGGAGTACGTTGATTTCGGAGGTCACCTTCCCGGAAGGGGCTCAAAGTTCACAGCAGCGGCGGAGCCATTTGTTGGAAGTGAATGCTTTTATTCTCAACGGGCAATTGCAGATCGAGTGGGGATACAGCCGGAATCTATCTTGGGAGGAATCCATGGTCCTGTTGGCCGACCGTTGTCTGGATGAATTGGAACGGTTGCTGCTCGGACCTGAGGTGATTTGTTATACGCCGGCGGATTTTCCTCATGCCCGGCTGACGGAGGATGAACTGGCGCTGGTGCTGAAAAAGGTGCAGGGTGAACAACGGGTGGAGAGTCTGTATGAACTTTCTCCGATGCAGGAAGCGATGTTGAAGGACTGTTGGGCGCCGGCGGGAACGGAGGTCTATTGGGTGCAGTTGGGCCTGACTTTTGAGGAGGCGCTGGATGTGCCGGCTTTTAAGCGGGCCTGGGAGCTGGTGGCGCTGCGCCATGCGGCTTTCCGCACCTTCTTTGTCTGGGAAGGGCTTTCTCATCCCGTGCAAGGGGTGCTGTCGGAAGTGGGGCTGTCCTGGCGCGAAGAAGATTGGCGGGGACATGCGCCGGAAGTGCAGTCGGCCCGGCTGGCGGCTTTTCTGGAAAGTCTGCGCAGCGGGCCTGTTAAGCTGGATCAGGCGCCGTTGATGCAATGGGCTCTGCTCCGGCTGGATGAAGCGCGCTATCGTCTGATCTGGAGCTGCCGACATCTGGTGTTCGACGGTTGGTCGATGGGGCCGGTTTTCAAAGAATTGCTGGCGTTTTATCAGCTTCTTTCTCAAGGACGGCAGCTCTCAGTCGAGCCGGCGCCGCACTATGAGGATTACATTGCCTGGCTGCAAGGGCAGGACCGGGCGACGGCGGAATGTTTCTGGAAGAGCTATCTGGCCGGAATCGGGGCGCGGCGGGAGTTGCCGGGGATGCGCGGTGAGGCGCGGGGACGGCATCAGGAAGTGCGGTGGCAGCTGTCGGCGGAATCGAGCCGGCGGCTGGTCCGTCGGGCGCGGGAGGAACGGGTGACGCTCAATACGGCGGTGCAGGGAAGCTGGGCGCGGCTGTTGAGCGAATATACGCAGGAAAGCACGGTGGTTTTCGGCCATACCGTTTCCGGGCGGCCGGCCGGGCTGGCGCAGGTCGAGGCGATGGTCGGATTGTTTGTCAATGTGGTGCCGGTGCGGGTGCGGGTCGAGGCGGAGCTGGAGATGTGGGGCTGGCTGCGGGCGCTTCAGGAATCACAGCTGGCGATGGGGCCCTTTGTCTGGAGTTCGCAGACGGAAATCAAGCAGTGGTGCGGGATGGCGGCGGAGCAGCGCCTGTTTGAGACGGTCTTTGTTTTTGAGAATTACCCGACGCCGGAAGCTCACAGCCGGCAGGTGCGCGATGGAGAGCTTTGGGATCCGTGGGCCTATCCATTGCGGGCGATGGCGATTCCGGGCGAGGCGCTGGAGTTGCGGTTGAATTACGATGAGGGGCGGTTCGAGCGGAGTTTTGTGGAGGCCATGCTGCGGCGTTGGGGAGAGCTGCTGGAGGGGATGGCCTGAAAAGAGGGGGGCCTATGCAGTCAGCCCGGAAAACAAGGGAAAAGAAATGCTTATGTTTTCGGCGGCTTTCTGAAGCCGCTGAAAACATAAATAAAAAACAGCACTCTCTTCATCCCGCGCGTCGTAGCTGGCCAGGAAAGGACCATTTGCGGGACGTAAAAGGGAATGCGTGGGAGCAAATTGCCCTACGCCCGGGGTTGATGGTCTTTAAAAATTAAGTTCGGTAATGGGACCGTTGTACTCGGAATAACGAAAACCTGCCCGAATCGCGCCGGGATAAATCCCAGCGCTAAAAACGACGCCCCCTGAAGGGGCTCAGAGGTTGAAATTGACGGTCTGAGCCCGATTTATCGGGCGTCGTTCATAGCCCGAGGATTGATCCCCGGGCGTAGGGTAATTTACCCTTTTGCCCGCGCATTCCTTGTTACCGAACCCGAGGCGGATTTCGCTGCGCTCGGGAAGTAAGGGGAGCAGGCGTTCAGCTTTGTTTTCGGCGTAAAGAGGTTTGGGAAGAAGGGATAGCGGGATTTTGCCGATCTCTGTTTCTGCATACAATGGATGAATAGGTGTTGTCTATGCGCTTATGGAGTTTGCATCCGGGGTATCTCGACGGGAAGGGGCTGGTAGCGCTGTGGCGGGAGGGGCTGCTGGCGCGGGCGGTTCTGTTGGGGAAGACGGTGGGGTATCGGCGGCATCCTCAGCTGGAGCGGTTTCGGGCGCAGGCTGAGCCGGTCGCCGCGCTGGATCGTTATCTGCTGGCGGTGTACGAAGAGGCTGTCGGGCGAGGCTATCATTTCAACCGGGAGAAGATCGGGTCGGAGTTCTCAGCGGTAATGCTGGAAGTGACGGAGGGGCAGCTGCTCTTTGAGTTGCAGCATTTGCGGCGTAAATTGGAGATCCGAGATCCGCTCCGGTTTCAGGTGTTGGCGGAATTGATCCTCCCCCTGCCGCATCCGTTGTTTGTGGTGGTGGAAGGGACGACGGCGGTCTGGGAACGGGGCGCTTTCCGCTAAGGGGTCGTAAATGAATAGCTTTTCGATTTTTACAGCGTTTTCCCTGAAAATTCGGGAACTTATCAATTTACAGACCCTAAACTTTTAAGCTGTGCTATACTTGGCGCGGGTTCTGCAAGGCCCGCGCTTCTTTTATAGGAGGGGAGGATCATATGCAATCAGACCAGACAGCTCAATTGCCCGGGATCGATGTCCAGGGGTTTACCAAGCGTTTCGGGGATAAAGTAGCGGCTGAAAACATTACATTTGATGTTTATTATGGAGAGGTTTTTGGCTTTTTGGGGCCGAACGGGGCCGGGAAGTCGACGACGATCAAGTCGATTGTGGGATTGTTGCGGCCGACTTCGGGTGTGGTCAAGGTGGGCGGGTTTGATGTGCAGACACAGCCGTTGCAGGCCAAGGCGATCTGCGGTTATGTGCCGGATGAACCCAATCTCTATCCCAAGCTTTCGGCGCGCGAGCTGCTTTCGTTTGTCGGCGATCTCTATTCGATGGAGCGCTATCAGGTGAAGCATCGGATTGAGGAGTTGCTGCGGCTGTTTGCCTTGACGGAGGCGGCCGACGATACGATCGATTCATACAGCCATGGGATGCGTCAGAAGACGGCCCTGGCGGCGGCGTTGATGCACGATCCCAAGGTGCTGGTGCTTGACGAGCCGACGGTGGGGCTGGATCCCCGTTCGGCCCGGCTGATCAAGGATATTTTGCGGCAGATGGCGGATCGCGGGACGGCGGTATTCCTTTCGACCCATATTCTGGAGATCGCCGAGCGGATGTGCGACCGGATTGGAATTATCAATCGGGGACAGCTGGTGGCGATGGGGACCATGGAGAGTCTGCGGTCGTTGGGCCAGGGAGAATCAAGCCTGGAAGATATCTTCCTGACGCTGACCGGCGGGGCGGAGTATGCAGAAATTGCCGAGGTGCTGGGATGAGCGCTGCGGATGGGGAGCGTCAGTTCCCGTTGTGGCATTATGTCTGGAAACTGTTGAGTCTGCGCTTTTGGCTGATGGTTCGCGGGATCGTTAATGCCAAACCGGGGCGTAAGGTGCTGTATGGATTGTTGGGCCTCTTCCTGTTGGGCGTTTTCGTGGGGGTTTTCGCCGGCAGCTGGGCTTTGATGGGGTTGATCAATCGGCCGGAAGTGCAGCAGTATGGCGATTTTGCGGCTTTCCAGGAAAGTATTCCGGCGCTGGCCCTGGGGGGAGCCTTTGTGGTCATTTTGATGACCGGTTTTGGGGTGCTGCTCCAGTCCCTTTACCTTTCGGGCGATATCGATTTCCTGTTGGCGGCGCCGGTGCCGATCCGGGCGGTTTTTGTAGCCAAGCTCACGGAGGCGATTTTGCCGAATCTGGCTCTGATCAGCCTTTTCGGGTTGCCGATCCTCTTTGGATTGGGGGCGGCCAATCAGTATTTCTTCCTTTATTATCCCTTTGTGATTTTGATGCTGGTGATGCTGGCGGCTGCGGCCGCCGGGCTTGCCAGTTTGCTGGTGATGGGCGTGGCACGATTTGTGCCGGCGCGGCGGGTGGCTGAAGTGTTGGGTTTTTTCGGCGCGATCTTTTCGATGATTTGTACTCAGTCCGGGCAGTTGCTCCGGTTTAGTGATGTGGATGAAACCCAGGCCGTGCAGAGCCTTTCAGCGCTTTCGCAGTTCAATTCACCCTGGCTGCCGCTGGCCTGGCCGGGGCGGGGCCTGGTGGCCCTGGGCGAGGGAAACTGGCTGTTTGCCTTGCTCTTTCTGGGATTGTCGATTGCGTTGACCGGCGGCCTGTTTATGGTGGCCCTGACGACGGCGGAGCGCGTTTATTACAACGGCTGGGCCCAGATGCAGGGCGTGGCGCTGCGGCGAGGCCGGCGTAATCGTCCGGCGGCGACGGCGCAGGATGAAAGTCGCTCGGAAGCGGGCCGGAATCTTTTGCGCTGGATTCCGGCGCAGATTCGAGGAATTGTGTATAAGGATTCTTTGATGTTTCGGCGCGATCTGCGCAGCCTTTCGCAACTGGTCACGCCGGTGATTTTTGTGGTGATCTATGCGGTCATCTTTTCGCGGGGCGGTTCCGGCCGTTTCGGGAGTTCCGGCTCCCTGCCGGATTTTCGGGCCGCCGGGGAGATTTTTTCTCAACTTGCTTTTTATGGGTCGGTAGCTCTGGCCCTCTTTATGGGATGGTCGATCGGTTCGCGCATTGCGATGATCGGGTTTTCTCAGGAGGGGAAGCAGTATTGGCTGTTGAAGACCGCTCCCATTTCCACGCGGAATCTGTTGGTTTCCAAGTTTTTGGTGGGCTATATTCCCGCCGTGGTGATCGGGTGGGTGTTGTTGATGATTATGATGATTGTGCAGAAGGGCAATCCGGCGCTGCTGATGTTCAGTCTGGTGGCCGTTGCGATTTCAATGGCGGGGCTGTTGGGAATCACGGTGGCTTTCGGTGTGGCCGGGGTGAGGCTGGATTGGGTGAATCCTCAGCAGATGGTCAATCCCGGTTCCGGCTGTCTTGCGTCGATTGCCAGCATGGTCTATATGGGATTGTCGTCTGTCTTTCTGTTCGGGCCTCCGATTGCAGCCGAGCTGATGGGATTTGAGGTCTGGATGGGGCAGCTCGTGGCGTTGTTGTTGGGAGGGCTGCTGGCGGCGGCCTGTGCGATTGTGCCGCCGATGCTGGTATTGGAGCGGGTCGAGCGGATCGGTGAGGTGTAGGCTGCCTGAAGGATGAAAAGAAGAGATTTCACCACAGAGGCGCAGAGAACACAGAGAAGAAGAGAGGAGATTTTTTAATTCTTCTCTTGCAGCGCGCTTTTGAGGAGATTCTTTGTAAAGATGCGCCGCCGGCATGGAGGTGAGGGGGAGGGCTTAAAGATCGTCGCCGGGGCGGCTCTGGAAAAGCCTATGTTTTGGTGCGCATTCTGATGCGCATCAAAACATCAACAAAAAAACTCTCTCCCCCCATCACGTGCGGCGTATCTTAAAGGGAAAGCGCCCGGTGCGGGATGTTATAAAGCCGGGCTTTTTTCAGGACAGAACGCCATGCGGGGGGCGGCACCCCGAAAGATGAAAACGGATTGGCGGTGCGGGTTTCCCAGGGTTGAAACCCTGGGCTTACTTGAATCGCCCCTTCAGGGCTTAAGAAAGCGCCTGCTGATGCAAGTAACAAAAAAGGGAAGGGGGGATTGGCGCGCAAATCCCCCAAAAAACAAATTCTCTCTACCCATCCAGTGCGTCGCACCTTAGACGGGGCTATTTTCAGGATAGACAGTGAATGGACAACATGGAAGCCTTGGATTGCATTATAAAAGAGCCGGTTTTTCGGATTCGGGAGATACCGGTGTATGGAGATCTGATCATGGCGCCGATGGCGGGTTTTACCGATATGCCTTACCGGGGCATTACCCGGGCTTTCGGCTCCGCCTTGAGTTATACGGAAATCGTTTCAGCCGACGGTCTGCTCTACGAAAGCGATCGGACCTACAAACTGTTGAAATTTGCCCCGGCGGAGCGGCCGGTGGTTTTTCAGATTTTCGGCAACAATGTGGATCAGCTTGAAGTTGCGGCGCGGCGAGCGGAAGCGCTGGGGCCCGATATCATCGATTTGAATCTGGGCTGTTCGATTTCCCGTATTGTCGGCAAAGGGGCGGGATCGGCGCTGCTATCTGATCCGGCGTTGGTCGGACGGATTGTATCCCGGCTGGTGCAGGTATTGCAGGTGCCGGTGACCGCCAAGATCCGGTTGGGGCCGGAGCGGACGCTGCGCAACCATCGAGAGGTGGCGCGGATTTTGGAAGAGAGCGGCGTTTCATTGATTGCGGTTCATGGCCGGACGCGGGGGCAGGTGTACAGCGAGCCGGCCGATTGGGATGCGATTGCTGAGGTCAAGCAGACGGTGCGGGTGCCCGTGTTGGGAAACGGCGATATTCATCACGTGGCCGATATCGACCGGATGAAACGGTTGACCGGCTGCGATGGAGTGATGATCGGCCGCGGCGCGGTGGGCAATCCCTGGATCTTCAGCCGGCGGGATATCAATACCGTATCGCTTTCCGAGCGGCTGCCGTTGATGTTGGATCACCTGAGCCGGATGGTGGATTTTTACGGGGAACGCGAGGGTGTGGTGCAGTTCCGCAAGCATCTGATCAAATATCTGCGGGGTCGGACGATGGAGATGCCGGAGAAGGAACATTTGCTGACCTATACCCGGTTTGAGGAATTGAAGACGGCGTTAACGGGCTATCTGGATATTTAAAAAAGAGCTGGGGAATGTGCGTGCCTTCTCCTTAACAAACAACGACATGTGCGGTCAGGCTGGGAAAAAAGCCCATATTTTCGGCGGCTTTCTGAAGCCGCCGAAAATATGAATAAAAATAAATCTCCCTTCCGCGCGTCGCTGCTCACGGGGAAAATATCTCTTGCGGGACGCTACAAGGCTGGGGGCTACCGGCGCATGGATTTCAGTTGCCGGATAGGGGAGCGGGGGGATATGCGGGCGGGCCCCGGCCTGTTTTCAAAACAGATGAAAGGTGTATTTTCGCATGCCCTGGGGGGCGAAAATATAAAAAAATTTCCGGAGGGATAATCAATGGAATGGACACTGAACCTGGAAGGTCTGTCTCTGGCGATTCGTGCGGCGGCTGTTATGCCGGTCGAAGGGGGCTACTGGCTGAACGGCGAGCAGGTCGCCTTGTTGCATCCATTCGGCGAGACCCGTTTTTATAAGCATGGCTGGCAATCCTGGAGCCCGACGGGCTGGACGAGCCTGCGTACTCCGCTGGTTCTGCCGGAGCCGCCTGAACATCGCCCGCAGATCGACGATCCTGCCTGGATGGGAAGTCCATTCCACGGGGGGAGCTGGGTAGGGGCGTTGGAAGGTCCGGATGGACGGGTGCTGCTGTTGGGCGCTCTGGATCTGGGGGCCAGGGTGGAAGCCGATCGCGATTTTATCCGCGGCTTTTATGAAGAGGCGCCCGGCGCCGGGGAACACGATCACGATCACGAGCATGAGCCGGCTGTTTTAAGCGGGAATCCTCAGGGCTGGTTTTTGACTTATGGTGAAGAGACGGTGGTTTTTGAGCGTTATGCCGCGAAACTGGCCGAGTGTTTCGGCCGGCGGGGGGACGGCGCGGCGCCGCGGGTCTGGTGCAGCTGGTACAGCGCCTATACCGGGATTACGGAAGCCATGCTGGTGCGGACGCTGGATGGGGTCAAAGGTTTGCCTTTCGATGTTTTCCAGATCGACGACGGCTGGCAGCAGGATATGGGCGATTGGGAGGCCAATGAGAAGTTCCCGGAGGGGATGGCGGCGCTGGCAACCCGAATCCGCGAGGCCGGGTTCACGCCGGGGTTGTGGCTGGCTCCGTTGATTGTGCGGCCGACGGCCCGGCTTTTCCGTGAGCATCCGGAATGGCTGCTGCGCGATGAAAAAGGCGAGCTGGTTCTGGCCGGGCATAACTGGGGCGATTTTTATTATGCGCTCGATACCACCCTGCCCGAAGTTCAGTCCTGGCTGGCGGCTTTGATCCGGCAGGTGGTGGGGTGGGGCTATACCTACCTCAAGCTGGATTTCCTCTATGCCGGGGCGCTGCCCGGGGTGCGTTCGGAGACGGTGCGGCGTGAGGAGGCCTATCGACAGGCATTGACCCTGATCCGCCGTGAGATGGGGCTGGATACTTATCTGCTGGCCTGCGGGGCGGTGATCCTGCCGACGCTGGGACTGGCGGAAGCGATGCGGATCGGGCCGGATGTCGCGCCGTTCTGGGATAACGAGGATCGGAGTTTCTATCTGCACGATATTTCCTGCCCGTCGGCGCTGAATGCGCTGCGCGCTTCGCTGCACCGTTTGTGGCTGCGGTCGTTGGTGCATACCGATCCCGATGTGGCCTATTTCCGTACTCGCTACAATTTATTGAGTCCCGAGCAGATGCAGGCGATCCAGGATCTGGCGCTGGTGTCCGGGTTCAAGGCGACCTCGGATCTGCCCTACTGGATGGATCCGGCGGAGCGGGAGGCGTTGAAAGCTTTCCTGGAGTTCAATCCGTTGGTCGAACGGAAGGGGCGCTTCCATTTCACCATCGACGGACGGGATGTGCATTTCGATCAGTTCAAGGGGCTGATTTTGTAGAGAAACGGTTTCCTGGAAATTAATTCAGGCGAGCTGCTTGCAGCTCGCCTGAATTGTTGTGTGAAGGCGTTATGGAACGTAAAACGTAATACAGAGATCTGATTTGCAGATGGCGCAGGTCTCGGGATTGACCTCCTGGCCGAAAAGGTGGACATCTGTTTCCCTCCCCAACGCGTTTTGCGCGCTGGGGAGGGCTGGTCCAGCTACCGATTCCGCAATACCAACGGCAGGAAAACCCACCGGGGCATGACGGTAAGCGTCTGCACAACGGCCAGGGGCCCGGAACAACTATTGCTAACGTTCATTGTGATCGTATACGTTTGCGGGGTGGCAGTGAACGGGAAAGCATGGCTGATCGTAGTGCCTGCACCGCCGGGTGTGCCGTCGCCCCAAGCCCAGGCATAGGCGAGAGGGGGAGTGCCGGTCAATACGGCACCGGTGAATTGCACAGGCTCATTTCCATGCGGTTGCAGCGGAGTGAAGGTGAAACCCGGCCCTTGCACGGCCAGACAGGTCGACGTAAACGCCGCCGTGATGGTATGGCTGGTCGTAATATTGAGGAAGGCGTAGTGGCTGACGGCTCCTACGCTTTGCCCATCTACAACCACATCTGCGATAGAGTAATTAGCATCCGGTGTGATCGTGAAGGTCACATGATCGCCATACGTTACGGTCTGGGGCGTCGCAGGCGTAATGCTCCCGCCCGGCCCGGCCGTCGGCGTGATGATATACTGGATCTGGATACAGGTCGCGGTGACAGATTTATTGGCATCCAGGGTTATCTGTGTGGGATTGGTCAACCCCGTTACGGCGCCGCTCCAGCCGACAAAGTCCCACCCCGGCGACGGCGTTATGCTTAACGGCACCACCGTCCCGGAGAGATATTGCCGGACACCGACGCCCGGCGTGAGCACGCCGCTACCGAGCAGGGCCATAGTCAATGTGTAGTAACTGGGCGGAACAGCCAGGAAGGTCGCCGTGACCGTTTTATTTCCATCGATGAACACCTGCGTTTGTGTGAGGGTGCCGTCGACGTCGCCGCTCCATTGGCCGAAATACCAGCCGCCGATCGGCGTGGCTGTCAACGTGACGATCTGGCCGTACAGATAGGTAGCCTGGCTGGGGACGCGGGTCACCTGCCCCTGACCGACAACATCGACCGTCAACGGGTAGGCATTCAACGTAAAGTTCGCCGTGAGCTGCTGCGTGTCGGTCAGCCACACGCGCAATGAATTCGTCGTGGTCGCCACGGCGCCGCTCCAGCCTGCAAACGACGAGCCGGGTAGAGGCGTAGCCGTTACCGTGACCGGTGTGCCCGCTTCAAACGGCGCCGCGCAGGATGTGCCGCAATTAATTCCCGCCGGAATGCTGGTGACGGTGCCGGAGCCGTTACCGCTCAAGCCCACCGTCAGGGTGTAGACCGGATTCACCTGGAAAGCCGCCGTGGCACTGCCGCGTTGTTGTGTGCCGCTGAACCAGGCGGTATTGGTGATTACCTCGCCGTAGCCGCCGGTTTGCGTCGCCGTGAAACTGAAGGTCAAGGCCGTGCCTGGCGTCAGCAGCCCGGCCCAGCTCAAGGTGTTGCCGTTGACCACTGCGCCGCCCGGTTGGGCCAGCCATTGGCCGAAGGTTACCTGGGCGGGAAGCGTATCCGTCAGACCGGCGCGGGGATCACCGGCAAGACCGGTGTTGCTCATGATCAGCGTGTAGGTCACCACGCCGTGATACGGCACGCCGCTTATCGGCGTGACCGCCTTGGTGAATGTGAGCAGCGGAGTTGGCTCGGCTATGGCCAGGGGAGCGGTCGCCCCCCAGACGGAGGTAGGGCCTTCCACATAGCCGCCGCCGGGCAGGGTGCCGCGCGTGGCGCCGAGCACCAGCCAGTTGATCGAGCGCCACTGCCAGAGTCCCAGATCCGCCGGATTATGGCCCGCGAGTTCTTCGGTCAGGTAATAGAGCCGAACGGTTGCACTGGTATTGGTCAGCGCCGGAGTGATGTGCACGCATCGCCGCACTCCGTCGAGCGGCGCACCGGTCTGGCAATTAGCATCGCCCTGGAATGTCACCCACGTCGGCCCCAGCGCCCCGTCCGGCGTGATTTGCGCCCCGTAATAGAGCGTCGTCGTCAGGCCCTGATTGTAAACATGGAAATCAGTCGCGCCGGTCAGCATGCGCTGCAAAGCCAGGGTGCCGCTATTGATCAACAGGCTTTCAACCGTCAGCGTCAGGCCGGCAGGTACCGTTACGGCGCCGCCCGGTTGGATAGTCAAGGCATTCACTCCGGCATTGACGTTCAACACGGGATAAGTCGGCGCGCCGCCCGGCACCGTTGCCTGGTCATGGAATCCGGGCGCCCCCGTCGGTGTAATGCTATGCTCCGCGCCGACCTGCGCCAGATCCCAGCCCAACGTCGCCGTAGTGCGCAGCGCCGCCGTGCTCCAATTCGCTGCCGTATCCCAGGCCGTACCCGCGCCGCCCAACCAGGTATACTCACTGCCGCCCAGGCGCGCAGCCAGCGTGATCGTCACTACGGCCGGAGGCGTGGCGGACTGCCCGGCCGCCAGGCTCGCAATTTCGGCCGGCGAGAGAATTCGATTATATAAACGCACATCGTCGAGCTTTCCCGCAAAGCCATAGGTGCCGTCCGAGCGACGGCCCAGGTAAAAGGGCGTGGTGTCGGACAACAGATCATTGCTGCTGGTGATTGTGCGACTGGCCGCCAACCGGCCATTGACATAGAGATACGCCGAGCTGCCGTCATAGGCGGCGGCCACATGGTTCCAGCCGGTAGTAATCACGTTCAGGGCGTCCAGGGAAGTGTTGGGATAGCCTGCCGGGACAAAACGCAGGCCGTTGACCCCGGCGCCGCCGCCCGTGTGCAGTTCCAGGTTCGTCATACCCTTGCCCGTGATGAAATTTACGTCGCTGGTGCCCAGCCGGTCCCAGGTAAACCAGGCGCTCAAAGTGAAACCGACATTCCGCAGTGAAGTTGCATCGGTGACGACGATCGGTGCGGTCGTGTCGCTGAACCAGACGGCCCGACCCAACGTGCCGGTTACGCCGGCGACGGGGCAGTTCCCTGTACAGGCTCCGTGATTGCCGTACCCGCCGGCGTCGGCGAAGAGCGTTGTCCCTGAGATTTCATCCAGCGGCAGGTGCAATTGCGGACGCGGATAAGTATAGCTCCAGTGAATAACATTGTTGCTTTCCCAGGGTGTGCCGGCGGTGGCGGTGAGCGCCCCCGCGTAACGCAACCCGGTCGGAAGTACCTCGGTCAACACCGCCGTACCGCTGAAATTTCCCACAGTGGAAACGGTCAACGTGAGAGGAATCAAGGCGCCGGAAGCAGCTGTCAAAGGACCGGTCTGGGCCAGCCGGAGCGACGGCCCGCTGCGACATTCCAGCGTCAGGGCAATTTGCTGATCGATCGGATCGTTATCGGCCAGGAGCAAGTGGCTCTGCAACGGCTGCGATTTCAAGGTATCGGAATAAGCGCAGGTGAAGATGACTTTCACCGGGACTTGCGCGGTGGGGCTTACCACCCCGCGCGCGGGGCTCTCGCTGACCCAGGGATTCCAGTTGTAGAGGCAATAGGTGCGGGCCGCATTGACGGCGGCCTGAGCATCGACCTCGCCCCAACCGGTAGCCTGGTTCGGCACGCCGCCCGGTCCATCCCACGGCGAACCGGGATAGCCCGGCGTGAGCGCGGGCACGGCGGTCTGCATCAACAATGACTCTGTATCCGTGTAATTGCCGACCAAACAGGGAGCCGCACTCCACATTAAGGCGACCACCCCCGCCACATGCGGCGCGGCCATCGAGGTGCCGAACAGGTCTACGTAACCTGTGTCACTGTCGCCCCCGGCCGAGCGGTTGGTTCCCGGCGCGGCCACCTGCGGCTTGAGGTTAGGGTAGCCGAGCGGATTCCAGGTATCGGTTTCGTTCGTCGGTCCCCAGAGCGAATAACTGGCCAGCGTGCCGTCGGCCCGGCCCAGCGCGCCCACCGCCGTCACGCGCGGGGAGGCGGCCGGAGTATTCACTTTACCCAATCCAGAGACCGGGCAGTTAACGTCCGAATTGCCGTTGGCAAAGACCGGATAGAGACCGCCGGCCAGCCAGGCATCGAGGACGCCGTCAAACCAGGGGAAATAATAGCCGGGGAGGAGACAATCGCCCCACGAGTTATTGACGATCTGCGGACGTTTATCGGGATTAGGGGCCTGACCGCTCGTATCGGTCGGCGCGGCCATAAATTGGCCGCATTGCAGCAGGCCCGCCAGGGTCGCCGTGGGTGTAAAGGCCTGACAGGCAATCCACTGCGCGCCGGGCGCTACCCCGATCTGATTGCCGGCTCCATCGTCGCCGACCATCGTCCCTACCGTATGGGAACCGTGAATGCCGCTGTCATAGGGCGATGCCGAGAGCGTATAAGGATCGAACCAGTTGTAATTGTGATCAAAAACGCCGCTGCCCAGGTTGCCGCGATACTGATTCACTAACGCCTGGTGAGTATAACGCACACCCGTATCCATGCTTCCGACGACCACGCCGGTCCCAGTCACGCCCTGCGCCCAGGCCAGGTTCGCATTGATATGGGTCAGGTTCGGCTCGACGGCTTGAGGGTTTTTTACCGCTCCTGTCGGCTGGGCCGCAATCAAGCCGGGTTGAGGTATCGTCCGCAGTGAGGCAATCTCAGGGAAGGATTGCAAGGCCTTGAAGGTGGCCCGGCTGGATTTTTCTACCACGATCAGGTTGTCAATCCAGAACGACTGGTAAGCGACGCCCTGTTTATCCAGATAAGCCCGTACCTGTGCCTGGGAACTCGTGGCCACTTTTTGCAGCATTTCCAGCACGAACCAGCCGCGATCGTGCCAGTTCATTCTATAAGCCGGGGAGAGATCGGGCCGCTGCCGCAAGGTGATGACGTATCCGCTGCTGCCTTGCGTCTTCATGGCCGCCGCCAACGCCGGTTCGATAAAGAGCGGCGCTGAATCGGTGATCACCGTGGGCTCCGGTAGGCTCGCCCGGGCGAGCCGCTGCTGTGCCGGTTGGAATTCCACAAACCGGTATGTCAGGGGTAACGAGCCGAGATTGGTGAGAGTCAAAAGTCGGGTCACACTGACCGGGTCGTTAATGACGTATAACGAGGCCGTGACGGTAGTGGTATTCAGCATCGCCTTGGGACGCGGCAGCACAAAATCGCGAGTGACGGTTACGCCGTCCTGAATCTGGAGGGTCGCCGTGACCGGTTGGGGATAGCCTGCGGCAAAAGCTGTCAGGTGATATTCCCAGGGCACCAGCTCGATGGTGTAAGCGCCCGTGGCATCGAGTTGCACCGTTTTGTTACCGGGCATGAGGGTGAGCGTATAGGGCGTCACCGGCGGCCGGCTGCCGTCGTAATCGTAGATGCGGCCGGTCAACCAACCGTGTTCCGCGCAGACCGGGCAGATATTGAGCTTATCCACGTAGCCGGTGGACGAAGCGCCATAACCATCCACCGACCAGAGCGCGCCGCCGCCGGCGTTGGCGATGTTGTCCATGCGGCTGTTCGGCATGTTTGCCAGTTGGGTCCAGACCCAGCGAATGCCGTCAAAATGCGCTCGCATAACCGTATTGGTATGATTGAAATCCACAAGCGAACCGCCCACAAAGTAATAATCGCCATTGACAAAATCACCCCCTACCCGGTAGCGCGGCAGGGTCGCAATCCCGGCCGAATGCCACGCCCGGTCGGCTGAATCCCAATAATAGGCAGCACTGGTGGCCGAATCATTGACGGAGCCGCCCACGTACCAGAACTGATCGCCGGTCGTGGCGTGCAGCACGCCATCCGCCGCACCGTAGGGGGCGGTAGGCGATGTGGCTGTGATCGTGCCGTTTTCCGGGGCCCACAGGCCGGGCGCCGTCTGGCTCAAAGTGTAACATTGTGTGGAAGTAAGGGTGCCGGTGGAGTTGATCCCGGTGCCCACGCACAGGTACTTTTCTCCGGCAATCCGGCCAACCCACGAGGTGTGAAAATTGCGGGCGGCCGTGAAATTTCCCAGCCCGGTAAACACATTGGCGACCGGATCAAAGCGATAGGCGTCGTTGTAAGTGCCGGTGCCGGGGGAAGTGTTATTGGCGCCGCCGGTGAGGTAACAGAGATTGGATTCGGAATCATAGACCCAGGCTGCCGCGTATCGTTGGGCCGGCGTATTCGCCGCCCCCGGCGCAAACCAGGTATTGGTCGCGTGATTATAGGCCATAAAACCGTTCAGGCTGCTGCCGGAATAGAGATCGCCTATCAAATAGGTGACCCATTGGCCGTCGGCGTTCTGAGCCGTGCAGCCATCGTGGGGGAAGCCGGATCCGCCCCAGGCCGGTTTGGAATTGGGCACGGAAGTCCAAAACGGTTCACTGACCAGCGGCTTGGTGAAGACCGCCGTATCGGAATAAGCGCTGGCGCGGGCCGCCGCCCGAATTTGACCGGCAATTTCCACGCCGGCCGGGATGCAGGTGTTGATGGTCAACGTCACGGGCAGGCTTACCGCCTGGCCATACAGCAAGGTTGCTGTAGGCGGGCCGGTCACAGATCCTAAGGCCGGTTCGGTCAGGGCATAGGTGAGATCAAATGTATCGGCCTGATTGGTATTGTTCAGCAGCATGATCTCGCGGGTCTGCGAAGATCCATCATTGCAGCCGGTAAAGTTGAAGGAGTTCGGCGTCAGCACCACCGGGCGCGTGGCGTAACCGGACATACTTACCGCGCTTACCGTTACCGGAGTTGTCATCAAAGGATCGGAAATCGTGGCCGTATTCGTAACCGTCATCGCCCAGGGGATGCCGGTTATATCGACGGTGTAAGTCACCAGTGCCGTAGTAAAAGGCGCCACGTTGCCGTTCCACCGAATTGCCGGAATGCCGCCGTCATAGCTACACGCCCCGGTCGAGCAGGCAACTGAGCCGACCGTGTAGGTCACGTCGGTGGGGATGGGGTCCAGCAGCGTCGCGGTCGCTGTGAAATGCCCCACATTGGCGACCCTCACCGTGAACGTCAATGGAACACCCGGCGGCGCGGCAACCGGTGCCGTCTTGGTCGAAGCGGTCAGATCGGGCAACGGTACCGGCGTCCAGGCATACGTCAGGCCCGTTGTGGGGAAGACCGCAGGTCCCAGATGCATCATGGCGCTGAGAGAGCTGTCGCCCGTCGAATTGCTCCAGTCCGAGTCTGTGGTGCGCAGTTGATAATCAGCAATATCATCTCCTCGCAACCCTACCTGCACACTCCGTTCCGTGCTGTTTTTTGTAAAGGGTCCATAGACGAACTCAATTACATCGCTGGTCTCATAAAGTCGCAACTGAAAATTAAAAGATTCGCTGTCGATAGGAGCGTCCTTAAAGCGATAATTCTGCCATTGCACCACGTACACCCGGTTCGGCGCCGTGCCGAGGGTTCTTTTCACGACCCCACCGCCGGGATTGCCGCGCACCGCCGCTCCCAACGGCACCAGCAGATTGTTGCAGGCCGCAGCCGGAATGTTGATGGGTGGAGGTTGGCAATACGATTGAAGCGCGGAGCCCAGTCCTACAAAACCCTGCGAGCTGATCGTCAGATCGGTATAGGTGACGCCGCGATAGTGGAACGGGAAGCCAATATTCGCGCCCAGGAGAAAATCGGCATCGCCCCCGCTCACAAAGCCGGTGATTGCAGAGTAAGTCAGGACCGTAGAACTGAACAGATATCCCGTCTTCACCGTTGCAAAAGAGGGTATGACGGCAGCCTGAACCTTTACCGGCTCAGGGGCGGGGGATGCCGGCCGGAAGATATTGGCAACTGCGGCAGGCACGCCGGTGGTCGTCTGGGGCGGCGGAGGTTGGGACGGCAGCCTGGCCGCCTGAATGGGGACCAACCCCAGCAAGAGACCGGCAATTACGAATACATTGACAAGACGTAAAGTTCTCATCATACCTGGCTCCTCTGAAAATAGTCTATTTACGAAACCCCGTCGTCCCGCAGGACGTTATGGTTGCCGATTTGTTTGCTATGATTGATTCTGTTGAAATGAAAATCTTAATTCTAATCCGTTCGTCGGCTGCTTTATGGGAGAGGGTAGGGGGCCAGAGGGATGACCGGCCTATTTGGGGGAGTAATGGGGTGGGCATAGAGACCTCCATTCAGCGATGGATTGTAATGCCGGGATCACAAAGAGTATCCAACCGATGCGACAATGCCGGCCTGTTGTAATAAAAAGACTCCGGAATAAATAAGGGCCTATGAAAATGAAAAACAAAAGCCCGCCGGTGCGATCGCGCCGGCGGGCAAACTCGTAAAACAGTCGGGTCTTTTTTTAATTGATTGTTTGCCCGTTTCTGGATAGCACCCGTTGCATTATAGCGTAAGGCTGGGAAATTGGAAATGAGGGGTATTCAGTAGTCACTGGCAACAGCAATCATCCGGAAAAGAGGGGAAGAAAAAGCCCATTTTTTCGCGCGCTGTTTACGGCGCGCGAAAAATAAACAAAAAGACCCTTTCGACTTGAAAATAAGGTTGCAGTTCCGTTAGAGTGTGCTAATCTAATCAAGAGATCCTTCATTCTTATCGCATAAGGCCCGGGTGGATGTTGAAAGTTGCAGAGTTGCTACGACAGTAGGAGCGTTGGGTGCGGGAAGAGGCGGTTCAACAGTGCGAGCATCTGGAACATCAGTGGTCGCCGGCGCTGGGTGCGGAACCTGTTATCTTTTCTGGTGTGATGCCTGTAAAGTCAGTGGGCTTTTGTGGCAATCTACATAGGGAAGTCTAAATTTTGGAATTTGGAGTTTTTTATGTCAGCTGATTGGGGAATTCCCGGGAAGATCCTGTTAGGAATTGGTACTTTTGTTAAGTGTGTAAGCTGGATCATGGCGGGATTTGTGGTTTTGTGTTTGGTCCTTTTTTTCGCTTTGATGGATCGGCCTTTATCGGATGAGGATTTGATCGAAAATTACAACCAGCATAAGGCGGAATTCAACCAACTGGCGGTTTTGTTGATGGATCAAGATGAGTATTTTATTGTCCATCCAGGGGGGAATCGATGCTCACAGGCCGGGAAATCGATGGCGGCTGGAGATAATCGCCAATGTGCTGAGCTGATCCGCTATTTTAAGTTGTTGAATTTGGAATGGTCTTATGCCGGAAGGGCTCCTTTGTGGTTGTACACGCCGGTGGCGGGAGGATGGGAACTTCGTAAAGGCTATTTTTACAATCCTGAGAAGTTTCAGCTACCGGTCCCCGGACAAATAGTAAGTTCAACTAATGTTCCCTGTGATGGGCTATGCTTTCGGAAGATTGATACGGACTGGTATATTTTTATTAGCGATTAGGAAGGGCGTTATTGTTGAGAAGCAATGTCCTTTTTGTGATGGTTCATTTCTGATAGGCAGCGTGGCTGTCTAAACATCCGAAAGGATTGTAAACATATGGCGGTAAGAATGATTGTTTTACAGCGGATCGCTCAGGCCCGGGAAGAGCAGTGGGCCGAGCTGGATTTGTCATGGTTGGAGCTGGAGGAACTTCCTCCTGAGATCGGCCGGCTGCCCGATTTAAAGCGGCTCGATCTCCAATGTAATCGTTTTGAGGTGCTTCCTTCAGTTCTGGCCTCGCTGACCGGATTAGAGGCGCTCAATCTCTATAATTGTCATTTGGAAGAGCTGCCGGAATGGCTGGGCGAGTTGAAGAGGTTGCAATCGCTGATGCTCTGCGACAATCCGCAGCTGATCCTGCCGGAGTCTCTGGGGCTATTGACTGAGCTGCAGAGTCTGGATATCAGTCACTGCGGAATTACGGATTTACCTCCGGGATTGGATGGGTTGGTCAATTTGCGCCGGTTAAACCTTGAGTGTAACCGGCTGATGGCTTTGCCGGAATTTCCGGCAGCCTTACACGGTTTGCAATCGCTCGATCTTGGCTGCAACGAGGAGTTAAGGGCCTGGCCGGAAGCGTTGCTGCAATTGACCGCGCTGCAGGAACTTGGTTTTGGCATGAATCCGCAGGCCGAAGTGCCGGCCTGGTTGGCCCGGCTTACCTGGCTGCGCACGCTCGATCTCAGCGATAATAAGTTGACCGTTCTACCGGAATCTTTACTGGAATTAGTGGGATTGCAAAGCCTGGATCTTTCCTGGAATTCTTTTTCTACCGTGCCGGAATCGATCGGCCGGCTGGTCGGTCTGCAAAAGTTGAATCTGGGAACGAATCCGTTGACCCGGTTGCCGGATGCGTTGGGAGATCTTCACGTATTGCAATCATTGGAGATTTCCGCCACCCAGTTGACGACTTTGCCGCAAGGGTTGAGCCGGCTGAAAAACTTAACCCTTCTGGATTTGAGCGATAATAAGTTTTTGACGCTGCCGGATTGGTTGGGACAATTTAAGGAAATGCGGGAACTGTGGCTTTACGGCGATCTTTTAAAGAGTGTGCCGGAGTGGGTGAGCAATTTTGCCGGATTAACCCGGCTGGGATTAGGCAGCAATCAGTTGGCGGATTTGCCGGAGTGGCTGGGGCGATTGGCCGGATTGGAATACCTGTACCTTTCCGGCAATCAGTTGAAAAGCCTGCCGGAGGGGCTGGGCCGGTTGGACCAGTTACAGGAGCTTGATCTTGGGCATAATCGCTTGCAGGTTTTGCCGGAATGGATCGGACAGCTGAGCCGTTTAAAAACGCTTTGTCTTAATGAGAATCAGCTGCAACTGTTACCTGAATCTCTGGGAGATTTGTGTGAATTGCAGGATTTGGATCTGGCGAAGAATCAGTTGACGGCCATTCCGGATTCTTTGGGCCAGCTGGCAAAGTTGCAGGGATTGATTTTGCATTGTAACCGGCTGGTCGAGCTGCCCGAGGCGTTGGGAGAGTTGGAGGAGTTGCGGGTATTGAATTTGATTTCCAATCGTCTGATGGCGTTGCCGAAATCGTTGCCTCGGCTCACCAATTTGCAGTATTTACGTGTCGATTGTAATTGCCTGACAGCACTTACCGAACCTTTGGGGCCGCTGTGGGATCTGGATCAGTTGCATCTCAGCCATAATCAACTGACGACGATCTCGGAGGCGTTGAGCGAACTTACCGATCTGCGCGATTTGGATCTCAGCAACAATCAGCTGACGGAGATCCCGGAATTTTTGGGCCAGTGTAAAGCCCTGGAGGTTTTGGAGCTGGGGAGCAATCGCCTGAGTTCCCTGCCTTCATCGTTGAGAGCACTGACCAAATTATCCTGGCTGTCGCTGAACGACAATGAATTTACGGAATTGCCGGAATGGGTGGGTGAGCTTGCCGATTTAAGGATACTCGATGTCAGCCATAATCATCTTACTTCATTGCCGGTTTCCCTGGCGCAATTGACTCAATTGGATCATCTGCATCTTGAAGGTAATCCATTGCCTCTGCCGGCGGAAATTTTGGAACGTTCGGATGAACCCCAGATCATTCTTCAGGCCTGGCGGGATTATCTTTCCGGGAAGTAGAAATTATCTGGAGCGGACGTAACACACAACCGGGCAGGAATCCCTTCTGTTCAACGACAACTACAATTTAACATGGATGACAACTAGAAGTTAACATTAGGCCGGTCGCGTAGTAGGAG
>CAZCTC010000049.1:0-58134 GCA_964501335.1 uncultured Anaerolineales bacterium | reverse complement strand
GTTTTGGTGCGCCTTCTGAGGCGCACCAAAACATAAACAAAAAAACTCTCTCTTCATCCCGCGCGTCGTATCTGACCGGGAAAAAATCATTTGCGGGACGCTGCAAGGCCGGGCCCATGCCATAAAGGCCTATTTTCAGGACAGACGCCGGTGAAATGTTTACGTATTTTAAGGAGGCATACGATGGATTTCTTGATTCGGTCTTTGACGTTGGAAGATGAGCCTTTTTTGTGGGAGATGCTCTATCAGGCGATCTATTTGCCGGAAGGTGTCGCGCCGTTTCCCCGGGAGATCCTTCAGCAGCCGGATATCCGGCGGTATGTGCAGGATTGGGGGCGTGCGGGCGATGCCGGTACGGTGGCGGTGGAGACTGGAGCCGGCATTCCAATCGGCGCGGCGTGGGTCCGGTTGTGGCGTGCCGATGATAAGGGATACGGCTATGTCGACGCTGCAACGCCGGAGCTGTCGGTGGCGTTGTTGCCGGGATATCGGGGCGGCGGCGTCGGCACCCGGCTGATTGAACGGCTTTTACAGGAGATCGACGGAGCCTATCCGGCCGTGTCGCTCAGCGTATCGGCTGAGAATCCGGCCGTGCGGCTCTATCAGCGGCTGGGATTTGAGCCGGTGTCAGCGGAGGGCACCTCGCTGGTGATGGTACGGAGAAGTAGACAGTAGACTGCCCGTGTCGTCTCTGGAAAAGGGCAAAGAAAGCAGACAGCAGCAAGTAGAAAGTAGACAGCCTGCGTCGTCTGTGCGGCTTTGGAAAAGGGCTATGTTTTCGTGCGCCTTCTGAGGCGCACGAAAACATCAACAAAGCAGAACTCTATTATTTCACAATCTCTGTCTGATCGAGGACGGCGCCGCCCGGATGGAAGGCTACCAGTTGCATCCGGTTATCGTTCACGGTGATGCGGATGTAATGGTGGACGCTGGCGGCATATTGTGAGGCGGGATTGCTGTTGGAGAGCTCGTACAGCGGTGCCCCGCTGCCTCCGGTGACGATATAGGTGATTCCGTGGGCGGCGCTGCGTTCGTAGATGTGATCGTGGCCGTTAAAGACCACATCGACTTTGTAGCGTTCGAGCAGCGGTTCCAGATCTCGCCGGATGATGAGGTCGCTGCCGTGCTCGCCCGAGCTGTAGGGGGGGACATGTTCCATGACGATCTTCCAGGGCTGGCGGGTTGCGGCGAGATCGGCTTCCAGCCAGGCATATTGTTCTGAGTCGGGATAGACATTGGCGTTGGTATCGAGTTGCAGGACGACGATGTGGGCAGTGCCGTAGTCGAAGGAGTACCAGCTTTCGTTGCCGGGCAGGTGGAAGATGTCGTAGTAGATCGGGCTTTCGTGTTCGTGGTTGCCGAGGGTAGGATAGATGACGCTGGTTCGCATCAGATCTCCCTCTGCGGCGAAAAATTGATCCCAGAGGGCCGGGTCGTTGCCGTCTTCGACCAGATCGCCGGTATGAAGGTAGAAGTCGGGCGGGCGGGTCAGGATGGCGTCGATGACTTGCCGGTGGGCTTCGAGATCGCTGCGTGTGTCGCCCATCACGACGAAAGCATAGCTGTTTTGGGTGGGTGGAGCGGCGGTGCGGAAGGTCGTCGGTTCTGCGAGGGGAGAGCGCTCTTGCAGGATCTGGTAGTGGATGCGGGTGTAGGCCGGCAGGCCGGTCAGGGCGACGACCGGATTATCGGTGGGCTGATCCGTGCAGGCAATCTGTTCATTGGGGGCGGTCCGGCCGTAGCCGACACAGCCCATGGCTGGAAGGTCGGTTTTCCAGACGACGGTGACGCTGTCGGGGGTGAGCAATTGCAGGTAAGGGCCGCGGAGCAGGCTGACGGTGGGCGGCGGCGGTGTGGCGGTGGGGGAGGGTGTCGCGGCGTCTGTGGGTGCAACCGATGCCATGGGTTGACAGCCTGCGAGCAGGCCGGTCAGCAACAGCAGGATGAATTTTGGGGTGCGGTACATGTTTGTAGCTCCAGTGGCGACAGCCGATCTAAAACGTAAAGGAAAACGCCGATGTTTTGGTGCGCATTCTGATGCGCACCAAAACATAAACAAAAAATCTCTCCTCCCATCTCGCTGGCCCTCATCCTCCCCCTCACCCCCTCCTTCCCCCAACGAACGAAACGGACCAAAGATTATGTTCCCGATAGATGTCTACTTTGTGGGGGAAGGAGGGGGAATTTACAAGCCTATTGATCTTTTATTCAATTTTGCGCAGCCGGCGGACGATGAAGGCGGCGATGGCCATGAGGATGAGGAGGCCGATGATGATGGGGGCATCCCACCCCAGGGCGGCCAGACCGGTGCGCTGCTCTTCGTTCAGGGCGCCGGGGGTGATGCGTTGATAGGCCTCTTTCTGGACGGCATCGCCGGATTGATAGGGCGGCGGATCGACGACCCAGCCGATGCGGCCGTCGTCGTTGGAGTTCGAGGCGGTGAAGAAGAGGCCGTCGTCGCTGCCCAGGCCGTGGAAGGGATGGTCGAAGCGGACCCCGTCTTGCAGGATGCCGAAGGTGTAAGGGGTGACGGCGTTTCCTTCGGCGACGAAGTCGATGCCGATGTCGTCGGTGAAGGCGGCGGTGGCTCCCGGGGCGAGCAGGGCCAGGGATTCGCGGCCGGTGCCGAGGCCGAAGCCGGGATCGGTCTGCGTATCCAGGTGGGCGTTGCCGGCGTAGAAGATCAGTCGGCCGTCGCCGGGGTCGAGATCGTCCTGGGGGAAGTAATAGCTGTTCATGCTGGTTTTGCCGGCGATGAGCAGGATGACGGTGTCTGGGGGGACGGCAGCCAGGACCGGGAGCTGCGGCAGGATGAGGGAACCTTCGCCGGTGCCGGTTTTGGTGTCGTTGTCGGTGATCCGCCAGCCGCGCAGGTCCTGGGTACGGTGGATCAGCAGTTCGACCCAGTCGCCTTCGAGGGGCCGGTCTTCCAGCGAGGGATAGGGGGTGCCGTTGTCGTTGATCCAGTATTCGTTGATGGTCACGTCGTTGGGGCGCAGGAGGGGATCGTTGTTTGATAAAGGGACAAAGCGTGCGGTGAGTTGCGGCGTGCGGGTGACCGCAATGGTGCGCCGGGTTGCGGTTATGCCGTCGCTCCAGCCGGCGAAGGTGTGACCGGCGGTGGGAACGGCGATGGCCTGGAGTTCGACCTGGGGGTTGAAATGGCCTTCCCATGTCGTCGTCAGCGGCAGGCCGTTCAGGTAGATCTGACCGGCGGTCGGCGGCTCGATGGAGAGGGCTAGCCGGGTTTCCGGCTCCAGCTTGAAGAGCGCGGTCAGCTGTTGGTAGAAGAGGGCCGGGCGGCGTTCGACGAAGTCGTGCAGGGCGGCCACGTTGCTCTCCCAAGCGGTGAGGGAGGGCCAGCGGGCCGTTTCGTAGCCGAGGTCGGGGCGGAGGAGGACGGCAAATTGATCGACTCGCCGGTGCATCGTTGCCGGGGCGAGGTCTGTGTTGAGCAGGACTTCGGTGCGGGCCAGGAATTGGGCCTGGAAATCGGCGTTGCCCAGCAGGGAGTGGAGCAGCAGGCCGAAATCTTCGCCGGCGGCAGCCGTGCGGAAGAGCGGCGGTTCGTGGGCGGGATCGAGCAGGCCGCCCCAGTCGGCGCTGTTGCCGTAGATCCAGAACCAGCGGCCGCCGCCGTTGTGGGCGCGGACGGCACAGAGGGCGTCTTCGGGGAAGCCGAAGTAGAGCCGGAGGATGGCATAATCGATGAAGCCGTCCACATCCATCTGGCTGCGGATATAGGCATAGGCGGCCGGCTCTTCCAGCGGGTGGGCCTTGACCCAGGCGATGAAGGCTTCCCACTGGTCGACGGTGCCTTCTCTGGCTTTCTGACTGCGGATCAGATCGGGGGCGTCGATCCCGAAGTTGTCGCGGGTGTAGAAATTATCGACCCGTTCGCTGAGCAGGTAGATCCCCCAGGAATCGTCGTTGAGGAAGAGCAGCGTCGGGCGAACCCGGGCGGCGGGCAGGCCGAGTTCATCGGCCATCTGTGACATCATCAATTCCGGGATCAGGGTCCAGCGGCCGGTGCGGTCGCCGGCTTCGAGCAGCAGATGGCGGTAGGTTTGATCGTCCGGGGACTGTTGCGGATGATCGGCAAAGATAGCGGCCTTCAGTTCGGGAGCGTTGCCATAGGCGGCCCGGAAGTAGAGCCGGAAGTTTTGTTTGGGTGTGGAGGCCGGGCGTTCCCCGTGGAGGTTGAGGACGGGCGGTGTTTCAAAGCCGGTGGCTTTTTCACGCCAGAAACGTTTGAAGACGCCGTCGTCGTGGTAGCGCAGGCCCGCGGCGGTCTGGAAGGTTACCTGGTCGCTCTCGAAGAAGGTGAGATCGACGGGGCGTTCCCAGGCATCGCCGCGCTGCCAGGTCTGGATCAGGATGCCGGTCTCGGGAGACCAGAGATCGGCCGGATCGGCGGCAATGGAGAGGATGGGCAGGGTGTGGCTTATGCCGACGACGTAGGCGGCGGTGGCCAGCGGGCCGGCCTGGCTGGTGACGAATTCGCGGGCGCGGATGATCGTCACGCCGGGGGCGGTGTTTTCCAGCCGGAAGGGACGGGTGTAGATCGAGCCGACGGTGGCGGTGGGGGCGACGCCGTTCAGGGCGTAAATGATCGGCGCGCCGGCGACCTGGGTATGGATTTCCACGTTGATGCCGTCGGCGTAGATGCCGCTGAGGGGGGTGAAGGTGATGCCGCTGGTGGTGCCGATGTTTCGGGTTTCGCGAGGGCCGGGGGGCGCGGGGAAGCGTTCGGCCCATTCGGCGAGGCCGAGGATGACGGCCAGTCCGAAGGCCAGCAGCAGGAGCGGTAGAAATTGTTTAAATTGGTTGTTCGTCATAGGGCGCCTTTAACGTACCGGCAGGGATTGCAGGATAACCCGTTGGTCGGGCAGGGGGGTGCCGGCTGCGTCGCGAGGCGTCAACCGGGTGCCGGTGGCCGGATCGTAGATTCCGATCGCAATCCGGTAATCGCCGCGCGGAAAGTCGGGCGGCAGGAGCAGGGCATGTTCGTCGCGGATGTACTCGCCGGCCTGCCATTTCGTCGTGGGGTAGGTCCAGGCGACCGGTTGGGCGTCGTCCTGGGCCAGAACCTGATTGTCGGCGGTGAGGAGGTGGATGAAGACCTTGTAATCGGCCGGCAGGGGCTGAGCGGCATGCCAGTAGAGGGCGACGCGCAGGGTGGCGGTGGTGCCGGCTGTGAAGGCGGCGGGGGCGTCATAGCCGATCAGCGAAATGCCGTTTTCCAGGGCGATCGTCAATGGATGATCGGGCGCCGGTTCTGCGGTGCCGACGGCGGGAGGAACCGGAAGGGTGAATTGCCAGGGTAAGCCCACGGGCGCATGGTTGCGGCGGGCGAGGGTGATTTCAACCGGATAGCTGCCGGCTTTGAGATCCAGCGGGGGAGCGATGATATAACGATCTTCCAGGCGGGTGCCGGGGTTCCAATATTCGGTGGAGAGGCCGCCGGGCAGAGAATTTTCGGTATGTTGGAGGGCGTGTTCGCCCTGGGGATCGAGCAGCCGCAGGGTGAGGTTGACCGGCTCGTGGATGGCGGCGGCTGTTTCCCAGCGGAGGGTCAGGTGGAAGAGCGCGCCGGGCGTGAGGCGGGAGCTTTCCAGCCGGTAGCCGGTGAGCGAGATGACTTCGCCGGCGGCGACGGTGAAGGGGACGGTGGTGGTGATCCAGCTGCCTGTTTCAAAGGGGGAGGCGGTGTAGCGATAGAGGGTCAAGGGCGAGGCGGGATCATCGGGGGCGCCGGTCTGGTAGACGGCGCGGTAGTGTTCCTGGAACCAGGGCGAGTTTTCGACGCCCTGCCAGGGGAGGCTGTTGAGGCCCAGACAATAGGCCGGGGCGGCATTTTGCAGCGCGGCGATCAGGCCGGCGGCGTCGGTGCGGGCGGGCAGGTCGAGGATGGGCCGGCCGGCGGGGTCGCGGAGCAGGCCGGGTTGCACGGCGATCGTCTCAAAGGGGAGCGTCTGCGCGACGATCCAACCGGTCAGGCCGACCTGTTGGTCGGGATGGGACGGGGCGCCGGCGAGCTGTTGCCAGTTGACGGCCGCGGTGCCCGCGATCAGCACGAAGAGCCCGGCGGCGATGAAGAGAAGGAGGGCGGTGGTGCGGTTGATGGTGAGGCGGAGCCGACGGTAGTTCATCAGCGCGCCTTGACCCATTTGATGTAGAGGGCATCCACGTCGATGTCGGTGCCGTAGATCGGTTGGCCGTTCAGGTGGATCCAGGAGCCGGTCTGGATGAGGGTATAGTGTTCCGGCGCCAGCGATTGGAAAGTGATGTCGGTCGCGGAGATGGTGGACGTGCGGCCGAAGACCGGTTTTTTGGTGTAGGCGGCCAGACCGGCGATGCGTGGGGCGACGATGGTGGCGCCGGTCAGGATGAGATGGGAGCTGTCTTTGGCGGCCGCGCCGAAATCGGCATTTTCCACATAGATGTTCTCGGCTGTGATGCTGCTCTCTTCGCCGATGGAGATCCCTTTATCGCCGATGTTGACGGCGCGCAGGTTGCGCACTACGGCCGGGGTAAAGCTGACATCTACCGCATCGGCGCCGATATCGTGGAAATAGCAGCCGTCGACGATCCCGTTGCCGGCGTCGGCATCGAAGGCGTCGGAGGCCGTGCCGCCCCATTCGCTTTCGATAAATTCAAAGCGGGCATTCATGACATTGATGCCGTCTTCGGAGCGCGGATCGAGAATGCGGCAGTGTTCCAGGCGGATGGGGCTGTGGTAGAAGGTGATGCCGCCGGTGAGAGACCAGCCCTTGAATTTCATGGCGGTCGTGCGCTCGACCGTGGTGTATTGCCAGATCGAAGGGGCGCCGGCTTTCATTACGACCACGCCGTACCAGGGTTCGGCCGTGGGGCGCAAGCTGACAGCGGCTTCTGCGGTGCCCCGGAATTCCAGGGGGCCGCGGGCCAGCAGGAAAGTTTCTTTGCCGAAGAGCAGCGTCGTGCCGGGATCGACGATCAGACCGTAACCGGCCGGCAGGACCAGCGGCTGGGTGATTTCCCAGGTGCCGGCGGGGATGCGCAGCCATTGGGGCTGATCGGGTCGGGTTTGCAGGTAGGGATAACGGGCCAGGGCTTCGTCGAGCAGGGGGGCGTCCGGAACCGGGCCGGAGGCCAGCGGTTGGGGGTAATCGCTCAGGACGACCTGGGTGAGGGTCTGGGTGAGGCCCCACATGCGGGTCACCAGGGTCACTTCGGGCTGTTCGTCGGAGAGGGGGAAGGCGGTATGCGGCACCTGGAGGTGGACGTAGGGTACATCGTCGGTGATGTCGGGCAGGGCGCGCAGGATGAGGGCGGTGGGCGATTCGTGGGTGGGCGTAACGGTGAGGTGCAGGGAATCCGACTGAACCCAGTTGCGGTCGATGGGCAGGTACCGGCCGTCGATGGTCAGGCCGAGGAGTTCCACGGGATAGGCCAGGATGTTGCCCACATCCATAGCGAGCGTGCCGGTGGTCGGCTGCGGGCGCTGGATGTAAGCATTGGTCGTCTGGAAGGGATTGACGATCTCCCGGGCCAGGGCCTGGCGCTGACGCAGGGTCTCCCAGGGCGGCGTGAGGGGCTCTTCGCCGAATTCGGGCAGCAGTTCGGCGTGCAGTTGATCGAATTCGGGGCCGAGCGCCTGTTGCAGCTCTTCAATGTAGCCGGGCCGGCTGATTCGCCAGAGCGATTGGATGTAGGCGCGCTGGATGAGCGGATCGTTATAGAAGACCGTGCGGCGGAGGTTGGGTTCGTTGGGGAAGGCGCTGAGCGGCAGGCCGATGCGGCTGAGGTCGCCGGCGAGGGCGTTGCTGTTGATGGCGACCGGCTCCAGGCGGGTCGTGACCGGGTTGTAGTAGTAGCGCAGGTTGTGCCAGATGAGGCCGTGGGGGGCGCTCCAGAGGTCGGAGAGGGCCAGGAAGCGGCCCATCAGTTCTACATCGAAGACCTCACCGGCCGGGCGTTCTCCGGTCCAGACGGCGCGCAGTTCGCCGACGGCTACATCGCTGGCGGCGGCCATGCCGGGAGCCGAGAGCGGGGTATCGCCGGCGCCGTAATCGTCGATGAGGTAGAAGTCGTTGACACCGATGGGGATATTCGGGTCGGCGTCGTAGGCGCGATATTTCCACATCAGATCTTCGTTGTAGCGCAGGAGCAGACCGGCGCGGCGTTGCCGGGATTCGATCAATTCTTTGGCCATCCCCTCTTCCACGGCATAGATCCCCATGAATTTGCCGTTGAGGACGACGCGGATAAAGTTGTAGCGGACGCCGAGAACGCCCTCGCGGTCGAGGTTTTTCAAAAAGAGCCATTCATTGAGATAGCTGCGGCGGGCGGGGTCCTGGATGGCGAGCGTTTTCATGCCGTAGATGTATTGTTCGCCGCGGGTGACGATGCGGAAGGACCATTTGTCGAACATGATGTGTTCGATCCAGTCGCCTTTGAGCCTCATTTTAGCGGAGATGTCTTCGTCGTTGAGACGCAGATGAGCCTCAACGTAGTCGTCGCTGGTCGAGAGCAGGACGCCGAGCTTGAGGGCCTCGTCGCGTTTGGCGGAGATTTTAGCCATGGCGTCGGGGGCGATGTCGATGTAGAGGGTATCGAGCAGATCGCCGGCGTCGGCGGAGGTGGGCGTGGAGGTAGCGGGCGGCGGTGTGGCGGTGGTGACCGGCGTGGCGACCTGTGGGGCGAGCGGGGCAGGCGCGGCGGCAGCGCCGGGCAGCCGGAGGGTCAGGACGAAGGCCAGGATTGCCAGGACGGCCAACAGGGTCAGGCCGAGGACTCCGTATTCGAGTGGGAGGGCCGGCCGGGTTTTTTTTATGGATGATGAGGTACGTTCGATGCGCATTGATCCTCTTAAAGTAGACAGTAGACAGTAGACAGTAGACAGGCCGGAGGCGTGGAAGGTTGTACTTTCACACATCGGCTGCGGGTAAGAATAGAAAAAGCATCGACCTGTGCAGCCAGCCCGGAAAAGCGGGAGAGAAAAGCCCGTGTATTTGCGCGCATTCTTATGCGCGCAAATACACAAACAAAAAACTTTCTCCCCTTATCCCGCGCGTTGTATTTTACGAAGAAAGCGTCTTTTGCGGGACGCAAGAAAGCCCGGGCCGCGAGGCCGTAGGGCCTTGAGTTTCCTGATATGAGGGAGCAGGGGGGATAGGAGCAAAAAAGAGAGCTTTGTTCTTGCATGGGTTTAACTAAGAAAGGTCAAAGCCGTCGAAATCGGGGGCGGTGAGCATGCCCTGGACATATTTGGAATGGCGGTCGACCCGGATGGGGAAATGGGCCAGGATCTGGGCCAGGCGGCGATAGACAGCGGGATCGGCCGGGGCTTTCAGTTCCAGGATGATGTGTTCATTGAGGATGCCGGTGCGGCGGAGGTTGGGGCGAGTAGAGAAGCGTTGATCGAAGGCGCGCAGCTCCGAGTCAAGGGTGAGGCGAATGTCGCCGTCGGGGGTGGCGTAGTAGGAGCGGCGGTAGTGGTTGATGAGGGCCGGACAGCGGTAACGATCGAACCAGACGGCGCCTTCGTCGGTGAGGGCGCGGCGGAGCGCGGTGAGGATCTCGTCCCAGGATTGTTGTTCCAGGTTGAGATCGAGGGCGGGCAGGGAGATCTCTTTCCAGCCGACCATTCCCTGTTTGCGTTTCAGTTCGAGGCGCGTGGGGCCCTGGAGGGTCCAGGTCGGTTTGTACCAGCGCAGCCGCAATTTGGTGCGGTCGCCGACGCCGTCGATGTTTTCATAGAGGCTGGTGCATTCGGCCGTATCGAAATAGAGGCTGTTGACCTGGCGGGGGCGGTAGGGTTGAATCCAGTGCGCGGGATGGAGGCGAATCCAGGCCTCCAGCTCGGGACGGGCATGGGGATCGCAGGGGATCTTGATTTCGTACCGCGCGGGCTCGATGCTGATCGTCACGGCCGGGCTCCTTCCGATAGGGGAGCCGGATAGGCGTTGCGGACGGCTACCGGGATATCGGTCCGGCTGCCGGCGATGCGGACAATGATGTACGGCTGGTCGGGTGAGCCGGCGCCGGCGACTGCGGAGAGCGGAATGGTGAGGCGGACGCTGGTGGGGATCTCGTCGACAGCGCCGCGAAGGATCAATTTGCCGGGGGCATCGATCCAGCCGGCGGCGGTCGGTGGGCTCCAGGCGGGATCAGCCGGAATGAAGGCGCTTTCGCCCAGGTCGAGGCCGACGATTTCCAGCGGGAAGCTCTGGAGGTTGGCAATGTCGAGGGTCATCGTGTCGGAGACCTTGTCCAGGACGGCGCTGAGCGGATTTGGGGGGGCGAGGAGCCGGTTCAGGCGGGCCTGATGGGCTTCCAACGCGGCCCAGGGGAGATCGGGGTAGCCGAGCGTGGGGCCGACGGCGAGCTGGAGCTGTTCCAGATCGGGGGTCAACGCGGCTTTGAGTTCGTTGAGCGTTTCAGGGCGGCTGTATTCTTCCAGGGTGCGGGCATAGGCTTCCTGAACCCGGGGGTCGGCCGTGAAGGTTTCCGGCAACGGCGCGCCGGGGGCGAAATCGCGGCCGGCGGCGAGGGGGGTGAGCTGGTGGGTGGCGGGATCGTAGAGGAAGCGAGTTGTATGCCAGTCGAGCGAAGCGGAGCCTTTCCAGAGCGCGGTGAGGGCCAGATAGGTGGCCATGGCATCGGGATCGAAGGGGGGCTGAGCGAAGTCACGGTCGGCGGCGAGCTGTTGGATCAGGCGGACGGCGGAATCGCGGTCGACGTCGGCGGTATCGGGGGTCAGCTCGATTTTCGCGTAGCGAAAAGAGGTAGCCGGATCGGCATCGGCATTCCAGGCGTCGGTCGGATTGAAGGCGATGATGCGGGAGCCGGCTGGTTGAGTGGTGAGGAAATCGGTGGCGGGCAGTTCTTCAAAGGCGTAGAGGCCGTAATCGGTGCCGTTGAGGCTCAGGCGGACGAGATCGTAGCGGGGGGTGGGGAGTCCGGCCCGGCGCAGGGAAGCGAGGTAGCCCCAGCTGTTGAGCGCGGTGTCGCCGGCGGGGGTGAGGGTGAAGTCATGGGCGTTCCAGGGGGAGACGGCTTCGCGGACATGGATCAAGAGGGGCCAGGTGGCGTCGTTGAAGGCGGCGGCCGGGCCCTGCTGGAGTTCGAGGTAGACGGAGGCGACCTGATTGCCGATCGTGAGGGTGCCGGGAGCCAGGTTGTTTTTGTCGTTTTCGGTCAGGCCGGCCTGAAGGGCGACCGCGCGGCGGTCCTGCAGAATTTGCAGGTTCTCTTGCCGGATGTCGAGGGTCAGGATGGGCAGGTCGAACTGGTGAGTGGGGGCGGCGACGGCAAAGCCGGGGTTGCGGATCAGGGCATCGATAAAGGTGAGGAGGGGGCGATGCCAGCCGAGCTGTCCGCCGAGGAAGCCGAGCGCCAGCGTGGCCAGCAGGAGGCCGATCTGTAAAATCGGATGCGGGTTGTTGAGACGCGCCGGAGGTTCCGGGCGTGAGGTGATTCTCATCGGTTGTCTCAGCTCCCCAGGATCTGATCTTGCTGGATGAAACTGAGTTCGATGACCGGGAATTGGGATTTCAGATCATCGATCAGATTGTTCAGTTTGCGGGGATCGCTGCAACGGATGAAGTAGGTGAGTTGCAAGGCGCCGTCGTGGGCGTCGAGCCGGCGGAAGTCGAGCATTTCGACATGTTCCAGGAGGCGGGTGTTGACGCGGTCGAAGAGGGCCTGCTGGTTTTCGTTATTCAGGGTGAGGTTGAGGTAGAGGTTGCTGGATTGCGATTTGCGGGAGAGAAGCAGCCGGACGGCCATGTAGCCGAGGATGATGATGGTGCCGACGACGGTGAGCCAGCGCTGGTCTGCGCCGGCACCGAGGCCGATGGCGATGGAGAAGAAGAGGAACATGAGTTCTTCGGGTTCTTTGACGGCAGTGCGGAAGCGGACGATGGAGAGGGCTCCGACGAGGCCCAGGGTTAGGGCGAGGGAGGATTTGACGATGGAGATGATGAGGGCGGTGGTCAGGGTCAGGACGGGGATCAGTTGAGCCAGTTTGCTGCGGTTGGAGAGGGATTGACCGAAGTGTTCGTAATACCAGGCGACCGTTAATGACAGGATAAGCCCGACCAGCATATTGAGGGCCAGGGATGTGAGCGAGAGCGGAGCGGAAGCGCTAAAATTTGGCATGTTGTATTTCCTCCTGTGAAACCCGGCCGATTGTATCACAGGCGAGGGGCTTGGCAAGGAGGGGGAACGTGAAACGTGAAACGTAATAAGGGAAACGTGATGGGGAAAATTAAGATTCACCGCGGAGGCGCAGATGTCACAGAGAAGAAGAGATAAGGAAGTAGACAGCAGCAAGTAGACAGTAGACAGCAAAAATCTTCGCCTTACCGGCTCAAATGGACTGGAAATCCGCTGTCTACTGTCTACCGTCTACTTTCTACTAAACCTTTGCATGCAAAAAAGCTTAAATAGAAAGCACGTCTTTTAAAGGTAGCAACTTGGGTTAAATAAAAAACTCTCTTCCCATCCCACGCGGCGTCCCTTATTTTTGCGGGATGCTGAGCGAGGGAGAGGGTTTTTTATTCATTCAGGGAGTGTTTTTCGTGATAACGGGCAGATAGTAGTGATCGGTCCGGCCAAGCAGGCCGTATTCCCCGGGTTCGGAGATCAGGGCGGTGATGGAGTTGCGGGTGCGGGCCACGACGGTGATGCCGCTGGTGACCCAGTTGCCGGCATCCAGTCGGTAAAGGGTGAGGGTGTCGTAGGTGATCCCGCCGGGTTCGGTGTAGCTGAGCGTTACGGTAAGTGGGACGGGCATGCCGATAGGGGGGATGAACATGGGCGAAATCGCTTCGACGCTGAAGAAGTGGTTGTTGCCGCCCCGATCGCCCTGGATGTTGTTGCGGTATTGTTGGGTGATGGTCAGGTTCAGGGTGGAGGTGATTGTGTCGGTGGGGATGGAGAGCCGGGTGAGGTGGCCGGGCGGAGCGATCCAGACATCGGCGCCTTCCATACTTACCGTGGCGGCCATGGAGGCGGGGGTGGGGGTCGGGACGGGCGTTTGAGTCGGTGTGGGAGAGGGTGTGGGGGTGTTCCCGCCGCTGCGGGCACAGCGGATGCCGAGCTGGAGGTAGTGGTAGGTTTCGCTTTCATCCAGGCGGACGTGCGTGGTCGAGGCGTTGCTGGTATCATGCCAGGATCCGCCGCGCAGGAGATGTTCGTCGCCGTGGATCTCGTCTCCGAGGGTGGGCCCGGTGGGATTATAGTAGGGGGATCGTTCGTAGTAGAAACGGGTGTAGTAGTCGTTGACCCATTCGCTGACGTTGCCGGTCATATTCAAGGCGCCGTAGATGCTGGCCGATTGGGGGTAGCGGTCGACCGCGACCGTGTCCCCGAGGCATTCTTCAACATTGGCGCGTTGACAGGATGCGAAGGCATCATTTCCCCAGGGGTATTTACGAAGTTCGGTGCCATGCGCCGCTTTTTCCCATTCGGCTTCGGTGGGGAGGCGTTTTCCCTGCCACTGGCAGTAGGTTTTGGCGCGGTTCCAATCGACGTTGATAACGGGGTAGTTGCTGTATTGGGGATTGGTGTAGTAGTTGGAGCGAGTGTTGGAGGCGACGGCCAGGGGGGCGGGGCAGACACCGGCGGCCTGGCAGGCAGCGTATTGAGCGTTGGAGACTTCGGTTTTGTCGATGTAGAAGGAATCGAGTTTGACGAGGTGTATGGGCTGGTTGTCGGCATCGCAGAAGCCGTAGAGATCGCTGGCGCAGCCCATGGGGAAGTCGCCGGCGGGGACGAAGACCTCCTCACTGGGGGTGAAGGCGGCGTGGGTGTGAGCTTCTAGCGTGCCCTGGTAAATCGGCAGGAGGAGCCCTGACATGATAAGGGCGCCGATGATGAAGAGGCCGACTTTCCTGTTTTTGTTCGATGTGAGACTGATGCGCATAGACCCTCTCTGATTGTGATGTTTTCGATCCGGTGAGCCCGTTTTTTTCATTTTTTCGCGCGCCTTTGGCGCGCGAAAAAATGAGTCAATTATGGGATTACCTTTAATGTCCGTTGCAATGCACTGCTTTCGGCATCGATGGGCAGGGGCTCGACGGTATCGAGCCAATAGACGCCGGAGACCAGGGTATAAGTTCCCGGTTTGATCGTTTCAGGCAGCTGTAATGTGTGACGCTGCGCGATTATATCATTGCCCTGCCATTGCTCCAATGGGAAATTCAGGCCATCTCCCACTGCAACGGTGCTGCCGTCGGGCGCGACCAGATGGAGCATGAGGGAAAGGGTGCGGGTGGGCGGGGTCTGAACCTGCCACCAGGTGACGATGTCGATGGTCTCTCCCGGGCGGGCGGTTGGGGGGTGGGTGAGGCCGAGGAAGGTCAGGACATCGGCAAAATGGACGGGGGGGGTATCGGGGAGTGCCGGCGCGCCGGCGGGGCGTTCCCAGAGGGCAAAGGGGGGGAGGCCGCCGGGGGTGGGCTGGACGTAGGAAAGCTGTAATTGGGCCAGGGCGGAAGCGGGAATCCAGGCGGGCCACCATTCGGGATGGTTGCCGGCGGTGGGCCAGCTCAGGCCGTCGATGCCGTAGGCGGTGCGGGCATACCGGCCGGAGGTGAGGCCGCCGGCGGGAAGGATCCAGGCGTGTTCGCAGTCAAAGGTGAGGCGGCGGGCCGGGAGGGTTCCGAAACCTTCCTGGAGGGTGGTTTCATCCAGGGGAACGGCGGGTTGGGTACATTGGGCGATCCAGGCAGGCGGGGCGACGGCCGGCACATCATAAATAAAAAGGGCGTTGCCCAGACGGGTTTGGGGTTCGCGGTGGCGGAACCAGTCGAAGGTGGAAGGGAGGGCCAGGGGGACGCCGTCGAGGGTGGTGGCGCTGAGGGCGTAACGGCCGGGTGCCGGGGCGAAACGTTGGGGCAACACGGGAGGCGCGTCTTTCATGGGGGTGAGCGGGGTGTAATCGACGCCATAGACGGCCGGGTCGAGGAAGGTGAAGAGCGAGAGTTTGACCGGGCCGGGATTGTGTTGCTGATAGGCGGCCAGTGCTTTGAGGTTCTGGCCCCAATCGGTGTTGGAGTCGGCCAGGAAGCGCCAGCCGTTGGTCGGGCCGCCGGCGAGGTGGTTGAAATAAGAGAGGTAGTGGGGGGCCACGCTCAGGGTGCCGACGGCGAGCGCCAGGATGAGAAGGGCGAGGGCGGCCGGGATGAGTCGGGTACGGGAAAGGCGAGGGAAGGGGAGGGTGGCAATCCGGCCGGCGGAAGTGTAGAGGAAGGGGAAGATGGGCAGCAGGTGGCGGTAGCCGATGTTGAGCGGGCTGGTGAGGCTGGCGACGGCGTAGAGGAGGGGGAAGAGGCCCAGAAGCAGTTCGGTTGGGAGGGCGCGGCGAGCGCGGGTCAGCAGGGCGACGGCGAGAGCCAGCAGGATGAGGAGCGTTGGGAGGGGGGTTTTGACTGCAAAGGCAAGCGGGAAATATTGCCACCAGCCGTGCATGCCGTTTTGCCCGAGGAGGAAGGATTCGCGGCCGTAGGCCAGGTTGTCTTGCAGGCGCAGCCAGCGTTCGATGTGGGCGGCGGCGGGAAGGGGCAATGTGCCGCCGGCAAGGGCGGCGACCGGACGAATTTCAAAGCCGTAGCTGGCCCAGAGGATGAGGGCGGCGACCGCGATCATGCCGGCGAAGGCGCCGAGGACGGGGAGGGGTGTGCGGGTATAGTTAGAGGTTGTTTTTTTTGCCGAGGTTGTGAAAGGTAGACTGCCCGAAGGATTAAAAAGAGATTTCACGATAGAGGCACAGAGAGCACAGAGAAGAGATTTTTTATAACTCTCTGGCTCTGTGGTGAGTTTTTCTGAGTTTGTTTTCAGGAGGGCGGTCAGGAGGATGAGGCCGAGGACCGGGAAGAGCAGGAGGGCGGTCAGTTTGGCGGCCTGGGCCAGCCCCAGCGTCACGCCGGCGAGGAGCCAACGGGTGAAGGTGGGGCGGTGCAGGTAGCGGCGGAAGGCGAAGAGGGCCAGGAAGATGAAGAGGGTGGCGCCCATGTCGGTTGTGGCGAGGCTGCCGTGAGCCAACAGATTGGGATCGAAGACGGTCAGGGCCAGGGCCAGGAGTCCGCCCCCGGGGCCGAATTCGTCGGCGGCCCAGCGGAAGATCAAGGCGGCGAGGATGAGGGTGAGCAGGGCGGCGGCGAGGCGGGCGGCGACGACGGGGCGGTCAATGGGGCGGTAGGCCAGGAGGGTGGCCTGGGCCACGGCGATGAGGTTGCCGTCGCTGTAGCCGGGCGCACTTTCGGGGGCCGGCAGGTCGGGAACGAGGAGCAGCGGCCAGGAGAAGAGGGCTTTGGCGAGCGGGGTGTGTTCGTCAAAGAGTTGGAGCCGGCCGGTGCGCAGGTATTCCAATCCGCTGGTGAGATGAAAGCCTTCATCGACAGTCAAGGAAAGCGAGGCCGCAGCATAGCTCAATTGAGCGAAGAAGATCAACAACAGGAGCAGGGTGAGCCAGCGGGAATATTTCTTCATGGAGCGGTTACCTTTCCGGTTTCGATCAGGAGAATATCTCCGACGGCTTTTTCGGCAGCCAGGATGGGCCAACGCCGGGCGTCGGGGAGGGTGTAGGCGCCGATCCGCAGCCAGGTTGGGCCGGCCGGGGTTCCAGCCGGGACGGCGAAACGGTGTTGTTGAACGATAATATCGCCCGGTTCCCATTGATCGACCGGGACGCTCAGCCCGTCTCCGACGGCGAGCGGCTGACCGTCGCTATTCAACAGATGGGCCATCAGGGAAAGCGATGTGGTGGGGCGACTGCGTACGCGCCAGTAAGTTTCCACCGTAACGGTCTGGCCGGGGGTGAAGGTGAGGGTGGCGGTTTTGTAACCCAGGAAGTCGAGGTCGTTGCCGATCTGTACCGGCAGGGTGAGGGGAGTGCCCTGTTGCTGGATCTGGGCGGGGGGCCATTCGGCGGGGGCGGCGTGGACCTGAGGCGTCAGCAATCCTGAGAGGGGCTGCTGGTTGAAGCTTTCGTAGATGGCGAAGGGGGCGAGTGCGCCGGGGCGGGTCTGTTCAAAGGAGAGGCGAGCGGTTTGCAGCGCCGGGGGGTGTGTCTGTTGGAGGGTAGCGCGATTGAGGACGTACCAGCCGTTGCCGGCAGGATAGATCCAGCCGGCGGTGCAATCGAATTCGAGCCGACGCAGATCGGGGCGGCCGAAGCCTTCGGCGATGATGTCGGGGGGGAGGGGAGCGCCGGGGATATTGCACTGGGCAATCCAGGTGGTTGTTGCATGGGGGGGAATATCGTAGATAAAGAGCGCATGGCCGATACGTTCTGAGGGTTGGAGCTTGCGGAAGTAGTCGAACATTTCGGAATCGGCGATGACCACGCCCTGAAGCTGGGTGGTGCTGAGGGCGTAGATGCCCGGCTCGGGATCGAAGCGTTGGGGCAGAACGACGGGGGCCTCGGGCCAGGGCGGCAGCGGAATGTAATCCAGGTCATAGGCATGGGGATCGACGATTGTGTAGCTGCTGAAATGGAACTTATCGATATGGTTCGACGTTAAGTACTCCCGGAGCGCTTTCCATGTCTGGCCCCAATCCAGATTGGAATCGACCAGATAGCGGTAGCCGCCGTCGGGGCCGCCGGCGAGGAAATTGAAATAGGCCAGATACCAGGGACAGAGGGAGAGGGTCACACCGGCGTAGAGGACCAGCAGAACCGATCCGCTCCAGCGGAAAAGCGCCGACCCTTTAACGGCGGCGAGGCGGGAAATCCAGACAAAGCCGAAAGGCAAAACCGGCAGGAGATGGCGATAGCCGATGTTGATGCCGCTGTTGATGCTGATAGCGAAGTAGATGAGGGGGAAGATAAGCACCGTCAGTTCAGTGCGCCAGCCTGGAGCAGGAAGTTTGCGGCGCAGGAGCAGCATCAGGGCCGTGCCCAGGAGCATCGCGAGCGTCAGGGGTGGGGTTTTGAGGGCAAAGGCGATCGGGAAGTAGCGCCAGTCGCCGTGGAAGTAATTTTCTCCCAGAAGGAAAGCTGAATGGCCTTCCTGCATGTGGGATTGCAGTTTCAGCAGCGGGAGCAGGTGGCTGGGGGCCGGGATGGGAAAGGGGAGGCCGGGAACGGGGCCGAATTCAAAACGATAGATTCCCCAGAGGGTCAGAAAGGCAATGCCGAGGGCCGCCAGGGTCTGGAAGATGTAGGGTTGGAGTGGGGTGCGGTGGGGGCGGGCGAAGATCAAGAGGACTCCCATGACCGGCAGCAGGATCAGCGCAGTCGATTTGATGCAGAGGGCGAGGCCGAGGACGAGGCCGGCCGCCAGGGCGCGGCGCCCGCGCGGATGTTTGAGCCAGCGTTGGAAGAGGTAGAGAGCGGCGAAAATTCCGGTTGTGGCTCCGAGGTCTGTGGCGGCGACGCTGGCATGGGCCAACAGATTGGGGTCAAAGGCGGCCAGGAAGAGAGCGAGCAGCCCGGCGCGAGGGCCGAACAGGTCGGTGGTCCAGCGATAGATGAGGACCAGTAAGAGCATGGCGATCAGCAGTGTGGGGATGCGCGTGGCGAAGGTCAGTTGATCGATCGATGGGTAGGGGACGACCTGGTTTTGGGCGATGGTGATGAGATTGGAGTCTTCCCATCCGGGCAGCGTGCGAGGATCGGCGAGCGCCGGTTGAGCCAGGAGCAGCGGGGCGGCCTGAAGCATTTTGATCAGGGGGGGGTGTTCTTCGACCAGGCGGTAGTCACCGGTGAAGAGAGAGGCATAGCCGCTGGCAATGTGAAGAGGTTCATCCAGGGTGATCGAGGTGTCGCGGATCGTCAGCGTG
The DNA here is from genome assembly GCA_964501335.1 of uncultured Anaerolineales bacterium. Classification (GTDB taxonomy): domain Bacteria; phylum Chloroflexota; class Anaerolineae; order B4-G1; family SLSP01; genus CAZCTC01. The sequence goes on along the minus strand of CAZCTC010000049.1, from coordinate 39,357 downwards.
CTTTGCAGGAAGAACGCCAGCAGAATCAGGATCAAGAATGGGGCAGAATTGAGTTTGTCTTGAAGTTTTTGCATTTTAAAATGACATCTTTCTTGACAGGGTTTATTTCCAATGTATACTGCTGGCGGTTTTGCACCGAAAGGAGGCCGGGAAATTGATCTGATGGGTCCCGGTTGTCAAAAACCTCCTCAAATTTGCAGCGTAAGGAGTAGCTCGATGAAGTTTGGTGTTTCTGAGTGGTACAAAAAGGCAGCTTGCGGCGTGATGGTCATCGTTGCCGCGGTGGCAGGGGCCGGAGGAAATGGTGGGGTTTATGCTCAAGAGGTCCCCCCGACTTCGGAAGAACAATCGGTCTCGCTGGCAGCGCCCTCGCTGCACAATCCCGGGTTTGATAACCACGACTGGTATGAGTTCAACAAGCGTTATCAGGGGACTTATCCCAATGCGGTCTGGCTGCCGGACGATGACGGCAATACTGCCAACAACATTCCGGATGAGACGCGGCAGGATTGGGTGATGTGGTTCCTGGATGGGCGCGATATTGTCGATGCCGATCCGGAATCCAGTATCAAGATTGAGACCGAATCGGTCAAGATTCGGGGGTTCAGCACGGATAAGACACAGGTGGCGGGGCTCTATCAGGTGGTGCGGAATACGATTCCCTGCGCGACCTACCAGTTCCAGATGTATGCTCAGTCCCGGCCGGTCGAGAGCAATGACGTACTGTCGGCGTTGCAGATTGGGATTGAACCGACGGGGTGGAAGCCGGCTTCCAAGACCGATCCGGCCGTGCATTCTTTCCCGGCAACCATGGTGTGGGGTACATCCCAGAAATACATCAACAATTTCGGCCAGCTGTCGGTGACGGCTGATGCGAAGGGGACGGCGATCACCGTCTTCACCTACGGCGATGCCCTGGGCGGCAGTTCTCATGCCATCTATTGGGAATCGGGTTCTTTTGCAGATGTCACGCCGGCCCAATTGATCGATCCGAGCAATGCTTCCGGGCAGGTTATGATCGATCCTGCCGTAATTCCGGCGGTGAACTCGGCCGGTATTTCCTGGTCCACGCCCAGCATGTCCGGTTTCAGTCAGGTTTTCTATCGTGCGATCAGCACGTCGAGCAGTGGAAATTACATCAGCCCGACTATGAGCTATGTCACCTATCTGCCGATTCTGGCCAAGGAAGATAACTGGCATGCCATGGCTGTGAATAAGACGGTGAATATCAATCACTATTTCACCCTGACCAATTTGTATCCGGGCACGACTTACGAGTATATCGTGGTAACCCGCGGATTGTATAACGGCAGTTGCACGAACTGGATTTCTACAAAGAAGACGTTCACGACGCCGCAGTCTTAATTTGTTTATGTTTTCGCGCGCATCCGAATGCGCGCGAAAACATGGATTTTTTTTCCACGTTTTCAGGCTGAGTGCACAGATTGAGTTTTTTGCCTGGTTTTTTTTGCCCGCCTTATAGAAGAGGCGGGCAAATTTTTTTATATTGTTTTTTATCATATTTAAGGCTGTGCCGGGGTGAGGGGGGGGAGGATGAGGATGTCGCTGCCGTCAGCGGCTTTCCAGCGTTCCACGGTATCCAGCCAGTAGACGCCGATTTGAGGTGTGTATTGGGCGTTGGGCTGATTGCCGGCCGGCTGGAAAGGGTGCCGTTGGACCAGGATATCGCCGGGTTGCCAGAGATTGTAGGGGACGCTGAGGCCGTCGGCGACCTGCGGGTTGTTATCGGGGCCGACCAGATGAAACATCAGGGAGAGGGGGCGGTCGGGGAGCTGTTCTACCCGCCACCAGCTTTCCAGTTCCAGAGCGGTGCCGGGGACGTGGGTGTATCCCAGAAAGGTCAGGGCGCCGAAATTGACCGGGGATTGCGGAAGTTGGGGGTGTTCATCTTGCTGATAAAGGGTGAAGGGGGGCAGCGCTCCGGGCCGGCTTTGTTCGTACGTGAGCCGGGCGGATTGGAGTCGGGCGGCGATGAAGGCGTCGGTGCTGCGGGCGGTGTCACGGTAGAGAGCATACCACCCGGTACCGGAGGGATAGATCCAACCGGCTGTGCAATCAAATTGAATCTGGCGCAGATTGGAGCGGCCCAGGCCGCTGGCGGCGGCTTCGGGAGAGAGCGGGATGACCGGATGGGTGCATTGGGCCAGCCAGGTGGGCGAGGTGACCGGTGAGGTGACTTCATAGAGGAAGATCGACCAGCCGGGGCGGGCCAGGGGGATTTGATGGCGGAACCAGTCGTAGGTTTCCGTGTCGGCGACCATCACGCCCTGGAGTGTGGTAGCGCTGAGGGCATAGAGTCCGGGGTCGGGATTGAAGGGATGATCCAGGACGGGGGCGGCTTCGGGCGCCGGCGCGAGGGGGGTGTATTTCAGACCGTAGAGGGCGGGGTCGGTGTAGGTGTAGTAGCTGAGGTAGAGCGGTCGGTCGTTCAGGTCGGGCCGGCGGGTCAGGTACTGGCGGAGTTCGATCCACGATTGGCCCCAATCCAGGTTGGAATCGACCAGATAGCGTTGTCCTTGAGCCGGGCCGCCGATGAGCGGGGTGAAGTAAGCCAGATAGTCCGGGAAGCTGAGCAGGGTGCCGAGTGCGGTCAGGGTGACGGCGGCCAGCAGGAGTCGGCGAGGAAGGCGGCGGGGATCGGCCGGCCAGAGGCTGCCGATCAAGATGTAGAGAAAGGGCAGGATGACGAGCAGATAGCGGTAGCCGATGGCGATGGTGCTCAGCATGGCTGCCAGGCTGTAGAGCAAAGGAAAGAGTACCAGGGCGCGGGCGTTCCAGGCGGTGGCCGGTCCGGAACGGAGTCCGCGGGCGGCGGCCCAGATCAGCAGGATCAGGACGGCGGGTGGGGTTTTGAGCAGGAAAGTGAGGGGGTAGTAATACCACCAGCCATTCTGGCTGATTTCTCCCAGCAGGAAGGCGGTGTGACCGCCCACCATGTGGGAAGTGAGCGCACTCCAGATTTTCCAGTGGGAGGGGAAGGGGATCGGAAAGGGCAATCCGGGGAAGCTGCCGATTTCAAAGCGGTAGAGGGCCCAGAGGACGATGAAGGCGAGGAGGGCGCTGAAGAGAAATTTTCCGGCAGCTCTGAGGATGGCGTGGGGCAGGTCAGGCCGGCGAACGGTGAGAGACTGGAGTCCGATGAGCAATCCGACGAGTGCCAGGGGAAAGAAGCCGGAGCTTTTGGAACCGAGGGCGAGGCCGAGGGTGAGGCCAACCAGGGGCGCCCAGCGGGAGCGACCTGTATTCCATTCCCAGGCGGCGTAGAGGGCAATGAAGCTCCAGACGGCGAGCAGGATATCGGTGGCGGCGAGGGGGCCGTGGGCCAGCAGGTTGGGATCGAAGGCATAGAGGGCGAGGGCGAGCAGGCCGGCGGCGGGATGGGCATGGCGACGGGCCCAGCGGTAGACGAAGGCGGCGCCCAGCAGCGTGATCAAGACGGCGGGGAAGCGGGCGAGAAAGGTGGCTTGAGGAAGCGCCGGTCCATAAGCTGCCACAAAGGCGCGGGAGACCCGGGCGAGATCATTTTCCTGCCAGCCGGGCAGGGTTTTGATGTCGGGGCCGGGAAGCATTTGCAGGCCGATACCGGCGAGGAGTCCGGGAAGGGGCGGTTGGGCGACGGAGTATTGCAGCCGAAAATCGGCACCGCTCCACCAGGCGTAACCCTGGGCCATGTAGACGGGTTCGTCGGCGGTGAGAGAGAGTTGGGGATGGCTGAGCTGGAGCTGGGCAAACAGGGCGAGGAGCAGCAGGAGGAGGGCTGCGTGGGATAGGATGTGAGGGCGATGGGGTTGGATTTGCACTGGCTGTTCCTCCGTAATTCGCTCTTGTGATCGCAAGGGGGCATTATCCCCCAACCTTTTTATTAGGCAAGCGGGTTATCTTGCTCTTTCGTCTATCGGTGTTATGATGGGGCTTACTATGGATGCAGTAGAGGAAATTCGCGCATTACCGGATCGGCCACCTCGTCTCTGTCCTGCCTGTGGGGCGCGAGTTGCTGAAGGGGCCAAAACCTGTTTGATGTGCGGCGCATCTCTGGAGGATTTGCCGGAGGAATCCGTCGTTCAACCGGTCAATAGTCGCCAGCTTTCCCAAAAACAGTTGATTTTATTGGGGGGCATCGCGGCGGTGATATTGATCGGTTCTGTGATTTTAGGGTGGAACCTTTCTAATGGGAAGATCATTCCTCCACCCACATTGACACCGACCCCTTCGGCGACACCTACCATTACTGCTACACCAACAGAAACCCCATTGCCGACGCCGACCGCTACGACGGCACCAACGGCGACCCCTGTTCCCCCGCAAACTTATACAGTCAAACCGGGCGATTCGCTGTTGACCATTGCTTTGGATTTCCAGATGACGGTGGATGAATTGAAGGCTTTTAACGGGCTGGACTCCGATATGATTATCGAAGGGCAGACGTTGTTGATTCCGGCGCCGACGCCTACACCGGGGCCGACCCCGACGGTGAATATGGAAGCGGCTCCTGCCAACTCGACGAACGATGCGTTCATCCCTTATCTGGTGAAGCGGGGCGACACGTTGTCGGGAATTGCGGAGCAGTACGGCGTTTCTTTGAACGATTTGCTGGCGGCGAACAATTTGCCGTCGAACACGCAGGATATCCAAGAGGGGCAGGCTTTGCTGATTCCTCATTACACGCCAACCCCGGCCGCTGCTGAGGTCACGCCGGCGTGGATGGTGGAAGGGACCGGGACTCCGGGCGTCGATTATGGGACGCCGACGTTGCTTTACCCTGCGAACGGGATCACGTTTATGGGAACGGAGGAATTGCCGGTGTTGCAGTGGGTCTCGGTAGGGGTGCTGGGCGAGAATGAGTATTATCGGATCGAGCTGATTACCAAAGGAGAGAGCGGGTCCGTTTTGACGGTGGATACGACGCGGGCGACGGCCTGGCGGGTGCCGGAAGAGTTGCTGCCGCCGGCGGGCGTGACGGATCGGAAGTGTATCTGGCGGCTGACCGTGGTGCGGGCGCTCCATTCGGGGGCGGATGTCAGGTATGAACCGTTAGGGCCGTCCACGCCGGACCGCTGGTTTACCTGGAATGCTCCACCGCAGCCGTAAAGGCCGATTGTAAGTGCGGGATTCGCGCGCTCTGATAAAGGGCGCGCGAATTTTTTAGCCCTCACCCCCTGGCCCCCTCTCCCATGTTTTGTTGTTAAGCAGCGACGCGATTCGAGTTGATGCGTTTTAGGGTGCTGCCGCGAGCGCTGCGGGAGGGAGAGGGGGGAGAGAATGTCGCCGGGAGGGGTCTAGAAAAGCCATGTTTTGGTGCGCTGGCCCTCACCCCCTGGCCCCCTGCTTCGCACCGCGCGCGGGAGAGGGGGAGTAAGAGCGCGTCACCGGGGCGGCTCTGGAAAAGGGCTATGTTTTCGCGGGCTTTCTGAAGCCCGCGAAAACATAAACAAAAAAACTCTCTCCCCATCCTGCGCGTCGTGTTTTACGGGGAAAGGGCCATTTGCGGGACGTTATAAGGCCGGGGCCATGCCATAAAGGCCTATTTTCAGGATAGGTATCCAGTATGGGGGGCTTAAATAAGATGAAGCTTCGCTTGATGGGAATTGTTAGTTGTCTATGTGGATTGCTGGCTTTGTTCCTGTTTGTGGCCTGGACGGTTGGGGGGCGGAGACCTTGCTCAACCATGTTATTGTCGGCTCAGTCATTAGCGACCGGGGAGAATCTATTGATTTTTCAGGGGACGGAATATAACGACTGGGCGGTGGCGCGGGGAAGAAAGGGTATTTTTATCTACGATTTGAATGCCCGAAAGCTTGTCTATTGGTTGCCATTGGAGGGAGGGCAGAGCGTCGCCTGGAATTCTTATCTGTCCGGGCGGCTGTTGGTGCAGGATCCGGAATTCGATAAGATCTGCGATGTGAACGTTGAGGGCAGGGTATCAGGGCAGTATTCAGTCTGGAAGGTGCCTTATTTTTTTTCTCCGGCGGGGGATCGATTGGCTTTTATTGAGAATAACCGGGCCTATATCGTGAATCTGACAGAGGATCAACCTCAAGAGATCGCCCTTGCCGGCTACGATGCCGTTGATTTGAGCTGGACTCCGGATGGGGCGAGCCTGCTTCTGGAACTGGTCGAAGCGGGGCGAGGAAGAAACCGGGATTTGATCAGCGGCGAGCCCTTTACCCTGGCTTCGGCGACTTCAGATGGACTTCAGGTGACTTTCTGGCCTCAGGAGATGAAGCAGTTGCTGCCGACTCAGCGCGGCCGGTTTGAAATGGCTACCTGGTCGGCGGATGGAAAATGGATCATGCTCAGTCAAACAGCGGAGCAAACCCATTATTTGACGGCTTTTCCGGTGGCTGATCCGGAACAGCTGGTGACCACTTTCTCACGTTATCAGCGGGTCGGTCCCGGCTCTTGGGCTCCGGATCGTCATGTTGCGGCGTTTGAGTTCAGCGGGGATTGGGGGACTCGAATTGCGCTGTGGAATGTCGAGACCGATGAGATCGAAGCATTTGTTCCGGAGGGAGAGCCAGGGGGCGTTTGGAGCTGGATCCATTCTTTGACCTGGATTTCCGATCATGAAATGGTCGTGGTTGGCAAGCTGTGGGATGATCCGCGCCTGCCTTTGTATGGAGATAATATTGTGACCGAGGGGTTGTATTTAGTGGATCTCACCACGGAAGAAGTCACCCTTTTAACCGATCATTACTTTGTGGATTTGGAGAAGCTGACCTATTGGGGGAGACGCCGGTAAGGCGGAGGGGGTTTCTTCGCGTAGTCAGGAGAGCTTTGCGCGGGCAGGTCGGGTAATTTGTTGCGTCAGGAAGTCGGCGGGGGATAGCCGGTGATGGATCGGATCTCTTCGTAGAGCGGTTTGAGGCGGCTGTACATGCGGTGGTAGACCCGGCGGTAGAGTTGATCGTAGACGGCGTGAGTGGCGGGGTTGGGTTCAAAGGTGGGACCCAGGTGGGTCATTTCGCGGATGGCGGCGGCGAAGTCGGGATAGAGATTGAGCCCGACGGCGGCATCGATGGCGGCGCCGAGGCCGGAGGTTTCGTAGAGGTGGGGGCGGGCGGTGGGCAGGCCGAAGATGTCGGCCGTGATCTGCATGGCCTGATCGCTTTGGGAACCGCCGCCGGCGACGCGGAGTTCGGTGATGGGGGTGTGGGTGCGCTGTTCGGTGCGTTCTTTGCCTTCACGGAGGGCGTAGGCCAGCCCTTCGAGGATGGCGCGGTAGAGATGGGCCCGGGTGTGAACGTCGCCGAAGCCGATGACGGCGCCTTTGGCTTCGGGGCCGGGGACGCGAATGCCGGGCGACCAGAAGGGTTGCAACATCAGACCCATCGAGCCGGGGGGGACCTGGCTGACCAGTTGATCGAAGAGTTCCTCGGGTTCGATCCCCAGTTCGCGGGCCTGATTTTGTTCGGGATAGCCGAATTCCTGCTTGAACCAGCTCACCATCCAGTAGCCCCGGTAGATCTGAATCTCCATGCTGTACCAATCAGGGACGGCGGCGGGATAGGGGGGGATGAGCGGGATGACTTCGGTATAGGTGCGGTGGGTGGTGTTGATGGTGGCGGTGGTGCCGTAGGAGAGACAGCCGATGTGGGACTCCAGGCAGCCGGCGCCGATGACTTCGCAGGCTTTGTCGGCGGCGGCGGCGATGAGGGGCAGACCGGCCGGGATGCCGGTGGCGGCGGCCGCTTCGGGGGTGATTTCGCCCAGCGGTTGGGCCGGCGGGATGAGGTCGGGCAGGAGGTGCGGGTCCATGCGGATGGCCTGCCATTTCCAGTCGTAGGGCAGGGACCAGGTGAGCCGTTTGTAGTCGAAGGGCAGGTAGCCGACCTGACAGCCGACGGAATCGACGAAGCGGCCGGTGAGGCGGTAGGTGAGGTAGCCGGAGAGCAGGAGGTATTTGTGGGTGCGGGCCCAGATTTCGGGCTGTTGGGTGCGAATCCAGTTGGCCTCGCATTCGGCTTGCAGATAAGTGACGGTTTCGGTGATGCCGGCCACTTTAAAGAGCCAGCTCCAGGGGCCGCGGACCGGAGGAATCCCCACGGCGCGGCGCTGGTCAAGCCAGACGATGGCGGGACGCAGGGGGCGGCCTTCGCGATCCACATTGACTACGGTGGAGCGTTGGGTGGTCAAGGCGACCCCCGCGATTCGGTCGCGGAGGTCGTGTTCGGCCCAGAGCTGTTGGCAGGCCTGGCTGAGCGAGGTCCAGTAATATTCCGGGTCCTGTTCGGCCCAGCCGGGCTGCGGCGTGAGGTAGGGGATGAGGGGGACGCGGCTTTTGGCGACGAGCGATCCTCGCAGGTCAAAGAGGAGGGCGCGGACGGATTGGGTGCCGTTGTCGATAGCGAGGATCAGGTCTTTGAGCATGGACTATTTCTTCCAGAACTCCCACCAGGATTTGCCGGTCGCCGGAGGGAGGTAATTGCGCAGGAGCTCGTCGTCCTGCGCCAGGGGGCGCCAGTCGGGTTGGAGGGCGAGCGCGCGGGCGAGGTAATCGCGGGCGCGGGTTTCATCCCCTTGTTTCGCGTAGCAAAGAGCGCCTTCATACCAGGCGTCGGCGCGTTCGGCGTTGATTTGCAGGCAGCGGTCGAAGGCCTCGGCGGCGTGGCTGTAATCGGATTCCATCATCAGACATTCGGCCAGGCCGAGCCAGGCATCGTCGTGTTCCGGGATGGCTTTGAGGAGCGTTTCGTAGGTTTGAGCGGCTTCGGTGAAGCGGCTCAGATCGCGCAGGGTGTCGGCAACGACGAGATTGTAGGAGGCATAGGAGATAGAATCGGGCATCAAAGCGATGGCCTCGCGGTAGAGGGCGATGGCTTCTTCTCCTTGCTCAGCGGCGAGGGCGGCGTTGGCCCGGGCGATGATTTCGTTGGCTTTTTCTTGTTGAGATGACATTTATTTCTCCGTTATTTCCAGAATTCCCACCACTGTTTTTTGGGGATAAGGTGGAGGTAGGGGGTGAGTTTCGGATTGTCGGCGGCGGTTTGTCGCAGTTTGGGGTCCCGTTTCAGCGCGGTCAGGAAGGCCCGTTTGCCGCGTTCCTCATCGCTCAGGGCGGCGTAGATGACGGCGGCCTGTTCCCAGGGGTAGCTGTAAGGCGGGTTCAGGGCGAGACACTGTTCGTTGGCTTTCAGGGCGCCGGAAAAGTCTCTTTTTTCGATCAGGAGGTCGGCGATGCAGTACCAGAGATCGGAGGCTTCGGGAAAACGGCTGACGCCCTCGCGATAGATTTCCAGGGCTTCGTCTTTGCGACCCAGCAGGGTCAAGGCTTCTCCCAGGGAATCGTAGATGACGGAGATGTCGGATTCCTGTTGGAATTGGGTCAGTTGAAGCGCTTCGCGGTAGAGTTCGACGGCTTTCAGGTAATGGACCGGTTCCATGCCCATCAATTCATCGGCTTTATCGACCAGCTCCCAGGCTTTGTTCAGTTCAGGGGTTTGTGATGGTTGGTCATTCATAGTTCACTTCCAGAATTCCCACCATTTTTTCTGTGGGATAAGATGTAGATAGGCGGCAAATCTCGGGTCTTCCGACGCAGTTTTGCGCAGCTGGGGGTTGCGTTGTAGGGCCATGAGGAAAGCATCTTTGCCTTTGACGGTGTTTTTCATCAGGGCGTAGATGTGAGCGCCCAGTTCCCAGGCGTCGCTGTCATTCGGAAAGTGGGCGAGACAGTGGTCGATGGCGGTTTGGGCCTCGGGGTAATGGGCGTTCTCGTAGTGCAGGTCGGCGATTTCATACCAGAGTTCCTCAGATTCGGGGTAGCGGCGGAGGCCCTCCTGGTACCAGGCCAGCGCTTCCTGGGGGCGTTTCAATTCAATCAGCGCTTCGCCCAGGTTGGCGTAGGCATCGGCAATCAGCTCATCGCTGTCGGGATCGGGATCGTAGATCAGCATTTTCAGTGCTTCGATATAGAGGTCGGTGGCTTTCTGGTATTGGGGAGGATCTGCATCCATCAGATCATCGGCGTCGAAGTACTGTCCCCAGGCGTCGTCGAGGCGGGAGGAGAGGCTTTTGCCGTCCATGCGCCAGCGGCGGGCGAATCCGATCCGGGCTCCGAATTTTTTGAATTTGCATTTGGGCGGGACGTAATCTCCCAGCTCTTCATCCTCGTAGAGCTCGTCCCAATTTTCAAAGTTGGCTTTTTTGATGGCCTGGCGCAGGGCGCGGCGGACGTTCTTTTCATCTTTCAAGTGCAGGTAGATGCGGGCGGCGCTTTCCCAGGTAGAGTCGTGCTGGTCCATAGTCAGGTAGCGTTCGATGGCGTCGCGAGCTTCTTCCCAGCGCTCCTGGGCGGAGAGGAGTTCGCTCAGGCCGTTCCAGAGAAAGTCAATATCCGGATAGCGTTGGATGCCTTCGCGGTAGATCGCCAGGGCTTCGTCGGGACGTTTCAGGTATTGCAGGATCTCTCCCAGGTTGTTGTAGATGACGCTGATGTCGGGATCGTTGCAGGAACGGGAGATTTCGAGCGCTTCGCGATAGAGTTTTTCAGCCTGGCCGTAGGTGAAGGGGATTTTGACCTTCTTGAGGGCATCGGCACGTTCGACTAATTTCCATGCCTGAGCCAGGGCGGTGGGCTGATTGGGCGTGTCTAACATCGTTAAGACTCAGGTCCGAAATCGCATTTGAATTCTTCGGCCAGGATATCCATGAGGATGACGTCATATTTCGCATTGCCGAGGATGCGGCCCTGGCGCTGGCGGCCGATGACTTTGAAGCCGACTTTTTCGTAGCAGCGGAGGGCCGCCGGGTTGAATTCAAAGACGCCCAGGGAGACGCTGTTGAGGTTCAGCAGGTTGAAGGCATATTGGAGCAAGAGTTGAACGGCTTCGGTGCCGTAACCACGGCTGCGGTAATCGGCTTCGCCGATGAGGATGCCGAGCATGGCTTTGCGGTCTACGTGGTTGATATTGAAGAGCACGCAACGGCCGATGGGGCGGTCGTTTTCATTTTCGACGATGGTGAAGACGGGAGATTGATGGGAGATGGCTTCCGCAACAAATTCGCGGGCTTTTTCCAGGGAACAGATCTGGTAGGCTTCGTCTCCCAGGGGCAGCGCTACATCAAAGTCGTTTTCCCATCGCGCCCAATGTTCTGCGTCGGCCAGGATGCAAGGGGAGAGATAGCAGCGAGGGCCGGCGACTTTTTTATAATAAGGCATGTGTGACTCCTGTTTTGAGAGGTCTATTAGAGGAATTTTAGGGAAGGGTAAGAAATAGTCAAGCGTTGAGGCTGGGGTGTCAATTGGCCTTTCCGGGCTCCCGTGATAGAATTTTGGTTGGAACCTGTGGCCGATGATCCGAGGAAAGGAGATTTTCATGTTTCAATCTGATTGGTATGAAAGTGACGGGGATGCCGGAGCGGCTGATGTGCAATCGACGGAGGCGACGGTGGCCCGGATTCGGGAAGAGTGGGGTCCGGTCATTGCGGCCCTGGTTTCGGACAGTCAAGGTGACAAGGCGGCGACGGCTCAGCTGGATCGCTTTTTGGAAAAGTTAGGCGTTCAGGAGGAGTGGAAGTCGCTGGCTGAGATTTTGCAGCGGGTGCGGGCCGGAGAGCGGGAGCCGATCAGTTTGCTGGCCGGTCTGGATGCGGTGGATATGTTGATTGTGGGGGATCTGTTGGAGGCGCTGACGAAGCCGGCCGATGGGGCTGGGGCTGAGGGGGCGCCGGAAGCGGCGATTGCGGATGCGGAGTCGGTTGACGAGGAGTCCGATCTGGAGGCCAGACAGGCGGCGGCGGCGGAGACAATTACCCGGATCCGGCAGGAGTGGGCGGCGGTGATCGCGGCGATAGTTTCGGACAGCCAGGGTGATAAACCCGCCGGGGTACAGCTGGATCGTTTTTTGAAGAATTTAAGCGTTCAGGATGAGTGGAAGTTGTTGAGCGGAATCCTGGGACGCATTCGGGGTGGGGAGCGCGATGTGATGGCTCTGATGGAAGGGCTGGATCAGGTGGATTCGTTGATTGTGGGCGATGTGTTGGAAGCTCTGGGGGTGCAATTGAATCCGGGGCCCAGGGAGGTGAATTTTGAGATTGAATCGGAGCCGGAGCTGTATGAGAATCCGCCGTTGAAGGGGGATTTCGATGAGCCGGCCGTCCATGGCGACCAGGTGACATTGGATGAATTCCTTTCGATGGTGGCGATGGCCTGTTCATCGCAGGCGCCGGCGGGACTGGCGGAGCAGCTTTACGGGGCGGCGAAGGGGATGGCGGCGCAACCGGATACGACGGAAGAGATGCGAAAGCTGGGAGAGATTCTGGCGAAGATTATTATTGGGAATCGGAATCCGGATCTTGCGGGGTTGCCGCGGGGACTGGCGATGAAGGTGCAGGCGCTCCTGGAAATTATCACCGGGAAGAAAAAGTAATTTTGACCTGTGCGGTGGGCATTTTAAGCGTCCCGCAAAAGGTTTTTGTTCCGTGCGAATCGACGCGCTGGATGGGGAAAGAGAGTTTTTTTGTTCATATTTTCGGCGGCTTTCTGAAGCCGCCGAAAATATGGGCTTTTTCTTGTGTCTTTCGGGCTAACTGTAGAGGTGGTTAATTTTTAGCCGAGCAGTTTTTGGGCCTGTTCGGGGGTGAAGGGGCCGCCATGAGCGGTGTGCAGCAGAGTGGGATGCAGGTCCAGCAGGGCTTTCAGGCTGCGGTGCAGTTGGGCTTTGTCTTCTATGATGAAGGGCCAGCCGATTTTTTTAGAATTGATAAATCCTCCCATTAAAAGATCCCCGATCAGGAGTTGCCCATCGGGCAGGACTATGCTGATCGAGCCGGCGCTGTGGCCGGGGGTGGAGATGGCGCGGGCCTGCACTCCGTAGGGGCTTAGATCCAGTTCGGCGTCGATCAGGATATCGGGTTGAAAGGGTGGGGGTGTTTTAGGACCGAAGGTGGCCAACAGCTTCATTAAAAAGGAGCGTTTGGGCGGCGGGCCGGCATTCTTTTCCTGGCGCAGGGTTGCCAGGTCGCCGTGATGGAGGGCCAGCGGGGCGCCGGTGCGGGCTTTGAGTTCGATGGCGCTGCCGATATGATCCGCGTGGGCGTGAGTGAAGATGATCAGGGAGATGTTTTGGGGGGCGATCCCTTCGGCGTTGAGGGCGTTGATGATGCGGTCGGCGCTGCCGGGGACTCCGCTATCGACCAGGATGTGGCGGTCGGTGCCGCGCAGCAGGAAGACTTTGACGAAGCCGAGGCTGATGGGGATTAGTTTGGGGGCCGGTACATTCATCGGCGTTCTCCTTTGATTTTTAACATGGGGGCTATTGTAGCTCAAATCTGGGCGGTTGGTATTTTCAGCGTCCCGCAGGGGGTGCTTTTTCTGTGAGATACGACGCGCGGTGCGAAGCAGGGGGGAGAGAGTTTTTTTTCTCTTGTTTGTGGGATGATGTGAACCTGTTTTGGGCAGGAGCACTATTAGTAAACAGCAGGTGAAAAGCTGAGAAAACTTCTAGAGGGGGAAACTGGCATGTCGGAAATCATGACGTTTGCACAGAAGATCATTGAGAATGTCGAGCAGGTGATTGTCGGTAAGCGGAGTGTTGTGGAATCCGCTGTGATCGGGCTGCTTTGCCAGGGTCACCTTCTGTTGGAAGATGTGCCGGGAGTGGGGAAGACGATGCTGGCGCGCAGCCTGGCTCGCTCTTTGGGGGCTTCTTTCAGTCGGATTCAGTTTACGCCGGATATGCTGCCCAGCGATGTGACAGGGGTTTCCATTTTTAATCAGGGGACCCGGCAATTTGAATTCCGTTCCGGGCCGTTGATGGCGCAGGTGGTGATGGCTGATGAGATCAACCGGGCCACGCCGAAGACGCAATCGGCGCTGCTGGAGGCGATGGAAGAGCATCAGGTGACGGTGGACGGCACGACGCATATCCTGCCGCAGCCGTTTATGGTGCTGGCGACGCAGAATCCGATTGAGTATCAGGGAACTTACCCGCTGCCGGAAGCGCAGCTGGATCGGTTTTTGCTGCGGATCCGGTTGGGCTATCCTGATTCCGAGGATGAGATCAAGGTGCTCGATCAGCAGCAGTTCCGCCATCCCGTGTTGGATTTACAGCCGGTTTGTAAGGTGGATGAGCTGGTGAAGGCTCAGGAGCAGGTTAAAGCGATCTATGTGGCGCCGCCGGTGAAGCGTTATATTGTCGATCTGGTGGGCCGTACCCGTCATCATACGGATATTTTTTTGGGGGCCAGTCCGCGCGGCAGCCTGACGCTTTATCGCGTTGCCCAGGCGCGGGCGGCATTGAGCGGGCGTGATTTTGTGTTGCCCGACGATGTCAAGGCGATGGCGATTCCGGCTTTAGGGCACCGTTTGATCCTGGGGCCGGGGGCCCGATTGCGCGAGCAGAGCGCCGATCAGATTGTCCATGAACTGCTGGGCTCGGTCCCCGTACCCGGCGGCGATATGGTACGGGCTAAGTCGTAAAGGCCTGTGCCATGAAACGCTGGCTGTTTGATCCACGCATCCGGTTGAATTCATACCTGCTGCCGGTTTTGGTGGTGCTGTTGTTTGGGCTGCAACTGATCACCCCTTATCGCGGCTGGCGGGTTTTGATCATCGGGTTGGGCGGGCTCTGGCTGGTTTCTTATCTGTGGGCTCGTTCACTGGCCCGGGGAGTGAAGTTGTTGCGGGAGCGGCGGTTCGGTTGGGCTCAGGTCGGCGATCGGATGATCGAGCGGTTTACGCTGGAGAACAATGGGTGGGCTCCCGCGTTGTGGGCGGAGGTGGTCGATCATTCTTCGTTGCCGCATTACAACATCGGTCGCGGGACAGGGGTATCGGGACAGAGTGCGATTCGCTGGCATACGGAAGCGATTTGTAGCCGGCGGGGACTTTTTACGCTGGGGCCGACGGCTTTGTTGACCGGCGATCCCTTCGGGGTTTTTTTGGTGCGGATCGATTATCCGGCCACGACGCCGTTGCTGGTGTTGCCGCCGATTGTGCCGCTGCCCTGGATCGATATCGCGCCGGGGGGACGGGCCGGTGAGGGGCGGCCGCGGGCCAATGCTCCGGAGCGGACGGTCAGTGCGGCGACGGTGCGGGAGTATGTGCTGGGCGACAGCATCCGCTGGATTCACTGGCCCACTTCGGCGCGCCGGGATGAGCTGTTTGTGCGTATTTTTGACGGCACTCCGGCGGGGGATTGGTGGATTATCCTCGATCTCAACAAGAAGGTGCAGTTAGGGGAGGGGATCGATTCGACTGAGGAGTATGGGATTGTGTTGGCGGCTTCGCTGGCGGATCGGGGCTTGCGCAGCAGCCATGCGGTGGGATTGGTGACGCATGGTGAGTCGCTGGTCTGGATGGAGCCGGAAAACGGAGATGGGCATCGCTGGGAGATTTTGCGGACGCTGGCGTTGGTCAATCCGGGGGCCCGGCCGTTGGGCGATTTGCTGGCGGGGACGGGGGCGGCGATTGGAAAGCAGGCCAGTCTGATTATCATCACGCCGACGGTTGACAGTACATGGGTGGAAACTCTCTGGCCGTTGATCCGCCGGGGCATGACGCCGACGGTTCTGTTGCTCGATCCGGCTTCTTTTGGTGGAGCTGGAAATCTGGCGGGCATGCGCCATTTGTTGGAGCAGTGGGGGATCACTTATTACGTTATCGGCCGGGAACTGTTGGATCGGCCCGAGTTGCATCCCGAGCGAGAAGATGGGATGTGGAAGGTTTTGGGGACGGGAAAAGCGGTGATGACCCATCCGGTCCAGAATACGGAATGGAGGGCGTTGCGATGAAAGGCCCGAAGTACTTTTTACCGTTGATTTTGTTGACGTTGGTGGTCGGCTCGACGGCTTTTGGTTTGAGCGACGCGGTAACCCGTCTGGATATCTGGTTGGTTCTGCCGCTGGCGCTGGTGGGACTGGCATTGGGCTGGATTTTGGGAATCTTGAGACTGCCTGAAGTGGTCAATCTATTGATCGGGTTGTTTATCGGGGGCCAGATTCTGTTTATTCGGGTCGGTTCGCTGCTGGATGAGTTTTTGCAGATTCCGCTATCGCAGCTGCGGATGGTGGGAGAAGCGGTCGGTTGGGTCTGGATGGAGTTGACGACGGATCAGCCCGGGGTGATCCCTGATTGGTCTCTGGGGGTAACCGCCACGAATAATTTCTGGGCGGGCGTAGTTACCTTGTTGGAACGGGTGCAGATGTGGGTGTTGGGGATTGTGAACGGCAAGCCGATGTTTGATCCGGTGGCGGTGTCGTTGGTCTGGGGGGCGGCGATCTGGTGTTGTGCGGTATGGGCGGGAGCTACATTCCGTCGCCGACAGTGGACGCTGGGGGCCGTTCTCCCGGCAGGGATTTTGTTGGCGGCGACTTTTTCGTATGTGCGTACCACCTCGATGATGTTGCTGCCGATGATGGGTGGGACGATGTTGTTGATGGCGTTGGGCGGCCACGATCTGCGGGAACGGGGCTGGCTGGCGAACGGCATTGATTTTTCGCGCGATATCCGGCTTGATCTGTGGGTGGCGGCGGTTCTGGTGACGATCGGGCTTTTGTCGGCGGCGGCGGTGCTGCCGATGGTTTCGGTGCAGCAGATAGCCGACTGGGTGCAGGAGATTACCAAGGATCAGTCGGAAGATACCCAGGCGATTGCCGAATCGTTGGGGTTGGAGCAATTGCCGGAACCGGCAACGGGGCCGATGGATAAGGCTCGATCCGGCGGTTTGCCGCAGCGGCATCTTATTGGTTCGGGGCCGGAGCTTTCGCGTGAGGTGGTGATGCTGGTGCGGACCGGGGATGTCCTGGAGCCGATTCCGGGCGGTGGGGTGGCGGCGCCTTCGAAGCGCTATTACTGGCGCAGTATGACCTTTGATGCTTATACCGGGTACGGCTGGACCTCGACCCGTTTTGAGGTAAACCGCTATTCCGCGGGGGATTTGTTGATCAACGAACCGTTGCCGGGACAGCGGTGGGTGCGCCAGGATGTCCAGCTGGTAGGTGATTCCCCGGGGCTGTTGTATGCGGCGGGGGCGTTGGTGACGGCGGATAAGGATTTCAATGTGGATTGGCGGTTACCGCAGGATCCCTTTGGGGTTTTGATCGATGAATCCCGCTATCGGGCGGATTCGCTGGTGTCTGTGGCGACCGCAGATCAGTTGCGCGCTGCGGGGACGGATTATCCGTTGCCGATCGTCAATTATTATGTGAAATTGCCGGAGACGGTTCCCGATCGGGTTTTTGCGCTGGCGCGCGATCTGACGGCTACGTCGCCGACGCCTTACGATCGGGCGGTGGCGATTGAACGTTATTTGCGGACTACCTATCCTTATACACTGGCGGTCTCTTATCCCCCGGTCAATCGGGATGTGGCGGATTATTTTCTTTTCGATCTGAAGAAGGGCTATTGCGATTATTACGCCACGGCGATGGTGGTGCTGGCGCGAGCGGCGGGGGTGCCGGCGCGTCTGGTCATCGGGTATGCCAGCGGCACCTATGATATGTACAATGCGCGGTATGTGGTGACGGAAGCTGATGCCCATGCCTGGGTGGAAGTTTATTTTCCGACCTATGGTTGGGTGGAGTTCGAGCCGACGGGAAATCAGCCTGAAGTGGATCGCGCTCAGTTGAGTGAGATTGAAGAGGAAGCTTACGAGGCATTGATGGAACCTTTGGTGCCGGAGGAGCCGGAACCGACGACGGCGGGGTGGTTCGGTTGGTCCTGGCTGTTGTCGGGGCTGATCGTGGCGGTCGTGGGGTTGGGTGGAAGTACCCTGGTGGAGGTCTGGTGGTTGAGCCGGCGGGCTCCGGTGGAATCTTTGGGGGCAATCTATCGGCAGTTGCGGTATCATGCTCGCCGATTGGGAACGGATCAACAGGGTGGGGAGACGCCGACTGAATTTGGCGATGCTTTTGCGGCCCGATTGATCAAGATAGGGCCGGAAGTTTACTGGCCGGATCGGCTGTTCCCGGCGGAGTGGGAAGTCCGGCAATTGATGGCTCTGTATGTGAAGGCTTCGTATGCGCCGGAACCTCCGACGGTTGCCGAGATGAAGGGGGCTATCCGGTTGTGGCTCCGGTTGCGGCTGCGGTTGTGGATGGCGCGGTGGCGGCGGAAACCCCAGCCGGAACGGTTGGCCGGGACGAATCGGAACGCCACTGTGCCCGGTTCGGATTTCCCCAGATTTCAGTAGCCAGATTCGGATTTAACGCGGAGGTCGCAGAGAAAAGGGAGAGAGTTTTTTCATATTTTCGGCGGCTTTCTGAAGCCGCCGAAAATAGGGGCTTTTTCCCAGACTAACCGCACAGGTTGAAAGAAATACATTGCGGAGGCGCAGAGATTGCCGAGAGAGACAGAAGAGGCTTTTTAAGTGTTTTCTTGGCTGCCTGGCGTCTTTGCGTTAAAAATCCCGGGGCTAATTTCAGGATAGAGAGGATTTTTATGTTGATTGAAAATGCAGTGCCGGTGAAGCCGGCGGGTGGCGGCAGTCAACCCTGGCGGTGGGTGGTGGGTTGTCTGGTCGGCGGGCTGCTGGTGGTGGTTTTGGGATGTTGTTTGCTCGCCGGCGGGGTGGGGGCCTGGCTGTGGAGTGAAGATCGTCACTATCCTACCGATCCGGCTTCTTTGATGACGGTGGTGGAGAAAGAGGTTGCGGAGATGCGCGGCCTGGATTTCAAGAAGTCGGTGAATTTCCAGTTGATGACCCGCGAGGAATTAGGGGCCCGCATGCAGAAGGATCTGGAGGCGGATTGGTCCAGGGAAGAGGCGGAGGATTATGCGCTGGTTCTGGAGGCTTTTGATCTGGTAGAACCGGGGACCGATCTGTTCCAGCTCTATGTCGATCTCTATACCGATCAGGTTGCCGGTTTTTACGATCCCGAGACCGAAGAGCTGTATGTGATTTCGGACAAGGGGCCGATGAATGTTATCGATCGAATCACGCTGGTGCACGAATTGACCCATGCTTTACAGGATCAACACTACGATCTGGAAGCGCTGGGGTATGGGGATGATGTCGATGTGGGGGACAACGATCATATGATCGGGATTCAGGCGCTGGTAGAGGGCGATGCGACGTTGTTGCAATCTAATTATATGGAGCAAATGACGCCTATTGACCGGGTACGGTTGATCGTCGAGTTTTTGCAAATGGATATTCCTTCGATGGATGATTTCCCGGCCGTAGTACGGGTGGGGATGGAGTTTCCTTATGAGGAAGGATTGATTTTTGCGCAGCGGATCTATGCGGATGGTGAATGGACCGCTGTCAATGCGGCTTATCGGGATCTTCCGCAATCGAGCGAGCAGATTATGCATCCCCTTTCTTATATGAACCGTGACGAACCGCAGCTTCTTTCTCTGCCGCCGTTGACGGAGACCTTGGGCAGCGGGTGGCGGTTGACGGATGAGGATGTGATGGGGGAGTTGACGATCGATTTGCAGATGGGAGAAGCCTTCACGACGACGGGGCATACGGCGGCGGCCGGATGGGACGGCGATCGCTATGCGGTTTATTATCAGAAAGAGAGCGGCGATCTGGCGTTTATCTGGCGCACCGTATGGGATCGTGAGCGGGATGCGCAGGAATTCGAGCGGGTCTATGGAAAGTTTTTGACTCTGAAAGAGATGGATAAAGCCGATCCGGCGGTGGAGGGCTGGTCCTGTTGGGAGAAAGCGTCGGACTACCGTTGTCTTTTGCGGAGCGATGATTCGGTGGTGGTGGTGCGGGCTCCGGATGTGGAGACGGTGCGGCGGATTATTGAGAAATTGAATCGGGAGTAGCTTGGGGAGTTTTAAAAGTGGGATTATTTTTCGCGCGCCTTCCGAGCGCGCGAAAAATAATCAAATAAAATTAATGTGCGTTTGACCCTCCTTCCACCTGTGCTATAATTTTTCCTTTAGTGGGGCGTAACTCCTGCATCTAAGAAATCTACGCGCTCCCTTGCGTCTGAAGGATCAATCCATTCCAATGGCGCATCATTCCAGAATAGTAGTTGAGGAAGGAGCAATGACAAAATTGCACAAGTGGACCATGGGTCTTGTGGCTCTGTTGATGCTGGTTGGCCTGTGGGGGGCGCAGCCCCTGCCTTTGCAGGCATTGCAAGGGGGGCCGAATTTACTGACGAATCCGGGATTCGAAGCTCCTTATAACGGCGGGGTAGCCAATGGTTGGGCGCCCTGGCATGAGGACAGCGGAGAAAAGTGCTCTACCAAACCTTCGGACTGGGATTTTGTCTGTTTGCCCAGCTGGTCTGATGAGGGCGATTACAGCAATCTCGGGTTGAAGCACGGCGGAAGTGCTTCGCAGCATGTCGGGGCGCAATTTATAACCTGGCATGGGGGCGTTTTCCAGACCGTCAGTGTACCTCCCGGCAGCCGGGTGCGGTTTACCGTCTTTGGGTACGGCCGGGCGAGTAACGAGCAGCCGCCGGCGGCCTCAATGGGCAGCAACTGGGTTCCCCGAATGCGCGTCGGTATCGATCCTGAAGGCAAGGGCCTGTGGTACGATGGCGGGATTGTCTGGTCCGGCGAGGTCAACACCGCAGATTCCTGGGTTGCTTTTTCCGTTGAAGCGACGGCCGGGGCCAGCGGTAAGGTCTCGGTTTATGTCGATAATAAGTTCCGCACCGTTCAGCCGGTAGCCCATATGGATGTCTGGTGGGACGATGCAACCCTCTCGGTGGTCGGTGGTTCTGCCGCTACGGCGACCTCGGCTCCTCAGGCAACGACGATTCCTCCCACGGTGGGCCCTCCGCCCACGCCCCGACCTACGGCGACTCCCCGTGCCGACGGCGCGGTGGTCTATGTGGTGCAGTCCGGCGATACGTTGGGCGGAATTGCCTATCAGTACAACGTCACGATCGATCAGATCAAATCCTTGAACAACATCGGCGCCGACAATATGATCGTGGTGGGGCAGGAATTGGTGATTTCGGGCAAGGCGGTGGTGGCTCCTACGGCCACCTCGCAACCGGTGGTCCAACCGACGCCGCAGCCGCCGGCCGGCACGACGCCGCAGGCTCCGGCCGGTACGACGCCGCAGGCTCCGGCCGGTACGACGCCGCAGGCTCCGGTCGGTACGACGCCGCAGGCCCCGGCTGCCGGGGGGCTCTGTCTGGTGGCCTTCAATGATCGCAATGCCGATACCTATCGGCAGGGTGATTCGGAAGAGTTGATCCCTGGTGTGGTTTTCGCGGTCAGCAGCAGTGCGGGCATTGTGGCCACGTACACCAGCAATGGTTTTGATGAGCCTTATTGTGTGCCGAATCTGCAAAACGGGAACTATCGGGTGAGCGCTCAGCCACCTACGGGGTATAATTTGAGCGGCCCGGGCGATCTGGCTTTTATCTTTACCGGTAACCAGTTGGATATCGGTTTTGGGGTGAAGCGTGCCGATGGTGCCGCTCCGGCTCAGCAGACTCCGGGGGCGCAACCGCAAGTGACGGCCACGCCGACGGGCAATGAGGTCACCAACAGCAGTAATTCGATGCAGGATATTCTGGGCTGGATAGTGAAAATCGCTGCCGGCGTGGTAGGGGTGTTGTTGGTGATCATCCTCTTCCTCTTTGTCCGGGCCCGGATGATGCGGTAAATTCAGACAAGTGGTTTTGATGAACTATGAATAAATCCCGATTCCTGTGGTCACTGATGGTCGTGATTCTGGTGTTGGGGACTGGGGAATTGTTCTTGCCGTCCCCGGTTCACGCCCAGCAGGCGGGCGTCAATCTGCTGGTCAACGGAGATTTCGATTCCGGGGGCTGGGATTGGCCGGCTCAGGGCGGGATCGCCGAAGTGCGGATCGCTCCGGGTTGGACCGCTTTCTATCTGGACCAACCGCCTGCTTATGCGATGGGGGCTTCTGCCTGTCCTGAGGATAAGATCTGTTCCTGGGGACGTCCGGAATTCGGACAGGTGCTTTCCGAGGCCTATCCAGAACGGGTCCATTCCGGTTATATGGCTCAGCGTTATTTCTCGTGGAATCGCCAGCATGAAGCCGGCCTGTATCAGCAGGTAAGCGGTATCAAGCCTGGGATTACCCTGTTGTTTACCGTTTTTATGCAAAGCTGGTCCTGCATGTCGGGGGCGCAGTGGAATGTTTGCCCTACGGGGTCGACTTCCAACAGCCCGGCTCCGATGCATACGCGGGTGGGCATCGATCCCACCGGGGGAACCAATCCCTGGGCTAGTTCGGTTGTCTGGTCGGCAGAGAGGGAAGTGTACGATGCCTGGGGCCAGTTTCAGGTCCAGGCGGTGGCGAAGGCCGACAAAGTGACGGTTTTCACTTACTCGCGGGCCGATTGGATTGATGCGATTTTCCGCATCAGCAATGATATCTACATTGATGATGCAAGTCTGACCGTGGTCGGGGGTGGGCAGGCAGTGGCGGCGGCTCAGCCGCAGGCGGCCCCGACGCAGCAACCGGTTGCGGTGATTGCGTCGCAGCCGACGGCTCAGGAAGTGGCCATGGTGGCACCGACGCCGACGCCGCGCCCGGATGGGACGGTGGTCTATGTGGTGCAGGCCGGCGATACGCTGGGCGGAATTGCCTATGAGTATGACATTCCGATCGAGCAGATCCGGGAACTCAACGGGATCGGGGAAGACAACCTGATCGTGTTGGGCCAGGAATTGGTCCTTTCCAAACCGGGGGGCGGTGCGGCTGCGGCGACACCGACCCCGGAGACTCCGGCCGCGGGGAGTACGCCGCAGACGACGAATGTTGCCGGGGGTGTCTGTGCGATGGCTTTTCTGGATCGGAACGGCGATTCTTTCCGTCAGGCGGATGAGGAGTCGCTGGCCGGGGCGATCTTTATGCTCAACGGTGCAGCCGGTCTGGTGGGTAACAAAGGACCGATGCCGGATGCCAATCCGGCCTGTTTTGACAATGTGCCCGCCGGTTCTTATCGGCTGACCTTCCAGCCTCCGGCGGGATATAAGGCCAGTGGGCCGGCCGATATGGCGCTGGTGGTGGGGGGGGCTCCGGCGAATGTGGAGTTCGGGGTGCAGCAGGACGCCAGTGGTGGCATGCCCATCACGCTGCCGACTCCGACCCCGACTTCCAGTGTGCTTTCTGGAGAGGCTACCGTGGAGCCAAGTGATTCGGAGGCCGCTCAGGAGGCCCAAACCAAAACCTTGCGGATTGTGGTCCTGGTGGCCGGGATCATTATGGTGATGGGGGCGATGGGCGTCGGGATTATGCTGATCCGTTCTCGTCGCAGATAATAAACGCTTCAGGCGAAGTTTTTGTGGGATAATTTTTTCGCGCGCCCCCAACCAGGGCGCGCGAAAAAATTATATCAGGGCGACGCAAATTTCCCTTTTTTGCGTTTTGGTGTTAAATTGAGCAGAAGCCGTTATTGTTAAGGAGGGCTCGGGATGTTCCTGATCACCGTTGTCGTCTTAGGAATTTACGTCGCTGGTTTTTTACTGACGTTGCGCATGGTACGCAACAACCCTCCCCAGAACGGTAGCTGGTTTATTCTACCGTTTCTGTTATGGGCCGTGTTGGGAGGCTTTTTCTGGTATTGGTTCTCCTCTCTCTACATTGCATTTCCCCTCAGTTTCTTGTTAGGACTGCTGTTTGTGGGACTTCCAATGTTGCTGGGGGTAGGGTTTTTCCTGCTTTGGGCGCCGGCGCTGTTGCCGCTGGCACCGGATCAAGAGGGCGCGTATCGAAAAGTTTTGAATTATTTTTATGGCTACCTGTCTCCTTTGCCCCGGCCGTCCTGGGTGGTGGTGGATGGGGTGGCCGAGAAGCGCATTGATGGAAATGTCTTTGATGGTTATGGTCTGGGGTTGGTTTTAACGGAGCCCCATACCATTGTGGCTTTCAGCGACGGTTCCAAGATCCGCGGAGTGGAAGGGCCGGGAACGGTCTTTACCGGACCGGGCCAGGATGTGCTTTCGGTGATGGATTTGCGCGAGCAGATTCGGCCGAACAAGGTCGAATGTTTGACCCGCGACGGGATCAAGGTGACGGTGCCTTTTTCGCCCATTTTCCGGATCGATCCGGGCAGCGAGCCGGTGACCTTGCGGCGTCCCTGGCCGTATCGGCGGGCGGCGGCTTTTGAGGTGCTTTTCTCTCAGGAAGTCGATCCGACGAACAAGACGCCGCTGGATGCTTCGCATTCCAATCCCTGGGACGATCTGCCGGGCCGGACTGCTCCGCGGCTGGTGCAACAGGTCATTGGGGCTTATCGGTTGGATGAGCTCTATGCGACCAAGGATCCGGATAAGTTCCCCCGCTCTTCTCTGGGCAAGGCGATCCGCGAGCGGTTGGTTCAGGAGATGCAGCCCAAGGGGATCAAGGTGACGGCCGGAGGCGTGGGGAACAGCATTATGCCGGTGGATTCGGCGGTGATCCGGCAGCGGGTGGAGACCTGGAAGGCTTCCTGGATGCAGCGGATCATGCAGAACAGCGCGAAGATGCACGGCGAGGAACTGGAGAAGTGGGAGCGGGTGCGGAGTACGGCGCGGACGGAATTCCTTTTGAAGATGACCAAGCAGGTCAAGGAATTCCAGGGGCGCGATGAAAATTTCTCGGCCAAGTTGATGGCGATTCGATTGCTGGAGACGCTGGACGATATGGCCCGCGGTCCGCAGATGGGCGCGATGTCGGGGTCGGCGCTGACTTTAATTGAAACACTACGCCGGCGGTTGGGAGAGTAGCACGATGAACATTGTCAAGCAATATGGGTTATGGTTGGCCACAGTGGTTCTGGCCCTGGCGTTTGCCGTGATCGTTTTCCTTGTGGCTCCAGGAGCGGTGTTGCTGGATGTACTGTTTGTGTCGTTGATGTTTGGAGTGGGGGTGGGGCTGTTGCTGAGGATGGTTCAGGAAGTGATGGTGAATTTCCTGCGACAGCTTTACAAGCTTTCGTATGAGGATGCGGAGGGGGTGCTGAATCGGATTATGTTTGGTCTGCCGACGATGCCGCCAATGGATCCGATTTTGGGGGTGAAGGAAGGCCATGTCGATCCGGACGGACCCGAAGTGATGCGTAAGATCGGGGGGCCGGGGTATTTGAGCGTTTCGTTTGAGAATGCGGCGATTACGACGCGGGCCGGCCGGCTGGAGCGGATTTTGGGGCCGGGATTCCATGCTTTGAAGCCCTTTGAGCAGGTGTGGGATGTGATCGATCTACGGCCGCAGCGGCGCACGGTGACGGCGAGTGCGTTGACTAAGGATGGGATTCCCGTTTCCTGTCAGGCCGATATTCGTTTCCGCATCGATAGCGGCGAGAACGAACCGACGGAAGATGCGCCCTATCCCTTCAGCGAGGATGCCGTGTTGATTGCGGCGGTCAAGCAGCGGGTTCGCCTGCGCTCCGGGCGCGATCGGGTGATTCCGTGGACCAACCGGATTGCGGGCGGGGTGTTGGAAGGCGCGTTGAAGGATCGCCTGGAAAAATTCCGCCTGGACGATCTGCTTTCGATTCAAGATCGGAATGAGGCTCCCTGGGCGGCGCTGGAAGCCGAGCTGGAAGCCGAGGTGAAGAAGAGTGCGCTGGAGCTGGGCGTGAAGGTGGAGCGGGTGCATGTGGGCTCGGTCCTGCCGGCGGAAGAGGAAATCTCTCAGCAGTGGTTGGAGACCTGGCAGGCCGAATGGCATCAGCAATCCGCAGCTTACCTGTTGGCCGGTGAGATTTCGCAGGCCGACGCTTTGGAGAAGGCGCAGTTGAACAGTCAGATCGAAATGCTCTCTTTGTTGCAGCAGACGATGCAGAATTTAAGTCGGAGCGGCGAAGAGATCCAGCCGGAGCTGATAGTCTTGCGGTTCCTGGATGTGATGCGTTCATTGACCGTCAACGATCCGATGATGCGGGTTTTGATGCCGCAACAGGCGGACAATTTGCTGCATACGCTGGATACGCTCCAGAAAAGTTTGAACAAACCTCAGTTGTCGGGAGGGAAGTAAGTTGCGAGCTGTTTTTGTGCCCGAACATCTTTCCACATTGTATTTGATCGATTGGAGTGGGGTCTCGGAGCCGATAGAGCATGCGGTGGCCGATGAGGTCATGCCGAAAATCGAGGAAGGTATTTTGTCCGAGCGTCCTGAGGCGATCCAGGAGGCTTTGGAATGGCTGGATTCGCAGTATGAGGTGCTTTGGCAGAACGGCGATCGCTATGCGGCGGCTTTGATTCAACTTTGCCAATCGGATCTGGCACGGCGGTTGGGGAACTGGGATCGGGCACTGGAGATGTCGATAGCGGCATCGACCTGGGTAAAACTTTCTTTTTCTCAGGTTGCCAGCTATAACGAGGCGGTTTCGTTGTATAATCAGGCCCTGGTGCGGGCGGTTGTCACGCCGGAAAAGGAATATAATC
This sequence comes from uncultured Anaerolineales bacterium, assembly GCA_964501335.1. GTDB lineage: Bacteria > Chloroflexota > Anaerolineae > B4-G1 > SLSP01 > CAZCTC01. The sequence continues at coordinate 13,070 of CAZCTC010000049.1, read as the reverse complement.
CGGCGCTGGATCTGCTTAAGCAGGCGCACAGCCGTTTTGAAGAGGCGCGCCAGGTCAGTGGTTATGGCGGCGAACGGTCCCGTTGGGAGAAATGTAATTACATTATCGGTTGGATCGACAGTCTGAAGGGGTTGTTGCTGCAAAGCACCCCCGATGATGCTTTGATGCTGATTCCGGTCTATGCGGAACAGGCCCAGGGACAGGTGCGGTTGGACCGGGCTGTTTTTGTGCCGGAGCGTTCGGGCAGCTTGTTGTCACGGGTGGAAGATCCGGAACCGCGGATTATTGTGCTGGGGGAGGATATGACCCGTCTTCCTGATTGGGGGCCGGGGGATGATTACTTTGGGGTGCGGCTTTCAGAGAACGGCGAAATGGTAAGTCAGAGCCATAAAGACGATGTTCTGGTTTTGCGCCGGGTGACGCCTTTGCCGTTGGCGCAACCGGAAGCCCCGGCGGCTCAAGCTTTTATCCGTTTGCCGGGCGGTCGGGTGGCTTTCCTGTCTACCCCGCCTTTGAAGGGGCGGCATTTCTGGCTGGCGGGAATCCCTCAGGCGCTGCTGCGGGGCCTCGATCATGATTAGTCGCGATTCCCATCGCATTGTGGTGTTGGGGGCGTCGGCGCTGGACCATAAGGTCTGGGCGAGGACGTCGAATGTGGAGTTGGGGCGTTCTAATCCCGGGCGGATCCGGTCGGGATGGGGGGGAGTGGCCCGGAATATCGCAGAAAATCTGGCTAATCTGGGGGCGGAGGTCTATCTGGTCAGTGCCGTCGGCGATGATCAGGTGGGGCATGACCTGCTGGCGCATCTGGACCGGGTTGGGGTGGATACTTCGGCCATGCTGGTGGGGATGTCGGGGATTCACACGCCCGCTTATACTGCGATTTACAATGCCGAGGGCGAGTTGTGGATGGCTTTTGACGATATGCGGGCTACGGCTCAGATCACCCCGGCTTATCTGGAGTTGCACAGCGATGTCATAGCTCAGGCTGAGATGATCTGTCTGGATGCCAACCTGGTTCCCGCGACGCTGGTGGAAGTGTTCCGGATGGCTGGAGAATATAAGATTCCGGTCTGTGTCGATCCTACTGCGGCGTTGCTGGCCTCTCGATTTCACCCCTATTTGTCTCAGATCAAAATCCTGACACCGGATTTGAATGAGGCGGAGGCGTTGTTACAGGAACGTCTTGCGGATGCCGATTCCCGGTTGCAGGGCGTGCGGCGATTGGCGCAGATGGGGGTTGAGTTGGCCGTGATTACGTTAGGAGCTGAGGGGCTTTGTTACGCTACCTCGGTAGAGAGTGGGCGATTGCCGGCTTTCAAGATCGACGTTGTCGATCCGGTGGGCGGAGGGGATGCATTGACGGCGGCTGTGGTCTACAGCTATCTGGAAGGATTCTCTCCTTTAGAGGCGGTGCGGTTGGGAATGGCCGCGGCGGCTCAGACCTTGAGCTGTCGGGATACGGTTTGTTCTACGTTAAACCTGGAAATGTTGTACGACGGATTGATCGTCTAAGAAATCAAGCTGATTTTGTACGGGAGTATGCACATGATAGACAGGAATTTTCCAGGGCGCGGCAAAGTCGCAGTGTTGCGGACGCGACCTGAGACGGTGGTTGAAGACTATGCCCGGCTGATGGAACTGGCGGGTGTACGTGAGGCCTTGCCGGTTGATAAATTGACTTTGTTGAAGATCAATATTTCGTGGCAGACCTGGTATCCGGCCTGTTCCACGACGCCCTGGCAGTTGGAAGGTGTGATTCAGCATTTGCAGGGAGCCGGGTACCCTTTGTTGGGAGTCCACAACGACACCGTGGTGGTCAATACCGAGGACGGCGAAGCGAATAACAAGCAGCGTTATGTTACCGATAAATATGGGGTACCCTGTATTTACCTTTATAAACCGGAAGTAGAGTGGGTTCGCTATACTCCTCAGCGGCCATTCCTGGTTCTGGATGAGATCTATCCTGAGGGTGTTTTCATTCCCAAGCCGCTGATGGGCTGTAATGTGTTACATCTGCCGACGGTTAAGACGCATGTATTTACCACGATTACCGGGGCGATGAAGAATGCTTTCGGAGGGTTGTTGCATCGGAAACGCCACTGGACTCACAGTGTGATCAATGAGACCGTGGTCGATCTGTTGAGTTTGCAGCAGGAGATCCATTCGGGGATTTTCGCGGTGATGGACGGCACTTTTGCCGGCGATGGGCCAGGTCCCCGGGCGATGCACTGGCATGAGAAGAATGTGATTCTGGCTTCGGCCGATCAGGTGGCGATCGATGCAGCGTCGGCGATGCTCCAGGGTTTTGATCCATTGGGAATTCCGTTCCTGCGGATTGCCCACGATCTGGGGTTGGGCGTTGCCGATCCCAAGGAGATCGAGTTTGTCGGCGATGAAGATGTGCTGGGAGAGCGCTGGAATTTTATCCAGGAAGATACGTTTGCCAGTCGCGGGCAGAAGATGATTTATCACGGGGCATTGAAACCCTTTGAAAATCTGCTGTTGCGCAGCCCGATCGTGCCCTGGTCCTATTTTGCCAGCAATTTTTATCATAATGTTTACTGGTATCCCGTTGTCGGTCGGCGGCGGGTGGAAGAGGCTCTGAAGACACCGTGGGGGCAGTTGTTTGCCCGTTACGGCGCGGATGCAGGATTGGAAGGCGCGGTGCTCCCGAGTGTGCAGAAGAAGACGCTGGCTGTCGGGGCGGCGGCTCTGGCCGGCGGGGCTCTGGCCTTGGGCGGGGCGGCGCTTTTGTTGCGGCAATTACTGCGAGAAGAGTAAGCCCGAAAAAAGAGTGTGGTTTTTCGCGCGTCCCTCTGAAAGGGACGCGCGAAAAATAAAAATAAAGCTATGTTTCTACCAGTCAATCATCCTCGCGTTTTTCTCAAACAAGGCCGAAAAAAAGAAACCCGTATCCTCGTCGTTTGTGCCGGCGATAGCATCACCCATGGCATGGCCAGCGCTAATTATGTGGACAAACTCAGACTTAAATTTTCCGGTGAAGGTTATGAGTTTGTCAATGCCGGAATCAACGGCAATCTCGCCTGGAATTTGCTGCGGCGGTTGGATGAGATTATCGCCTGTCAACCCGATGTGGTGACGGTTTTGATCGGCACCAACGATGTCAATGCGACGTTCAGCCCGGAATGGGAAGAGAATTATCGCAAGGAGCAGGGAATCACCGAAAAACCCACGCTGGCCTGGTACCGAAGCAATCTGGCGCGGATTGTGGAACGTTTGAAGTCTGAGACCCATGCCCGGATTGCCGTGCTGGATTTGCCGATGGTGGGCGAAGATTTGAAGAGTGCGATGAATTTAAAGGTCGAGCAGTACAATGCGGTGATCCAGGCGGTGACGGCGGAAAAAGGAGTGACTTATCTCCCTTTACATCAACGGTTGGCTCTGTTGTTACCCGCTCATCATACTCCGCCACCTTATGAGGGCAGCAAGGAGGTGATGCTTCAGGCAATGTTGAAACATCATGTTCTGCGCAAGAGTTGGGACCAGGTCTCTGTGGAACAGGGGCTGACATTATTGACGGATCATATCCATCTAAATGACCGGGCCGCGAGGGTGATTGCGGAGTTAGTGGGTAGTTTTTTGACGGGGTGAGACAAAACGCGTTAAGGAGGAACGTATGGATATCCTGGTAATTTTTTTGCTGAGCTTTTTGCCGATGAGTTTCTATGCGTTCATCCTGTGGTGGCTGGATCGTTATGAGAAAGAGCCCTGGGGATTGTTGACCCTGGCGGTGTTGTGGGGGGCAATCCCCGCGATTATCGGATCGTTAATTTTTGAGATGGTTTTTGATATTCCCTTGACGGCGATGTTGCCGGGCGGCAGTACGGCCTATGAGCTGGCCAGTACGGCTGTTTTCGCTCCGTTCATTGAAGAAGGTATCAAAGGGACTGCCTTGCTGGCCATGTTGCTTTTCTGGCGGAAGGAACTGGACAGTCCGCTGGACGGCGTGATCTATGGCGGGATGGTGGGATTTGGTTTTGCGGCTGTTGAAAATTTCTTTTACTTTTTGAGCGCTTACGAAGGCGGCATGTCGGCTGTCTGGGAACTGGCTTTTTATCGGGCGGGGCTGTTTGGTTTGAACCATGCCATGTTTACCGGTTTTACCGGTCTGGGAATTGCACTGGCGTTGGAAGTGAAGCCCAAAGGGTTGCGTCCCATTTTGCCGCTGGTGGGTTTTGTTTTTGCGGTCGGTGGGCATATGTTTCATAACGGTATGGCGACGCTGATCGGGAGTACAGAGTCAATTTTGGGCGTTGTGGTTTTGGTGGCCGGTGATTGGTTTGGTGCCTTTTGTTTATTGATCGTGGCCATCGTTTCGTTGATGTTAGAACGGCGGCGGCTTTCGCGGTATTTGGGATTGGCGGTTACGGCGGGATTGATCCCTGCCGGGGATCTGCCGATGTTGCTTTCACTCTGGCCACGGTTGCGGGCCTATTTGAAAATGTTGGGACAGGGCAATGTGACGGCGTGGTGGCGTCTGGGACGTTATTTCGATGCCGTGACTGAGGCCGCGCTGGCCTGGCATCGCCAGGAGCGCGGAGATGTGATCCGGCCGGAGGAGCGCCTGCGGTTGGAACGCAAAGTCGCTGATCAGCGACAGTTGCTGGTTGCAGGGGGGTGGCGTTGAGGCCGTAACATTTCTGTTTGCATGGCAGCCGCGAGTCTCGCGCTGTCTTCCTGGAAACGGAGGAGACAGTGCTGGCGAAAATTGGAAGCGCTGCAGTCTTAGGGCTGGATGCCCAGCCGGTCGCAGTTGAAGTGGATACCGGTCCCGGCATGGCCGGGGTATTGACGATCGTGGGGCTGCCCGATGCCGCAGTGAGGGAGAGCAGTGATCGGGTGCGTTCCGCGATTCGTAACAGCGGACTTTATTTTCCAGCCAGCCAGCGGGTGACCATCAATCTGGCCCCGGCTGATCTGCGCAAAGAGGGACCGGCTTATGATTTGCCCATGGCGCTGGGCATTCTGGTGGCCAGTTCCCAACTTGCAGCTGAGGTGCTGGAAGGTGCGTTGACGGTGGGGGAGCTTTCCCTGGATGGTTCGTTGCGTCATGTGCGGGGTGTGCTCTCGGTGGCGGATATGGCCCGCCATGACAATATTTCGGCCCTCTATGTTCCTGCGATGGATGCCCCTGAAGCGGCGTTGATACCCGGGGTGCCGGTTTATCCGGTGGCTTCTCTGGAAGAGCTGGTAGCCCATTTACGCGGCCATACAAGAATTACTCCACTCGATATTTCTTTGGCGATGTTGACTCAACCGCCCCCTCCTGTAGTCGATTTTTCTGAGATTCAAGGGCAGGAACATGCCAAACGGGCGCTTGAAGTCGCGGCCGCCGGAGGGCATAATTTGATGATGGTGGGGCCGCCGGGGTCGGGGAAGACTTTGATGGCTCGAGCTTTGCCGGGGATTTTGCCGGAACTGGCTTTGGAAGAGGCTCTGGAGATTACCCGGATTTACAGTGTTGCCGATCAATTGCCTTCAGATCTGCCCTTAATTCAGCATCGACCCTTTCGGGCACCGCATCACACGATCAGCAATGCCGGCCTGGTGGGGGGGGGGCATTGGCCGCGGCCGGGAGAGATCAGTCTGGCTCATCGGGGGGTGTTGTTTCTCGATGAGTTGCCGGAGTTTAATGGGCGGGTGCTGGAAGTGATGCGGCAACCATTGGAAGACAAGATCGTCACCATCAGCCGGGCTCAGGGAAGTCTGACTTTTCCGGCAGCTTTTACCTTGCTGGCGGCGATGAATCCCTGTCCCTGCGGCTATGCGGGTGATCCCGAACGGCAGTGTTCCTGTTCGGCGGGGAGCATTGAGCGGTATCGTAAACGGATTTCAGGACCCTTGTTGGATCGGATTGATTTGCATATAGAGGTGCCGCGGGTGCCGTTTGAGAAATTGACCCGGGCGATGCCGGGGGAGTCGACGGCGGCGATTCGGGCCCGGATTGAGGCGGCGCGGCGGCGGGAGCGGGCCCGGTTGGTTGGAACGCCGCTGGTCTGTAATTCAGATATGGGACCGGCGGAGATTCGACGATTTTGTGTTTTAAATGAAGAATGCCAGGTATTGATGCGGACGGCGGTGCGGCAGATGCATTTGAGCGCGCGGGGGTATCATCGGGTGTTGAAGGTAGCGCGGACGATTGCGGATCTGGCGGAGAGTCAGGCGATTGAGGCGCAGCATCTGGCGGAAGCCTTACAATATCGCGCTCGCGTTTTTGAATAGGGCGGCATCCCAAAGGCTGAGAATTCAGCGGACGTAGACCGCCTGCGTGTCGGAGCGTCTCTGGAAAGGGCGATGTTTTCGTGCGCATTCTGATGCGCACGAAAACATCAACAAAAAAACTCTCTCCTCCCTTTTTGCGCGGCGTACCTTCCGGGGAAATAGCCGGGTGCGGGACGCTACAAGGTGATAGAGTCTTAGTTTCTGGGCCGGTGCAATGCGCTTTTTGATTTGGCGGTATTGGGGGCCATGGCCCTCTTTTAGGGAAAATCGCGTTATTTGACGGATTCCTAAATTGGGGTAAGATTTTCTGTTAATTGGGAAATCCGGGACAGAGTTTCCCGGGGGATAAGTCGGGTGTTTTTCAGGGATAACGAGGAGGTGCTGTTGAGTTTTAGTAGAGTGAGTAAAGTTTTTTCGACGAACCCCTATATTTTTGAGGAGAAAGATCGCATGAAACGCAGTTGGTTAATCATCGCATTGACTTTGGCTCTGGCCTTGGGGTTGATGATTCCGGCTCTGGCCGTAAGCGCGGCAGGAGAGAATCCCCCGAAAGTACAGACTTACATTGTGGTTTTGGATGACCCGGCCGTTCCTTCTTATCAGGGCGGAATTCCGGGGTTGGCGGCTGCCAATCCGCAAACTGCGGGGGCTTCTAAATGGAGCATCAACAGCCCTGCCAGCCGGGCGTACCGGAATTATCTGGTCACCCAACAAACCAAGTTGCTCAATTCCTTGAATCGCCAGTTTGGGCGCAAGGTTGAGGTCGTTTTCAACTATCAATATTCCATCAACGGTATGGCCATCAAGTTGACGGCGGAAGAAGCTGCCTCACTTAAGTCCATGCCCGGTGTGGCGGATGTGGTTGAGGACTGGGTGGAATATGCGCAGACCGATGCCGGTCCTCAGTGGATCGGTGCCGCCGGTGTTTGGGATGGTTCTGCTACCGGTGTCAGCGCCAAGGGTGAGGGCGTGGTTGTCGGTATTATCGATACCGGCATCAATGCGGATCATCCTTCGTTTGCGGTGCGCGGTGGCGACGGTTATACCGTCACCAATCCCCGTGGTCACTATTATGGTTGGTGTGCCCCTGACAGCCCGCACTACACCGAAACCCTCGGTATGTGCAATGACAAGTTGATCGGTGTCTGGAGTGGTGATACTGACACCCCCGAAGACTATAACGGGCACGGTTCCCATGTTGGCAGCACTTCTGCCGGCAACGTGCTGACGAACGTGACGTACGTGGCGCGCACTTACAGCTACACTTTCGCCTCTATCTCCGGTGTGGCTCCGCATGCCAACATCATTGCTTACAACATCGAAGGTGTTCAGGGTACTGGATCGGCGCCGGGTTCTTCGATCCTGGCCGCCATCAATCAGGCGATCGTTGACGAAGTCGATGTCGTCAATTACTCTTTCGGCGGCACCTCGGCCGTCAATCCCTGGACCAGCCAGGCCGAAATCGCCTGGCTCAATGCGCGCGCGGCCGGGGTTTTCGTCTCCACTTCGGCCGGTAACTCCGGGCCGGGGGAGAGCACGACGGCCAACAAATCGGCTCCCTGGTACATTTCGGTCGGCAATGCGACTCACAACCGGGCCGTGCAGAATGCCGTGATCAATATGACGGGCGGCACGAATCCTCCGGCCGATTTGATCGGTAAGGGGGCCACTTCAGCTTACGGTCCTGCTCAGATCATTTATGCCGGCTGGTATAACCAGGGCGCTACCAAGACCCTCACGTATGACGAAGCCCGGCAGTGTCTTTTTGCTTTCCAGACGGGACTTTTCACCGGCAAGATCGTGGCCTGCGATCGGGGTGTCAATGCCCGCGTGGATAAGGGCGCCAATGTCCTGGCCGGCGGCGCCGGTGGTATGGTTCTGTTGAATACGGCTGCCACGCAAAATGTGGTGGGCGACAATCATTACCTGCCCGCCGTTCATCTGAGCTATGCCAGCTCGTCCCTGGTCAGCGCCTGGTTGACGAACACCGCGATTCAGACGGCTACCATCCGTGGCGCCAGTGTGGTGATCAGCGACGCTTTGGGTGATATGATGTCCGGCGACAGCAGCCGCGGTCCGGCCTCCAACCCCAACATCCTCAAACCCGACATCATTGCTCCGGGGACCGATATCCTGGCCGCTGTTCAGTCGGCGCATCCGCCGAGTGGTCAGCCTGAGTTCGATATGTACTCCGGTACTTCGATGGCTTCTCCGCATGTGGCCGGTGCTGCGGCTCTGTTGGTCCAGCTGCATCCCGACTGGACGCCTGCGGAAGTTCAGTCGGCTCTGATGAGCACGGCTATGCGCTCCGCTACCCACCCGGTCAAGGAAGACGGCGTGACTCCGGCCACCCCGTTCGATCGCGGTTCCGGGCGCGCCTACGTCAGCTATGCAGCCAAGGCCGGCCTGGTGTTGAATGAAATCAAGGCCAACTATGAGGCTGCCAATCCCGCCCTGGGTGGCGATCCTTCCAAGCTCAACCTGCCCAGCCTGGCCCAGGAATCCTGTATCGTGAACTGCTCCTGGACCCGTGTGGTGCGGAGCACGAAAAATACCACGGTGACCTGGACGACTTCGGTTTCGAATTCGGCCGGCATGTCGTTGACCATTGCGCCGGCGTCCTTTGTGTTAGGGCCGGGGCAGACGCAGGTCGTGACCGTTACGGCCGACCTGGGTTCGCTGGCTGTCGGAAGCTGGGCCTTCGGTGAGGTTCAGTTAACGCCGAATACCACGACGACCGTGGCGGCGCACTTCCCGGTTGCGGCCAAGGCGGCTTTCTCTAACCTGCCTTCGCTGTCTTACGGGGTGGTTCGTCTGGACAAGGGGACGTACCGCATTCCTAATCTGCAGGTTGCCATGAACATCACCACGCCGACGGTGCGTCTGCGCGGATTGGTCTCCGGTACGGTGGTCGAGCGCTATCTGGTTCAGGATCCGACTCCTGATAATACTTTCGACACTGTGACGGGCACCTTCTATGTTTCCCGCACCGTCAGCGGCGCTTCCGATGTCCGGGTGGTCGCCGAGATTCTGGATTCCACCTCGAACGACCTGGATATGTGGGTCTATCGGGATGCCAACAGCAATGGTACGCTGGAATCGACCGATACCCTGGTTGGGTCGGCCGCTACCGGTGCCGTGTTGGAATATATCAGCCTGAGCGGCTCCTCGGTGACGACCGGTACCTACTTTGTGCTGGTCCTGAATTACGACGCTGCTGTCACCGACACGGTGGGCGACTGGGTCGTTCTGTCGACTGCGGTGGTCCCGAATGCCGATCTGGGCAATGCGACCTTCTCGATCACTCCGGCGGCTCCGCTCGCTCCGGGGACCAAGTTCACGTTGAACGTCAATTACACCTTCCCGAAGTGGACCATGCCGTTCACGCCGCAGGTTGCTGGTGTGCCCGAAGTTGCCGTGCCGTGGTATGGGGTTTTCGATCTCGGTACCGATCCGGCGAATCCCGGGAACATCAAGACGATTGCTTTGGACATCGCTCAGTATCAGTCTCTCTACTTCTATCTGCCGATCGTGGTGCGGAATTCCGCTCAGTAAGAGCTTTTGAGCTTTAACTGTTAAAACAATTACGCGCACCCATTACAGGGTGCGCGTAATTGTTTTTTGCCGGGGCGGGGAGCGTTTGGGCGTTCTGTGAAAGGTTTTAGTTCGGCCTGAAGCGACGCACTGGATGGGGAGTGCGTTTTTTGAAAGGAACGGTAAGCGTGATAAGATGGGGGGCATGAAGAAGATTCTGCTCAGTACCAAGTATTATCTCCCTACGCCGCGCTCCGATCTGGCCGGCCGCTCCCGACTCATTCAACGTCTGGAAGCGGTATTGCGTCCTGGTTGTAAATTGTTGCTGGTCTGTGCTCCGGCCGGATTCGGCAAAACGACGCTTGTAACCGATTGGTTGAATCAGCGGGACGGGCAGGACTTTTCCTGCGCATGGCTGAGTGTGGATGAAGGGGATAATGATCCGGTTCAGTTTTTCTCCTATCTGGTTGCGGCGCTGGGTGTTGTTGATCACTCTTTAGAAGAGGCGATTGCGCCGTTGTTGCAATCGGCGCAGCCGTTGCCTTTTCAAGAAATCGCAACGTTGTTGATCAACGATTTACACAGGTTGACCCGGCCTGTGCTTTTGGTGCTGGATGATTATCACTTGATTACCGCGACGGCGGTCCATCAGATTCTACGATTTATTGTGGAACGTCAACCGGCTTTGTTGCGATTGGCGATTCTTACCCGGGAAGATCCTCCGTTGCCGTGGCCGCAGTTGCGGGCGCGGGGACAGGTGGTGGAGCTCCGCCAGCGAGATTTGCGCTTTACTGAGGAAGAGGCGGCCGTTTTTTTGCAGCAGACTATGGGCGTTCAGTTATCGACGGAGGCGGTGGCGGCCCTGGCGGGACGGACGGAGGGCTGGATTGCCGGGTTGCAGCTGGCGGCGCTGGCTTTGCAGGAAAATCCACACGATGCGGAGCGCTTTATTACGACTTTTACCGGCAGCGATCGCTATGTGATGGATTATCTGATTACGGAGGTGTTGGATCGACAACCGGAGGATGTGCGTGATTTTCTTTACCGTACTTCAATTCTGGATTGTCTGAGCGGTTCGTTGTGTGATGCTTTGACGGGATGGGACAACGGCCAGCGGATGTTGGAGCGATTGGAAGGGGCCAATCTATTTCTGATTCCGTTGGATCATCGGCGAGAGTGGTATCGATATCATGCCCTTTTTGCTGAATTTTTGCGCACGGCTTTACCGGAGGCGGAGCGGCAGATTTTGCACGGCCGGGCGGCATTATGGTATGAAAATTCCGGTCTGGTCAATCAGGCCGTCGAGCAGGCGTTGATTGCAGCCGGGTTGAGCGGGCGGTGGGATGCGGCGGTGCGGTTGATTCTGGTGAATGTGGAAGCGGTGGTGTTGGGTGGGGGAATGATGACGGTTTCTCGTTGGTTGGATAGGTTGCCGGAGGCTGTGGTGCAGTCAGAAGGGGAATTGTTGCTTTATCGTGGCTGGATTCTGGCCTTTACGGGGGATCAGGTGGCGGCCGAGGCGTATGTTGCCGCGGCAAAGCTGGCTCTGGTGGGGCAGCCGGAAGCGGAGTCGTGGGGGCGGTGGTGGGTGTTACGCAGCTTTTTGGATTTGAGCCGTCGGAATTATACGGCGGTGGCTTTGGCGACCGGGGAGGCGATGCAGCGGCTGGCCGGAAAACCTTCCAGCTGGATGACGATGGCTTTATGGGCGCAGGCAGAGGCTCAAGAGCGGATGAACCATCTGGTTGAAGCCCTGGAGACTTTTCGGCAGGCGCGGCAGGTGGGGCGAGTTTTGGGCGATACGATTTTTACGATGATGGTGGAGATGTCGTTGGGGCTGGTACTCAATGAATTGGGGCGTCGTCGGGAAGCTGTGGCGTTATGTTGGGAAGTGATCGAGCGGATCCGTGAGGGCCCGCATTCTTTTTCGATGGCCGGTGATTTTATGTACAGCCGGTTGGGTACTTTCTTTTATGAATCCAATGAATTGGAGCTTTCCAATGAGTATCACCGGCGAGCTATTACGGCCATGGGGCGATTGTGGGAGCACGATCGTATTTTTTCCCGGGCGCTGGCGGCGCCGACCTGGCATGCGTTGGGTCAGACGACGGCGGCGCTGGCGGCACTACGGGCGGCTTTTCGGATTGCTCAGCAGGCTGGTTATACAGATGCCAACTGGTGTCTGGTTGATGAGGCCAATATCCGTTTGCAGTATGAAGAGCTGGAATCGGTGTTGCGTTGGGGAGGGAGCCTGGGGCTGATTTCGGAGTGTCGGCAAGAGACCGACAGTTTGCCGCGACAGTTGCTCTGTTGTCGATTATGGTTGTTGCAGGGGCGAATTGCCGAGGCGCAGTCCCGGCTGGTTGAGCTGGCGGCTTTTATGAAGGAGCATGGAATTGGTCGATGGTTGTTGACGACCCGGATTTTGCAGGCGTTGGCGGCGGAGCGGTCCGGCGATCGAGCCGGCGCGCGGGGATTGTTAACGGAGGCGGTGCAAATCGCGGCTCCGGAAGGATACATCCGGGCTTTTCTGGATGAGGATCCCCGGTTGATTGCGTTGTTACCGGAAGTCCGGGCGGCAGCGCCTGAGTTTGTCGATCAATTGCTGGCGGCGGCAGGGGTGGCGTGTCTGCATCCGGTAGCGGCGTCGCAGGCTCTGGTCGATCCGTTAAGCGAACGCGAGCTGGAGGTGCTGATGCTGGTTGCGGCCGGGCTTTCCAACCCTGAGATTGCGCAACGGTTGTTTATCAGTGTGGGCACCGTGAAGCGGCATATCAATCATATTTATGGGAAGCTGGAGGTGGGCAGTCGTACGGAGGCTGTGGCGAAGGCCCGAAATTTGAAGTTGATCTGAGCGTAGGAAACCCGGAGAGAACCGTCAGGAGCAAAGGTGCTCCTGACGGTTTTTTATTGCATCCCCTGATGTACCCTCGATTGTTTCTCCAGAGGGACGACAGTACATCCCCTTTGCCGGTATCCTGAGATCCGAAGAGAAGCGTATGCCGGGAGCGGCACCTTATCTAAAACGTGAAACGTAAAACGTAATGATCTGTTGGCTGGGGGAATTTGCACGCCTTCTGAGGCGTGCAAATTCCCAAAAAACAAATTCCCCCTTTTCTCCCATCTGCGTCTTTGGGGGAAAGGGGGGTAGGGGGGATAGAGGGCCGGCGAAGCCTATTTTCAGGACAGAACGCCATGCCGGGGGCGGCACCCCGAAGGATGAAAATGGTTTGTCCGACGGGGTTTCCTGGGGCTTCACCCCAGGCTACCTTGAGGTCGCCCCTTTGGGG
>CAZCTC010000048.1:16973-58778 GCA_964501335.1 uncultured Anaerolineales bacterium | reverse complement strand
TCCCCCCCCTCCCGCGCGTCGCTTTTTACCGGGAAAGAATCATTTGCGGGACGCTACGCCGAAAAACACCCCTTGCAATTCACTTGAAAAAAGCCATATTTTCGGCGGCTTTCTGAAGCCGCCGAAAATATAAATAAAAAACCCCCTCTCCCCCCCTCCCGCGCGTCGCTTTTTACCGGGAAAGAATCATTTGCGGGACGCTGAAAATGCCCGTTTCACGGCTCAAACAATAATAGAATTACAAGACTTGCTTCTTGCAGAGAACAATGATCTAAAGTATAATCTATTTCCATAGCCATCAAAAAAGGAATCGCTATGGGAATCTCACTTGAACTGAACAAAGCCAATCGTCTATTGTTGGCCCGCCACTTCCGCACCCATCCTCGCGTCGACCTCGGCATCGACAGTGCCCTCGAAGGCCAGATGGGCGCCGCCTTCGTCGATAGCCTCTACGAACCCACCGCCTTCATGATCCAACAAGGTCCCTTCTGCTACTTTGCCGGTGATCCCCTCAGCCCCGGCGGCCGGCGACTGTTACAAGACTTCCCCCAATACATGCTCTTCATGCCCTCCCCGCCGGAATGGATCGCGGCCTTGCGCGATCTGCGCGGAAAACAGGTCGTCGACTTCCCCCGCTACAGCTTCTCCACCGCTCACCTCTCACTCGACCACCTCGACCGCCTGCTCGAAAACCAGACCTGGATGCCCGAAATCAAAGCCCTCGACGCCGATATCCTCAATACCAGCCTGCTTGAGCCCGAAGGCCCGGTCGATATCTCCTCCTTCGACTCCGTCGAAGATTTCCTCGAACGCGGCCTCGGTTACGGCATCGTCCGCAACGGCAAATTGATCGGAGCCGCCTATTCCTCCCTCGTCTGTAGTTGGGGCATCGAAGTCAGCCTCTACGTCGAGCCCGATTGGCGCCGCAAAGGCGTCGCCACCGCCCTCGCCGGCCGGCTCGTCCGCGAAAGCCTCGCCCGCGGCCTCAAAGCCAACTGGGATGCCGCCAATATGGAATCCTGCCGACTCGCCGAAAAGCTCGGCTATACTCCCGCCGGCACCTACCAGGCCTTTTACTGGGACAACGATTTGTAAATAACCATGATCCGTTTATTATTTGGCTCCTACCTGAATCGCAAACCCGGTCTTTCTTTGATCTTTTTGCTCATCGCCATCTTTGCCTGCAGCGCCGGCATCATCCCCCTCTCCTTAGGCATTCCGGCCACCTGGATGCAATCCCAAACCATCGCCAAACTCTCCCAACCCACCGCCGCCGAAGCATTGCAATTGTCGCCCGGCACCGAAGCCCTCTTCACCGTTCAACTACCAGAAACAGCTCCCACCGAATCTCACGGCCTGGCCCTCTACCAGACCAGAATCTGGCCCCAGCCCCCCACGCCTTCATCGACCACCATGACCTCCCCCCTCGAACTGCCGGCCACCGACCAAATCACAGCCACCCTCACAGATGGCACCGCCGTCCGTCTGCAAATTCGATCCAACGCCAACTTCGCCAATGCCGAAACACTGCGCTTTGAAGAAGGCGATCATTCCATCTCCTATATCGGCTACCGCCCCGGACAGACGCTCACCGCTCGCGGCATCTGGGAAGGACACTTCCTCATCACCGTCAAAGATCTCTATGCCGGAACACCCGCCGCCTATCTGGACTACCTCAAAAAACAACCCGGCCAGATCTTTTGTATAGGCTCGTCCTGTGGCCTCTTTGGCATCCTCTTCTGGAGCATCGCCGGCGCCCTCCGCAAACTGGGGAAATAATACATAGCAAACCCTTTGCAACAGCAATTAACAGAAAAGAGGCAAAGAAAAAGTCCCTTTGTTCGCGCGCTTTCTGAAGCGCGCGAACAAATAAATAAAAAACTCTCTCCCCCCATCCCGCGCGTCGCATCTTACCAGGAAAATACCCTGGGCGGAACATCAAATCTCGATCGTACTATCCGCCGAAAGGCACCCCGCACTACACCAGAAGAAGAAAAAGCCCATTTGTTCGCGCGCTTTCTAAAACGCGCGAACAAATAAATAAAAAACTCTCTCCCCCCATCCCGCGCGTCGTATCTTACCAGGAAAACACCTGATGCGGGACGCTAAAAGGCAAAGAAAAACAAAAACTACCGATATAACCACACCTTCAACATCGACAACAACCGATCCACATCCACCGGTTTAGAAAGGTAATCATTCGCCCCGGCCGCCAGACACCGTTCCGCATCCCCCTTCATCGCCTTCGCCGTCAACGCAATAATCGGCAAACGATAGAACTGCGGCAACTGCCGAATCCTTGCCATCGCCTCAAACCCATCCATCTCCGGCATCATAATATCCATCAACACAATATCATACTCCGGCGTCCCCCCCTCCAACATCTCCAAGGCCTTCAATCCGTTCCGCGCAATCGAAACCTTCAATCCCTTATCGCCCAACACCTTCGAAAGCGCAAAAGTATTGCGTAAATCATCATCCACCAACAGCACCCGCTTCCCGGCCAGCGCCCCCGCCCCCGCAGCCAGATTCCCCGTCCCCTCCAACTGCGTCTCCGGCATCCGCCGCACCACCTGATGCAAAAAGAGTGCCGTCTCATCTCGCAGCCGCTCCGGTGATTTCAACCCCTTCACAATCACACTTGTGGTATAGTTCATCAGCTCTGCATTTTCCTCTTCGGTCAAGGCCCGCCCGGTATAAACGATAATCGGAAACCGCGCGATCTTCATATCGTTATAGATCCGCCGCAACAGCTCAAAGCCGCTCATATCCGGCAGACTCAGATCCAGAATCATACAATCCACCGGCTGCCGCCCCAGCAACTCCAGCGTCGCCAGCCCCGAGCCCGCTTCATAGATCTGCACATTGTCCGCCGCCAGCAACTGCTGCACACTGCGCCTTAGATCCGGATCATCTTCCACCAACAACAACGTTTTCAAATCCCGATGGATAAATTGCCCCAACTTCTGGAACGCACTCTCCAGATCATTCCGCGTCAACGGTTTGGTCAAAAACCCTACCGCCCCCATCTTATAAGCCTCCGGACTTTCTTCACTGGCCGAAACAATATGCACCGGAATCGACCGGGTTGCCTCATCGTTTTTAAGCGTTTCCAACACACTCCACCCGTTCATCTTCGGCAACCCCAGATCCAGAATAATCCCTGCCGGTCGATAACTCCGCGCCAGTTGCACACCCACCTCCCCATCTCCCGCCGTCAGACATTTGAAATCCCGGGTATGCGCATACTCACACACAATCTGCGCAAAAACAGGATCGTCCTCCACAATCAACAACACCTTATCCTCCGGCCGCAGAGATTCCCGATCATCCTGCACCTTAACCTCCGGCAAAACCACCGACGTCGCCTCGACCGCCGGGCTCGACGCCACCGGAGCCACAACTTCTACCACAGCTTCCCCCTCAGGCAGGATCAACGGCAAATAAAAAGTAAACTGGCTGCCCTTCCCATGCTCGCTCTCCAGAGTGATCCGTCCGCCCATCCGTTCCGCCAGCTCCCGCGAAATCGCCAGCCCCAGCCCCGTGCCCCCATACTTCCGACTCGTACTCCCATCAGCCTGTTGAAAAGCCACAAAAAGCGTCTTCTGCTGCTCCAGCGTCATCCCAATCCCGGTATCGCTCACCCGAAAAACCACTTCCTTCTCCGACTTGCCATCCGCCTGGAAAATCTCCAGCCGCACCGCCCCCTGCTCGGTAAACTTAAAGGCATTGGAAAGCAAATTCTTCAGAATCTGCTCCACTCGCTGCCGATCGATCACCACATGCTCCGGCAACGCCTCATCCAACCCAATCGGAAATTCCAGCCGGCGCTCCGCTGCAATCGGCGTGAACTGCACCCGCATCGAATAGACCAGATCGCTCAACGGCGTCGGCTCGAAATGGAAATTCAGCTTCCCGGCTTCCACTTTGGAAAGATCCAGAATATCGTTGATCAACTTCAACAGATCGCTGCCGCTGTTATAGATAATGCGCGCCGACTCGACCTGTTCTTCCGTCAAATTGTGCGTCTCATTGTCGGCCAGAATCCGCGCCAGGATCAACAGACTGTTCAACGGCGTCCGTAATTCATGCGACATATTCGCCAAAAATTCCGATTTGTACTTATTGGCCTGCGCCAGCTCAGCCGCCTGTTTCTCCAGCTCCTGCTGAGCCCCCTTCAAATCGCGGTTCTGTTGATCCAGCGTCGTCTGCTTTTCCTGCAACTCCCCGGTCGTCAATTCCAACGCCCGCGCCTTTTCCTCCAGCTGCACATTGGCCTTCTCCAGTTCCAGCTGCTTCTCCCGCAACCGCATCTCCGACCGCCGCAGCACCTCCGCCTGATCTTCCAGCTCCAGGTTGGCCGAACGTAATTTCTCCTCCCGCGCCTGCAATTCCATCGCCTGCCGCCGCGTCTCAGAGAGCAACTCATCAATTCGCGTCCGCGTCAGGGCCGTATTAAAGGCAATCGCAATATTTTCCAGCGCCACTCCCAGAAAATCCAGCTGCTGCGCACTAAAACATTTCAGCCCCCCCAGCTCCACCACCCCGATGACCTGATTTTCAAAGACAAAGGGAGCCGCCACCAGACAGCGCGGCGACACATCCAGCAACCCGGTAAAAATCCCCAGATAACCTTCCGGAACTTCGTGGAGCACTACCATATGCTTTTCCAACGCCGCCTGCCCCACCAACCCTTCCCCCAATTTAAAATGGTTGGAAAGCCGCTTGCGATGGGTATACGCCTGGCTCGCCAGCATCTGCAACCCGTCGCCTTCCCGCAAGAAGATCGCTCCCACCGGCACTTCCATATAAGAACAGAGCTGCCACAACACATTCGTCGCCAGCGCCGATAAATTCGGCTCTCCCCGCAAATGCTGATTCAACTGCTCCTGCCCTGCCACCTGCCACATCCGCGCTTCCAACGCCCGCCGCGCAATCTCCGCCTCCATCCGGGCCTGTTCTGCGCTCTGTGTGCGCTCCAACACCTCATCCCGCAACTTATCCCGCGCCCCCTGCAATTCCCTGGCCAGCTCTCGGCTCTGGTTTAACAGTCGTTCCAGATGCGAAATAAAATAATCCAACCCGATAATCACATATACAGCCAGAATAATCAGCACCGCAATGTTGTTGACCCAATACCATCCCACCGTTGAGTCAGTCGCCTGAAGGGGTCTCAACCAACCATAAGAAAAATTCACCGCAAACAGCACCAGCGTCACAATCACCACCCCAAGTACGATCATCCCGCTCCGCCGGCCCCAAAACAACGTCGCCGAAAGAACGAGCATCAACATATAGACAGCGCCTAATCCCCCCCGACCTTCCATGTAAAAACTGAAGAGGCCGGCCGCGTAAATGGCAAGCAAAAACAGACCGGATTGCACAGAATAGGAAACCCCTGGTGCAAAAGCCCCCACCATAATAATTCCCAGGAACACCAGATATACAGGAATTAAATACGCCATTCCTCCGGTCACAGAATAGTAGCTGACCAAAACAACCACCAGGGTTGTCAGGATAGCCGCAACGCGAAGGGTCCTGCGAATTAATACCTGCCGCCAGGAACTTGCATCTTCCTTAAAGATAAGATCAACCGGTTTGGGATCTGGATATAAAGCCATACCTACCTCTGCAACCTGTCCAGGGTAATCGATTCCATCCGCTTCTGTTGAGCCCGCAAACTCTCCGTCTGCGCCGACAATTCTTCATTCGCCGCCCGTAATTCTTCTTCCTGTGCCTGCAATTCTTCTGCCTGGCGCTGCGTCTTTTCCAACAACTCCTTGATCCGCAGCTGCGCCAGAACCGTCGCCAGCCCCGCCGCCAGCCGGCTCAAAGCCGGTTCCAGAAACAATTCCTGCCGTTCAGAGAAAGCCTGAAGATGGCCCAACTCCACCACTCCCAAAAGCGCCCCCTCCACCGTCAAAGGATAAAGAGCGATTAAATGAACGGCGATTTCCCCAAAGGAAGACTTGAGCACCAGAGGTGGATCGCTCATCGTTAATGAACGGGGACGCAAATCCGTGGCCACCTGACCGATCACCCCTTCCTGGATGGGAATCTTCCGCGTTGATTCCCCTACATCTGAAACCCCATAAGTCCCCATCAATCGCAAAGACTGCGTCTCTTTCTCATACAGATAGAACATCCCCACCGCTATTTCCGTATAGGAGCACAAAAATTGTAAGGACTGCCGCGCAAATTCCGCCGGCTCCAGCTCTCGCCCCAACACATCACTGAACTGCGACAGCCCTGTAATCTGCCACATCTGGTTCTGCAAGGCGGCATGGGCAATCTCCACCCGCCGGCGCGCCTCTTCCGCCACCTGCGTCCGCTGCGCCACCTGTTCTTCCAGAGAAGCCCGAATCTTCTCCAGCTCTCGATTGTTCTCCAACGCCTGTTGCTCATTGATGGTCGCCTGATGCAAAGCATGGTCCAATCCATGATGAAACAGAAACATCAAAGCTCCCACCACCAGGAAAATTTGCGAAGAAATCCCAAATGTAATCACCGGCTGCAAGATGCTTGAATCCGGATGAATATATCCCTGCATTTCCAACACAAAGACAGCCACTCCGGCAATCAAACTCAAACCGGTAAAAAACCAGATTCCACGCGACTGCAACAGCACCCCGGCCAGAACAATCACTTCGACATATAGAAAATACCCGACCCCACTCGTCCCACCAAAATTGAAAATGATAAAAGTCACCAATCCCCATAAAAAAGAGATAAAGACGATCGCAACCAGCCGCACTCGCCCCGAACGCAACAACCCCAACAACAAGGAAATAACGACCGAAACCACAACGGTGGCCAGGACTGAAACTGTCAGATTCACACCCGAAATAAAGAAAAAGCCCACACTGCGCAGAATCTCCACTCCCAACAAAGCCCATAAAATCACATTCAGCAGCATGGCAGCAAAAGACTGCTTTTCGTCAGCCAATACCGGCGGAGCAAATACTTTCTTCAAAAATGTCACCATAGCTTACTCTCCCTTAGCTCCCCCTACCACCCGGGAAATATGCTCCCGCAAGGATTCCGTCTGC
Organism: uncultured Anaerolineales bacterium; assembly: GCA_964501335.1. Classification (GTDB taxonomy): domain Bacteria; phylum Chloroflexota; class Anaerolineae; order B4-G1; family SLSP01; genus CAZCTC01. The sequence continues at coordinate 51,729 of CAZCTC010000048.1, read as the reverse complement.
GCTTCTAATTCTTCATTCGTCGCTCGCAATTCCTCTTCCTGTGCCTGCAATTCTTCGGCCTGCCGCCGGGTTTCTTCCAACAATTGACGAATCCGGGCCCGATTTTCCGCCACATTAAAGGCAATTGACAGATCTTCCAACATCCCTTCGACAAACTTCTTCTTCAGCGGTGTAAATTCCTTCAACGCTCCCAATTCCACCACCCCACATACCTCTCCGCCTTGAAAGAACGGCGCCGCCAGAATAAAACGCGGCCGGGTATAACCCAATCCTGAAGCAATGGTAAATTGCGTCGATTCCAGATTGTCCAGTTGCCGCATCTGCTGATCGACCATTACCTGTCCCACAATCCCTTCTCCCACCGCAAAACAAAGAGGATGAGTCGGCTCCGGCGTATAAGCATAACGTCCGGTCAATCGCATCCCATCGCCTTCTCGCAAATAAAGCGCCCCGACCTCAATTTCCATATAATGGCACACCTGCCGAATAGCCCGATCCGCCAATACTGAAATCTCCAGCTCCTCGCGCAACACATCCGAGAGCAACGCATGGCCGGTAACCAGCCAGAGTTGATCCTGTAACTGCACTGTGGCTTTTTCAGCTTCCTGTCGTGCAGCATCAGCCGTCCTCGTCCGTTCCGCCACCTGATCTTCCAACCCGGCGCGCTCGCCTTGCAATGTCAAGGCCAGAATCCGCGACTCTTTCAACGCCTTCGTCAACCGCACCATCAGAGCATTCTGGCTGTAAAGGACAACCGCCCCGATCAAAAGAAAAATAGCGCCATACAACACCCAGCTCTGCCAATGATCGTTAAATATATACGAACGCACCGGCACAATCACCCCCGAGGAAAACCCCCATCCCAACACCGCAATCAACCCCATCACAAAAAAGGTCATCACCATACTGCCGCGCCTCTCCAGATAGAGCGCCGCCAGCACCCAGCTGCCGAATAGAAAGAGGGAACTCTCCCCATTAATCCCAAAAAGATAAGAATTATAGCTGCCTACTAACGCAAAGAGGCCGATAATCGCACTGATCTGAGTCCGATGCGGAAGTTTCGGCCAGAAAGCCGCCAGCAACACCACCCCATAGATCACGCCCCGAAAAACAGCCTGAGTGTAGTCCCCTTCCGTAACAGCCTGATAAACCGCCACGGCAGCGACAATCGCCGCCAGAATAACCGACGCGCGGACAATCAGCCGCACCTGCTGGGCTCGCCATGCCTCAATCTCCTGTTTGACTTCCACCTCGGGGATCACAGATTCTGCATTCTTCATTGGTTGCTCCCTGATTCCGATTCCAAACTAATCAATCGAGGTAATAAGATAAGTTAGTTGCTCTTAACTTCAATTTTACGAAGATTTCCAAAAAGAGGTAGAGCCCCACCCTCAAAGAAGCAAAGCCGGGCTCCAAAGAAACGTGGTCACCCAACAAAATTACTCCCAAGAAAAGAAGAAAAAGAACGACCGGTACGATTAATCGGGAAAAAAGCCTATAGTTTCGGCGGCTTTCTGAAGCCGCCGAAACTATAAATAGAAATAACTCTCTTCCCCTATCCAGCGCGTCGTTTTTTATTCGGAAAGCACCTATCGCGGGACGCAAAAAATGTCTTTAATCCACACACCTCAACAACCGCACAGGTCGGGAAAGAAAAAGCCTATTTTTTCGCGCGCCGTCTCCGGCGCGCGAAAAAATAAACAAAAATAACTCTCCTTGCGAGACGCTACAAGACCGGAGCCGTACAGGCGCAGTACCTTAAGTTTCTTAATATGCCATCCCGCCCCCTCCTTTTCTCCCGCAAGCGGAAGAAAAGGAGGGAATATTAACTGCATTTTGGGCGCGCTGCAAAGCAGCGCGCCCAAAATGCTTAATTATCCCCCCTTTCCCTCGGGGGAAAGGGGGGGAGGGGGAATAGGGGGAATCAAAAGGCGCCCTTTGGCAATTTTATTTAGCGACCCCAGTGAACTACAACGATTCTATTCAGACAATCACATCGAACGATCGTGCTTTCCTGAACTCCTCACAAAGAACAAACTCACCAGCGACACCCCCGCTCCCCCCAACAAAATCTCCCCCAGCGGCTCCGCATGGTACAGATAAGCCCCTGTCCCGCTGATCAACAGCGCCCCAAAGACCAGCGCCACCGTCAATCGCCGCGTCGCCGCCTCCAAACGCTCAATCGGTCCCACCAGCTGCGGCAACCGCATCTCTAACTCTCCCCGTTCCAACCGCCCCAGCAGCGTTTCCGCCCGCGCCGGCAACGCAATCAACGCATTGCTCAACACCTTCAATTCATCCCACACAATCCCCACCGTGGAACGGTTATTCTCGGCCATCAGCTTCTGCGCATACGGCGTCAGCTCTTCCCAGAAATTAAATAGAGGGTCCAGCCCCGTACAAAGTCCCGCCAGAATCCCCACCGCCCTCCCCAAAAAGATCAGATTTTGCGGCACTTGAAACGGCAGATCGTACAACAACTCCCGAAATTCCCCCGTCACCAGTTCCATCTTCTGATCCGACATCTGCATCATCTCAGGAATAGTCCGGCCCCAGTTCATCTCCAGCATTTTATCCGCCGCCCGTTCGATCAGCTTCAAATCTGCATTCGGCAGCAGCATCCCCATCAACTGAAACGCCTTGATCAACCGCCCCCCATCCCGTGTCGCCATCCCAATCAACACTTCCCGAAAAGCCGGCCGCAGCCCCGACGGCACCCGCGCCGTCATTCCAAAATCGACAAAGGTCAGTTGCCACCCTTCCGCCTGCGGTGAGACAAACAAATTCCCTGGATGAGGATCGGCATGGAAAAACCCATCATCGAGGATCTGCTTGAAATAAACCTCCAACAGCCGCCGCGCCACATCGGTCCGGGCAATCCCCGCCGCCGTGACCGCCTCATAATCGTTGATCTTGATCCCTGAAATTTCCTCCAGCGTCAACACCCGGCGCGTCGTATGCGTCCACACAATCCGCGGAATATAGACCTCCCGATGGCCCTGAAAGTTCGCCGCAAAGGCCTCAGCATTCCGCCCCTCCGCCAGATAATCGACCTCTTCATACAAAATGCGCGCAAACTCGTTCAACAAAGCCGGCACATCCGCCCGCCGCCGTACCGGAGGATAACGATGCAGCCAGCCCCCCACCGTCCGCAGCGCCGCCAGATCCACCGCCAGCAGCGCTTCGATCTGCGGACGCTGAATCTTCACCACCACAGCCCGCAGCTCCCCCGCAATTCGCGCGCGATGCACCTGCCCCAACGAAGCCGAGGCCAGCGGCACTTCATCAAAGGAAAGGAACCGTTCCTCCAGCGGCGCTCCCAACTCGGCCTCCGCCAATCGCCGCATCGCCTCAAACGGCTCCGGCGGCACAGCATCCTGCAATCCCGCCAGTTCGTCCGTAATCTCCATCGGCAAGACATCCACCCGGGAAGAAAGGAACTGTCCTACTTTGATCAACACCCCACCCATCGAAACTGCCAGCAGCCGAAACTCCACGGCAATGCGCTTCAACCGTTCAGACCGGTTCTGATTCGCCAGGGAACTCAATCCCACTCCGGGCAGGAACACTTCCCAAATCAGCAGCGCGAAAAACGTCCGGGCAAAGAAAGCTACAATCCGCAGATAGCGTGAACGAAACATAACCAGGCCTTAAGCCGGTTTATGGAACAGCACAGCCCGACTCACCCGCACCGTCGGCCGACTCTCTTCCTGGAATCCCACCTGCCGGATCAACGCCACCGTCCGATCAAAGTCGGCTTCCGAAACATGCAGCAGCGGCTCTACCAGCAAATAGCGGCCTCCCGGTTTCAACATCGCAAACAGCTCCCGTAAAAAGGCCTCTTTCCCATTGACCTCGTGCACCATCCAAAAAGTCAGGATGAAATCCACCGGCACCTCCACCCCAATCCGATCCGGCCGGGAAAGATGCACCTGAATCCGCTCCTGAAGTCCGGCGCGCACCGCCCGCCGCAACAACCCCTTCAGCATCTCATCCTGAAGATCCGCTGCAATCACCCGTCCCTGCGGCCCTACCAGTCGGGCCAGCCCCAACGAAAAATATCCCATCCCGCATCCCACATCCAACACCGTCGCCCCCGGTTGCACCCACGGCGCCAGCATCCGCTCCGGGTCATGAACCAGTTTGCGCAAAGGATTATCAAACGAGCCGATCAACCACCACGGACAGGTATGCGAACTTTCTTTCGACGACATCGAGTGAGACATTTTGATTCCTTTCAATTAAAAATTAGCAGACAGTAGACAGCAGCAAGTAGACAGTAGACAGCCCATCAATAACCTGTCTACTGTCTACTGTCTACTGTCTACTTCCCCTTATACCGCCTTCAACAGCAACTGCACCAGTTGTTGCACTTCCGCTTCATCCAGATTGCGCACCAGATACTGCGCCATCTTCTGATGGGTCGCCTGATGCAACCGGGCAAACTCCGCCGCCTTCTCCGTCGGCCGGATATAATAAACCCGCCGATCCGCCTCCGACTGAACCTTCTCCACAAACCCCTTCTCAATCAGCTTTCCCACCAACGCCGTCACCGACGGCTTGCTCACCCCAAACTGCTGGGCCAGATCGCTGAAGGTAGGGTTTTCCAGCCGGAGAATCGTATCCAGATAATAGACCTGCCGCATGGAAAGCTCGGCAAATTGCCCCTGTTCCGAGGCCGCCGTTTCCATTTCAGCCACCAGCCGGGAAATTATTTCGACAATCGGCTCTAAAGAATATATCTCTTTCATTTTTCAATCGATTAGTTAATCTTAACTAATTATAAACGACACTTTACCATCCGTCAATGCTGTAAAAAATATCTCCGTCCTAAAGTTCAACGCTATGCAAGACAAGGAAAGAGAGTTTTTTTGTTTATGTATTTGTGCGCATCAGAATGCGCACAAATACATGGGCTTTCCCAGAGTCATCTCCCTCACTCTACCTTACATCCCCGGCTGAATTTTCATCGTCCACGATCTCCGACCTTACTCCGTTCATTCCCTCGACATCATCGATCGCATTCCAGGTATCATCGATCACACTCCGAGAACCATCGATCATACTCCGAGAGTCATCGATGACATTCCAGACATCATCGATCACACTCCAAGAACCATCGATCGCATCCCAAATATCATCGATCGCACTCCGAGTATCATCGATCGCACTCCGAGTATCATCGATCATAGTTCAGCTATCATGGATCATGTTTAAACCCTATGTTTTCGCCCGAATTCTTATTCGGGCGAAAACATAAAAAAAGAAACTCTCTCTCTCCCCATCCCGCGCGTCGCTTTTTATTGGGAAAACGCCGGTTGCGGAACGCCAAACTGTCTACTTCTCAGAAATCGAGTTACAATAGAACTGCTTATAGGAGGCAGCCATGTCAAAGAGAATCACAATATCCCTGGGAATCTTATGTCTTTTGATCTTTATCTTCACCACATTAAGCATCGAGGCCTTTGCCAACCGCGCTTCCCACACCTTCTACGTCCACACCTATCCTACCCGCACCCCGGTTCCACAGGCACAGGCTGCCCGTAATGCCGTCAACCCCGCCAGCCCCAACTCCGGCGCCATCGTCGTCAAAGGCTCCGACGCCTTCGTCCAACAAACTACCCGGGCCCTCACCCTGTTACACGATCGCGCCCCTGAAGCCTATAAAAAAGTTCAAACCTACATCGGCATCATCGAAGAAACCGACCACAGCGGCATGGCCGCCTACGAAAATCCTCCCCGCTATGAAGTCAGCGATAAAACAGCTTTCTACAGCCTCACCTGGTATGCCTCGACCATCGCCCATGACGCCACCCACTCCGAACTCTATCATCAATATCGCGCCGCCCACCAGACCAACAATGTCCCCGACAACGCCTGGACCGGAATCGACATCGAAAAAGCCTGCAACGCTTACCAGCTCGCCGTCCTGAAACAAATCGGAGGCCCTTCCAGCGAAATCGACTATCTGGCCGGCCTGGACGGCACCCACTGCGATGTCAACCACGACGGCAAATGCGATATCCAGGATGACCGGCAACGCGACTGGTGAAGGCAAACATCCTGTATTTCTCTACACAATCTCCATGATTTCTCCATAACTATCCCGTATCTTTAGATTAAAATAAACGTTATGATGGTTATAATCCTCATAACAATTCGGAAAGGCGATCCGGGCCATGAAATCTTTAATAATGAACCTCTCTCACATTTTTAATAAAAATCTGCGCCAGAAACTTCTGGTCATGGCAATCCTGCCTTTGATTTTGATACAAATCGGCGTAGGGCTGGTAGCCTTCTTCGCCTACAGCCAGGTCATCGCCGATCTGATGAGCAGTCGTGACCGTGAATTGGCCCGCCTTTCTGCTGAACAGTTGTCATCTTATATCAGCAGTGAAGTAGAACACCTGAACCGGCAAACCGGCGTCTTCAACCTGATGAATCAGCTGAATCCCAATCAAACGTTCCAGCCGACCCCGATGATCTCCGACACACTGGGAACTGCCCCCGGCACGCTTACCGGAACGCCCCCCGGAATCAGCACCCCGCGCAACAACACCACAACCCCTCGCCCCAACGATGATCGCCCGCCCCAGGACGAAGACGGCATTATCTTGACTCTGAATACCGACGGCATCGTCAATCAGGTGCGGCCGGCAACTCCGGAAACCAATGTTTACCTGGGCCAGGACTGGTCGGACAATCCCTATTTTCAACAGGCCGTCACGACTCTGGAACCGGCCTACTCCGACATGCTCACCGACAATGTCAACAACAAAGACATGCTGATAATTGCAGCGCCCATCAGTACCTCCGGCACCTTGCACGGCATCGCCGTCAATCTGCTCTATCCCGCGGATCTGGAAGACGGCGGCTTTTATAAGCATATGGAAAACGAATTGATATTCAGTGCCGAAGGCAACACCTATCTGGTTGATAGTTACGGCATCGTTATCTACCATTCCAACCCGGCTTATATCGGACAGGACTTCTCCGATCAGGATGCCGTGGAAGATGTGCTCGACGGCGAGCAAGACGCTGTTTTTACTGAAAATATCGCCGGTCAACCCACCATCGCCAGCTATGCTCAAGTCCCGGGCACCCCCTGGAGTCTGGTGATCGAAGATAACTGGAGCGGCATCACCGACGCCTTAAGCATCTATCAGATCGTGCTGGTCATCCTCTTGCTGGGGGGCGTTTGCATCCCCACGGTCGTCATCGCCATCGGCGTCAACCGGGTGATCTCCCCTATCGAAAAACTGACCCGCGCCACGCAGGAAGTGGCCAGAGGTGATTTTGATCAGACCATCTGCGTCCATACCGGCGACGAAATTGAAACCCTCGCCACCCAATTCAACCAGATGTCCGCCCAACTCCGCGAATCCTACTCCACCCTCGAACAACGGGTCGTCGAACGTACCGCCCAACTCCAGGCCGCCAACGAACGCTATCGCGTCGTCTCCAATCTCACCTCCGACTACGTTTATCACATCACCATCACGCCTTATGGTGACTTTGCCCTCGATTGGGCCACGGAAGCCTTCTCTCGTTTCACCGGCTATCCCCCCGCCGAACTCGCCGCCGTCGGCGGCTGGACCGCCATTATTCACTCAGAAGACCTCCCCCATTATCAGGCGCAGCGCGAAGCCTTGCTGGCTGCCCTCGCCAAAGACGATCAACCCGTCCCTACTGCTTTTGAATATCGCATCATCGCCAGAAATGGAGAGATCCGCTGGCTGCGCGACTACTGGCAGCCGATCAAAGAAACCGATCCGCATACCACCCTGGCCATCCTGGGCGCCGCGCAGGACATCAGCGAACGAAAACTGGCCGAAGAAGCCCTGCGTGAAGCCACCATCAGCGCGCAACGCTCAGCCGAAGCAGCGCAGGCCGCCAATCGCGCCAAGAGTGTCTTCCTCGCCAACATGAGCCACGAACTTCGCACTCCGTTAAACGCCATCCTGGGATATTCTCAACTGATGGTCCGCGATCCTCAAGTCACCGCCACCCAACGAGAGCAGCTGGAAACCATCGGCCGAAGCGGCGAACACCTGCTGGGATTGATCAATGATGTGCTGACGATGTCGAAGATCGAAGCAGGACGGGCGGTCCTTCAGGAGAATGCCTTCGATCTCCATCGTCAACTCGAAGGACTGCGGGAAATCTTCCTCATGCAGGCCCGCAATAAGGGCCTGACGATGATCCTGGACATCGCTCCCGAAATTCCCCACTACGTCTACGCCGATGAAGGCAAGTTGCGCCAGATCCTGATGAACCTGCTGAGCAATGCAGTCAAGTTCACCCAAGAAGGGGGCGTCACACTTCGCACAGGATTCAAACGTCGCGATCCGGCTCCTGACGCTCCCAAAGCAGAACCGACCCTCTGGCTGCGCTTTGAAGTCGAAGATACCGGCCCCGGCATCTCTCCCGAAGAGATGAAGATCCTCTTTGAACCCTTTATCCAGACCGCCACCGGACAAAAATCCAAAGAAGGCACAGGGCTTGGATTGCCGATCAGCCAGCAATTTGTCCATTTAATGGGAGGGAAGCTGGAAGTCGACAGCACCATGGGGAAAGGAAGCTGTTTCCGCCTGGAAATTCCAATTCGCCTGGCTGAAGCGGATGAAATCGAGACCTACGTCACCCATCCCCACCGGCGCGTCACCGGAATCGAGCCCGGCCCCAGCTATCGCATCCTGATCGTGGAAGATCAGGCGACCAACCGGGATCTGCTGCAGCGCCTGCTGAATGAATTCGGCTTTGAAATCCAGTGCGCCGTCAATGGTCAGGAAGGACTCTCGTTGTGGGAATTCTGGCAGCCCCATCTGATCTGGATGGATATGCGCATGCCGGTCATGGACGGCTATGAAGCGACCCGCCGCATCAAAGAACGGGCCCGCACGCTCGGCAAATCCCCCATCATCATCGCCCTCACCGCCAGCGCCTTTGAAGAAGATCGTACCGCCATCCTCGAAGCCGGTTGCGATGACTTCGTCCGCAAACCCTTCCGCGAAAGCGACATCTTCGAAGCCCTCACCCAACACCTCGGCGTTCGCTTCACCTATGCCGATCCCGAAAAAACTGAAGCCGCCATCCCCTCCTCCAGCGTAGAAATTCCGCCGGAAATCCTCGCCGCTGAACTGGCCGGCCTGCCCGCTCAGTGGAAAAACGACCTCTATCGAGCAGCGCAGGAACTGGATAATGAAAAAATGCTGCAACTGGTCGCCCAGGCCCGGTCTGAAGCCCCTCAACTGGCCGGCGCTATCGCCCACTGGATCAAAGATTTCGAATACGAAAAAATTCTTCAAACAGCGGCTTCGGCCGTAGGAAGTTAAGGAGTCTGGCATGAACAATCTCCATGCGCCCCCCAATTCAGTACCCTATGACATCCTGGTGGTCGACGATACGCCGGCCAATCTACGTCTGCTCTCCGGAATGTTGAGCGATCAGGGCTATAAAGTGCGGCCGGCGCCCAACGGCAAGCTGGCATTGATGGGAGCGCGGGCCGTGCCGCCCGATCTCATTCTGTTGGATATCAATATGCCGGACATGAACGGCTATCAAGTCTGTGAACAATTGAAAAACGATCCGGCAACCGCCGCTATTCCGGTGATCTTCATCAGCGCGCTGGATCAAACCGAGGATAAAATCAAAGCCTTCACCTTAGGCGGCGTGGATTACATCACCAAACCCTTTCAACTGGAAGAAGTTCTGGCCCGGGTCGAGACCCATCTGACGCTCCATCGCCTGCGCCGGGAAATGGAAAAGGCCAATCAAGAACTGCGGCAGATTAACCAGGAATTGGAAGCGACCAATCAAGAACTGGCCGTCAGCAACGCCGATCTGCAATCCTTTGCCCATACCGTAGCTCACGATCTAAAAAATCCGCTTAGTTCGATCATCGGCTTCAGCAGCCTGACCGAAACGCGATTCAACCAGATGGAAAACAGCCTGATCCGGGAAAATCTGCATCGCATCACCCATGCCGGTTATAAAATGCGAAACATTATTGATGAGCTGCTGCTCTTTGCCAGCGTGCGCGAAATGGATTCACTCCAAATCGTACCAATCGATACCGCGGCGTTGATCAAAGAAGTATTGGAACGCCTTGACCCACAAATCCAGGAACTCCATGCCGAAATCAGCTTCCCCGCCACATGGCCGACCGCACTTGGTTATCCAGGCTGGATTGAAGAAGTATGGAGCAACTACATCAGCAATGCACTGAAGTACGGCGGACATCCACCGGTGATCAAATTGACATCGACGATGCAAGAAAATCATATCAAATTCCTGGTCGTCGATAATGGATCGGGACTTTCAGAAGAGGAACAGAACAAAGTATTTGTGCCCTTCACCCGGCTGCATCAGGCCAAAGCCGAAGGACATGGACTGGGGCTTTCTATTGTGCATCGCATTATAGAAAAACTGGGAGGAGAGGTCGGCGTTACCAGTACCGGCCTTCCCGGTCAGGGATCATCCTTCTGGTTTACCCTGCCCGTCGCCTGAATGATTGAAAAAAATAAAAAGATCTCTTCATAAGTGGCGCACTCCCAAAAAACGCATAAAATGAAAAGGTATATCGCAAAAGGGAGAGCCTCTCATGGAAATCGAGAACCAGCAACATCGCATCATCCTGGAAGAAATCGCCCGCCGCGTCATGCTTGAACGCGGTCTACTGCCCGAGTTTTCTCCCGAAGTCCTGGCCCAACTGGAAACCATCCAGTCCCCGGCACTTCCCAACGGCAATCCTATCCGTGATTTACGCCATCTTCTCTGGGCCTCCATCGACAACGACGACTCCCGCGATCTCGACCAATTAACCGTAGCCGAACCCCTGCCCGCAGACAGGATCAAAGTGCTGGTAGCAGTCGCCGATGTCGACGCATTGGTCGAAAATGTCACCGCCATCGACAAACATGCCCGCCACAACACCTCCTCCGTCTACACAGCCGCCAAAACTTTCCCCATGCTGCCGGAAAAACTCTCCACCAACCTCACCTCGCTCAATTATCACGAGGACCGGCTCGCCATCGTCATCGAAATGGCCATCGATAAAGACGGCGCCCTTCATGAATCCACCATCTATCAGGCCCACGTTCACAACCATGCCCAACTGGCCTACAACAGCGTCACCGCCTGGTTGGAAGGAAAATCGCCGGCACCCGACGCCCTTGCCGCCGTCCCCGGCCTGGCTGAAAATCTACGTCTGCAAGAAGAGGCCGCCGAAAGGATCAAAGAATTCCGCCGCATCCATGGCGCCTTGACCTTTGAAACCCATGAAGTGCGCCCGGTCTTCGATGGCGACACGCTGGAACGCCTGGAAGTCGAAAAGAAAAACCGCGCCAAAGAACTCGTGGAAAACTTCATGATCGCCGCCAACGGTGTCACGGCCCGCTTCCTTGCTGCCCAAAAATATCCCTCCATCCGGCGCGTGGTCCGCTCTCCCCAACGCTGGGACCGCATCGTCACCATCGCCGCCGAACGCGGCTACCTGCTGCCCGGGGCTCCCGATTCCCGCGCCCTGGAAGCCTTCCTCCTCCGCGAAAAAGCCGAAGATCCGTTACGCTTTCCAGATCTATCGCTCACCATCATCAAATTATTGGGCGCCGGCGAATATGTCGCCGAGCATCCTGAATCCACCGCTCCCGGTCATTTCGGACTGGCCGTGCGGGATTACACCCATTCAACCGCGCCCAATCGCCGATATACCGATCTGATCACGCAACGACTGTTAAAAGCGGCCCTGAAAAAAGAACCTATACCCTATACGTACGAAGAACTCGATCAACTGGCCCATCATTGCACCGAAGAAGAGGATGAAGTTCACAAAGTCGAGCGCCAGGTCAGCAAATCCGCCGTCGCCCTCCTCCTCTCCTCCCGTCTCGGCGAAAAATTCTCGGCGCTGGTCACCGGGGCCGCCGCCAAAGGCACCTGGGTTCGCCTGCTGGCCGTGCCCGTTGAAGGCAAATTGATCGACGGCTTTGAGGGCGTCGATGTTGGCGACCGCATCCGCGTCCAGTTGTTACGGGTCGATATAGAACAGGGTTATATCGATTTCAAAAGAATTCACGCTAATTAGAGGTGCTATGGATTGGGAAAAACTTTCGCCGCCCGCGGAAGCGCGGGCCATTCTAGAACAGGCGCCCCGGGTCATCACAGCCGGCACAACCGCCGAATTGATCGATCTGGCCTGCGGTTCGCCTGACAAAACCTTCTTTGAGGTTACTTACGACATCCCCGACCGTGGTCGAAGCCTGGAAGCCACAGTTGCGCGTGTACGTAACGGCATCTCAGTCAACTATCCCGAGCCCGCCATGCGCCGACGCGACCCCGACTGCATGGTCATCGGCGATGACGAACCCACCGACAAAGAACGTTTCCGCGATCGTTTCGGTTATGAATTCACACCCGTCCGTGAAGAAACCTTTGCCTGGTTAAAAGACCAGGAATTGATTGTTTTCGGCTTCATGGCCGGTCTGCCGGGAATGGGCTGGCATGCGCTGGCCATCGTTCCGGCCAACGCGGCCTTCTTTGCCGCCGCTCTGGCCATGTTGCAAGGCATCATTCCCTTGAACGAACTCTCGCCGGCCTTCAAACCCCGCGCCGTTGTCTACATCGCCCCTACTTTCCGTCACACCCATTTCTCCGGCCGGCAGATCGTCGTTCACAACCGCCGGCCCGATCTGCATGAAATGTTCGCCTTCAACCTTTATCCCGGCCCCAGCGCAAAAAAAGGCGTCTACGGCATGTTGCTGGATCTGGGAGAACATGAAAATTGGGTCACCACCCATTGTTCCGCCGTCCAGGTCGTCACCCCTTACGACAACGTCGTCACCATCATGCATGAAGGAGCCAGCGGCGGCGGCAAAAGCGAAATGCTCGAACAGATCCACCGCGAACCCGACGGCCGGCTGCTGCTGGGATGCAACCGCGTCACCGGAGAAAAACGCTATCTGGAAATTCCCCGCAGCTGCGAATTACATCCCGTAACCGATGATATGGCACTCTGCCACCCCTCTTTGCAGGACAACAACGGCAAACTCCGACTGATCGACGCTGAAGAATCCTGGTTTGTGCGCGTCAACCACATCACCCGCTACGGCACCGATCCCCACCTCGAACAGGTCACGGCGCAGCCGGAAACACCGCTGCTCTTCCTTAATATCGATGCCGTTCCCGGCAGCCGGGCCTTGATCTGGGAACACATTGAAGATGCCCCCGGCAAACCCTGTCCCAATCCGCGCGTCGTCATCCCCCGGCGTATCATTCCCAACATCATTAATGAAGCCGTCACCATCGATATCCGCAGCTTCGGCGTACGGGTTCCTCCCTGCACTCGCCGGCAACCCACCTACGGAATTTTGGGACTCTTCCATCTCCTGCCGCCGGCCCTGGCCTGGCTCTGGCGCCTGGTTGCCCCCCGCGGCTACGACAATCCCAGCATCATCGAAACCGACGGCATGTCCAGTGAAGGCGTCGGCTCCTACTGGCCCTTCGCCACCGGTCGCCGCATCACCCAGGCCAATCTACTGCTGCAACATTTCACCACCCACAACCGCACCCTGCATGTACTCTGCCCCAATCAACATATCGGCGCCTGGCAGGTGGGATTCATGCCGGAATGGCTGGCACGTGAATATCTCGCCCGGCGGGGCGTTGCCAAATTCAAGCCGGAACAACTCCATCCCGCCCGCTGCCCGCTCCTGGGATACACCCTCGATCCACTGCACATCGAAGGACGAATGATCGATCCCTGGTTCCTGCATGTCGAAATGCAGCCCGAAGTCGGCGAAGCGGCCTACGATCAGGGTGCCGAATTACTCCAGAACTTCTTCCACGAACAACTCAAACTCTTCTTGAAAAGCGACCTGGCCCCCTTAGGAAAACATATCGTCCGCAGCTGCCTCAACGGCGGCACCCTGGAAGAATATGAAGCCCTGATTCCCATGGATCGAGTACAGCGAACTCAATAAAAACTTCCATCTTCCTGATCGGCGCACCCTATCCGACAAAAAACAATCCTCCGAAAAAGTTCGTAATTTGGGCGGCTTTCTGAAGCCGCCCAAATTATGAACAAAAAATTCGACCTGTGCGGTTAGTCTGGGAAAAAGTCCATTTGCGAGACGTTACAAATATCCACCGCACAGATTACCAGATCCCCGGCACCAGCCGATAAGGCACGCGCTGAGCATATTCCGAATACCCCGTCAAACTCTTCTGTAAATAACGATCTTCATCATACGCCTTGAAAATATATCCCCCCACCACACACCCCACCGCTATGAGATTCCACCACACCGGAAAAACCATCCCCATTCCCACATACAATACAATCGCCGCCGTATAAATCGGATGCCGCACCCATCCATAAGGCCCCGAGCTGATCACCTGATGCTCATCGGAAACCTTCGTTTGCGCCGTCCAGCATCGTCCCAGATAATAACGGCAATAAAAAGTCCCTCCAATCCCAGAAAAAACCGCCGGGGCTCCAATCAAAGCAAAAAAGGATCTCCCGAAACCTTCTTCTGGATTGAAACTCATCCACAAAGCTGCAATCGTCACAACCATGGCTCCCACAGTCATAAGGACCAGCAGCGGCGCATCCCAACCAGTTTGAGGGGATTTCCAAACCCGGATCAGATCCATTACGATTAACAGGCCCCCCTTCCAATAAACTACCATCCACAAAAAGAATCCGGCAACCACCAACCAAGGAACGTTCATAAAACCTCCTTATGATGTGAACAATATTTCAACCGGTGAGATAAGCTCGTTAGCATCCCGCAACAGGCACTTTCCAGGTAAAAAACGACGCACTGTGCGAAGCAGGCAGAGAGAATTATTTTTATTCATTTTTCTTTCGCCTGTTTTCCACGCTAACCGCACAGGTGGCAATTTCCTCCATTTTGCATTACAATAGCCCGGTTCATTCAGGATTGTCATTCAAGTGAGGTGCCAGCTTGGCTTCTGATCGCGTTATCATCGCCATGAGCGGCGGCGTCGACAGCGCCGTCACTGCGGGATTGTTGCTTCGAGAAGGTTTTGAAGTCTACGGCGTTACCCTTCGCCTGTGGCGCGAAGCCTCACTTCCCCCCACCGATATGTTCGAAAGCGCCGCCGGTGTGGCCCGGGCTCTCGGCATACCCTTCACCATCGTCGATCTACAAGAACGTTTCTACCATGATGTCGTTGAAGCGTTCGCTGATGCCTACGCCCGCGGCCGAACTCCCAATCCCTGCATCACCTGCAATCCCACCATCAAATTCGCCGCCTTGATCGAAGAAGCGGATCGCATCGGCGCCGAATGGATCGCCACCGGGCATTACGCCCGCATCGCCCGCGACAACGAAAGAGCCCGGCTCATCCGGGCCCGCTGCGCCGCCCGGGATCAATCCTACGTCCTCTATCGCCTGAATCAATCCGTTCTTCGCCGCCTGAAAATGCCGCTGGGCGATTATGAAGACAAGGCCCAGATCCGAGAACTGGCCCGCACATGGGACCTGCCCGCCATGTCCCGTTCCGACAGCCAGGATCTCTGTTTCTTAAGCGGTGGAAATTACCGCACACTGTTGGAATCCATTCGCCCGGAAGCTCTGCAACCCGGTCCCATCTACGATGAAAACGGCCGCAAGCTGGGCGAACATCGAGGTCTACCCTTTTACACGGTGGGACAGCGAGAAGGATTGGGAATTGCAACCGGAGAACGACTCTACGTCCTGCGGCTCGATCCCGAACAAAATGCCGTGATCGTCGGCAGCGCAGAACAATTGACGCGCCCCGAATGTCGCCTTGATTCAGTCGTCTTTACCGCCGGAAAGCCGCCGGCCGAACATTTTACCGCCGGCGTCCAGATCCGTTACCGTGCTGCTCCGGTTCCCGCCGAAATTAAGCTGGAATCCGAAACCGAAGCGAGAGTTGTCTTCGCCGCACCGCAGCGCGGCGTCACGCCTGGACAATCTCTGGTCTTCTATGAAGGAGAAGAAGCGCTGGGTGGCGGCTTTATCCAGACCGGATAAAAAGATTATGTCTTCGCGCGCTCCTGAGAAGCACGCGAAGACATAATTTAAATAGCCGCAGCTCAGTCCGAGCAGTCTACATACACGATCTTCCCCAAACGATGGAAACTTTCTCCCTCCCATTCAATACCCTGAATCAGCCATTCATCATCCACTTTGCGCACGCTGAAACGAATATTATAACCCTCTCCGCTCGACAGCTTACCAGATCCTTCAATAATGCCCGCATTATCCACCCCACAGCTGCCCCAAAAGAACCAACTTTCTGGCTGCATCCGCTTCGACCAATCCATCATCCCATCGCGACCGTCAAAATCCGACTGAAGCCCCTCGGTCAACAAAGCATAAGCCGCATCCTCATCCCCGGCTTTCAAAGCACTGCCGAAACGTTCCGGCGGCTCAGAAAAAGCAAAGCCAAACCAGAACAAGACAAAAATTCCCGCACCAATCAGCAGCCCCACAAAACCGGAAGAGATTGCAACGCCGATACGTTTAATATCTCTCAAGAAAATCCCGCGAATCACTCCCACTAAAGCAGATAACCCGATCCCTCCCAATATAACCACACCGATGATTTTAATGATGGTCATGGTTCCGTGGCCTCCTGTGAATTTTCCCGGTGCCGCTATTGTACTTAAATTATAGAAAAAAGCGCATCCTTCAGGGTGCCGCCCCCCGCATGCGCTTCTGTCCTGAAAATAGCCCGGACTTGTAGCGTCCCGCAAATGATGCATTCCCTGAGAGAAACGCCGCGCTGGATCGGGGGAGAGGCTTTTTGTTTATGTTTTGGCGCGCCTCAGAAGGCGCGCCAAAACATGGACCTTTTCCAGAACCGCCCCGGTGACACTCTCTGAGCCCTCACCCTCATCTCCATATCTGTGGTGAAATCCCTCTCTCTATAACTCCTGCCGCTCAAACGAAGCCAGCGCTCCGATCAACGCCAGCGCAATCAACACAAAAGCACCTGCCACGGCCCCCACCCCGGACATATCCGCCGCTTTGTCGCCCACTCCAAATCCAATCTGTGCCGCCAGGGCCGTCAATATCGTCGGCATGACAGGACCCACATAGGGCAAATTGCCGGCCAGCAAAACCAGCACCGAACCGCCAAATCCAATCCCGGCCGCCGCCCCGGTCCCACCGCCCAGAGAACTGCCCAACAATGTGATCGCCACAAAGACCAGCAACCAGAGCAGCAACAACAAATTGCAAACCAGGAAGCTCCCCAGATCCACCGGGCCGAAAAGCATCAATGTATACCCGTAAGTCGCCGCCATCGACAGGACAAAACCCAGCGCATAAAGCGCCGCCTGCGCTACAAACTTACTCAGCACAAAAGCCCAACGCGGCAGCGGCTTGCTCAGAATCAACGCCGCAGCCCCATGTTCCTTCTCCCCCGCCACGGCGCCCATTCCCAACAACACCGCCAGGATAAAACCGAACTGCGTCAGGTTTTTGATATACTGCTCCAACGCATCTTTCACAGTCGGCGTCGGGACCAGGGACGCAAATTGCTCCGCCCCCGGCATTGACTTGATGATCTCCGGCATAAACTTCGCGGACAGCGGCGAAAAAAAGCCGAACAACAGGAAAACCATGCCCACCACAATCACCCGCCGGGTGCGCCACAACTGCATCCACTCCTTACGACAGGCCACGGTAAAAGCCCGCCATTCAATCCGCAATGGAGCCACAGAATGCACACGCGCCTTCTCGCCTTTAGGCCGGATCCACCAGAGCCAGATCACGCCGGGAACCAGAATGAGCGCAAAGGCGCCTTCCATCGCCTCCACCGACCAGTTGTATTGCCGCGCCGTGACCGCCCCAAAATCCAGCAGCGCATGATAGGCGATCGCCAACACGACATAGCCCGCATTGTGCTTCTCAAAGGCCCGCCACACCATCATCGAACAGATCACATGGAGCGTCATCGCCAACAACCGCTCCAGCAACGGCCAAAAAGCCAGCCACGGAGACGAGAGAAACATATTCTGCTGCATATTCAAAGCCGCCAGTTGATCCGGCGACAGATGCAACTCGCTCAGATCCATACCCTGGACGGACAAAAGCGAGCCAACCGTCAGAGCGGTCAACGCGCCGCCGAAAAACATCGCCTCGAACCCGCCGTGACCGATGCCCATCATCAACCCGTGCTCGAAACGCCGCCAGCGCCGCAGCAACGCATAGCCCACGGTCCGCGCAAGCTCCTCACACAGCCCTGCCGTCAGCCCCATAATCAAAGCCGTCCGCCACAGCTCGCCTTCATAGATATCCGCAGAAAGCACGCCCAGCTCCGTCAGCCAGTTATTTAAAGGAATATGGACCACCTGCGACCCGAAGAAGGTCGCCGAACCGACCAGAAACAAAAACCACGGCACCTGCATCCGCCGCCGCAGAATTACGGCAATGGCAATCGGAGCCAGAATCATCAATGCAACCGAAATCGAATAAGTAAACGCTAACATAATCCGCTACCGCCTTTCGTATCCTTCACCTCAGGCGCTGACTTCGAGGAATATCTCTTCCAGCGTCGGGCGCACCCACTCATACCGGGCCACGAGCAGTCCCGCTTGCACCACCAGCGGCAACAATTGCCGTTTACCCTGATCCATATCCCGGGCCACCACCCGAAAAACAAAATTCTCCTGCGTAACGTTCTCCACCCACGGCTGAGCCTTGAGCGTCGCCAGGAAACTCTCCGGCGGCAGCCCCGCAGCGGTATCGAGTTCCAACACGGCCATATTCGCCGCATAACGCTGCATCAACGCCTCACGCTCTTCCACCAACAGCAGCCGGCCGCTATGGATAATAGCCACGGTATCGCAAATCCGTTCCACATCATCGAGGATATGGCTGGAGAAAAAGACCGTCACCTGCCCCCGCAGCCCCGCAATCAACTCCAGCATCTCATGCCGTCCGGCCGGATCGAGCGCGCTGGTCGGTTCATCGAGCAACAACACCGGCGGCCGATGCAACAACGCCTGCGCAATCCCCAATCGCTGATGCATCCCGCCGGAAAAACCGCCGATCCGCCGCCGCGCCGCCGCCTTCAGGCCGACCTGATCCAGGATCTCCTCGATCCGTTTTTTCAACTCGACATCGGGAATGCCGAACAGCTGCCCGGCATAAGTGAGGTATTCCTGCGGCGACATCCAGTTGTAGAAAGCCGGCGCCTGAGGCAGATAACCGAACTGCTCCCGCGCGCGGCTGTCGCCGTTGGTCGTTTCCACACCCGCGATCCAGGCCTTACCGCTGGTCGGATGCGCCAGTCCGGTCAACAAACGCATCGTCGTCGTCTTGCCGGCACCGTTACGCCCCAGAAAACCAAAAATCGAACCGTAAGGGACCGCCAGATTCAAATCCTGCAAAGCCGTGACGGTCCCATAGTGTTTGGTCAACCCTTCACACCGAATCGCTGCACCTTCAATCTGACTCATCATAAGACACCCTTTCAATCACTGCCCATTCACATTCTCGCCCGAGAGGCGGGCAGATTAACATCCCGCAACAGACACTTTCCAGTTAAAAAGCGACACGCCGAATAAACAGAGAGAATTTCTTGTTTGTGTTTTTGCGCGCATCAGAATGCGCGCAAAAACACGGTTTTATTCTTCCAATCTTCCAATCTTCCAATCTTCCAATCTTCCGTTCTTCCAGTCTTCACTCTTCCTGACGTCCCCAAAAAAGATAGACCAGCGGTCCTACCAATTCGCCAAAGATGATAATCGCGGCCCAGATCCACTTATTGAACCAGCGCACCCGCGCCTGCTTCGAAAGATCGATCAACGAATAGATCGCCAGTCCCAATTGCAACACCACAATCGGGATCACAAAGGGCAAATACTGCATAAATCCACCGGTCGGTTCTTGCATGGCTTACCTCCTGAAGTTTCCAGCTTATCTTTATGGGCCCGATTAAGATTTTCGCGCCCCGCAACAGACTCTTTCCCGTTAAAAAGCGACACGCCGAATAAACAGAGAGAGTTTCTTGTTTGTGTTTTTGCGCGCATCAGAATGCGCGCAAAAACACGGTTTTATTCTTCCGTTCTTCCATTCTTCCATCTCTTCCACTCTTCCCTTCATTCATCCCGCCGCTTGACCGGATGCGTGATCACACTGATCTTATGCGTATGCCGCCCGTTCCCGGGTTCCTGCATCACCAACGGCCGGATAGCTTCGCGCAGCGCCTCTGCAAACCGATCCAGTTCCTCCGTATTGGCATAGACAATCACCTCGGTATATCCCGCCCGGTCGGCCAACATATCCAGCGTCGGATTGGCCTCCAGATAATCGGAATAGCCTTGAAGCAACGTCGCCAGATACGAATTGAAATACTGAAGGTTCTCTTCAGCGCTCAGACTCTGCATATCCTCATTATCAATAACCGGCGGCTTCGCCAATCGGTAAACTTTCTCTTCCACACCCTTGATTGGGCGCGTCTCAACGACTTCAACCATTCCCGCATCCAACAACACGCGCAGATGACGGTAAATGGAAGATTTAGGAATGCTGGATAATCGATCGGCCAGCTCCTGAGTGGTCAGCGATGTCCTGGTCAATGCTTCCATAATCTGAAATCGGGCCGGATGCATGAGCAATTCGACTTTGGAATTGGGCATTTCCCCTGCCTCTCTTATATTATCATTATCAATAATGATAATATAAACTCCGACAAAGTCAAGAGGGAGAACGCGGACAAAAAAACCCTCTCCCCACTCTTCCGTGCGTCGCTTCCCATAAGAAAAATGCCCCGACCTGTGCGGTTAGTCTGAGAAAAAAGCCCATATTTTCGGCGGCTTTCTGAAGCCGTCGAAAATATGAATAAAAATAACTCTCTCTGCCCGCCCAGCGCGTCGCTTTTTACCGGCAAAATACCTGTTGCGGGACACAAAAAACGTTTTTGATCCATGTTAATGAACAACCGTACAGGTCAAAATGCCCCGATTCTCCAGAAAAACAAAAAGAAAAAACCCATTTTTTCGCGCGCCGCAGACGGCGCGCGAAAAAATGAATAAAAAACCTCTCCCCCCATCCCGCGCGGCGTACCTTACGGGAAAAATGCCCAATGCGGGGCGCAAAAAAGCCCGGGCCCTATCCAATTTACCTTCCCTCAGAATTCCGGGCTTGCCAGATTAGCACCTTTGTTCTATCATTAAAGCTAAATTCTATCGCCAGAGAGGTTATCATGCCGGAATTACCCGAAATCGCCCACCGCACCCGCCAGATGCAAACCGAACTCGTCGGTAAAACCATCGCCGGCGTCGATGCGCTTCAACCCAAATGCCTCAACCTGCCTCCCGAAGACTTTGCCGCCGCGCTGAGCGGAGCCACCATCCAATCCGTCACCCATCGCGGCAAATGGATCATGACTGAAACCACACAGGGCTGGTTTTTGCTCAGCCTGGGCATGGGAGGAGAGGTGCTGCTGGTCACTCGCGAGACCCTCCCCACCAAATATCGCCTGATCATCGACTTCACCGACCACAGCTGCCTTGCCGTCAACTTCTGGTGGTTCGGTTATGCTCACTACGCCGCCCTCGACGCCCTGCAAAGCCATGAAATGACGGCGAAACTCGGCCCCAACGTCCTCGATCTCACTCCCACCGAGCTGCAAACCCGCCTTCAAACACGCCGGGGCCGTATCAAAGCCCTGCTGCTCGATCAATCGGTTGTCGCAGGGATCGGCAACGCCTACATTCACGACATTCTCTTCCTCGCACAGCTGCATCCCCAGCGCAAAGTGGATACCCTCACCACCGCAGACTTTGAAAAGCTGGCCCAAGCCATCCATGACGGCTTGCAACCCAGCCTGGATAAAGGAGGAGCCTTCTACGAAGTGGACCTGCACGGTCGAAAGGGAGGATTCTTAGCAGAGGATATCATCATCGGCTACCGCGAAGGGCAACCCTGTCCCACCTGCGGCGCAACAATCGAAAAGATCAAAACCGGCAGCACCAGCAGCTTCATCTGCCCCGTTTGCCAGCCTCTCACTGAATAAAACTCGACTAAAGTATCGCGCGCCCCTGATGGTCTTTTAAAAATTAATTCGGCAATAGAAAAAATCCTGGCCGCTCGGGGCCTGCGGACCCCGGGCTTACTTAAAACGCCCTTTCAGGGCTTAAGAAGATTTCACCGCCAATATTCTCAGCCCCGAAGGGGCTTTCTTTTAGATAGCCCGGGGCTTCAGCCCCGGGCGAGGCGGACTTTGCCACATTCGGGAAACAAGGGCATTACCGGATTATTTTTTAAGACCATAAGGGCGCGCGAAACTCCGAGCAGTTAACACCCGTTTTCCACTTTATTCCGACCTCAGCTTCAAGGCCAGAAGTTGTTTCAAAAATTCCTCTCCCGCTGCTTCTAAATTTTCCTTGAGAGAGAAAGTAAGACTGCACACATGGATCTCCCCCACTCGTACATCAAGAGGTACCGACATCGGATAGACCAATACAGCTTGCGAACAGTGTTGCAGTGTCGCATAGGTCACAATTTGATTAATATCCTCGCGTGAAGGGTGATCGGGCGCCTTATATTTGGTATCCAATACACACACTGCGGCACCGGTAACGACATCATACAGAGTCAGATCGATATTGAAATGCAAACATTGTTCGGCTCCCAGAACGATCCGATCCTGAGCCCGCATTTGAACCTCTTCCGGAAGATGTCGTTTGAGCCATTCCGCCACGAATAATTCGTACAGACGCGCCATATCGATCAAAAAAGGCAGAAAAGTATGATCGCCGGTTTGATGACCGGGACCACTGTGTTCCAGGAAGAAACGACAAAGGGCATGAAGCGACCGATAATCGTCATTCAGCCGGTTATAAAGCCGTCCCACACAATCCTGAGAGGTAAACGGCGCCAGGGTAGCGAAATTGGCCAGCGTGTGGTAAGTTCGTCGTAAAGTAGGCAGGGTACGGTCACACAACCCGCTGCGCAAGATGCAATACAGCGTCCACAACAGCAACCGATTTTCCTCCACATCGGCACTATGTTCCTGATACTCACAATCCAGTCTGGTTTCCCAGGGACGCAATAATTTCCGTGTATTCAAACGGCCCGTAAGATAAGGTAAAGTATCGCTGCATTCCTGATAAGCGCGATAAAAACCCTTGCGGGCTCGTTCCAAAATACGTTTCGCTAAAATATCGGCCAGATTCTCATAAAAATCGGAGAGCTTTTCGGTTTGAACCAACCTCGACAGGAATTCAAAGCTCTTCAACTGATAGGCATACTCCAGCATCCCAAACAAATTGCCCAAAGCCACCTTGGGTTTCAGCTCCACGACAAGATTGCCGGTCAAGGAGATATAACCCACCCACCCCAGCGAAGTTAATTCCCATGCCTCCCCGGTTTTGAAAGAAGGAAAATCCACATGGATGTACCGCCCATAACGTTGCCAGAGCAATTGCCCTTCCGCATCAGAAAGCCTCGC
This sequence comes from uncultured Anaerolineales bacterium, assembly GCA_964501335.1. Taxonomy (GTDB): domain Bacteria; phylum Chloroflexota; class Anaerolineae; order B4-G1; family SLSP01; genus CAZCTC01. The sequence goes on along the minus strand of CAZCTC010000048.1, from coordinate 28,275 downwards.
ACGGGACAATGTTTCACGTTGATACTCCTTCAGAACAATGAGTTCACGCTTCTCGCCATTCATGGCAGAATTCGGGAGGCCAGTTTTTCCCATCGGAATTTATCCATGCTGGAGGGTTGATCGAAGAAATATTCTTCCAGATAAGGTTCCAGCTCCATTTTCCAAATATCCGGCAGTTGCTCAGCGAGCCGTTCACGCAAAAAGAAGGTGATGCCGACCTGATAATGAAAATCTCCGATTTGTTGATTGAGTTCTTTTAATACATCGATCAGGGATTTAACCGCAAAACCGGTCCCTTGATGGTAGTGACTCAGAACATCATAATCAGGATACAGGGCCAAAAAGGCAAACCTGCGGCGCAAGGCATGGTCTACCAATGCAATCGAGCGATCCGCGGTGTTCATCGTGCCGATAATCCGTACATTGGGAGGGATGGAAAATTTCTGACCGCCGGCCAGAAATATTTCGCGGTCCCGATATTCCAACAAATACATCAACTCACCAAAAACGCGCGCAAGGTTGGCCCGATTGATTTCATCGATAATAAGTACACAACGCCCCTGGCATTTTTGAGCCTCCTCGCAGAATTCCAGAAAGCGCCCCGGAACCTGGGGATAATCCAAGCCGCCCGTTTCAATTTTCCGCGGGCGTAAGCCCGAAACAAAATCCTCATAGGCATAGGCAGGATGAAATTGCACCAGATCAAAGAATCCATACTCGCCGCCGATGATATTTTTTGCCAATCGCTCGGCCAAATAGGTTTTTCCGGTCCCCGGTGGCCCGTAAAGAATGGCCTGCCCCTTACGTTCAATGGCCCGCAGCCAGCTGTTTAAGATGCTTTCTTTAAAGCCGGTCTCGGCTGCCATTTGTTCGACTGGATAAAGCTCCTGAATCGCAACCAATTTCCCTGAAAAGTCATCCCCTTTTTCCGCGGCTAACAATATTTCCGGATCTGTATCAGGATACTGGAACTTCATTTTTAATGGCCGCAAGCCCCTGGAAAAAAGTGCGGCCCGATTATCTCGATTAAATACCGCCTCGGCAATTTCAGGTTGATGAAAGCGATGGAATGGACTGGCCTTCCAATGCGAAAACCGTCGTGCGATGTAATCGAAGGTATCTTCATAGGCTCTTCGCAAATCCATCGATAAATTCCGGGCCATGCCTGCCGGCAATTCATACACTCGAATCGATCGCCCATTTTCATCCATAAAGCGTTCCCAATGATTGATATCGGCATCCAGGTCAACCGAGTCTTCAAAGAGAGCAATTCCAACCCGATCCAGCCTTCCTCGGACTCCATAAAATTGTAAGACGGCCCATGAGGCGTAATTCAGACGCAAGATCCTCTCTTCACGCACCACGGTCAATGAAAAGTGTTTATCTTCGGAATCAGCGATTCCCAAACGATCCAAAGCGTCTTTTAGAAAATCAAAAGCCCACTCGGCTTCTTCACGATCGGCAAAAATATACGAGAAAGGCTCCGCCAGACTTTTGACTTCCTCTACAACAGTTTTAGGTGCCTTTTTTTGCTGATTGACCCAATAGATGAACAGGTCCATCCCCATATAATCCACTGGGAATTGCCCATCCCCTCCTTGCAAGGCCTCCCGCAATTGATTCAAGTGCCGTCCGGCGGCCAGATATTCTTCGCCCTGATGAGATTTCTTCCCCCTGGGCAAATCATCCTTTACATTCACCTGTTGTGATTCCAGAAAACTCTGTACCTGCTTATTCCACATCCAGTAGCGATCCGGAAAACGCAGCGCCAGAATCTCAGAAAAATAAGAAGGTCCAATTCCAGGCAAAGCCTTTATCAAGGTATCGATATCCTCTGCCGTCAACCCTGATTCCGCCCGTTGGACCAGCTCCGCCAGAGATTGGCGAAGCGCCGGCAGCTTTGCATCGGCCACCCCAAATACATAAAGCCAAAACTCCGGTTTATTCCATCGCAACCCAAACCAGGCATCGGTATCCTGCAAGAATTCAGCGATCTCTTCATGAGTCAAATAGGGAATGCGTTCCGGTTGCAATAGATTTCCGGCGGCAGAAATGCGGCGTTGATGTTCCACTTGATGTTCCGGGATAAAAGAATCCGTGTTTTGCGAATTCCAGAAACGCTGAATCAATCCTTTAAGTTCTGAGGTGATTTCCATATTTCCCCCCTCTAAAAGCTGTCCATTCGCGTAAATGGTTAATCAAATCAGGAATTATCCACAATCTCCCAAATGGGTCCCCAAAACGGGTTTAACCTTCCTGGGGTCCTGGCCCCCCAGGCTTCCTTAGTACGCCCCTTCAAGGCTTAAGAAGGCTCCCTGTCCAGCATTCTCAGCCCCAAAGGGGCGACCTTAGGGCAGCCTGGGGCGAAGCCCCAGGAAAACGGCGCCATTTATGGGCATTTTCCGATTAATTCGGAATTTCCCATCGCATTTACGCGAATGGACAATAAGAGATTCAATTACAGTTACGTAATTTAACTCAGGTTGCTACCTCGATAAATCCAGTTAATCCCCGCTATCCCCCTGCCCCCCATATTAGGCAACTTAAGGCGATGCATCGGTAGCCCCCAGCCTTGTAGCATCCCGCAAATAGCCCTTTCCCCGGAAGGTACGCCGCGCAGGATGGGAGGGAGAGAGTTTTTTTGTTTATTTTTTCGCGCGCCGCAGACGGCGCGCGAAAAAATGGGCTTTTTCTTCCCCTCTTTTCCGGGTGATTGCGGTTGCAAATGGCTTAAGTTGCCTGATATGCCCCCAGCCCCCTTCCCCTGAGGGAAAAGGAGGATATGAGGAGAAGAAATAAACATTTTTGGCACGCTTTTTGCGAGAAAATTTCGTCCACGCTTAACTGTGGTCCTACCCTGCGCGATTATTCTGGGAAAAAACCCATATTTTCGGCAAATCCGCTGTCTACTGTCTACCGTCTACTGTCTACTAAAAATTATCCGGCCCATTCCTCTTCCAGAAGGGCATAAAAATATTCATCCCACCAGATATTCCCTTCCCGGGGAATACATTTCTGAAAAAAACCTTCTCGACGCATCCCCAGCTTCTCCATCACCCGCCACGAAGCGATATTCTCCGGCTGGCAGGTCGCAATGATCCGATGTAATTGCAAAGTTTCAAACCCGTAACGCAACAATTCATGGGCCGCTTCTGTGGCATACCCCATTCCCTGATAAGCCGGATGAAATACCCAGCCGATTTCATAAGTCCGGGGCATCACCCACGGATGGAAAACGATTTCTCCAATCACAAAATCACAATCAGACAACGCCACAGCCCATACCGCCGCATCTTCCTGGCTATGACGCTGAACAAAGTCCCGCGCCTGATCTTCACTGAAAGGCCTTTCCATCATATAAGCCATCACCAGAGGATCGGAGGCATAGGCATGCACCGCTTTCCAATCATCAGGCCGAAAACGACGGATGCATAAATGAGGCGTTGTGAATTCCATAGATAAATCCTATCCCTGATAGACCTGAAGTGTCGTCACTTCAGCTTCCGGCGTGACCAGTTGAACGTAATCCCGGATATGTTCCAAATGCTGCGTCACCATCTCGGCCGTGATCCCCGGCGGCCCGTAAACCACGAACAACGCCCGCCCCGTCGCCGGCGTGATCCGCGTCCGCTGGTCCGGCCCATAGATAATACAGGAGATAATCCCCTGCTCGTCTGCCATCGCCATATCCCCCGGCTTGAGCATCTGTTCCTTCCCGTTGAGCATCACATAGCGCTCATCCCCGCGGGAGATCTCCAACCGCACCTCGCCCGCCAGCGCATCCAGATCGTGCCCCGCCGTCAATAATTGATCCTGCAACTCGGCCATAAACATCGCTTCGACCAGCGCCGCCACCCGCGGCAACGACTTTCCCTTCAGCGCCACCGATTCCAGCTGCATCCGCACATGATAGCTCTTCTTAAAGCGACCGTAATAATCCGCGTACGGCTTGATAGAAGGCAGCGCATCCAGCAGCGCCGCATCCGCCCTCTGAAACTGCGCCCGCAGCGCCGTCTCCAATGCTGCCTTGCGCTCTTCCAATCCCGCATGCTGCTCCGGATTGGATACCTTCTCCATCGTCATAATTCCCACAACTGCACCAGGATAAGTAACCTGCCATGCCTCTGAAATGTGTAAATTCATAATAAACAATCCCCCTGTTTTTTTATGATAACAAATCCATATTATCTTCAAATTTCACAAATGTCATTTAAAAAATCCCAACCCATTTTTTCACGCGCCTTCGGCGCGCGAAAAGATAAATTAATCCATTTGCCCTCTTACAAAACGGTGTTACAATCTCTTCAACTGGTCTGACCACTTACCAGTTAAGGAGTTCACAATGCCCGATTCCAATGCACCTCTCCGTCCAGCGCTGCACGCCGAGCAAAAACTGGTGACCGCCATCCTGGAAGGCCTCTACCCAGCCGGCTCGACCCTGCCCGCAGAGCGAGAACTGGCCGTTAAACTCGGCGTAACCCGCCCCACCCTGCGCGAAGCCCTCCAGCGGCTGGAACGCGACGGCTGGATTACGATTCAACAGGGCCGCCCCACGTTGGTTAACGACATCTGGACCCAGGGTGGCCTGAATGTCTTGAGTGCGCTGGTCCGTAACGGCCACCCGCTCCCCGAAGAATTCGTCCCGCGCCTCCTGGAAGTGCGTCAATCCATGGGTCCGGCCTATGCACGCACCGCGGTGGAACGCAACGCCGCCGTCATCGTCGAGCTGCTCGCCGCCGGTGCCGATTTAGCCGAATCCCCTGAGGATTTTGCCGCCTTCGATTGGAAATTGCAGCACACTCTTACCGTTGCCTCCGGCAATCCCATCTATACGCTCATCCTCAACGGCTTTGTCGGCTTCTATCAAATCATGGGCCGGCGCTACTTCGCCAATCCCGCCGCCCGGGCCGCTTCCCGGGCCTTCTACGCGGCCCTCTACGCCGCCGCCCTCGCCGGTGATGCGGACCTCGCCGAACAAATCACCCGCGAAGCGCTCACTCGCAGCGTCGATCTCTGGCGACAGGCGTGAAATAAGTTCTTTGTTGATATTTTCGCACTGACAGTGCGAAAATATCGCTTCTTTTCTCAACTCTCAGGGTTAACCACGAAATAATTTTCACGTTTCAGAAGGAGGTTCCCATGCGCCGTTGGAATGGTTGGGGTGACGACACCGTCGTTTATCCATTGCCGGAATCTGCCCGTAAAGCCATCGAAAAATGGATCGGGCCCGCCAAACCACCCACAGATGCTTCCCTCGAAGAAGTATGCGCCGCCGTCCCGCCCTCCCGCCTGCCGGCGCATCCCCTGATAAAGACCGACGCCGAAGAGCGTGTCCGCCATGCCCGCGGACAGAGCTTTCCCGACTGGCTCGCCATGCGCAGCGGCCGCATTGACTGCTTCCCCGACGGCGTCGCCTATCCCGCCACCTCCGCCGAAGTGCAAATGCTCCTGCTCTACGCCCAATCCGCCGGCGTGAAGGTCATCCCCTACGGCGGCGGCACCAGCGTCGTCGGCCATATCAACCCGCTACCCGGCGACAGCCCCGTCCTCACCATCGACATGAGCCGCATGAACCGGCTGCTCAACTTCGACGAAACCAGCCTGCTCGCCACCTTCGGCGCCGGGATCAACGGCCCCGACCTGGAAGCCCAACTCCGCGCCCGCGGCTGCACGCTCGGCCATTTCCCCCAATCCTTTGAATATTCCACCCTCGGCGGCTGGATCGCCAGCCGTTCCAGCGGGCAACAATCGCTGGGCTACGGCCGTATCGAAAAACTCTTCGCCGGCGGTCGCATGGAAACTCCGGTCGGCGCCCTCACCCTCCCCTCCCGCTTCCCCGCCTCCGCTGCCGGACCCGATCTGCGCGAGATGATGCTCGGCTCCGAAGGCCGTTTCGGCATTCTCACCGAAGCTACCGTTCGCGCCTCGCACCTTCCCGAGCGCGAAGAGTTCCAGGGCGTCTTCTTCCCGGACTTTGAGACCGGACGAGCCGCCGCACGCGAAATCATCCAGGCCAAACTCCCGCTCTCCATGCTGCGGCTCAGCACGGCAGTGGAAACTGAAACCACTCTGGCCATGGCCGGCCATGAAATTCTCATCGGCGGCCTGGAACTGCTGCTTGAAATGGGAGGACAGGCCGACGATAAATGCATGTTGATCCTTGGTTTCAGTGGGCGCAGTGCCATGGTCAACGCCGCCCGTAAAGAAGCGCTGGCCATTGCTCAAAGCCACTCCGGAATCCACGTCGGACAGATCTTCGGCAAAGAATGGCACAAGAACCGCTTCCGTTCCCCTTACCTGCGCAATACCCTCTGGGAGGCCGGGTACGGCATCGATACGCTGGAAACCGCCATCGATTGGACCAACATTCCCAATCTGGTCGCCGCAATCGACCAAAACCTGCGTCGGGGCCTGGAAGAATACGAAGAATGGGTCCATGTCTTCACCCACCTCTCCCATCTCTATCCCTACGGCAGCAGTATCTACACCACCTATCTCTTCCGCCTCTGCGACGATCCCGAAGAGACGCTGCGCCGCTGGAAATTGCTCAAACAAACCGCCAGCGAGACCATCGTCGCCCACGGCGGCACGATCAGCCATCAACACGGCATCGGCACCGATCACATCCCTTACCTGCCCGCCGAAAAAGGGCTGCTGGGCATCAATCTGCTCAACGATCTCTCCCGCTGGTTCGATCCCCAGGGGATGATGAACCCGGGGAAACTCTTAGAAAAGTAAAACCAACATTCACAGAGGTATAAGATGTGGCCCAAAAACTGGCGCAATGAAATCTGGAATCGACTGGATCAACCGTGGGACATTATCGTCGTCGGCGGCGGCATCACCGGCGCCGGCATTCTGCGCGAAGCCACCCGCCTGGGGCTCAAAACCCTCCTTGTCGAACAAAAAGACTTCAGCTGGGGCACCTCCAGCCGCTCCTCCAAAATGGTCCACGGCGGACTGCGCTATCTCAAAGACGGCAACGTCCTGCTGACCCTCGCCTCGGTCCAGGAGCGCGAACGTTTGCTCGAAGAAGGCCCCGGCCTGATCGATCCGCTCGGCTTTCTGCTCGCCACCTACAAAGGCGATAACCCCGGCCGCTTCACCTACGGCGCCGGACTCTCGGTCTACGACCTCCTGGCCCTGCAATGGTCCCACCAATACTTCAGCGCCCAGGATTTCCAGATGCTCGCCCCCCACATCGCTCAGGAAGGGCTGGGCGGAGGCTTCCGCTACGGCGATGCCCAGACCGACGACGCCCGCCTGGTCCTGCGCATCATCCAGGAAGCCGTCGCTCAGGGCGGTACCGCGTTGAATTACGCCTGCGCTGAGGGATTGCTTTACAACGAAGCCGATCAGGTCAACGGCATCCGCCTGCGCGATTGCGCCGCAGATCGCCAGGCCGATGTCCACGCCGCCGTCGTCATCAACGCCACGGGCGCCTGGGCCGACCGCCTGCGCATTGCAGTCGGCGCTCCGGCACGCATCCGCCCCCTGCGCGGCAGTCACCTGCTCTTCCCTGCCTGGCGCTTCCCCGTCGCCCAGGCCGTCAGCTTCCTCCATCCCATCGACCGCCGCCCGGTCTTCATCTTCCCCTGGGAAGGCGTCACGCTGGCCGGCACGACCGATCTCGACCACAACCAGCCGTTGGACGAAGAACCCGCCATCGCCGCCGACGAAATCGCCTACCTCATGGCCGGCGTCAATGCCCAGTTCCCCTCGCTCAATCTTACCCTGAACGATGTCATCGCCACCTTTGCCGGCGTCCGCCCCGTCATCGGGACCGGCAAATCGGACCCCTCTCAGGAATCCCGTGATCACGTCGTCTGGAATGAGCGAGGCCTGCTCACCGTCACCGGCGGCAAACTCACCACCTTCCGGTTGATCGCCCTGGATGCCCTGAAAGCGGTCCATGCCCGGCTTCCGCAGATGCCCCAGCCCGACAGCAACACCCCCGTCCTCGATTCCGTCTCCGTCAATCTTCCCGGCGCCGAACAACTCGACGAATCCATGCGTCGCCGCCTGCTGGGACGCTACGGCGCCGACACCCCGGCTCTCATCAAGGCCGCTCAACCCGGCGAACTGGAAATCATCCCCGGCACCAACGCCCTCTGGGCCGAACTGCGCTGGGCGGCCCGCAGCGAAGCCATCGTTCATCTCGACGACCTCTTGCTGCGCCGCGTCCGATTGGGATTGATGCTGCCCCAGGGCGGAATGGAGCAGATGGCGCGCATTCGTGCGGTCTGCCAGACCGAACTCGGCTGGGATGATACCCGTTGGAAAGAGGAAGAACGCGCTTACCATGCGCTCTGGTGTGCTGCTTACAGCCTGCCTGAAGATTGTGAGATCCCCGACACCCAAAAACTCATTGCCGTCGCCCGCAAAGAACGGGCACTCCGCGCCGAAGCCCACCGCCGTACCGTCGTCAAAGGCACCGCCGTCACCATGGGCCTGCTCGGCGCCGCCACAGCGCTGCTCGCCGGCTATTTCTTGCTGCGAAAGAAGAAATAGAAAGACATTTTGGGTGCGCTGCACCCCCCAAAAAAATTTCGCCTTAACAAGTTACACATTTCGTGCGCCGCCCTTTTCAAAGGCGGCGCACAAGCTCTGTTAATCTAATTATCTAAATCCGAAACCATATCCCAATATTCGTCGTGCAAAAATTGCTCTGAAAAATCAAGCCCCGTTTCTCGATCGATCAACGATAAATCGGGCAAATCCCCTTGATCGGAACAGGTTACCCCATCAATCATACAAAACAAACTAAAAGTTAGACTTCTGCCCATATCTAAGAGCGCTTTTCTTAGAACCTGACGCTGTTTCAAGGTCAACTTCAGGCTTTTTAAAACTTCCAGATCCTCAAGGGCCAGTAAGGATAAACCGTTTTTCCCATTCTCATCAATATTGTTCATGACCTCATCGACACACTCCCCAATACTCTCTTCTATAACCCTATAAAAGGTCCGTTTCCTTTCGGCAACTAAATCCGTTACCACGTTGCCCACTTTTTTAAACGCAGAATCCAGCCGCCCGGCAGCAAGAAGAGCCTCGATAACCTTCAGAATGGCCTCTTCGTTCATGGTCTCCACAATGATCATATAAGGACACTGAAAATAAAAACCTCCGCCGCCCTTTTCCGTTGCTTTATTCTCCTCAAAAAAAGATTGGATATTCTTTAAAGTAAAAAGCGCGGCTACATACCGCTCCCCCGAATCAAAAATCAGCTCTACATCCAGATTGGTATCATCTGAATTCACCAAATGGCGTTTCTCATAGATCAAAACCTCATACTCGTCTCTCCGTATTCTGTACGGGAACTCATTATCGACCATCAAGGCTCATCCTTTCTATTACCGGATTTAATTTTAAAAGGCCATCAACCCCGGGCGTAGGGTAATTTGCCCCTTCACCCAGACTTTTCCCGTTACCGGATTTAATTCTAAAAGATCATAAACCCTGAGCTTACTTAAAACGCCCCTTCAGGGCTTAAGAAAACTCCTTGTCAAGTATTCTCAGCCCCGAAGGGGCGACCTTAAGACAGCCTGGGGCGAAGCCCCAGGGAAAGCCAACCGTTTTTCGATCCCTTTTGTAGATAATTAGTAATACCTAAGGAGACAATCATTTATACAAGACGACAGTCTTTTAGTCCACTTCAACCATTAAATTCACTTTCCCCATCAATCATCCCCAAATTCCATCTCATCGATATCACTTAATCTCTTAAACTCAAACTCCATCCGATCTTCCGCTATTGAAATTTCAATAGTTTTTAAGATGATCTCTTCGCTCATCGTTTCCACAATAACCATATCGGGACATTGAAAATAAAGGCCGCCCCCACATTCGCCGGTAACTTTATTCTTCGCAAAAATGCTCGCGATATTCTTCAAAGTAAAAAAAGTGGCCGAATATCGCCTTCCCGAATCAAACACAAGTTCCACATCCAGATTAATATTATCCGAATTCACCAGCTGACGACTTTCATAGATCAAAACTTCATAGCCGTCTCTCCGTACCCGATAAGGGTATTCATCGTTTTCCATCACTCCTCCCAATAATAGACCGGGTAATCCGGCAAAGCCCGGAACCCCAGCCGTTCCGCCAGCGCAACAGACGGCTCATTTTCCCAAAAACATTCCCAGTTCGGCGACAATCCCCGCCGCAGACATTCCTCAATCAACGCCGCCGCCGTCAACAAAGCAAATCCCCGCCGCCGGTAAGCTTCATCCGTATGCATATCGATTTCCACGGCATTGTGGCTTGCAAAAAGGCTCAAACAAACACTGGCCATCCTGTCCCCATCCAGCAAAGCAAACCCCATTCCCATCAAATGGAAGTCCTCCAACGAGGCCCAGCTCACCCGCAGGACATCCACCCGCTCCGCCAACTCTCGGGTAAGCGGAACCAATCGAAATCCCGGCGGAACCGCCTTACACCGATCGCCCACAGCCGCAAATCGCTCCCGCTCCAGCACAAAGGGACGGCGATAGATCTCGATCACATTCCGCCCCGGCAAAATCTCCGCCAGATGCGCTTTCCATGCCGCTTCACCAGGGATCAAAATAAATCCACTTTCCCCATCCGCCTGGGAAGCCGGAATAAAGGTCTCCGTCAACACCTGCCGAACAGCATCCAATTCCTTTACGGCCCCCGCCAGGAAATAATAGCCCACCGGCGACCAGATCAGCGCCAGTTGCGGCTCATCGCGCCGGTCGACAAAGACCCGGCCCGGGTTCACGCCTTCACAGATGGCCCAGGGCAGAACCGCCTGCCGGATTCCTTTCAACAACGGCAAGACCCGCCTGCATTCACTCGGCATCAATTCGATCATGAGTTCTCCTTCAGAGCTTTTGATCCACCTGGGTGGTTGTTTATTAGCATAAATTTACAACCCGCTTTTGCATCCCGCAACAGGCACTTTACAGGTAAAAAGCGACGCGCGGTGCGAAGCAGGCAGAGAGAATTTTTTATTTGTATTTTTCGCGCGCATCAGAATGCGCGCGAAAAATACCAGCTTTTTCTCCTGCTTTTCCAGGTAAACCGTACAGCTCAGGATCTTTTTTGTTTGCGTTAATGTTGTCATTCACTGCAACGAAATAATCATATCGCACAGATAAGTAACCATTTAACGCTTCCCACTCACCATTCGCCGTTATCCAGTCACCATTCGTCGCTTCCCACTCACCATTCACCGTCAGGATGCTACCCCTCGTTGCGCAGAAATCATCCTACCGCACGACAAACAGACCATTCGCTGTTTTCCAGTCATCCTTTGCCGTTGTCCGGTCACCGTTCGCTGTCA
>CAZCTC010000048.1:0-16873 GCA_964501335.1 uncultured Anaerolineales bacterium | reverse complement strand
TCCAGTCATCCTTTGCCGTTGCCCGGTCACCGTTCGCTGTCATCCAGTCATCCTTTGCCGCTTTCCAGTCACCGTTCGCTGTCATCCAGTCATCCTTTGCCGTTGCCCGGTCACCGTTCGCTGTCATCCAGTCATCCTTCGCCGTTGCCCGGTCGTCTTTTTACGTCCCGCACCGACCATTTTCCCCGTAAGAAGCACCGCGCAGGATTGAAGAAAGAAGTTTTTTGTTTATGTTTTCGCGCGCCTAAGAAGGCACACGAAAACATAGGCTTTTCTCCTGCTTTGCCGGCTCAATGGGGCTGGAAATCCGCTGTCTACTGTCTACTGTCTACTTTCTCCTTTCTACTGTCTACTTCCCCTTCCATTCTACTCTTTTCTCGAAAAAGCCCTACAATAGGGCCGAGAAGGACCATTCCACACCAATGGACGAAACAATGAATAAAGACCTGATCCTTGCCATCGATAACGGCACACAGTCTGTCCGTGCATTGATCTTCGATCTCCGGGGCAATCTGCTGTTGAAAAGCAGAGTGGCGCTCAAAAGCCATGATTCTCCCCAGCCCGGTTGGTCGGAACAGCGCCCCGGCTATTACTGGGAATCGCTCTGTCAGGCCTGCCGGCAGCTCAATCTTACGCCTGAAATCCGCGACCGCATCGCCGGCCTGACTCTGACCACGCAGCGCAACACAATGATCAATGTAGACCGCGAAGGCAGCCCTCTGCGCCCCGCTATCGTCTGGCCCGACCAGCGCCGCACGGAAGGCTTGCCCCCGATTCAAGGCTTCTGGCGCGTGCTCTTTACCCTCGCCGGGATGATGGAAACCAGCGCCTACCTGCAGGCCGAAGCCGAGGTCAACTGGCTGCGCACCCACCAACCCGAAATCTGGCAACAAACTCATAAATATCTCTTCCTCTCCGGCTATCTTCTCTACCACATGACGGGAAAATTCATCGATTCCGTAGGCAGTCAGGTCGGTTACCTCCCCTTCGATTACAAGGATCTCCGCTGGAGCAAGTCCTGGGACTGGAAATGGCAGATCGTTCCCGTCGAACTCGAAAAACTTCCCGAGCTGGCGCCCCCCGCCAGTCAGCTGGGAGAGCTTACCCCCAAGGCCGCCGCCGAAATGGGCCTGCCCGCCGGCCTCCCCATCATTGCCGCCGCCGCCGATAAAGCCTGCGAGGTCATCGGCGCAGGCTGTCTGGAGCCCCATCTCGGCTGTCTCTCCTACGGAACGGCCGCAACGATCAACGTCACGCACAGCAAATACATTGAACCGATCCCCCTCATCCCCCCCTATCCTTCCGCCGTCCCCAATGCCTATAGTATGGAGATCCAGATCTACCGCGGCTACTGGCTGGTCAGCTGGTTCAAGCAAGAATTCGGCCTGCGTGAACAAAAACTCGCTGAAGAGCAGGGTATCGAGCCGGAAGCCTTCTTCGATGATCTGGTACGTCAGGTGCCGGCCGGCTCCGACGGCTTGATGCTGCAACCCTACTGGTCCCCAGGGGTCAAAATCCCCGGCCCGGAAGCCCGCGGCGCCATCATCGGCTTCAACGACAGCCATACCCGCGCCCATATCTACCGCGCCATCCTGGAAGGGCTGGGCTATGCGCTCCGCGAAAGCAAAGAACGCATCGAAGAGCGGACCCATGTGCCCATCACGGCCCTGCGCGTCGCCGGCGGAGGCTCGCAAAGCGATGCCGCCATGCAGATTACGGCCGATATCTTCGGCCTCCCCACCTCTCGCCCGCATCTCTACGAAGCATCGGGCCTCGGCGCGGCTATCGATGCCGCCGTCGGCCTGAAACTGCACCCCGACTTTGCTACCGCGATCCGTGAAATGACCCGCACCGGCCGTACCTTCGAACCCAACCCCCACTCCCACGCCATTTACGACGGTCTTTACCGGGAAGTCTACCGGGGAATGTATCCCCATCTCAAGCCGCTCTACAAAAAGATCCGTAAACTGACGCGGTGATACCTCGGGATAAATTTTCCTGCCTGTTCGGTTGTTTATGAGCACCCATTAAAAATAACTTTTGCGTCCCGCAACAGATGCTTTCCCGGTAAATAACGCCGCGCTGGATGGGCAGAGAGAAATTTTTTTGTTTGTGTTTTTGCGCGCATAAGAATGCGCGCAAAAACACAGGCTTTTTTCTCTCACCTTTCCGGGCTAACCGCACAGTTCGAATTCTTCCCGCAAAAAACGCCCAAAATGCTTAATCATCAAACAAGGAATATGCCCATGAATAGAAAATCAGCTTTGATCCTCTGTCTGGCATTGATCATTACCCTGCTGCCGCCGCTTTCTCCAGTCTCCGCCGCCCCCATTATTCCCCCCACCTGGGACATCGTCTCCGAAAACTTCGAAAGCAACAGCCTCTCAGCCTGGTCTACCCACACCCCGGCCAACCTGAGCCTCATCGCCGGGGGCGGCCGCGGCAATACGCTCGGGTTAAATGTCGGCGTAAACACCGGCACCGCCTATATTTCCCAATCCGGCGTCGCCAAAGCCACCGAAGGCTACCTCACGTTCTGGTTGAATCCCAACGGAGTCGCCATTCCCGACATCACCACCTATTGGCCGCCTGAGAAAGCGATCTGCATCGCCGGCGTCTTGCAGGCTGATTCCGATTGGTGGCCGCCCATCGTCTCCCTTTACCTGCGCCGACCGCCCGGACAGACCAATTACAAAGCCTACCTCGCCTGGGCCAACGGCAGCAGCAACTATTACGACTATCAGGCCGGCGAATTCGACATCACCAACGGCTGGCAGAAGATCACGCTCGGTTATAAAATCAACGGCTGGGTCGCCGTGTGGGTTAACGACACCCTGGTGCGCAGTTCAACCGCCGTTACCAACACCGACAGCTACGGCGATGTGATCGAAATAGGCAAACTCAATTCCAATTCAGCCATCAACCCCAGTGGATCGATCCGCATCGACGAGATTTCCTTCCAGGTGCCGCGCATCACCGATCTCTGGGTCGATGCCGCCAACGGCAACGATGCCAACAACGGCCTGACGCAGGGCGCCGCCTTCCGCACCATCCAGAAAGCTGCCGATCTGGCCGGCCCCGGCACCACCGTCCACATCATGCCCGGAGTTTACCGGGAGACAATCCAACCGGCGATGAGCGGCAGCGAAACGGAAAGCATCCGCTACCTTGCGCATAACGGCCCCGGTACCGCCGTGATCCGCGGATCGGAGCCCTCATCGTCCCTCACCTGGACCGCGCTGACGGGCAACACCATTGGACTGCCCGCCGGCGTCGATCCTAACCGGATCTACGTCGCCGATCTGACCGCCTGGAATCTTTCCGAAGCCCCCCGCTTCATTACACAGATGAACGGCAACGGCGATGTGACCGCCCGTCTGGCGTTGGCCCGCGAACCCGACTGGCAGGTGGCGACAGAATGGAAATATCACGAATACTGGTGGGCCGCCGACGGCGGTTCCGCTCCCGCGGCCTGCGATCCCGCCACCAACACCGATCACAACTGCGATCTGGCCCAACGCTCGATGACGCAACTGACCGATCGCACCAACGACAGCGAACCGGCCGGCATTGAAGCCGGCAATCTCACCACATTGGGCGATCTCACCGGCGCGACAATGATCGCCATCGACACTTACCAGGGCCATTACACCTACCGCCGCACCATCACCGCCCATGATGTCGCCAACGGCCGCATTACTGTAAACAAAATCTGCGAACACGACGGCGGAACCGGCAATCCGGGCCTGGGCTGGGGCGCAAAATATTACATTGAAAACAAACCGCGCCTGCTGGATAATCCCGGAGAGTGGTGGTACGATACCGCGACCAAAAAACTTTACCTCTGGCCGCTCGCCGACAGCAATCCGGCCGGTCAAAACATCGAAATCTCCCGCCGCGACAAAGGATTCAACCTGCAAAACCGCTCCTACACCACGATCGACGGTCTGACCCTCGAACTGATCAATGAAAGCGCCGTCTATGAAGGCAACTGGATCAATCAAAAGTCCTATCATAACACCATCAGCAATGCCACGCTGCGTTACGCCAACATCGGCCTCTACATCGAACAGGATGTGCAGGCCGGCTATCCCGTCGGCAATGTCATCGACGGCTTTACCGTGGAAAATTGTGAAGTCGGTTACATGGATACCCTCGGCGTGCGCCTGATCGACTGGTGGGAAAACAGCGCCGCCGCCGATTCCTTCACCCACCCCGGCATTTTGAATACCACCTTCCGCAACAACGAGTTTCACCATCTCGGATTCCGCACCGACGACGACAACGCCATCGGCCTCTCCTTCGGTTTCGCCAACAAACTGCGCTTCGAGGGCAACCACGTCCATCATGTCGCCCACAACGGCGTCCAGTTCTCCCGCTCGGTCATCCAATCCAGCAAAACTTACGGCTTTTCCCCCTCGGAAATCAAAACCGGTGAGATCCTGATCAAAGACAACCTCATCGAACAGGCCTGCCAGCAGAATACCGACTGCGGCGCCCTGAAATTCTGGGGTTCCCCGCCCGACAACCATGTCTTCCGGGATGTCCTCATCACCGGCAACGTCTTCCGCAATACCTACGGCTGGTCCTATGTCTCCGACAAACGCAACCGTTACGCCGGCGGAACCGGCAGCCTGATCCGCGGCATGGGCGGTTACGGTCTCTTCGTCGATCATGCCAGCGGATTGCACGCCTATCGCAATGTCTCCTACAACAATGCCTACACCGCCTTCCTGCTTTACGGCGTCTGGCGCGACGGTGAGATCGTTTACTGGAACAATATCGCCGCCAACTCACTCTACGGCTTCAGCGTCGGCGGCCCCCAGTACGACACCCACGGAAACCTCAACACCCGGATCTCCAATAACATCATCATCAACAACGAAGCCTTCGGCATGTCGGTCACCGGCGCCACGCCCACCTTCTCCAACATCACCATCGACCACAACCTCTATTCCAACAACGGCTGGCGCTCTTACGATCAGGGAGGCTTCTGGCATGCCGGTCCCATGGTCGTACAGATCTCCTCACCCAGCAGTTGGACGCCCCAACAGAGCCTGGCCGAGATTCAGGCCAATACCATCTTCGAAGATCACGGCATTGAAGGCGCCCCCGTCTTCTGGAGCTACGTCCCGGACGACCACAACACCTTCGACGGCTCCTGGCCCGATTGGCACGTCACCTCCGCCAGCACCGCAACCATCGATCGCGGAGCCACAGTCCTGCCGGCCTCTCTGACCACACTGCTAAACAAATTCGCAGTGAGCGATTGGCACATGGGATCGGCCTATGATATCGGGCGTTACGAAGGCGGCTACATGCTGCTCGCCGCTCCCGCCACCCAGTCAACCAGCGCCGGCGGCA
The DNA here is from genome assembly GCA_964501335.1 of uncultured Anaerolineales bacterium. Lineage (GTDB taxonomy): Bacteria > Chloroflexota > Anaerolineae > B4-G1 > SLSP01 > CAZCTC01. Next base: position 11,509 of record CAZCTC010000048.1, on the reverse strand, counting down.
CCGTCCGCTATCAGCTGAGCCTCAGCCCCGACAACCTTCCCCACGCCGTCACCCTCACCCTCGCCAGTCCATCGCTCGACCTGACCGTGACGCCGGGAAGCGCCGTCCTCAGCGGCACCCAAATAGTCACGGTAACCGTCACCGATCAGCACACCAACACCCTCGGAACAGGACTGATCTACGCCATTCCCATCACCGCCACCGGCGGAGGCTTTACGCAAACGCTCGATCTCCGATTGATCGTCGGCGGCTCGCGCCTTTACCTCCCGCTAGTGAGAAAAAACTGAAGATCCTAAAACGTGAAACGTAATGATTCATCGCCTGGACATAACGTTCAAGGTAAAAAACGACGCGCTGTGCGAAGCAGGCAGAGAGAGTTTTTTGTTTGTGTTTTTGCGCGCATAAGAATGCGCGCAAAAACACGGGCTTTCTTTCTCTCGCTTTTCCGGGCTAACCACACAGGTTGAGAAAAAAAGGAAAAGAGCCCATTTTTGCGGCGGCTTTCTGAAGCCGCCGCAAAAATGAATAAAAATAACTCTCTCCCCCCATCCAACGCGTCGCTTTTCACTCCAAAAGAGCCGACACCTCGAACAACCGCGCAGGTAAAAAATAAAAAATCTATCCTCCCTGGATTGCTCCGCCTCCAGATTCGCGCTATACTGATGATCTGGAGGTACACCGTGAAAGTAACACTCATCAAGCCCACCATCGGTCGCCTGGAACACAGCCTTTTCGTAGACGAGGCCCGCATGGAACCGCTACAACTTGGAGTGCTGGCCGCATTAACGCCGCCCGACGTGGAAATCGCCTTCTACGACGATCGCATGGAAGCCATTCCCTACGACGAACCCACCGATCTGGTCGCCCTCACTGTAGAGACTTTCACCGCCCGGCGCGCTTACGAAATCGCCGCCGAATACCGCCGCCGCGGCATCCCCGTCGTCATGGGCGGAATGCATGCCACGTTACTCCCGGAAGAAGTCGCCCTTCACGCCGACGCCATCTATCAAGGCGACGCCGAAACGCAATGGAGCCAACTCATCGCCGACGCTCAACAGGGTCAACTCAAACCCCGCTACATCGCTCCGGCCGGTTCCCCACACCCCGGCAAAGTCACCCGCCGGGATATCTTCAAAGACAAGGGCTATCTGCCCGTTACCCTTTTGCAATTCAGCCGGGGTTGCAGCTTCGGCTGCGAATTCTGTGCCGTCAGCGCCTATTTCAACCACACCCACTACCGCCGCGCCGTCGCTGAAGTGATCCGCGAAATCGAATCCCAGGAACGCCGGCTGCTTTTCTTCGTCGACGACAACCTGCTGGCCAATCACGACGCCGCCAAAGAACTCTTCCGCGCCCTGATTCCGTTGAAGGTCCAATGGGTCTCTCAGGGCAGCATCGATATGACCGAAGACCGCGAGCTGATGGATTTAATGGTCAAAAGCGGCTGCCTGGGCAATGTCATCGGCTTTGAATCCATCTCCCAGGCCAGTTTGAAAGCCATGAAGAAAGCGCCCAACCTGCACGGTGCCCTTACTTTCAATGCCTACGCAACCCAACTGGAGGTATTGCGCGATCACGGATTGCAGACCTGGGCCGCTTTCACCCTGGGACACGACGACGACACCCGAGAGAGCATCGAACAGACGCTGGAATTCTCCCTTCGCAATCGCTTCACCTTCGCGGCCTACAACATCCTGTTGCCCTATCCCAACACCCCGCTCTACGCACGCATGGCACAGGAGGGACGGCTGCTCTATGACGACAAATGGTGGCTGCATCCCGAATATCGTTTCAACTATGCGGCCTTCCGGCCTCGCCATATGACGCCGGATGAACTCACAGAGGCCGGAATGCATTGCCGAAAGGTCTTTAACAGTCCGCTTTCCATCGCTCGCCGCGCCCTGGACTTCAAAACCAATGCCCAATCGCTCTATCGGCTGGGACTTTATCTCATGTACAGCCGCCTTTTCCGTCAGGAAACCTTTAAAAAGCACGGCATGCACTTCGGTCTGGAATAACCGTTTCCTTTTCCGTTTACGCACATCCGGCGGTAAAAGGACGATAGGCCCACAGTTAACCGTTAACAAATTTTTCTTACAAAAGGGCGCACAAAAATGCTTTTTCCTCCCCCTCATATCCCCCCTGCCCCCCTTCTCTCCCGCAAGCGGGAGAGAAGGGGGGTATAAAACTGCATTTTTGGCGCGCGGTCTCCGACCGCGCGCCAAAAATGCTTAATCATCCCCCCTTTCCTGCGAGGGAAAGGAGGGCAGGGAGGATATCAGGCAACTTAAGCGTTCGCAACCGCAATCACCCGGAAAATAGGAGAAGAAAAAGCCCATTTTTTCGCGCGCCGCAGACGGCGCGCGAAAAAATAAACAAAAAACTCTCTCCCCCCAGCCCGCGCGTCGTTTCTTACAAAGAAAATGCCCCATGCGGGACGGTACAAGGCCGGGTCGTGCAGGCGCAGTGCCTTACGTTGCCTGATATGGAGGCAAGGGATGCAAAGCAGGAAAAAAACACTGCCGACAGTTCTATTTGGCGACCATGGTTCCCGGAATCCTGCCGCCGGGGCGCCAATAAATCAAAAACTCTCAAGGGAATTTCCCAGAAGGAAGCCCAAATGGCCAATGATTTCATCTATTCATTAGCAACACCGGCCGACGACGCCGATCTACGCCGGCTGCTTGCCGGCAATCCGATGCCCGGCCGTCTCACGACCACCTTTGAGCGTGAGCCCAACTATTTTCTCGGATGCAGCGTCATGGGGCCCTTCTGGCAGGTCATCATCGCGCGCCACGCCGAAAGCGGCGAACTGGCCGCCATGGCCTGCCGTTCCGCCCGCCCGCATTACATCAACGGCAATGTGCAATGGATAGGTTACCTCAGCCAGCTGCGCGTCATCGACAAATACCGCGGCCTCTGGATCGTCTCCGGCGGCATGTCCTTTATCCATCAACTACACAACGACGGCATCGTTTCCGCCTACCTGACCACGATCTCCGATGAAAACCGGATAGCGCTGGGGGTGCTGGTCAAAAAACCGCGCGCCCACTACCCTCGTATGCAGCCCTTTGCCCATATTCACACGCTCGGCCTCATCCTGCAACGTCCCAGGAAAGAGATTGCCTCCCCCTATACCCTGCAACGGGGTTCACCGGCGCAATTGAATGCAATCATGGCCTTCTTGAGGGAACACGGAGCCGCCAAACAGTTCTTCCCGGCTTATACAGAGGCCGACTTCTGCGGCCCATGCACGCGAGGATTCGATCTACACGACTTCATCATTGCTTACTGGCGGGGGAAAATCGTAGGGGTGCTCGGGCTGTGGGATCAAGAGAGCTACAAACAAACGAGAATCCATTCCTACAACGATTATCTGCGCTGGTTAAGGCCGGCCTACAACCTGGGGGCCCGCATTCTGGGAGCCCAACCGCTTCCGGCCCCCGGGCAGGAGCTGCGTTCGATCTACGCCAGCTTCATTTGCGTTGCCGACAACGATCCAGATGTCTTCCGGGTTCTGTTACGGCAGGCCTACAATCTGGCTGCGGAGCGGAACTATGCCCATCTCATCCTCGGCCTCACGGAAAAGGATCCCCTGCTGAAAGCAGCGCGGGAATATGCCAATATTTCCTATCATACCTGGGCCTGCACTGCGGCCTGGGAAGATGGAGCGGCCATCCACAGTCAATTGGACGATCGGATTCCTTATATTGAGATTGCGACGTTGTAAATTGGCTTTCTTGCATCCCGCAAAGGGTGTTTTTTCCGTAAGATGCGACGCGCGGAGTCGAAAGAGAGGGTTTTCTTTGTTTATGTTTTCGTGCGCATCAGAATGCGCACGAAAACATAGGCGTTTCTTTTGCTTGTTTTTCAGGGCGGACCGCATAAGTTGGGATTTCTTTGTCTATTTTTTCGTCTGTTCCTCGGATAATTGCCGCCGCAAAGGGTTCTTTCCTGGTTGGATGCGCCGCGCGGGAAGGGGGGAGTGTGTTTTTTGTGTATGTTTTCGTGCGCATCGGAATGCGCACGAAAACATAGGCGTTTCTTTTGCTTGTTTTTCAGGGCGGACCGCATAAGTTGGGATTTCTTTGTCTATTTTTTCGTCTGTTCCTCGGATAATTGCCGCCGCAAAGGGTTCTTTCCTGGTTGGATGCGCCGCGCGGGAGGGGGGGAGAGTGTTTTTGGGCTTTTCTGTTGTTTGTTTTCCGGGCGGACCGCACAGGTTGGAGTTTCTTGTTTAGATTATCGCGCGTCCGGTCAGGACGCGCGATAATATGCAACCGCTTTCTACTGTCTACTTTCTACTTTCTACTTCTGCCAGCTACTTCTGCTGCTTCGGTTTGGAACGCGCGGCCTCTTCCAGCCACGCCAGTTGTTCCGGATCCACCTTACTGACCGGCGGAGTTTCCGGCGCGCCGGCTTCCAACAGCTCTTCTTCGGCCTCCTGCTTCCGTTCAAGCATGCGCGTGATAACGCGATTGCCGTGCAGATGCAAAAGCGGGTTGATGACCTGAGGCGTAATAGCTGACGGTGCTTCCATAGAACGCTGTACCGCCATCGGATCGACCTGATCTTCCGCCACGACGCCTTCCGTTACGGCCGGCGTAACGACAGGTTTCGGCCGTTGATGAAAGGCTGAATCATGCAAATTGCGCTTTCCAGAACTTACTTCGGCTCTTTTAATAAACATGCGGCCCTCCTCTTGTGAAAAGGGAAAAAGCGGGGAAAAGATGTGTGCTTTTATTTTAACGCGATTTCAATGAAAGACAATGCGAGTTACAGGTTGACGGCAGGGTTTCCTATGCTATAATCTATCGTATAAATACGATAAAAGGAGACGACATGGCTAACAATTCCTGCTGCGGCATCATTCCGGAAGGATGCTGTTCGCTGGATCTCTCAAGTCCCGACCAGGAACGTCTGGTCTCCATGTTCAAAGCACTCGGCAATCCCATTCGTTTTGAAATCCTCAAGTTCCTGGTCACCCACCCCGGCTGCATCACCGGCGACCTCGTGGATTATCTACCCATCGCCCAGGCCACCGTCTCTCAGCATCTCAAAGTCCTGCGCGACAGCGGCTGGATCAGCGGCACGGTTGAAGGACCGGCTCGCTGTTATTGTCTGAATATGGACAACATCACCTGGTTCCGCGAAAAAGTCGCGGCCATTTTCTAAAGGAGATTGCTCGATGGAAAATTCGCTCTCCATTTTACCCACAACAAGTCGACTGGAACCGGTCCATCATTGGGATCACTTTTTAGCCCGATGGGGATATCGACGGGAAAACCATCGTGTGACGCCCGGACTCTATGCATTAGGCCATCCCACCGCCGAATCGCCGGTCCTGGTCACCGCCAACTACACGCTCAGCTTCGATGCGCTGCGTTCCGCCCTGCCCAACACCGACGCTTACATTCTGGTCCTGGATACCCACGGCGTCAATGTCTGGTGCGCCGCCGGCAAAGGCACCTTCGGCACCGAAGAATTGATCCACCGGATCGAATCCACCGGACTCGCTCAGGTAGTCTCTCATCGCAAGCTGATTCTGCCGCAGCTGGGCGCTCCGGGCGTCGCCGCCCATGAAGTGAAAAAACGCACTCATTTCAAAATAGAATACGGCCCCATCCGCGCCGACGATCTACCGGCTTATCTGAAAACGCATCAGGCCACCCCCGAAATGCGACGGGTAGAATTCCCCCTGCGCGACCGTCTGGTCCTGATTCCGGTAGAACTTGTCTACACCCTGATCCCGACTCTGATTGCAGCGCTGCTCCTTTATTTCATCCTCGGCCCGCTGGCCGCTCTGGCCGCTGTTATGACCACCCTGGCCGGCGCCGCGCTCTTCCCCATCCTGCTGCCCTGGCTGCCGACCCACGATTTCAGCAGCAAAGGCTTCATTTTAGGAGGATTGGTCGCACTGCCGTTCGCGCTCGCCAGCTGGAACAGCTCTCCGGCGGCCGGCTGGCTCCCGATCCTGATGGCACTCGCCTATCTCCTGATCATGCCGCCCATCGTCGCCTTTCTGGCTCTCAACTTTACCGGCGCAACCACCTTTACTTCCCGCACCGGCGTCCGCCGCGAGATCTTCGTCTATATTCCGGCCATGGCCTGGATGTTGGGAATCGGCATTGTCTCCGCTGTAATCGCTAAACTGCTTTCCCTTTAAGCCGTCACAAACGCGAATTGATTTAAATGAAGGAGTTCTTGAATGGAAACCTCGACCTGTAGCACCGGGACGCGCACCTGCGGCTGCGGCAGTAAAACCCAGACCCGCGGGGATTGGATCAACGTCAGCGAACTCAACACCCTGAGCTTTAACACCGCCCTCTGCATCAATTGCCAGATGTGCACCGCCGTCTGCCCTCATGCCGTCTTTGAAACGGGCGAATCGACCGTCCGCATCGCCCGGGCGGCCGCCTGCATGGAATGCGGCGCCTGCCAGCTCAACTGTCCCGTCGGCGCGATCAAAGTGGAAAGCGGCGTCGGCTGTGCCGCCGCCATGATTCAGGCGGCGCTTACGGGCAAAAAGGAAGTTACCTGCGGAAGCTGTGGGTAAAGCAGAAAATTATTTGTGTTTTTGCGCGCATAAGAATGCGCGCAAAAACACGGGCTTTCTTTCCTCCCTTTTCCGAGCTAACCGCACAGATCGAAAAATTGTCGACCTGTGCGATTGTTTATTAGCGTGGATCAAAAACGGTTTTTGCGTCCCGCAACAGGCGCTTTTCAGGTAAGAAACGACGCGCTGGATGGGGGAAGAGAGTTATTTTTATTCATATTTTCGGTGGCTTCAGAAAGCCACCGAAAATATGGGCTTTTTCCCAGAGTAACTGCACAGGTCGAAAATTATTTCGGCGGCTTTTTCAAGCCGCCGAAACCATTAACAAAGAAGGCACTTCCCGTCAGGCCGCTTAACTACCGCAACAGCCCCGTGAGGGAACGGGAGCAACAGCATTCTCCTTCACTGAAGGCTTACTGCACCCACAACTACCGCCTTCAGCGTCACGAGTCGCTTTGACATAAAGACTGTAAACCGGAACGCCCTCGAATTCACCGCGAACCTCCCCGCGCTCTGCCTGCACCGAGGTAAAACCGGCTTCGGCCAGCAAATCCAGATATTCGGACTCGGGCAGCGCCCCGGCCACACAACCCGCCCATTGTTCGGGATCGGTACGCATCACAGAAGGAAGGGGGCCGCCGGTTACAATATCGCTGACGACCAATCGCCCCGCCGGTTTGAGCACGCGGGCCGCCTCGGAAAAAACGCGCCCCTTGTCGTCGGCAAGGTTGATCACACAATTAGAAAGGATCACATCAATCGAAGCGTCGGCAATGGGCATCGATTCGATCCGCCCCTCACGGAATTCCACATGCGAGACCCCGGCCTTACGCGCCGCTTCTCGGGCATGAGCCAGCATCGCCGGCGTCATATCCAGGCCGATCACCTTCCCCGTCGGGCCGACAGCCCGTGCCGCCAACAGCGCATCAATTCCGCCGCCGCTCCCTAAATCAAGAACGGCTTCCCCTGGCTGTAATTTCGCCTGACCAATCGGATTGCCGCAGCCCAATGAAAGCGCGGCCGTCTCTTCCGGAATCGCAGCCAGAGACAACGCATCGTAGCCGATCTCAAAGGGTTGGGGGGCCCCGCAACTGCAACTCCCGGTCGCTTCCGCCCGTTCCGTATAGCCCGCCGCCACCGCTTCCGTCGTCCCGGTCACAGATCGGGTTCCCACAGCCACAAAAACGCTGATCTGAGCCTTGCGATCCTGCGTATCCGTCAACGTAGCGTCGGCAGATTCGGCACAACAGGCTTCCCCCGTGCAGGCAACGAAAACATTTACCAGCCCGGCCTCATGATACCAGGCGCGGAGCTGCTCGCGATCAAATCCCTGCCAGACATCCGCCATCTCTTCACGCAGCCACTCATAAGGATGCAAATCAAGGTCGGTAATCAACAACCGTCCCCCCGGTTTCAACACCCGGACCATCTCACGAACGGCAACCAAAGGATCACTGCAATGATGAAGGTACATATTGGCAAAGACAGCATCAAGGCTGCCGTCGGCAAAAGGCAAAGTCGCCCCATCGGAGTGATGATAGGTCACGTTGGCAAAGCCGGCCAGATTGCGCCGCGCCACATCGATCATAGGAGCCGAACCATCGACCAGATGAACCCGTCCGACCAGGGGAGCCAGTCCAGCCGACATAAAACCGGTCCCGCCGCCGACATCGGCAACTTCCATTTCGGGGCGCAAATAGGCCCGGGCAATAGCAGCTTCCCGAACAGCCTCGGGGAAATAGCCGGTGCGCAAGGCATCCCACTGCGTGGCATTTTGCTCAAAATAAACCTGGGATTCGGAAGTCATAGACATGGGAAGATCTCCTTTTTATTATCGTAAAAATACGATCATTTAAAGCTAAAATTTTCCGTGATCTTCCTGCGAACAGTCAGATCACGGCCTTATATCGTAATAATACGATATAAAGTAAAAATGTCAAGCGGGGTACCTATCATTCACGCCCGGCATTTTGACAAGAAGGACAATCGGCTTACAATCCCCCACCACGTTCCCAATCCTATCCGCAAAAAAGAGGATATCCATGAACGAAACACTGAAAACCATCTACCAATTGCGTACCATCCACGGAGACTTCTCAGAAAAAGAGATCGCCGATTCCGATCTCCAACAAATTCTGGAAGCCACCCTGCGCACATCGAATGCCTCGGCGCGCCAAAGTTACTCGATCATCGTGCTGGACGATCGAACCGAAATGAAAAGGCTCTTTTCTTACCAGGGCAGCCGGGCGCTGATCTTCTGCATCGATTTCAACCGCATTATGGCGACCGCCCGGCATCTGGGACAACACTTCGACAACGACGACATCATCGGCTTCCTCACCGGAACCATGGATACGCTGCTGGCTGCCCAAACCGCCGTCATCGCCGCCAAATCCCTGGGAATCGATTCGATGATCACCAACGGCCTGCACCGCAACACCCTGGACAAAGTCTACGAAGCGCTGGAACTGCCGCAAAACTCCTGCTTCCCTCTGATCACAGTCGTTCTGGGCTATCCACGCCAGGAACCAGCCTATCAAAAAGGTCGATTGAGCACAGAACACATCGTCCATTATGGGAAATATCATATCCCCAGCGAAGCACAACTGGAAAAAATCGTCGCCGAATATGACGATCACACCCGACACATCGGAATGATCGACAATTGGGAAGAGCTGGGATTCGAACATTATCTGGATTGGTTCTACACCAAATGGACAGGGAAACCGGCGACCGAGAAAATCGCCACCGGCAAAGTGCTGGAATTCCAGGAACGCCTGATGAAAAGCGGATTCTGGTGGCCCGTGGAATAATCCACGCTGAAAACCGATAAAAAAGTAACTCACAACATGAAATTTCAGAATCGATCCCCCATTTCAGGAATCGCAAAGCTAAAATACGTTTTGCTCTGGCTCAGCGCCCTCGTCCTGGCACTCTATTTTCAAAACAAGAAGCACAATGAATGAAATGCAACGCGTTTCTGTGGTCGGAACGAGCTGTTCGGGCAAAACCACCTTCGCCAAAAACCTGGCCCAACGGTTGGAGATCCCCCACATCGAACTGGATGCCGTCCACTGGCAACCCAACTGGGTATCGACGCCGGTAGAAGAATTCCGCGAAAAAGTTGCCCGGGCTGTCGAAGCCGAATATTGGGTTACAGACGGCAATTACAGCCGCGTAAGGGATATCATCTGGAACCGGGCCACGCATGTAATCTGGCTCAATTATTCATTCACCCGGGTCTTTTCCAGAGCACTCTATCGCACGATTCGACGCATCGTCACCCGGGAAGAGCTCTTCGGAGGCAACCGGGAAACCTGGCAACTATCGTTTTTCAGCAAAGATTCGATCCTTTGGTGGGTCATCACGACCTATCAGCGCCGCCGGCTGGAATATCGCCGCTATTTCGATCAACGTAAACCGGCCCACCTGACCTTTGTCGAATTCACCCATCCCGCCCAGGCAGAGAAATATCTCGAAGCGGCAGCCATCCCGAAAGATGAAAATGCTTTGTAGCGTCCCGCAAGAGGTATTTTCCTCGTGAGAAACGACGCGCGGGATGGGAGAGAGAGTTTTTTTGTTCATTTTTTCGCGCGCCGTCTGCGGCGCGCGAAAAAATGGGCTTTTTCTCTCCCCCCTTTTCAGGGTGATTGCTGTCACAAAGGGCTTAAGCCGTGGTGAGTTTTTTCTGGCCCTATTTTCAAGGCAGGCAAATGGAAAATTGTAAAAGCAACCCCTTCACAATCTCTTTCCCTTCAGGGCAAGAAGCCACAGCGCTTTACTCCCTGCCGCGGAGCCGGGGAAAACAATGGATAGAAGCCCTGCACATCCCCCCGTCGGCTGGATTGTTGTTGCTGCACGGCAGCGCCACCCCATTGACAGAGCCCGAACGGAAAGCGCTCCGGCCCCATTTCGAAACGATCGCCCGCTTTGCCTCGCTGCACCGGCTCGCGCTCATCGACGGCGGAACCGCCACCGGCGTGATGCAGCTCATAGGCGAAGCCTGGTCTGCCACAGCCTGCCCCACGCCCTTGATCGGCGTCTGTCCGGCCGCCCGGGTAAACCGGCCCGGCGCCCCGGAATCCACAGAAAGCCGCGCCCCTTTAGAGCCGCACCACACCCACTTCGTCCTCACGCCGGGCAGCCGTTGGGGAGATGAGACCCGCACCATGCTGGCACTGGGCGCAGCCCTGACCGGCTCAAGTCCCTCGGCAGCATTAATCATCAACGGCGGGCGGATCACCTGGCAGGAATTTCGCGGCAATGTCCGGCAAAACCGCCCGATTCTGGTCTTCGCGGGCAGCGGCCGGCTCGCCGATCAGATCGCCGGGGCAACAAAAAACGCAGCGACCGCGTCGAAGCGGATCACTGCGCTGGTGCAAAGAGCCCGTCTGACCTTAATCGATCAAAATGGCGGACTGGAGAGCCTGATTGAGGCGCTTAACGCTCTGTTTCCTGAAATTCCCCCAGCGTAACGCCCCTATTGGGCAACGCAAAACGTTGAGTTTGTACTGATCACGCCATTGAACGTCCCGCACCGGGCATTTTCCTTGTAAGAGACGCCGCGCGGGACGAGGGGAGAATTTTTTTATTTGTGTGGTTGCGCGCATCAGAATGCGCGCAACCACACAGGCTTTTTTCTTTCATCTTTTCGGGCAATCGCTATCTATTGAACATCTCGCCCACGGCATTTTCCTTGTAAGAGGCGCCGCGCAGGATGGGGAAAGAGAGTTTTTTTGTTTGTGTTTTGGCGCGCATCAGAATGCGCGCAACCACACAGGCTTTTTTCTTTCATCTTTTCGGGCAATCGCTATCTATTGAACATCTCGCCCACGGCATTTTCCTTGTAAGAGGCGCCGCGCAGGATGGGGAAAGAGAGTTTTTTTGTTTGTGTTTTGGCGCGCATCAGAATGCGCGCAACCACACAGGCTTTTTTCTTTCATCTTTTCGGGC
>CAZCTC010000047.1:0-61625 GCA_964501335.1 uncultured Anaerolineales bacterium | reverse complement strand
ACTCATGGTCGGGATTGGTTAGTTTGTCTAGATCCGAGTTCTGAAGCCGCCGAAATTATGAATTAAAAAATTTTCTTCCCTGCTTCGCACCGCGCGTCGTCCCCTAACGGGAAACCACTCAGTGCGGGACGCTGAAACCCGCTACAACTTCAATGTCGTACGACAGTAAACACAGGTAAACATCCCGCTTGCCCCCACCGGAACGGGCGCCCCGCAGCAGGGACACTTAATCGCAATCGGCTTACTCACCTCTGCCACCGTCTCTTCGCTCTGGCGGGCCCGCATATTGTTCTGGAAATCCCCAAAATGCCCCCAGGCCCGCGCCACCAACCCCATAGCATAGTCCACCGCTCGCTGCTCATCCTCAATGCGGAAGATCTTCTGCTCGGTCACCGCCTTGCCCCACTGCTTATCGACATCATCTCCGGGCCGGCCGGTCGGGCGCCGCAGAAACCAGGTATTCCACTTCTTACAGACCTGCTGCCAGGCCTCCAGCGAATCGATCTCTTTCGCTTTTCCATCGCCCAAATAATGAGAAATCTGTCCCGCCGGCGTTTTAGGATGCATCGGCGCATCGCCGAAAACAATCAAAAAGGGCAGTTCTTTCGCATTGGGCACCGTCACATGGGTATTGACCCAGTGCGCGAACAACCCATAACTCTCCGGAGCGTCGCCGCCGCCGCCCTCTCCGTAAAGAGAGCCCAACAGCTGTTCCAGATCGTAACCGCTGGCAAAGGTGGTCACCTGCAACGGCCAGCGATCGCAGCCGGCATCGCCGATCGCCACAAAACAGATCTCCAGATCCTCGCGATACTGAGAAAGCGTGTTGTAAAGCAACGGCAGACGGTCGAAAATCTCAAAAGGCCAGTTGGCCATCGAACCGGTCACATCGACGGCAATGATCAGGGGGTTGGTCGATTGCGTGGTGATATGCTTTTGAGGATCGACGATCTTCTCATTAGGCTCACTCTTATTCTTGTAAGTACGAGGCCCCGCCGCATCAGCCCGCTCCTCGGCCTCTTTACGTTTGGCCGCGCCCTTCGGGCTGTAGCTATACCTGGCCTCCCCTCGCCAATCGCTGGTATCCTCATCCCACGAATACATAAAATCCTCCTCGAAAAACGTTTTCTGCTGCTACGTCAGCGTCTCCATGGCCAGTGTCTCCAGGCCAAATTCCTTCCGGAACCGTTCATCCAGTCCCCGAGAAACAAGGTAGGCGGCAATTTCCGGGGGGACCAGCGACTGCCAGTCATCGCCATGGGCCATCGCTCGCCGCACCATCCGCCCATCCACCGCAATCCGCTCCGCCTCCGGAACCAACATCACCGGCCGCATTACCGGATAATCGTCCTTCATCAGGCGCGCTACATACGGATTCGCCGTGATAAAACAATCCAGCGGGCCGAAGAGATCCAACAGCATCAACCGCCAGCGTGGACCGTCGTCCAGATCGGGCACCGGCACCAGGGTGTAATTGTCACGCCCGGCCAGAGCGATCTGTAACATCTCAAGGGTCTCATCGAGGGTAAAGGGGTTGCGCGCATTATAGCGGTTGGAGCTGCCGATTCCAATAAGCGCATGGACCGAGCGGTCGCAAAGCGCGCGCAGCACAGGGGTATGGCCCAGATGAACAGGGCGCCAGCGAGCCACCATTCCAATCCGTTGAAATTCCTGCATCGAAGGCATGGCTGATTTCTATGCTCTCTCGCCTGGATTAATTACCCCTTAATTATACTGTGGACTGTCAAATTGTCCGAAAAAGTTACCGTCCCGTAATGCAACGGTAACCCACAAAACCATGGTTAAATTCTATAATCTAACTACAAGGACAGCTTCTGTCCTGCGGTGCAAAAATTTACCCTGGCATAAAAAAACGCTTTTAGCTTCATATTTTCACGCATTTTTTAGCATTTACGTGAAAATATGAGATTGCCTCACGCTTTTGCACCGGAAACCCTTTCATTCCACCGGGAGGAAGTCATGAAAAAAATTAGATTCACCTTTGTCGTATTGTGCCTGTCGGCCCTGGCCCTGAGCCTCTTTCTGACCCTTTTGAGCAGCTCCCCCCCAGCCGTCAAAGCCGCCGCCGTTCCCGCCATCCCCGATGATTGCATTACCGTCACCCCCTCCATTCTCACCGCTACCTGGGGCCAATCCTGTTATAAAGTCATCACCGATGTAGTCGTCGAATTGACCGGTACGCTGACCATCGCCCCACCGCCCGGCGGAACGGTCATCTACTTCAACCCGGGAACTCAACTCAAAGTTTACGGCACCTTGCAGGCTCTGGGTACAGCAGAAAAACCACTGACCTTCACTTCTATGGTGCCGAATCCATCTTCTCAAGACTACTGGAGAGGCATCGCAATCGAAAATGATTTGATTCCCGACGTAAACACGATCGAGTATGCCACCATCGAATTCGCCCAAAACGGAATCCGAATCAATGACGAAGATTATGTACAATTGAACTACAACCATTTCCGCTTCAATGGAGATAACAGCCCTGGAGATCTCTACCTGGGAGCGATAAGCGGAGATACCGACAACTCCGAAATCCAGTTCAACACCCTTGAAAATTGCCACAACGGGATCATCTTCAATGAATCCTACAACAATAAAATCATAGCCAATACCATTATTTCCACCCCGCATTACGGAATTTTCTTCAATGCCCAGGATACTCATGGCGGTTCCAACAACGAAATCCGCGCCAATCAGATCTATAGCAGTTCAAGCGGGGGCATTCGCCTTGAATATGGAGGACAAAACACAATCACCCATAACCTGATAGCTTACTCTCCAGCTTCCTCAACCCTCGCCGCCGCTATTGAGATCTCCAAAAATCTGGATACATCCCTCATCGTTGACAACATCGTCTACGCCCCCCAACAGGCTTTGAACTACTACTCACCCATCACCACGATCACAGCGCTGGGCAATGCCCTTTGCGCCCGGCCGAATGCCCCCAAATTGCATAACGATGGCGCCGCCCAACTGGCCCCTGCCCCGGAAAACTGGTGGAGCACCAATACCCCCACCGCAGGAACCGATTATACAAACGCCGTCGTCACCGATCCGATGACGCTTTCAGTCACCGCCGGGCTGACCTCGGCACTCGCCGATGAATTCATCCCGATCCCCCTCACCATCACCCTGCGCAGCCTCAGCGGACGGACGGTCCCCGAATTGCCGGCAGGTGCATTCCCCAACAGTCCCAATCCGCGCCGGCTCTACCTCCAAACCAGCTCCGGCACCCTCAACACTACGGCCCTTCTGCTGGACGATCAGGGCCAGGCAACCGCCCTCTTAACCGCACCTTCTCATGCCGGCACCGTCATCATCACCGTCACCGACTTTTGCGGCTACCCTGTCACCACTGCGGTAAAATTCGTCGAGCCCCAGATCGTGCTGCAAAAAACCACGGCCGTGACTCAGGTAGAAGTCGGCTCGCCTTCCAGCGCCATCACCTACACCCTGAACTATGCCAACATCGGCGATATTCCCGCCCCCGGCCTGGAACTGACCGACACCCTCCCCACCGGCCTGACCTACCTCAGCAACAGCAGCCCGGCCCCCTTTGAAAACAACGGCGCCACCCTCCGCTGGACTTTACCGGATCTCTCCCCCCATGAAACCATCAGCTTCAACCTGATCCTGAGCCCCACCGGAGAGCTGTCATTCTGCCAGAAATCCGTAACCAACACCGCCCAACTCTCCAGCCGGCTATCCCTCTCACGCAACCTCGTCGTCACGGCAACCGCTCCCCCAGTCTTCATCCAGTGCCGCGACACCACCGACCTGGAAGTCATCAAAGACGACCACGTCGGTCCGAGCACCCTCACGGCCACCCAGAGCCTGGTCGACCCCATCACCGATCACCGCGATTATGTCTCCGAAGGCGACTGGATCACCTACACCATCGCCGTCTTCAACCACGGCCCGGCACCGGCCACAGGCATCGTCCTGACCGAGACCATCCCCACCTATACCACCTACCTGGAACGCGGCTTCGGTTGGATCTCGCTCGACGGCCGCACCTACACCCGCCTCATCCCCGATCTGGAACCCGAAACCGGCTACCTCACCTACATCGTCGTCCAGGTCAACGACCCCCTGCCCGAAGAGGTCACCAATCTGGTCAACCTGGTCTGTGGGGAAAACCAGACCCCCGATCCCAATCTCATCAATAACTGCCATTACGAAGATACTCCCATCCTGCGGCGCCCTCTGCGCATCAGCAAATCGGGGCCTCTTTGTGTCCTCCCCGGCAGCGCCTTTAATTACACCCCTTATTACACCAACACCAATCTCTCCATCGCCCTCACCAACATCGTCATCACCGACACCCTGCCGCCCTTCGTGACCCATGTCGTTTCCCCGGCCGACGGCTGGCAGTGCCTCGGCAACCGCTGCACGCTCACCATCCCAACCCTCGCCGCCGGAGCCGGGACCACCGGACCGTGGCTCCAGGTCCAGCTCGACCCGGCCGTCGATACTCCCTGGATCACCAACACGATCGAAATCAGCGGCGGCTACAGCTACTCATTGCGGTCTCAGGTCGCCGCCGGACCGGATCTCTCGATCGTCAAAAACGACAATGTCGGCCCTCTGCCCCCCGTCCAACGTAGCCGCTGGCAAGAGCTGAGCCGCCGCCTTTACGGCAAAGCCGCCCCCCGCGCCGATCAGCGCGAATTTGTCCGCCCCGGCGAACAGATCACCTACACCCTGCTTTACGTCAACACCGGCTACGGCACCGCCAACCACGTCACCATCACCGAACATCTGCCGGCCTACACCCGCTACGTCGGCGGCGGCTGGACCCACATCGGAGGCAACAACTACATCCGCACCCTCAACTCCCTGGCCCCCAACATGGGCGGCGAACTGCAATTCATCGTCGAAGTGATCGATCCCTTCCCCCAAAACACCGACCATGTCATCAATGTGGTCGATATCGCCTCCGACCAGACGGAATGCAACACCACCAACAACACCTCCAACGATCACACTCCGGTCCACAGCAACGGCCTGCTCTACTACTTCGTCAACAAACACAGCAACCGCATCGACATCTACTCCCCCTCCGAACAGCAGTACAAAAACCCGATTCCGGCCGGACAGTGGCCCTACAGCGCGCTCAAAGTCGATAACCTTCTCTATGTCCTGAACTATGAATGGCAGGAGCCCAACGATTCCCCGGATTCCCCCACCAGCACGGTCACCCTGATCAACTTAGAAACGCAAACACAGGAAAAACAACTGATCGTCGCACAGCATCCGACCAAAGCCGCCTATCTCGACGGCCGTATCTACATCGCCCACGACGGCAACGGGGAAGGAATTACGGTCATCGACCATGCTAACCGCACCGTCATCGCGCATCCACATCCCATCACCACCGGCATTTCCATGAAAAACTACGGCTACTTCGGCATCACCGCCGACAGCCGGCGCCATCGCCTTTATGTCACCAAACGCGACCAGGACGGTCTGGGCATCTGGATGATCACCCCGCTCGCCAACGATCAATATTCCTTCGTGCGGGTCGTCGATACCCAATGGTTCGAAGGACAGAACCTCGCACCTTACGCCATCGGCTATAACCCGCTCACCGACCGCCTCTACGTCGTTTTCCCGCAACGGGATGAATTGTGGGTCTACAACCCGGCTAACTTTGAACGCCTGGCCGTCTATCAAACCGGCCGTCAGGGCGCCCCTGAAACCAAAGCCCCCGGCCACGGCCTGGCCTTCAGCGGCTACTGCACTTACGTCTCAAACTATGAAGAAAAATCCCTGACCATCCTGGCCGAAGGCCCCTGTGTGGAAGAGCCGCTGAGCATCACGCCGGCCCCCACCGGCAATCACAGACTTTTTCTGCCCCTTTTGATGCGCAATGCGCCCGAATATCCCCATGTCTATCCCCCCATCCCCCTCAACGGCAGCCCCAAAGGCATCTGGGCCGACAACAATGTAATCCTGGTGGCTTTGTATGAGACCAACAGCATCGCGGTCTTCAATCCACGCACGTTACAGTTCCTCGGCAACATCTCCAGCCAGGGAGACTGGCCCTTCGATGTCGTCGTGGGAGAAGCCCCGACACCCTGAAAATAAATAAAAAGGGGATTTGCGCGCCTCAGACGGCGCGCAAATCCCCCCTTCTTTTTTCGACCTCAGCAGTTAGCCCGAACGGCGAATCATCCCCTATTACGTTTCACGTTTCACGCCGCTCGCTGCAAAGTAAACCAGAACGTCGAGCCCAGCCCGGGCGCACTCTCCACCCCTACCTGACCGCCCAGACGTTCCACAATCCGCCGCACAATGGAGAGGCCCAGGCCGTACCCCTGAACCTGCACCTGATACAGGCGCGTAAACTGCGTAAAAAGGACCTCCCGTTGCGCCTCCGTCAAGCCATTGCCGTTATCCCGTACCCAAAAACGCAACCGGCCACCATCCCCGTCCCAATTCCATCCCAATTCCACCAAAGGAGGAACCTGAGTCTCCCACCGCCCACCATACTTGATAGCATTGCTCATATAGTTGACCCAGACTTCCCCGACCCAGCCCGGAATCCCCACCGCCACCGGCCAGCCCTCCGGCGTAACGAAAGTCGCCTCACGTTCAGCGGCCAGACCGCTCAATCGATCCAATGCATCCGTCACAATCGCCTGCATATCCAGCGGTTCCAGCCGGATCTGATCCATCTTGCGCACACTCGCCAGCAACAACAGGTCATCGATGATATTGGCCATCCGTTGGCCGTTACGGGCAATCGCCCGCAAGGATTCGCGGTTCTGAGCCGCCGGCCCCTGCTCCAACCGCGCTTCCAGCAATTTGCTGAACCCCACTACCGAAGCCAGCGGCGTCTTCAAATCATGTGCTACCGTATGGGAAAAGGCATCCAGCTCGGCATTGCTGGCCTCCAGCTCCGCCGCATAAGCCCGCAGCGCCTCCTCAGCCCGTTCCCGCTCGATAATCTCATGCTGCAAGGCCTGGTTCATCGCCAACAGTTCCGCCTCCCGCTGCTCTACCCGGGCCCGCGACTCCGCCAACGATTCCACCATCTGATTAAAGGCCACCGAGAACTCCCCCATAAAGTCCACCCGCTGAGAAAAATCCCCCCGGGCCACCTCCTGAGCCTGCCAGGTAAGATGGCGCAGGCCGCCCTGCAAAGCCTTCAATCCACCCGCCGTCGCCCCCCGCAGCTTCAACACCGGCGTCAAATCGCCCTGGCTGGTCGCCAGTGTGAACTGATAAAGGTCCCGCAAATCGTCCAGAATACGCAGCAATCGAGCGTTGCCGGCCAGCGTCTCAGGCAACGGCTTGTTCAACTGCCCTTTCTGCAATGTTTCCTGGATGGCCTGAAGAGCAGCTTCTAAAAGCTGATCCTCCGAACCCTCATTCATGAACGACATCCGCCGTAAACCGACAGGTACGATCGCCGGTACACCAGCAATCGATCTCCTTCACCCGGAACGGCTTGCCGGTGAAACGTTCCATCAAAGCCGCAATAAAGCCCTCATCGTAAATGCAGATTTCGTAATCCAGTTCAGGCAGCCCGGAACAATCCAGATCCTCCGAGACCGTCAGGACAAACGAACCGGCTTCCAGATCCGCTTTCTCCACCCGCACGATCCCGATCCCCATCTCTTTGAAAACCGCTTGCAGACGGCTGACAAATTCGTCGAAATCGCTGATTCCCTGGAGAGTGTGATCATAAAAGGCCTGCCCGGCCATCTTCCCGGCAGCATAGAAAATCTCATCGGTCTTTTCAGTCCCCAGCTGCTGTTCCATCACATCGC
This sequence comes from uncultured Anaerolineales bacterium, assembly GCA_964501335.1. Classification (GTDB taxonomy): domain Bacteria; phylum Chloroflexota; class Anaerolineae; order B4-G1; family SLSP01; genus CAZCTC01. The sequence goes on along the minus strand of CAZCTC010000047.1, from coordinate 53,823 downwards.
GGAAACAGAACTGCATTAAGCGATAGACTTCCAACCGGGTCTGCTGGCCCAAATTGGGACGGCCCAGAGCCAGATCCCCCAACAATTCCCATGAGAACTCATATTTACGTTGGCTTTCCATCCCAGGCTCCTTTCGGTGATAACTTCCTTATCCGACTTCCCGCATAATTTCCATAAAGTCGGCCGGCACCAAGATCCGCCAGACCCAATCCATCAATTCCGGAAACCGGGCTTCGGTAAAAGCCCCCAGCTTTTCCAACCAGCCCCCCAGCGCAATAATCGGGCGTCGCGAACGCACCGCCTCCACCACCGCCGCCGCCGGCCGCTCCGCCGAATCCAGAGAAAATCCGAAACCCCGTAGCCGGGATTCCAACCCTGGCTGCATAATCTCCGTCCGGGTCCACACCGGTAGGATCAAAGAAATGCCCACCCCCGATCCAGCCAGCTCTCGCCGCAAGGTATGGGTAAATCCGGCCAGCCCGGCTCGCGTAGCCACATAAGCCGCCAGCCCCGGCCAGGGAGTCAGGGCCGTGGCGCTGCTTACATTGACAATGTGACCGCTTTTCTGACACAGCATCACCGGCAGCACCAATTGAATCAACCGCATCGGCCCGTACATATTGACCTGCAACTCGCGCTGCAACCGCTGCCGGCTCAAATCCTGGAAAGGCCCACCGTCGGCAATCCCGGCATTGTTGACCAGCACATCGATCCGGCCAAACGCCGCCAGCGTCGTATCGACCAGAGCCTGCAAATCCGCGTCCTGAGTTACATCGGTAGAAATCACCACCGCCGTGGCCCCTAAAGCCTGGATTTCCTGCTGCAATTCTGCCAATCGATCCCCCCGTCGAGCCGCCAACACCAACCGGGCGCCTTCCCGGGCAAAAGCCAACGCCGTTGCCCAACCAATGCCGGAAGAAGCCCCGGTAACGATGACGACCTGATCTTTCAACGGGCGCCGGGTCCTGCTCTGGAGGCGTCGCCAGATCCACCAGCTCCCCCCCGCCAGCACCCCCAACCCGGCCATCCAGACATAGGGATTCCTTTTCATACAAACCTCATTTAAAAACTGTAAAATTCTACGGTGCGCTTAACCTGGCAAACGAAAAAGAAAAAAGCCCCTGTTTTAAAACTCCCTCCCCCCATCCCGCGCGTCGCTTCCTACCGAAAAAAGCTATTTGCGGGACGCGTCGAAAACCTGAAGCACGCTTAACCGGGAAAACACGAGAAAAAAGCCCATGTTTTCGGCGGCTTTCTGAAGCCGCCGAAAACATAAATAAAAAATTCTCTCTCCCTGCTTCGCACCGCACGTCGCTTCTTACCGAAAAAAGCTATTTGCGGGACACCTCGAATTAAAACGCCTTTTCCAAAACCGCCATAGCATCGTCGTAATCCATCTCCACCGGATTCAAAATAATCGAACCGTCATCCAAAGCAGCCCGGGCAATCTCAGGCAATTTATCTCGGGAAACATTGGCCTCTTGCAAAGTCCGCGGCAAACGGGTCAAGGAAAAAAGCTCGGCCTGCAAACGCCGAATGGATGCAAGCGCTTCCGCCGCCCGCCCTTCCTGAGAGGCAGGAACACGGGCATACACTTCAATGCCGGCCAGCGGCAACAACAACTCCGCCAGCCATGCAACAATCTTAGAGAGATTATACTCCAGGACGTGCGGAAGAAAAATGTTAATCGCCACCCCGTGAGGCACATGAGCGACCGCCCCCGTCGCATGGGCCAGCGAATGGACCATCCCCACCATGGAATTGGAGAAAGCCGCCCCGGACATACAAGCCGCATTGGCCAGCGCCAGCCGCCCATCCTTATCCTGCGGGTTCTTCACGACATTCACCAGATTTTCCTGAATTAACTGAATGGCCGTGAAGGCATAGGCATCGCTCAAAGGGTTCTTTTGCAGACAGGTATAAGCTTCCACCGCATGCGAAAGGGCATCGATCCCCGTCGCCGCCGTAATATGCGGCGGCAGCGTCAACGTCATCCGGCTGTCAAGGATCGCCACCCGGGGCAGCAAATGCGCCGAAGAGAACAACATCTTCAGATTCCGCGACACATCGGCAATGACTGCGACATTGGTCACTTCCGAACCCGTCCCCGCCGTCGTCGGGATGGCCATCAACGGCCGCATCGACCGGGTCAAAACGTCGGCCCCCATAAATTGCCGCAGATCTTCCGCCCCTTCCGTCACCACAATGTTGACCCCCTTGGCCGTGTCCAGCACCGACCCGCCCCCCACGGCCACCAGCGAATCACACTGCTGCTGGCGATAGAGCTGCCCCAGCTCATTGACAATCGTCAGCGAGGAATCCGGCGGCACCCGGTCATAAACGGCCCCGATCGCCATATCCGATTCGGCAAAAGCTTCCAACACATATTTGACCAATCCGGCTTTAACCACCCCGCTATCCGTGATCACCAAAGGACGCCGCGCCCCCAACTGGCCCAATTCATACGGCAGATTGTCCAACGCTTTATGGCCCGAGATAATTTTGACCGGGTTATAGAATTCGTAGTAAACCGGCAATTTCATAATCGATCACCTTTCGTAAATGTATTATTTATATTTCGCGCGCCCCGCAGGGGGCGCGCGAAATATAAAAACTTATGCAAGCCTTACAGCCCGAAGGGAATACCGACAAAATAGGTCAACAGACGGGCCACATGCTTACGCACCGGATGGATCTCCACCGGCCGCTTGATCGTCCGCCCGGCAATCAGACTCGGGAAAATATAGGACTCGACGATATTCATGCTGCGCACCACCGCCAATCCATACCGCAGATCCCCCGTCACACTCATCCGATGCTCGGCATAAGCCCGGGCAATGCCCATCTGTGCCGTCATCACCATAAAGGCGCTTTCGATGTTCTTCAAATAGATAATCAAATCCATCTCGTCGGCATGGCCCTGCTGCCCGCAATAACGCAACCGCCCCCCCGTCTTCTGCATGACAAACTGCGGACCGCAGGGCCGCACTTTAAACATCACCTGAAACCCCTCGGGCCAGTCCTGCACCTCCCGTTGGAGCCGCGCATCGACCCGATATAAGGTCTGCCAGGCCCGTCCCAGGGCAAACATCGCCGAAGCCACCACCGCTCGTTTGAACGGTTTCCGTTGAGGTAAAATCTCCGTCTGCAAATTCAAGGTGTCCATCATGATCCTCCTGAGATCATTGAATTATCTTTTAAAAATCAATCGGGTCGCCTGAGTAAGCCGATACTTTATCCCGGAAAAACCGGAGGCCAAGAGACCGGGAACCGGCTGTTGGTTCCCAGCCTTCCGTTCTTCCAGTTTCCCCGAGACAAAATCCGCTGGCGACGCCGACGGCTCGCCGGATTGCCCCGCCCGATAACTGGAATCGCCGATCGCCTGCCCTCGAAAATTCTCGGAAGGCTCAGCCAGAATTCCCAATCGGGACAGCGTTTCCGCCGTCGGAAGGCCCTCCCGATCATACCCGACCAGATGATAATAATAATCCAGCATCGGCTCCAGTTGTACCGGCCGCTGCTGAGGATCGCAGCTGCGCCCCTCATTCAAAAAACGGGCCGGCAAAGTATCGTCACGCCGCGAAACCCCTTCTCGCGTGTTCATATACCGTTCCAGCACATTGATCCGCTCCCCCGCCCGCAAAAAATCCCGTGAGGACATTTTAATCCCGGTGATCGTCTCAAAAAACCGGGGATAGATCTTGATATCCAACAGCGAAATCGATATCTCCGGGAAATTCTGCATGAAGAAACGCATCATCGCCAGCGGCGTATGCTTGATCAACGGCGGCTCCATCAAATAGGCAAACTCGGTAAAAACACAGGTCTGCAAAGCATTCACCGCCGCGTTCAGTTTGTTGAAAAACACTACAAACTTCGCCTTGGATTTGGAAACACAGGGATCCAGATAACCAAAGAAAACCTCCTGGGCAAAAAGCGTCGCCGAAAGATGGCAGCCGCCCCGGTTGGAAACGGCATAAGCCAATCCCTGCCCCCAGGCCCCGCGCGGGTCGTACCCCGGCAGCTCCATCCCCTTCACCTGGATGGCAAACTCAGTCCCGCCATATTTCTCAGAAAGCCGGCGCACACCGTCGGCCAGCTCATCGCCGAAGCCCTGCCGATACGCAATCGCCTCCAACATCTCCGTGATTCCATCCGGGGTCCCAAATCGCAAATCGGTCGTCAACAGCCCCTTCTCGCCAGCCTCCATCACATAGCCGATCGTCACTGCTGCAGAAATCGTATCCAACCCCAACGCATCACAGCGCTCGCTCCATTCCGTAATGACGGCAGAGTCGAAAATCTCCAGGTTGGGTCCAAACAGACTCAACGTTTCATATTCAGGAATCTTGCGCTTTTGCCCATCGGGATAAGTTCCCTGATGCCCACAGAGAATGGCACAGCTCTTACAGGCATGCGGTTGGGTCTGATAGGCAGCCTTCCAGGCCTGACCGTTCAAAGCCTCCGCCCGGGGATCGCTGCCCCCCTGAAAATTGCGCACCGGCAAAATCCCCCCTCGATTGCAATAGCCCAGATTGGCCGCCGTCCCCTGTTGACGATAGACCCGCGAGGTAAAATCATTGGCATTGATGAAAGCCAGCGCCTGTTTGCGCACCGCCTGAAACCCCTCGGCATCGTGGGCAATCATCTTGTACGCGCCCCCGCGGACGGCCACCGCCTTAAGCCGCTTGCTGCCCATCACCGCCCCAAAACCGCCGCGCCCCAAAAAGCGCTCCCCCGAAGCGATATTCGCATAAAGGACCTGATGTTCGCCCGCCGGACCGATCACCAGCGCGCCGTCCGGCTTCCCCAGCTTCAACTGAGCCTGCACCGCCGGGGTTTCCAATCCCCACAACTCCCCCGCCGGTTGGATCGTAGCTCCCGTCACCGCAATCTCCAGAATCACCGGCGCATCGGCCCGCCCCCGGATCACCAGCCCATCATATCCCGCCGTCTTCAGCGCCATCCCAAAGGGCCCTCCGCAGGAACTGGAGGCGACCAACCCCGTAAGCGGAGATTTGGTCACGGCCGCAAAACGGCTGCTGCAAGGCGCCCCACTGCCCAACATCACACCCAGCATAAAAATCAGCACATTCTCTTCACCCAACGGATCACAACCGGGACGTAATCGTTCATAGAGGATCTTGAGGCCCAACCCTTTGCCCCCCAAATAGAAGCGCAGGTCGGCTTCGGTTACCTGAAATTCCGTTATAGTCCGAGTTGTAAGATCCACATCCAAGATCCGATTATGAGTTCCTACACTCTCTTCTATCGCCATCTCAGCACCTCTTTTATCTTACCGTTACCGGTCGGCCGGCCGACCGAATAGGGCTAAAAAAAATTACATCTTGGAGACCAACCAGTCGATAATCGAATCGACCGGCATCGGCTCAATTCCCACATAGGCCTGGATCACAAAGCCATCCAACGCCGCCAGAATCAAAGCCGCCAACGGCTTAAACTCCGCCCGCTCTCCCAGAATCGCATTCAACCCCACCTCGATCATCCACTGCCACTCCTGGTACTTCTGCCGGAAACGCTCGCGCAGCTGCTCATCGCTTTCCGCCACCGATTTCAAAAGATAGATATGCAACCGTCCCCGTTCCTGAGCACCTACCACCGTATCAAAAACTACCCGAAAGATCTCCCGCGGATTAGTCTCATCCTTCCCTGCCTCGATCCAGCTGAGTAAACCCTGAGTAATCTTGCTGAAATGATGCTCGGTTACATCGAAAATAAGATCGTTCTTGGAAGCATAGTAATAATAAAGGGTTCCTTTGCTGATCCCGACTTCGCGCGCAATTTCACCGAGGCTGGTATTTTCCACCCCTTTTTCCACAATCAACCGGCTGGCGGCTTCGATAATGGCCATCTGTTTGACACTCATCTCTGCGGATGGAAAGGATTTTCCCATACCTCACCTCCTGAAGATCTCTCGGTCGGTCGGCCGACCGGTATTTTATTATAGAAAAAAACACTTTCAAGATCAATGGGAAAACAGAAACGAGAGGCAAAATTGAGGTTATAATTTGGCGCGCCGGCTCCGCCGGCGCGCCAAATTATAAATTTACCTTACCGGTACAACCACACCCGCAGCAGCGAAAAGAGCCGATCCAAATCCACCGGCTTGGCCAAATAATCGTTCGCCCCGGCAGCCAGACACTTCTCCTGATCGCCTTTCATCGCCTTCGCTGTCAACGCCAGCACCGGCAATGTCGCAAAACGGGCCTGCGCCCGGATATGATGCATCGTCTCATAACCGTCCATCTCCGGCATCATAATATCCATCAACACCAGATCGATCCCTTCCGTCGTATCCAAAAGCTGCAACGCCTTGGCGCCGCTGTTCGCAATCGTCACATGCAGCCCCTTCTCCCGCAGCAATCGGGAGAGCGCAAAAGCACTGCGCATATCGTCATCCACCACCAAAATATGCCGGTCGGCCAGAACCGTCTCCTGAGTCCGCAGCTGCTGGATCGTCTGCTGGTGCTCCTGCGGCAATTCCGCCACCACCCGATGCAGAAACAGGGCCGTCTCATCCAGCAATCGTTCCGGCGATTTTACCCCTTTGATAATCACACTGTCGGCATAACGCATCAGCTCCAGGTTTTCCTCCTGCGAAAGCTCCCGCCCGGTATAGATGATAATCGGACAACGGCGCACTTCAGAGGAGCTGTCGAGGCGATTCAAAAGCTCGAAACCGCTCATATCGGGCAGATTCAGATCCAGAATCATACAATCCAGTTCCTGATCCCGCAGCAAATCCAGAGCTTCCTGTGCCCGAGAGGCCTCAAAGAAATTGATATCCGCCCCAGCCAGCAACTGGCGTATACTATGCCGCAGTTGACTGTCGTCTTCGACCAGCAACAGATTCTTGACCTTCCGGGCAATAAACGTTTCGATCCGCTGGAAAGCATGGTCCAGTTGCTCCGCGCTGACCGGTTTAGAGATAAACCCCATCGCGCCTCGTTGATAGGCCCGCACCGTCTCATCGGCCACGGAAATAATATGGACCGGAATATGGCGCGTCTGCGGCGTACGCTTCAATGCATCGAGGACTTCCCAGCCGCTGATCCCCGGCAAATTGAGATCCAGAATGATCGCCTGCGGCAGATATTTCTGCGCCAGCATAATCCCGGCCTCCCCATTCCCGGCCACCAGACACTTGAACCGGTTACGATGGGCATAATCGTAGACAATTCTGGCAAAACGATGGTCATCCTCGACCACCAGCAAAACGCGATCCCCCGGCTGTAACATCGCGCGATCGTCGCTGCTGCTCCCCGATAACGCTTCCACGGGGACTGGAGCAACCACTTCTACAGGGGCCGGCCGAACCACCGGCTCTGCCGCAACCACCGGCGCCGTCGGAGCAACGGCAGTCCCCTGGAAAGGCAGATAGAGCGTAAAAACTGTCCCTTTATGGTATTCGCTCCGCAGGCTGATAAAGCCGCCCAACCGCGTCGACATCTCCCGGGAAATCGTCAGCCCCAATCCCGTGCCGCCATACTTCCGGCTGGTACTGCCGTCGGCCTGTTGGAACGCTTCAAAGACGATCTTCTGCTGTTCCGGCGTCATCCCGATGCCGCTGTCGCTCACCCGGATCGCCACCGTCGACTCCGGCTTCAAAGCACTCCGGCTCAAATCGTCCTGCACCCCGGCCCGCTCGATCACCAGCCGCACACTCCCCCGGGCGGTAAATTTGAAAGCATTGGAAAGCAAATTCTTGACGATCTGCGCCACCCGCTTGAAATCCGACTCGATCTGAGACGGCAAATCCTCCGCCACGCTGACCTCAAATTCCAGCCCTTTTTCCTCGGCCACATGGCTGAACTGCACCTGCATCACCTGGGTCAATTCCGACAGAGCCATCGGCGCAATAAAGAATTCCATCCGCCCGGCTTCTACCTTGGAGAGATCCAGAATCTCATTGATTAAATTGAGCAGATCGCTGCCGCTGTTGTAAATAATCTGGGCCGATTCCACCTGCTGCGGCGTCAGATTTCCCGAATCGTTATTGGAGAGCATCCGGGCCAAAATCAACAGGCTGTTCAGCGGTGTCCGCAACTCATGCGACATATTGGCCAGGAACTCCGACTTATACTTACTGGCCAGTGCCAATTCCTCAGCTTTGCGCTCCAACTCACCCCGCGCCACCCGCAGCTCCTGATTCTGGAGATCCAACGTCTCTTGATTCTGCCGTAACGCCGCGGAACTCTCTTCAAGTTCAGCATTGGCCGCTTGTAGCTGGTGTTGATTTTCGCGCAGCCGGGCTTCCGAAGCCCTTAAACTCTCCGTTTGGGATTCCAGCTCTTCATTGGTAGCCCACAATTCCTCTTTTTGAGCCTGTAACGCCTCAGTCTGCTGCTGAGTCTGACTCAACAACAAATTGATCCGGCTCCGGGCCAGCGCCGTCGTAAAGGCAATCGCCATGCTCTCCAAAGCCGTCTGTAAGAAATCCTGCTGCGCCGGCGTAAGATTGTACAACATGGCAATTTCCAACACGCCGATCGTCTGTCGGGCAAAAACCAGCGGTGCGATCACCAACTGCCGGGGCGAAATCCGCCCCATCCCTGAAGCGATCACCCAATAATCCGCCGGCACTTCCGAAAACACCAGCATACGCTGATCCAAAGCAACCTGCCCGACCAATCCTTCGCCCACTTTGAACGCATCGACCGATCCCGGTGGAGGATTGTAAGCATAGCCCCCCACCCGTCGCACCCGCTCTTCTTCCACCAGATACAAAACTCCCGCCTGAGCCTCCAGATACTGGCACAACTGCCGGATCGTATTGCGGGCCAGCGTCGGGATATCCTGCTCTCCCCGCATCCGCTCGTTCAATTGGGCCTGCCCGATCGTCTGCCACATCTGCGCTTCCAACGCCCGATTGGCCGACTCAGCCTCGTTCAACGCCGCCTCCGCCCGCGCTTTGGCCTCTTCGGCTTCCCGGCGCGTATGCTCGGCCTCGTCCCGGGCCCGAGACAACTCTTCCGCCCGGGCCTGAACCTCTTCAAAAAGCCGGGCGTTCTCCAGCGTCGCCCCTACCTGATCCGCCATCGTATGCAACACCGTGCTCATAGTCTCATCGAAAGCCTGCTCGCGATCGCTCTGGATCGAAAGCGCCCCAATCACCAGACCACGAGACCGTAACGGCAACGCCAGCACAGACTGCACTGCCTGTAATTCCTCTATCACCGAATACAACGCGCTCTCTGTCACCGGTTGCGCCACACAGGAACGGCCGTGAGTCATCACCCACCCGATCATCGAACTATGATCGTCGATCGACAACTGAAACCGCCGCTCCAATAAAGCCGCGGCGCCCACACCCGCCGCCGCCCGCAACACCACCGACTGGCGTGTTTCATCTATCAGGAAAAGGCCCACATGGTAAAGATTAAAACGCTCCCGGATCAGCTCGACAACCTCGTCTAACAACTGCCCGGTCTCCAGGATGACTGCCGTCGCCCGGCTGATATCGGCCGAGGCCTGCAAATAAGCCGAACGGCGCTCCAGTGCCGCGGTCCGTTCCGCCACCCGCTCCTCCAGGCTGCCGATCAAAGCCCGCAGCTGCTCCATCATCCCATTAAAAGAGCCGGCCAACACTCCCAATTCATCCCGGCTGGAAACCGGCACCGGCCTTTCCAGATCGCCCGCGGCCACCCGCTGCGCCGCGATCGCCAGCTCGCCGATCGGACTCAACAACTGCCGGGTCACCACCCATCCTGACACCAGTAAAAAGAGAATTGAAATACCAAAGACCCACCCCGCCATCGCCATGGCCCGATTCTGCCCCGCGACAATCGCCGCCGCATCCAGATCGATGCCCAACAAACCGATCTTCTGATTATCCCGATCGGCAATCGGCACATAACCGCTCCACAACGCCATTCCCTGCTCGTTATGCCAGTTATCTTCGGTTTGGGTTTCCGTAATTCCCGCAGTCGCCGAAAATTTCAGAGGATGTTCATAAGGGGTTCCTACAGAAACAGGGGCCTGACCGGTCAATCCAGCATCTACAATATAGATCCAGCTGCCATCGGGCTGTTGACGCAAAATATAGATTCGCCGGATAGTGGGCAGCGTCGCCTGCATGCTCTGCAAACGCTTCTGGACCAACAAATAAGAGGAAGAAACTTCATCATCCGCAGTTTGAATTCGGGCGAGGAAATCAACATCGACCTGGGGCCGGGCATAGGTCAAAATAGTTCCTAATTGCTCTTTCACAGCCCGGCGCTGTTCATCCCGCAACTGTAAATAAAGCCCCAACACCAAAGCCGCCGAGGCCAGCAACAACAATACCGAATAGGCCCCCATCAATTTGGCGCTCAACCCCCAGTTGCCCAAACCGCCGGGCCGTACCACCTCGTCCGATTGCGAAATAGAATTCATATTCATTCAGAATCGGTCAACCCGGCATTCTCCAACTCCAACACTCTATCCCCTAACATCAACAGGCCCTGTTTCATGGGCAACACCACATGAAATCGACTTCCAGGACATAAAATTTCATCATGCCCCGAACTTTCCACCCAGATCTTTCCCCCGTGGGCCTCAACAATTCCCCGGGCAATCGCCAGTCCCAATCCGGGACCGCCCCCCTTAAACTTGGTCTTCCCCGAAGAATGGAAAGAGACTTCCCCCGTGCAATAGAACTTCACAAAAATCAATTCCTGGAAATCCGGATCAATTCCAATCCCCGTGTCGCTCACCACAATCTCCACAAAATCGCTGCCGCCATTCTCATGATAGCGAGGGATCGCCAGCAACCGCCCGGAAATAGTCACAGCCCCCCCGTTGGGCGTATACTTCACCGCATTGAAAATCAAATGGCTGAAAAGCTTGAACATCGCCTCGGGATCGGCCTCAATAGGCGGTAGATCCGCCATCGGCTCCAGGCTCAGCATCAACTGCCGATCCTCCATCGCCTCATTCACGCTCTGTAAAACACTTCCCAACAATTCAGAAAGGTTCACCAGTTTGGCCTTCAGCACCATGGTCTTATTGTCGATTTTGACCACATCCAGCATGCTGTTGACAATGTCATGCATCCGCTCGGCGCCCATGACAATTCCGTTCACTTCTTGCTGATAAGTAGGATTTTGCTGGATCAAAGTCTCTTTCAACAAAATCTGGCTGAAGCCTTTGATCAACGTCAGGGGGGTCCGCAATTCATGGGAGACAACCTGAATAAAGGTCGATTTGTTGTGGTCGATCAATTCCAATCGCCGATTGCTCTCTTCCAGCTCAGCAGTCCGTTCCCGGACCTTCAACTCCAAATCGTTGTTCAATCGGGTCACTTCGGCATATAGCTGGGCGTTGCGAATCACAATGGCAATTTGATCGGCCTGACTCTGCAACACCGTGACAGCATCGTCGTCAAAAATATCGGGACGCAAATCCTGAATTTCCAAAACCCCCAGGAATTTCGGCCCCACGCGCAACGGCAAAACCAGGCGAGCTCGCGCCCCCCGACATAACCCGGTATCTTCCAGCGTCCCCGCCCGTAATCCATGGTCATAGTGGAAATGCCCGGTGCGGCTGACCTTCGCCACCACCTGCCGGGGATCATCGATCGCAATCACCATCCCCGGTTCAATCGGAGGATTGAGTCCCTGCCAGCGGCTCGCCTGCAAAATCACGGCGGTCGGCTGAGGCATCATCAACCAGACTCCAATGAAATAATAGCCGAACCGATTCTGAATCAACGCCGCAATCTCATTCAATAACTGATCCAGATCCAGGATCGAAGTCAATCGATGGCTTACCTGAGCACTGGTTTCCAGCTGTACTGCCCGACGCGAGAGGGCCCAGTTCGCCGCATTGAGTTGTTCCACCAGATTTTGCAGCCGTTGATGTTGCTGATAAAGATCCAGAAAGACCTTGATCTTACTCAATAAGATCTCCGGCACAAAAGGTTTACTCAGAAAATCCACCGCCCCCGCATCATAGGCCCGGCGGTGATGATATTCATCGGAATAAATCGCACTGACGAAGATAACAGGAAGGTTGGCGGTGCTCTCATTGCCCCGCAACAGCTCGACCAGTTCATAGCCGTCCATTTCGGGCATCTGCACATCCACAATCGCGGCAAAAAATTCGTGGTCCAGCGTTAAGGCCAGGGCCTCCGCGCCGGAAGTACATTGAAAAGGCTCAATATCAAAAACCTGCAGAAGCTGGCGCAATGCATAGAGGTTTTGAGGTTTATCATCAACCAACAGGATTTTAGGTTTCTGCAATGCCATAGTTTGCCCTGCCTTGAAAGTACGAAGAAACCTAGGGATTGTTAAGAACTGCTTTGCATTCGCCCGAATTCTCAACGTCCCCAACAATTTCAACAGAATATGATAAACTTAATTTCAAAAAATCCTATAAAATTATCATCTCACTTCGCTTCATAATATATCGAAAGCTCAAAATTGCCAAATACCATTTTTATACCATTTTGGGCGTGCTCTTCCATCAAGAACACGCCCAAAACAATCCCCTGAAAAATTTCGACCGGGGCGGCCAATCCGGGAAAAAAGCTCATATGTTCGGCGGCTTCAGAAAGCCGCCAAACATATGAACAAAAACTTACAGCACGCCCGAACGGGTGGCAATCCGCTCCTGCGCCAGCGCAATAAACTCGGCCGTGGCCATCCCATCCTGCCGGCTGCCGTCCCGCCGCCGCAGGGAAATGGTATCCTGTACCATCTCCTGCTCGCCGACGATCAACATGTACGGCACCTTCATCAGCTGAGCCTTGCGCACCTTGGCATTCATCCGGTCGGAATCCAGATCCACCTCAGTCCGAAGGCCGGCCGACTGCAACCGTGCCCCCAGTTTCACCGCATAGTCGGTCTGCCCATCGGTGATAGGAATGACCCGCACCTGTTCCGGCGAAAGCCAGACCGGGAAATTGCCCGCATAGTGCTCCAGCAAGAACCCCACCATCCGCTCATGCGTGCTCAACGGCGCCCGATGGATACACAACGGAGTCTCCTGTTCGCCATGCCGATTGACAAAGGTCAGATCAAACCGCTCCGGCACCGCAAAGTCGACCTGATTGGTGGCCAGGGTGAATTCCTTCCCGATGGCACTCCAGATCTGCACATCGATTTTGGGACCGTAGAAGGCGGCCTCGTCGGGCACTTCCACAAACGGCACACCGCCGTTCTCCATGGCCCGCCGCACCATATCCTCGGTCTTCAGCCAGAGCCGCTCATTATCGACATACTTCTTACCCAGCCCCTTCTTGTGATGGGTACTGAGCCGCATCACATAGCGATCGATATTGAACAGGGAGAAATAACGCTGATAGAGCGCCACCACCCCCATAAACTCCTGCTCGAACTGTTCCTCCGCGCAGTAGATGTGAGCATCGTTCATCTGCATCGACCGCACGCGCATCAGCCCGAAGAGCTCGCCGCTTTTTTCATAACGATAGCAGGTACCGTACTCCGCCAGTCGCAGCGGCAGATCCCGGTAGCTGCGCGACTTGCTCCCAAAAATCTTATGATGGAACGGGCAGTTCATCGGCTTGATATAATATTTGACCCCTTCCAGCTCCATCGGCGGATACATGCTCTCTGCGTAATAAGGCAAATGCCCGCTCCGCAGGAAAAGCGCTTCTTTGGTCAAATGGGGAGTCCGCACCCGCTGATAGCCGGCCGCCAGTTCGGTCTCTTTGGCCAGCTTTTCCAGCTCTTCGATGAGCACCCCACCCCGCGGCAGCCACAACGGCAGTCCCGGCCCAACCTCATCGTCAAAGAAGAAGATCTCCAGATCCTTCCCCAACTTGCGATGATCGCGCTTCTTGGCCTCTTCCAGCAACGCCAGATATTCATCCAGCTCTTTCTTGTTGCGCCAGGCAGTCCCGTAAATCCGTTGCAGCATGGGATTGTGCTCATCCCCCCGCCAGTAAGCCCCGGCCACATTCATCAAATCGAAGGCATCCGGCGCCACCCGGCCGGTATTGTCCACATGCGGCCCCCGACAGAGATCCACAAACTTATCATGAGCATACAGACTGATCACCACCGGCTCATCGGTCTCATTGCCTTCTTCATCTACGCCGCCCTTGACCAGACCCTCGATCAGCTCCAACTTATACGGCTGATTCTTAAAAATCTCCCGGGCCTCATCTGCACTTACCTCACGGTAAACCAGAGGAAACTTCCCGGCCATAATCTGCCGCATCCGCTTCTTGATCTTATCCAGATCTTCCGGCGTAAAAGTCCGGTTCTGTCCCTTCTCATCCGTTCCTAAATCGAAATCGTAATAAAAACCGTTTTCGATCGGGGGCCCAATGGCAATCCGGGCCTGAGGATAGAGTTCCAACACTGCCTGCGCCATAATATGCGCGGCGGTATGGCGAATTTTGTACAGATCCGGATCATACCCCTTAGGGATATGGCGTTCAGCCTGCGCTTCTGCACTCATACTGCCTCCTTAACAATCTTTCCCATAATGCCGTGAAAATAAAAAAAGCCTTCTGTCCGTTCGGGACAGAAGGCTTAAACCTCCGTGGTTCCACCCGCATTCCAACACGTAAAAGTTGGCGCTCAATCGCTGTAACGGGCGATCCCGAGAATCCTTACTGAGAATTTCACATTCCGTTCTGGACTTTGCTCGCAGGTGGTTTTCTTCGGTTTTGAACGGAAGGAGCTTTCAGTCTATGGCCCCTTCTCCCTGACGTTTTCCCCCGAGTACTCGTCCTGGTCAACGCATTGCAAACCAAAGGTAACCCCGATTATACCCTTAACGAAGGCCCTGTCAAGGCTAAACCCGTAAATTCAAATCTGGCCTTGAAACGCGGCTACAGTTTGCAGCAACCCCTCACTCAGCTCCACTTCCGGCTTCCATCCCAGCTGCGTCCGGGCTCGACGGGTATCCAGATAAGTACAAAAAATTTCCCCCGGCCGGGCCGGACCATACTGCGGCCTTAATGGATAATGGGTCAAGAGTTGCAATTGATGACAGACCTCATTGATTGAAGTAGCCTGGCCCGTTCCCAGATTAAACACCTGACGGGCCCCCTGTTCCAAAACCAGCACATTCGCTCGGGCACAATCCCCCGCATAAACAAAATCCCGCATCTGCTCCCCGGTACCGTTAATGGTGATAGGATCGCCTCGCAGCATTCGCCGCGTAAAGATCGCCACCACGCCGGCCTCCCCTGCGGGACTCTGACGCGGGCCGTAGACATTGGCATAGCGCAAAATCGTGTAATCCAACCCGTAAGTCTCTCCGTAGAAATGCAAATAGATTTCTACCGCATACTTACTGGCCCCATAAGGACACAACGGTGCCGCAGGATGGTTTTCATCACAGGGCAGATAACGCGGTTCGCCATACACCGCTCCGCCGCTGGAAATAAAAATCAGCTTGCGGGCCTTAAACTCCCGGGCACATTCCAGTAAACGCAGCGAGCCCAAAACATTGATTTCCGCATCATAAAAAGGATCAGCCAACGACCGGCCCACATCGATCTGGGCCGCATGATGGCTGATCACTTCAGGCTGTTCTTTTTCAAAAACTTCATGTAATTCCGGACTGCGAATATCGATGGGATATAAAATTGCCTGCGGATTGACATTGCTCCGCCGCCCCGTGGAAAGATTGTCGACAACGACAACCTGATGTCCCGCTAAAATTAACTGATCTACAACATGGGAACCAATAAACCCGGCCCCACCGGTCACCATGACCTTCACACTTGCCTCCTGCAATCCCTACCACTCTATTCACGCTCCCCATTGCAGTCATCCAGGCACCCTGCCTTCCGGCCTATATCACCCGCTCCGGCGCCATACTCGCGTACAGCCGCCCCAACGTCTCACCTTCCTCAAGCCGTTGACCGTCATACCAGCTGCGAGCCGCCTCTCCCATCTGCATCAACCGCTGCGGATTGGAAAGCGCTTCCGCCAAGGCCGTCGCCAACGCTCCCGCATCCGCCGGCGGGACCAGCCAGCCGGTCCGGCCTTCCTCCACCACCTCCGGCAGCGCCCCCACCCGGGTCGCCACCACCGGCTTACGGAAAAAGTAAGCCGCCCCCACCGAAGCCGATTGGCCCACCTGCCGGTAAGGAAAAACCACCACACTACAGCGCAAAAACAGTTCGAGCGCTTCCCGATCCCCAATCAACCGATTGCGCAGTTCTACCCCGGGTGGCAACTCCTTCTGTCCTGGCTGCGGCCAGTCGCCCTCGCCGGCAATGATCAATCGCGCCGTCGGTCGCTGGGCCGTCACCTGCGGCCAGGCCTCCAACAACACATCCAACCCTTTGTAATACTCCAACCGACCAAAAAACAGCACCCCATCCTGATAACTGACTCGCCGGGAGAGAACCGTGGCACTCTCCAACGCCGTCCCCCCCAAGAAAAGTCCCAGCAAAGGAGTACAGGCAATCCGTTCCGCCTTGACCCCTTGCGCTACCAGACGTTGCCGATAACACTCCCCATGGACCAAAATCCGATCCACCCCGCTCCAAATCAAACGGTTCCAGAGAGGAAAGAGAAAACCCAATCCTCGCCGGGGATGCGGTTCCAGATCGTGAATCGTATGCAAAACCGGAAT
Organism: uncultured Anaerolineales bacterium; assembly: GCA_964501335.1. Lineage (GTDB taxonomy): Bacteria > Chloroflexota > Anaerolineae > B4-G1 > SLSP01 > CAZCTC01. The sequence goes on along the minus strand of CAZCTC010000047.1, from coordinate 37,260 downwards.
GCCCAATCGATGCAAAGGCCCCAACAACAACAAATTCCATACATGTGGCCCGGTAAAATGGACCATATCCGGTTTCAACCGCACAATCGCTTCCAGCGCCCGCTGAACTTCTCCCGGCTTCAACACATGCCAGGAAAGCCCGCTGTCGGGAGCCTGAACCGGAGTGTGGATTTCAACCCCTGGGACATAGCGATCGCGAGGGACATTCGTGGTCGTAACTAAATGCACGGAATTTCCCGTCCGTGCCATACGGTTAGCCAGATCGGCAGTGTAGATATGCATGCCGAATGTTGGAGAAAGAAGCACGTAAACAATCCGCATGAAATCCTCAACGTTCAAACGGGTTTCAAGTTAACCGATCTGAAATTCTTGCTCAGACTGGCTGACCCGCAAAAATATTATAAACCCGCTTCCCAAACTCCCCAAACGATTTTTCGCAATACCGCATAATTCACTCAGATTTCACCGCAAAGGCGCCGAGGGCGCAGAGAAAAAAACTCTCTCTGCCTGCTTCGCACAGCGCGTCGCTTTTTACCAAACAAAAGCCTTTTGCGGTACTGCGATTTTTCTATCTGCAGAAGAAGCCGGCTGATTGCGCGGGCCCAAGGCCTGCGCAATCAGCCCTCCCACTTCCAATCTTCCATTCTTCCATTCTTCCGTTCTTCCAATCTTCCCTCTTCCATGTTATAATCCCCCCGCACGTTGATAATCGTTTAACGGCCAGGGGAGCCCGGGTGAGCCGGGCTGAGAGGGCGACCACAATCCGCCGCCGACCCTAGAACCTGATCTGGTTTATACCAGCGGAGGAAAGGCCAGGGTCTTCTCAACACTTCACCCGCCCTTCCTGGGGCGGGTCTTTTTGTCCCCCCTCAGCCTCCGCTCTAAGGAGGTAGTAATGCGTATCATCATCTTTGCCAACGGGCTCCTGGAAAACCCAACCGCCACCATCCAACCCTGGCTCGCCCCCGACACCCTCGTCGCGGCCGCGGATGGCGGAGCCCGCCATGCCACCGCCGCCGGCCTGATCCCGCACACGGTCATCGGCGACATGGATTCCCTCACCCCTTCTGAATGCGCCTGGCTGGAAGCGGCCGGAACCTGCCTGCTACGCTTCCCCCCCGAAAAGAACGAAACCGATCTGGAGCTGGCTCTACAATGGGCCGCCCGCCAGAACGCCGCCGAAATTGTCATCCTGGGCGCCCTCGGCGGCCGTCCCGACCAGGAACTCGCCAACCTCATGCTGCTCACGCTGCCCGAATTAACTGAACGCCGCGTCCTGATCGTCGCGCCGCCCTGGGAAATCCAGCTGCTGCGCGGGGGAACCACCACCCTCATTTCCGGCACCCCCGGCGACCTCCTCTCGCTGGTCCCACTCGGCGGCGCCGCCCGTGACATCAGCACCACCGGACTGGCCTATCCCCTGACCCACGAGACCCTCTCCCTCGGCCCGGCCCGCGGCATCAGCAATGTTTTCACCACCCCTCAGGCCACCATCCACTTCACAGAAGGCCTGCTCTGGTGCTTTCATGCCTTAAAAAATTAATACCCCGTGCAGTTAGCCCGAAAGACAAGGGAAAGAAAAACCCATGTTTTCGGCGGCTTTCTGAAGCCGTCGAAAACATGGGTAAAAATAACTTTAGAAAGGAATTTCCATGAAATCCAAAATCCTTTGGCTGATTTTAATCGCCCTCCTGACCGCCTGCACGGCACCGGCTCCGACTGCCACCCCCACACCGGCCGGCCCCCGCACCCTCAAAGTCATGACCCACGACAGCTTCAGCATCAGCGAATCGGCCATCGCCGCCTTTGAAACCCAACACAATGTCAAAGTCCAGTTTCTCTCCTCCGGAGACACCGGTTCCCTGGTCAATCAAGCCTCCCTCAGCAAAGACCAGCCCCTCGCCGATGTGATCTACGGTATCGACAACACCTTCTTAAGCCGGGCCCAGGCCGCCGGCATCGCCCGCCCCCTCAGCGCCCCTCCCGCCGGCTTGCAAGAGATCCCGGCTGCCCTCCAGATCGATCCTCAAGGCCAATATCTGCCCATCGATTACAGCGATGTCTGCCTTAACTACGATCTCGCCTACTTCAAAGAACACAACCTCCCCGTTCCCGAAAAACTGACCGACCTGACCCGTCCTGAATACAAAGGGCTGCTGGTCGTCGAAAACCCCGGCGCCTCCTCCCCCGGGCTGGCCTTCCTGATGGCCACAATCGCCACTCTGGGAGAAGAAAAAGGCACCGGCTACCTTGAGTTCTGGAGCGCCCTCGAAGCCAACGATCTCCTGGTCGTCAACGACTGGAACAGCGCCTACTACAACGAATTCAGCGGCGGCTCAGGCAGTCAGGGAGTCCGCCCCATCGTCGTCAGCTACGCCACCAGCCCTGCTGCCGAAGTCTACTTCAGCGAAGGCCAGTTGCAGGAACCGCCCACCGCCTCCCTGCTGACCCCCGGCACCTGCTTCCGACAGATCGAATTCGCTGCCGTCCTGCAAGGCACCCAACAACCCGACCTGGCCGAAGCCTTCCTCGCCTTCCTGCTCAGCCCCACCTTCCAGGAAGACATCCCGTTGCAAATGTGGGTCTACCCGGCCCTGCCGACCGCCCGATTGCCCGAAGTCTTTCAAAAATTCGCCGCCGTAGCGCAAGATCCCGTTCAGCTCCCCCCGGAAACCATCCAACAAAACCGCGAACGTTGGATCTCCGAATGGACTGCGACAATGTTTAAATAAATACCCTACCGCCGGTGCTCCTGATCCGAAAAACGAGAGAAAAAAGCCTGTGTTTTCGCGGGCTTCAGAAAGCCCGCGAAAACACAAACAAAAAACTCTCTCCCCCCATCCAGCGCGGCGGTTCTTACCGAAAGGAAACATTTGCGGGACGTAAAAAACATCTTCATAAAAACCATTTACAGAACAGAAAAATGAACAAAAAAAACGCCCGAAACGCAAATCATAAAAACAGAATGATCACCATTCTGCTCCTGCCGCCGCTCCTCTTCCTCACCTTCTTCTACTTCTACCCCCTGGAAGAGATCCTGCGCACCGGACTGAATGCCGCCGATGGGAACCTTCCGGCACGTCTCTTCTCCCCTGCCGTCTTCCAATTGATCCAATTCACCTTCGGTCAGGCCCTGCTCTCCACCGCCTTGACCCTGATCCTGGCCCTGCCGGGCGCCTGCCTCTTTGCCCGCTATGACTTCCCGGGTAAAACCTTCCTGAACGCCCTGAGCACCGTCCCCTTCGTCCTGCCCACCGTCGTCGTTGCCACCGCCTTCACCCTCTGGCTCGGCCCCCGCGCCCCGCTCAACACCGCCCTCACCGCCTTACTCCACCTCGACCGCCCGCTCGACCTCCGCTACAGCCTCGGCGCCATCCTCCTGGCCCACATCTTCTACAATTACACCCTCGTCTTGCGGATGGTCGGCGGCTTCTGGGCCACCCTGAACCCCAATCTGGAACAGGCCGCCCGCACCCTGGGAGCCTCCCCCTGGCAAGCCTTCCGGGAAGTGACCCTGCCGCTGCTGGCTCCCGCCGTCGGCGCCGCCGGATTGCTGGTCTTCCTTTTCTGCTTCACCAGCTTCGGCGTCATCTTGATCCTGGGCGGCCCTCGATTTGCCACGCTGGAGGTGGAAATCTATCGCAATACCGCCACCGATCTCTCCTACGCTGCGGCACTCTCCCTCTTCCAGATCCTATTCACCCTGGGACTCACCCTGATCTACGCCCGACTGCAACTCCGGCTGGTCCGCCCCCTCGACCAACGCTCAACCACCACGGTCCAACGGCGCCCCCACGGTTGGGCCGAATGGACCTTCGTAGGGGCCAACCTGCTGCTGATGGTGGCCCTCCTGCTCCTCCCCCTGCTCGCCCTGGCCGTCCGCTCTTTCGACGCCGGCCTCAACTATTACACGGCACTCTTCCAAAACCCTCGCCAGATGGCCTTCTACGTCCCTCCCATCACCGCTGTCGCCAACTCCCTCCAGCTGGCTCTCAGCACGACAGTACTGGCACTCCTCCTGGGAGGCTGCATCGCCCTCGCCCTGCGCCGTTCCCGCAGCTGGATCATCGATGCCCTCTTCATGCTGCCGCTCGGCACCTCCGCCGTCACCCTGGGCCTCGGCTACCTGATCGCCATGGGACGCCCACCATTCAACCTGCGCGGCACCTCCGCCCTCATCATAGCCGCTCACACCCTGGTTGCACTCCCCTTCGTCGTCCGCAGCCTGCTCCCAGCCCTGCACGCCATTCGCCCCTCGCTTCGCGAAGCGGCCACCGTCCTGGGCGCCTCCCCGATCCGCACCTTCCTTGAAGTCGACCTGCCGATCGTCTGGCGCGCCCTGGCCGTCGGGGCAGTCTTTTCCTTCACCGTCTCAATGGGAGAGTTCGGCGCCACCTCCATGATTGCCCGCCCCGAATTGCCCACCCTGCCCATCGCCATCTATCGCTTCCTCGCTCAACCCGGCGCCACCAATTACGGCCAGGCCCTGGCCATGTCGACCCTCTTGATGGCTGTCTGCATCACCGGCTTCGTCATCATCGAATCCCTTCGTCCCCCCGGCGTCTCTTCCTTTTAAACCAACTCTACCCTCCCATGACAACAGATAATTCCGGAAAATTGGAAAGAAAAGATTTATTTTTTCGCACGCCGCAGACGGCGTGCGAAAAAATAAACAAATAAGGAGATCCCATGCCCTTCCTTGAAGTCAAACAGCTCCACAAATCCTACGAAAAAGCCCCCCTGCTCAACGGAGTCACCTTCACCGTCGCCAAAGGTGAAATCGCCTGCCTCCTGGGGCCCTCCGGCAGCGGAAAAACCACCTTGCTCCGCCTCATCGCCGGCCTGGAAACCATGGAAAAAGGCAGCATTAACCTGGAAGGCAAGGAAATCACCAACCTGCCGCCGCATCGCCGCGGCATCGTTCTGATGTTCCAGGAATATGCCCTCTTCCCCCATCGCACCGTCGCCGAAAATATCGCCTTCGGCCTGCGCATGCAACGGATACCCCACGCCGCGCAGACAACACGCATTGCCGAAATGCTTTCCCTGGTCGGTCTGGAAGGCTTTGACCGACGCGATATCAACGCCCTCTCCGGCGGTGAACGCCAGCGTGTCGCCCTGGCCCGCAGCCTCGCCCCCCGTCCCCAACTGCTCCTGCTGGATGAGCCCCTCGGCGCTCTGGATCGCAATCTCCGGGAACGGCTTCTGGAAGATCTACCGGTCATTCTGCGTAATGTCGGAGTGACCGCCATCACCGTCACCCATGACCAGGAAGAAGCACTCGCTCTCGCCGATCGCATCATCCTGCTCCACGAAGGCCGCACCGTTCAGGCCGGACCGCCGAACATCATCTACGACACCCCGGTCAATGCCTGGGCCGCCCGCTTTCTGGGATTGGATAACCTCTTCCCGGCCACCGTTTCGCCCAACGGAGGCCTCCATACCGCGCTCGGCCCCCTCGTCTTTCCGCAAGACATTGCCTTGCCCCCTCCCGGCAGCTCGGGTCTCCTGCTGATTCATCCCTGGGGAATCCACCTGGAAACCGGGCCGGTCAATCAACTCACCGGCCGGCTGGCCCACGCCGCTTATCATGGCGCCTTCTACCGCTTGCAACTTGAATTTCCCGGCGGGACTCTCACGCTGACTCAATCCAGCGCGCAACCACCAGCCTTCGGCCCCCTCACCTGCTGGATTGACCCCGCAGCTTTACGCTGGTTGGACGAATAAATTGACAACCTTTTCCGCTATGTTACAATGCACCCGGTATGAATTCGCCATTCGCCCGGCATCGAATAACAATTTCGACGCCATCATTTCAAAAGAGGCAGTTTGTGTTCGGAATGACAATCAAACGCTGGACGCTGGTCGGTCTTACGGTCCTGCTCCTGCTCGGTACCTGGCCCGGAAAAATTATCCAGGCCGCTCCCCCCTTCCCCCAAATCCAATCAGGAGATAACCTGCTCCAAAATCCCGGTTTTGAAGGATATACCGACGGCCCCAACGAAGTCAATTGGACCCGCGATACCTTCAACAACACTCGCTACCGGGAAATCTATACCCCCGTCGGCTGGATTACCTTCTGGCGTGAAGGTGGGGATGGTGACCAAAAATTCGGTCGCCCCGAATGTAAACTGGTTCCCAATGAACCACCCTTTGACGGCTCCGGCGGAACACCCAAACGCATCTACTCCGGAAAATATGCCGCCTTCTGTTTCACCTTCTACCGCCGTCAGGATGCCGGTTTCTACCAGGTCGTCCGCAACCTCCCCCCCGGCGCCACCGTTGAAGCATCGGTCTACGCGCATGCCTGGACTTGCAACGACAATAACGTCGCCAATGCCCGCTCCTGCGGCGATCCTAAAAATTTCCAGTTCCAGGTCGGCATCGACCCCGAAGGCGGCACCGATCCCTGGTCCCAAAACATCAAATGGAGCACCCCGGCCTATTATCAGGACGAATTCAAAAAAGTCGGCCCCTTGCAGGTGCAGGTCGGCTATAAAGGCGTCGTCACCCTCTTTCTGCGTGCTCAAAGCGCCTGGGCCTTTGAACACAGCGACGCCTACTGGGATGAAGCCAGTCTGAAAATCATCTCCGACCTGCCTACCCCCACCCCAACGCTGGAACCACCGCCCGCCACCCCGGAAAGCATCGCCACACAGCCGGCCGATCCGCAATCGCTTCCCGGCGGAGCCGTCACGCATACCATTGTCGAAGGCGACTCGCTGTTCGGCATCGCCCTCACCTACGGCGTCGATATCGACCAACTTCGCCAGCTCAACGCAGAAGCCCTGGCCCAGAGCGACATGCTTTCCATCGGACAGGTCATCATCGTTTCCCTGCCCGCCGAAGCCACACCCACACCAACCTCACCCGCACCCACGGCTACACCGGAACCCACCGGCCCCGGCTCGGTCTGTCTTCTGGCCTATCAAGACAACAATAACGACATGGTGTATCAGGCAGAAGACGAATCCCTGCTGCCCGATGCCAACTTCACGCTCCTCACCAGCGAAGGGGCCACCATGGCCACCTATACTTCTGACGGCATGAGTGAACCTTACTGCCTGCCGAACATCCCATCGGGGAATTACACGCTACGCCAGGCCCCACCTCCCGGCTATCAAATCTCCGGGTCCGATAACTGGCAACTCCGGTTAACCCCCGGTCAGACCCTGGAACAGGCTTTCGGCTATACCCGCGCTAATGTAACGCCCACTCCCGTTACCCTTCCCAGCGAATCCGAAAATCCGGCCAATACATCACCGGATTGGATGCAACCGATGCTTATCACCGGAGGAGTTCTGGTAGTCTTAAGTCTGGCTGCGGCCGCCGTTTACTTCTTCGTCCTCCGGCGCCGGAAATAAAAAAGCCACTGCTTGCGCAGTGGCTTTTGGTCAACCGGTAAACGCCGGATAAGCTTACCAGCCGCCTTCTTCTTCTTCTTCGTCCTCATCACCATCCCAATCGAGATCGTCCACATCCAGGTCGTCGAGATCGCCACGATCGTCATCCATATCATCCAGCTCTTCCAAATCGTAAACGACTTCGATTTCCAGCGGCTCCAACCCTACGACTTCGAGCTCCGCACCGCATTTTTGGCAAAACGTGTGGTCCAATAGCTCCAGATCATCAGGTAGCACCAACTTGGTGTTGCATTCCGGGCACCGGGCCATTTTCTCCTCCTGAGAAAAGGTCAAATCGTAATTTGTCCTTTATTGTATCCAGGTTTGTAGGGAAGTCAAGTTATGGCCACATTGACTTTTCGTAAGAATGAGGTATACTCGTTCCGCCCATCTGTGCGAGCAAGCAAGCGATGACCGGAAGCGCTGAGGAATTCCAGGCCTTAGACGCTTCTTTTGTGTTGAATGGGACATAGTTTAGGGGGCAACATGAATCGAGATCGTGACGAACGCGTTACGGAAGCACGTACTTTTAAGGCGTTGCGCATCAATCTGGCTTCACCAGACGGCATTCTTTCCTGGTCTTACGGTGAGGTAACCAAGCCGGAAACCATCAACTATCGCCGCCTGCGCCCGGAAAAGGATGGCCTTTTCTGCGAAGCCATTTTTGGCCCCACGCGCGATTACCAATGTTATTGCGGCAAATACAAGGGCATCCGCTATCGCGGTATCATCTGCGATAAGTGCGGTGTAGAGGTGACCCGCTCCGCCGTTCGACGTGAACGAATGGGGCATATCACCCTCGCCGCTCCCGTCGCCCATATCTGGTACACCCGCCGCGTACCCAGTCATTTGAGCATTTTGCTCGACATCAGCAAACGAAATCTTGACCGCGTCCTCTACTTTGCGCAATACATTGTAATCTCCGTGGACGAAGAAGCCCGCCAGCGCGCCCTCAAGCGGCTGGACGACGAGGAAAAATCTCTTATCAACGAAGCCCAAAAAGGGGCCGAAAACACGATCGGCGGATTGGAATCGCGGCTGGCTCACGAAAAGCAACAGGTCCAGGCCAGTCAGCAATCCCTGCGCGCCCGTTTCGAAGATGAACTCAACACTCGCACCGAAGCGATCCTGCGTGAAGCCCGCCGCCTGGAAGAACGGCTGAACGGCATGATGGATCGCGATGCCAGCGAATCAATTATCTTCAGCCCGACCGACACCGTGATTGTCGAAGCCGGCGAAATCGTACGCCGCGATCGCTACACGGTGCTCCGCGCCGTTGCTCAAGATGCTCTGGACGCTCTCGAACGCGATATCCGCCAACGCGAAAGCGATGCGCTGGGCGATCGCAACCGTGACGATTCCAACTGGGCCGGCGGAGTTCAGGACGAAGTCCGCCATGTCCGCGAAGGACTTCAGGACAAGCTCAGTTCTCTGCGCAACCGCTACGACTCCGATCGGGAAGAACTGCTCAGCATTGCACCGCTGCAATTCTTCAATGAAGCCCGCTACCGCGAACTTCGTCAAAAATGGGGCCAGGTCTTCAAAGCCGGCATGGGCGCAGAAGCCGTCCATGAACTGCTCTCCAAGTTGGAGATGGAATCCCTCTCCGAAGAACTCTGGCGCGAAGTCCGCTTCGGTAAATCGGCCCAGCGCCGCAAAAAGGCCACCCGCCGCTTGCAGGTGGTCGAAGCGCTCCGCAAGAGCCACAACCGCCCGGAATGGATGATCCTGACGATCCTGCCCGTGCTGCCGCCCGAACTGCGCCCCATGGTGCAGCTCGATGGAGGCCGCTTTGCAACGTCGGATCTCAACGATCTCTACCGCCGGGTGATCAACCGCAATAACCGGCTGCAACGGCTGCTCCAATTGGGCGCCCCGGAAGTCATCATCCGCAACGAAAAGCGTATGCTTCAGGAAGCCGTCGACAGCCTGATTGATAACAGCCAGCGTGGCAAGGCCATGAGCCGCCGCGGACGCCGCCAGCTCAAGTCGCTGAGCGACCTGTTAAAGGGTAAGAAAGGCCGCTTCCGCCGCAACCTGCTCGGGAAGCGCGTGGACTACTCCGGCCGTTCGGTCATTGTTGTCGGCCCGCACCTGCAAATCCATCAGTGCGGTCTGCCCAAAACCATGGCCCTTGAACTCTACCGCCCCTTCGTGACCCAGCGCCTGGTGGAATATAACTATGCCACCAATGTCAAGGCCACCAAGCGGCTGATTGAACGCCAGCGCCCCGAGGTCTGGGAAGTGCTCGAAGAGGTCATCCGGGATCGTCCCGTCCTTCTCAACCGCGCCCCCACCCTCCACCGTCTGGGTATCCAGGCCTTCGAACCGGTTCTGGTCGAAGGCAAGGCCATCCAGTTGCACCCGCTGGTCTGCTCAGCCTTCAACGCCGACTTCGACGGTGACCAGATGGCGGTCCATGTGCCGCTTTCCCGAAAAGCCGTGGAAGAAGCCCGCCAACTGATGCTGGCCTCGATGAACCTGCTCAAACCCGCAGACGGCAAACCGATCGTCGGCCCGTCCAAAGATATGTGCCTGGGCATCTATTACATGACGATGGACTCCCTGCCCACTCATAATGACGGCAAGGTCTTCCAGGACCTGGACGAGGTCGAAATGGCCTACGCTCTCGGGATCGTCCATATTCACAGCCGCATCAAACTGGCTCAATTCTATGACAACAAACCGGCTCCCGATCACCTGACCGACACCACGGTCGGCCGCGCCCTCTTCAATCGTATCGTGCCTGACGAACTCCGCTTCGTCAATGCTCCGATGGATAAAGGCGCTCTGCAGGATCTGATCGGACTCTGCTACAGCAAGCTGGGCCAGGAATACACCGTCAAACTGGCGGATGACATCAAAGCCCTGGGTTTCCAGTACGCCACCGTCTCCGGCATCACGATCTCGGTCTACGACCTGAAGATCCCCGGCGAAAAGGGAAAGCTGCTGGAAAACGCCGCGCGCGAGGTAACGGAAATCGAACGCCAATACCGCCGCGGTCTGCTTACCGAAGACGAACAATACAACCGGACCATTGAAATCTGGTCCGCCGCCCGCGAACAGGTGTCGAAAGCGGTCTCGAGGGAAATGGATCCTTACGGCCCGATCGCGGTGATGGCCAAGTCCGGCGCCTCCAAAGGTGGTTTCGGCCCCATTGCCCAGATTTCCGGGATGCGTGGGTTGATGGCTGATCCGGCCGGGCGTATCATCCCGTTGCCCATCCGCTCGAACCTGCGCGAAGGACTGACCGCCCTGGAGTACTTCATCTCCACACACGGTTCCCGCAAGGGTCTGGCCGACACCGCCCTCCGTACCGCCGACGCCGGGTATCTGACCCGCCGTCTGGTCGATACGGCACAGGATGTTATCATCAACGCCAAAGACTGCGCCACCCGCAAAGGTCTCTGGATCCGCCGGAAGGACGATGTCGCCGGTGAACCCTATGCGGAACGTATCCTGGGCCGCATGGCCTCCGCTGCCATCCTCAACCCCGAAACGGGTGAGATTGTGGTAAATCGGGACCAGGAAATCGACGAAGAAAAGACTGTCATCATCGACCGCCTGAACATTCAGGAAGTCTTCGTCCGCTCCCCGATGACCTGCGAACTGGAACATGGCTGCTGTGCAATGTGCTACGGCCGTGACCTGGGCCGCGGCAAGCTGGTGCACGTCGGTACGGCGGTCGGCATCATCGCCGCCCAGTCCATCGGCGAACCCGGCACCCAGCTGACCCTGCGTACCTTCCATACTGGAGGTGTGGCCGCCGGCGGTGACATCACCAGCGGTCTGCCCCGCGTGGAAGAACTGCTCGAAGCGCGCAAAAGCCCCAAGGGCGAGGCCGAAATCGCCGATATCGGCGGGGTCGTCCACATCACCCGCAATGGGGATCTTAATGTGATCACCATTGTCGACAGCCAGATCAAAAAAGCCAGCTACGACATCCCGCTCGACTGGGAAATCCTGGTTCTGAACGGCGATGATGTCCGGCTCAACGATCTGATCGCTCGCAAAGAAACTCAGGAACTGCGAGCCAAAGCCCCCGGCCGTATCACGCGTGAGGATCAGGATGTCGTCCTGGTCTACGAAGTCCGCGAGGAACGCGAGTACGAAGCTCCGCCCTCCGCCCGCCTGCTGGTCGGCGAAGGACAGAAAATCGACGCCGGAACCCAGGTCTGGGAAGGGGTGCCGAACCCGCACCGTATCCTCCAGGTCCAGGGCCGCGATGCCGTTCAGCTCTTCCTGCTCACCGAGGTCCAGAAAGTCTATCGGTCGCAGGGTGTGAATATCAATGATAAACACTTCGAGCTGATCATCCGCAAGATGCTCTGCCGCGTTGTCGTGACCGAACCAGGCAGCACCAACCATCTGCCGGGCGATCTGATCGACCGCGTACGCCTGGAACACGCCAACCGCGAGACGGTGTCCAAGGGTGGACAACCCGCCCGCGCCCGCCAGGTCTTACTGGGAATTACCAAAGCGGCGTTGGCTACCGATTCGTTCCTTTCGGCCGCCTCCTTCCAGCACACCATCAAAGTGCTGTCGAATGCGGCCGTGGAAGGGATGGAAGATCCCCTCTTCGGGCTGAAAGAAAATGTCATCATCGGTAAACTGATCCCGGCCGGGACCGGTTATCGCGGTGATATCGAAGGCTCGGACGGGCCGATCGACACCTACGAAGGTGTGGCCATCGAAAAGGATCTGCCCAAGGGCACGCTCCTGAGCGAAGAGGCCGAGGAAAACGAAACCTTCTTGCTCACCGACATGGAGCATCCTTACTAACTCCAGCCCGCTTTACCACTTATCGAAAACAGGGGCGCCTCAATAAGCGCCCCTGTTTTTTAATAGCCACTGCAACTTTATACAACGCTCTGCGTATATCTACTTAGGAGCGACATGGAACAGGAAACGATCCGATTAGCACAACAGGGTAACGAAGAAGCTATCGCCTGGCTGGTAGAAAACTTCCAGCAACCGGTGTATGGCTTGTGCTACCGCATGCTGGGTGACTCCACCGAGGCCGAGGATGCCGCGCAGGAGGCTCTGATCAAAGCCATCCGCCATCTGGACAGTTTCGACCTGTCCAGGCCCTTTCGCCCATGGATGCTCAGTATTGCCGGCAATGAATGCGTCGACCGTCTGCGCCGGCAACGGCCTACTGTCTCACTCGATGGCATGGGCGAAGATGGCGCCTGGGAATGGAAAGCCGGGTATAGCCCCGATCCCCAGGATTGCGTCGAACATCACGAACAGCAAGCCGCTATTCAAGCGCTCTTAAATATGTTACCGCCTGTAGACCGTATGGCCGTCACCCTGTTCTACTGGCATGATCTCTCCTACGAAGAAATCGCTCAAGTGACGGGGCTGACCGTCTCGGCAGTCAAATCCCGCCTCTTCCGAGCGCGCCGGGCGCTGGCACAACAACTCACAAAGGAGGGTACCTATGCCTGACATGCATAGCGAAACCTGGTGGATCCGCGCCCTGGATGGTGAACTCTCTCCAGAAGAGCAGGTGATGTGGGAACAACATCTGATGTTCTGCGAATCCTGTAGCCAGGAATGGCATGACCTGCAAGAGATGGAGACGTTCATGCGCATGGTTCCACTTCCTCTGGCGCCCGTCAGTCTGGTTTCAACTACCTTGAGCCAGTTGACGGAAAAGGATCAGCAACAACGGCGAATCGCGCTGATCGGCGGCAGCATCGGGCTCTTCAGCCTGATTTTTGCAGCCACCTTTGCTCTGTTGCCCACGCTTCTGACCATCGATCAATTCGCCGCGGTGGTAACCGGAAGCTGGGATGTCTTACTGCGCACGCTAATCCGGGTGCTCTTCGATGCCCTGGCGACCTGGAAGATTCTCATTCCGGCGCTCGTAGGAATCAGTGGACTGGCCCTATTGCTGGCCGCTCCCAACGGATTGGTCGTCACGCTGGCAGTTCTCTGGGCCCGCCGCCGGCAACAACGTCCGACGGTATAAAACCCACCATCGTCCAGCAGATGGCAGACCCCTGACCGTCGCCAGGTGGTCAGCGGTCTGCCTTCCGCTCAAACCTTTGAAGGAGGCATAAAATGTTTAAACGTATCGGTCTCATCATGCTCCTGGCCATGCTCCTTTCGATCTTTGCTCTGCCTGTCGCTGCGGCCCCTGAGCCCGGAGATGGAGGCGGATTTTATTTCGGACCTTACACAATCAACAGTGGGGATACCACCACCGGAGATCTTACGGTCTTTGGGACCGTCACGATGGAAGATGGCGCCACCCTCGACGGCACCCTTACGGTCTTTGGGGCGCTGGAAATGGGGGATGAAACCAACGTCACCAACGATGTCACGGTTTTCGGCAGTGCCGATATCTCCGGACTGGTCGATGGCGATCTCTTCGTCGCCGGCGAAACCCACCTGAACGACGGAGCCCGGATCACAGGAGATGTTTCAACTTCCAATCTGATTCAGGACGAAAATGTTGAAATCGAAGGAGAAATTAAACCCTACGAAGAACCTCAATCGATCCAGATCGGTCCGTTGGGTTTCAATCCCCAGGCCCCGCAGGAACCGCCGCTGTGGGCCAAAATTCTGATGGGTATCGGGCAAAGCATCTTCTTGATGTTCGTCACCGGACTCTTTGCGCTGGTGCCTGCCAGCTTCTGGCCGCAACCGACTCAACGGATCGGCCGGGCCGTGGTTGAAGCCCCCATGGCCTCTTTTGTGATCGGGTTGATCGCGCTCTGCGGTATCCCGGTAATTCTGGCCTTGATGGCCGCCACACTCTGCCTCATCCCGCCGGCTGCAATCGGATTCCTGCTCTTCCTGGCCGGGCTGGCTCTGGGGATCTTCGGCATCGGAGCAATCCTGGGTGAACGAATTCTACCGTTGTTCCATATCACTCCCAATCTGGTGACTTCCACCGTTTGTGGATCGGTGATTCTGGTCGCTGCGCCGCTCTTGATCGGGATCTTCCCCAATCTGGAATGCGTAAGCTGGGCTCTAATGTTGCTGATCCTGATGCCGGCAGCGGGTGCTGTAATCCTGACCCGGTTCGGCACCATGCCTTATGCAACTCGGGGAATCGTGCCGCCGATCGTTCCGGGGACGCCGACCATGCCGACGCCGCCGACACCTCCCACCCCGCCGGCTCCATTCAATATGCCGTTCGACGTTGCGCCGGCCCCCGTCCAGAACGTTCCGGCTCCGGTTGAAAACGCACCGGCCCCGGTGGAAGAAACCCCGGCAGAACCGGTCGAACCGGAAAAGCCGGCTGAATAAACGCTCACGGAAACGAATCTTAATCATGATGGCCGCGCCCTTTAGGCGCGGCCATCATGATTAAAAAACTTCACCAGTGCCTGACTTAGACAAAACAAAAGAAAAAACTCAAACCTCTTCCCAGAGAGTCGCTCCCTGCGAAAGCTCCGGCAAAAGCAAGCGCCCCTCACTTACCAAAGCCACAGCCTTTGAAAAATGCTCCACAAAACAAGTCCCATCTGGAATCCCACCGTGGGCCACCGGAATTCCACCGGCCGGCCGCAGACTCTCCCCACGATGAGCTACCACCAGAATTCGCCCCTCGGCCCCCTCACGTTGATAGGCAAATGCATCCGTTTCAACATGCAGCATCTGGAAGCCGCCCCGCTGCAAAATCGGTGAACGCCGCCGCAGCCCGATCATCTCCTGATAAAATTGCCGTAACGATTGATTCCATACGCTCTCATCCCAGGGCATACAATCGCGCGAACTCAGTCCCGGCCGATCCTCCATGCCCACTTCATCCCCGTAAAGCACAGCCGGCACGCCCGGATAGGTCATCAACACGATCACGGCCAGACGATGCAAGGCCTCATTGCCGTTGAGCAAAGAGCGAATCCGGGGTGTATCATGGCTGCCCAACAAATTGTACTGTTGCAATGCCAGGGCCCAGGGAATCGCCGCCCGCACTTCCCGCCAGGTCTCGTCCAACGCTTCGGTCGGCCAGGGAACCGGAGAGCTGATCTGTTCCGGAAAACCCACGGCCCGTTCTTTATAGCCACACAACCAGGAGATCAAGGGCTTGCTGAACCCCAGATAGTTCATCACGCCATCCCATTGATCGCCCTGAAGCTGATCGGTTGCATCAAAGAAATGTTCGCCGATCAGATAGGCCTCCGCGCAGGTTTCCTTGACCGCCTGGCGGATTCCCTGCACCACTTCCACTCCTAACTGGATTCCCCCCTGGCGTCCCAGCATATTGGCGACATCCACCCGCCAACCATCCGCGGAAAAAGGCGGCCGCAACCAACGCCGGAAAACCGAGTCGTTATCCACATAAATCCGCCGGCGCAGCTTCACACTGGTATAGTTCAGCTTGGGCAAACTGCGCACGCCCAGCCAGGAAGCATATTCATGAGGATGCGCCTTGAAGGAAAAAAACTCCGCTTCTTCAGCCTGAGGATCGGCCTGCGCCCGTTGAAACCAGGGATGGGCAAACCCACAATGATTGGGGACGATATCCATCAAATAACGCATTCCCCGCTCATCCAGGGCTTCCCGCAAGGCAATCAGAGCCGCATCGCCCCCCAAACGAGGATCCACATGCTCATAATCCGCCACATCGTACCGATGGTTGGAATAAGCCATGAAAATCGGATTCAGGTAAATAACATTGATTCCCAGCCCGGCCAGATAATCCAGCCGTTGACGCACCCCACCGAGATCTCCTCCGTAGAATATAAACGGGAAAAAACCGTTCTCCGGAGGCAGTGCCCCCCACGGCATCGTCACCGGCTCCCGCCCCTGATAACTGACCGTTCCCGGCGGCGGATCGGTATGCTCGCCGCTGTTGGCAAACCGATCCGGGAAAATTTGATAAAAAACGCTCTCCAGGGCCCACGCCGGCGGATGATAATCGGCCAACAGCTGGAAATCATTGACATCCGTAGGAATATGGGCGCTGGCGCCGGCACCGTTAAACCACCAGACCCCATCGTCGGCCACAATGACAAAACGATAGGAGACCATCGGCTCTCTCACCGGCAAATCCGCCTCCCACCACCGCAGCGGAGGTTCGACAGCTCCCGGTGTCATGGCGGTAAAAGACTGCTCTCCATCCGGAGAGGTCCGCAAATAGACCTTCTGAATCGGGGCATCGCTTCCGGTGCGCAGCCGCACCCGTACCGTTTCTCCCAAAGCGGGGTAAAGATTGGATAAATAACGATCGGAACCGTCATGATGGACGGTCTTCAACCACTCACATCTCAGTGAAACTGCCATGTTGTTGTGCTCCAGATGTCGTAAATTCCACTCCCACCAGCCGATAGGCCGGTTGATAGGCACCCCGATATTCCGGTGAATGATGCACCGCCGGATAGCCTTCCGCGGCCAATCGGATCGTCAATTTCCGCGCCGCCTCGGGCACAGGACAACTTTCATGAGCCGACCACGCCTCCCAGACCTCTTGCAGCAGCGACTTGCTCCCCCAGCTCTTTAAGCCGGCCTCCAATGCCGCCGCGATCAACGCCGCCGGATCCCCGCCCCGCGCTTTGTAGGGACGCAAATGAAGCCGGCCCAGGCCACCATCCGGCCGGACCGGCTCCCAAAGCAGTTCCGCGGGAACCGGCGGCCCGACCGCAGTATACTCGGTGACGAGTCTCTCGGCAAACGCCGCCTCACCGCCCCGCAGCAAATGCTCCGCCCCCAAAATCCCCTGATAAAGCAGCTTGTAAATATCCAACGGACCGGCCAGAGGATATCGGGCCCGATGGTCTGCAATTAATGCGAGCCAGGTTTCGACCATAAGCGATATAACCATAAAAAAGCCGCCACAAAAATCACCGTCTGAACGAATTGCACAATCAAAGAAGCCAGAGGATCAAATGTTTTAACATAGAACAACGCCGGACCCGGCAAAGATGAAGCGGGAAAGGTTACCATCAATGTCGCATAGAGATTGTTCGCCAGGTGCACCCCCAAAGCAGCCTCTAAACCGTAAGTTTTCCAAACCAACCAGGCCAGCAGCAGGCCGATCCCAATATAACCCGGAAGTGTCAATAACATCCCATATTTTTCCACCTCGGGATTGGCCAGATGCAAAGAGGCAAAAATCAAAGAAGTCACAACAAATGGAACCCAGGCCAGCTTGGTCAATCGCCCAATACCCTGCGTCAGATAACCGCGGAAGATCAACTCTTCCGATGAAATCTGAATCGGAATCAACAATAAAGTCACAAGGGTATAGGGCAGAAAAGCCCCCAAGTCGAACTGCCATTGATATTGCCCCCGTAACAGAGTCTGGGATAAAACCAAATCCCCCAACCCGCAAAGCAAGGCCCAAAGGCCTGCCGCAGCACCGAAAATACGCCAATCAAAATGCACCCGTGCCGTAAGCAACGAATGAAAGGAGCGTCGATGCAACCAGCGCTGGCAGATCGCAACCAAAAGGGGAATGCCGACAAAAGCGGATCCGACTACAAACAAATACAATGAAGGTGAATAAAGATTTACATTCAACAGAACTTCCAAATTAGTGGAGGATAATTGCAAAGATCGAATTACCATCGCTGCAATCAAAGCGGCAACCTGAGTAACAATGGACACAACAAAACACAGAATGATGGTCAATACATATCGCCGCCAATCGTTTTTCCCTTCGGCAGCCAGGGCCAGATAGGGATGTTCTTCCAGAACCGGTCTTGCTTCATTACGTTCCATTTCACACTCCATTCTTTATTCTTCACAAACCTTCAACGCACCCAAAAAACAGTGCTGTTAACAATTTAGCGTCTCGCACAAGACTTTTGTTCGGCCCGAAGCGACGCGCTGGATAGGCAGAGAGAGTTATTTTTGGTCATTTTTCGACGGCTTCAGAAAGCCGTCGAAAAATGTTTTTCTTTCTCTTGTTTTCCGGGCTAACCGCACCGATCGAAAATATAGAAATTACTCACTTGCGCCGCCAGAAAAGCCCCCGTTCGGGAGCAAACAAAAAGGCCAGGAAAAAGAAAGCCGTGGCCACCAGCACAATCGCCGCCCCCGAAGCCACATTCAGATAAAAACTCAAATAAAGGCCCACCACCGCCGACACCGCCCCCAGCACAGCCGAGACCAGCATCATCACCGGCAACCGGCGCACCAACAAATAAGCCGTCGCCCCCGGCGTGACCAGCATCGCCGCAACCAACCCCACACCCACGGTCTGCATCGATACCACAATCGTCAACGCCAGCAGAATCAACATCAAATTCCGCAGCCGCTCCACCGGCAGCCGCAACGTCGCCGCCAGCAACGGATCAAATGAAACCACCAGAAATTCCTTATAAAAGAGCACCACAAAGGCCAGCACTCCCACACTCAACACCGCCGTCAGACCCAAATCCCACGGTCCCACAGCCAGCACATTGCCAAACAAAATATGGGTCAGATCGACAGCATAGGTCTTAATCGTACTGATCAGCAACACCCCCAACGAAAGTGCCGCCGAAAAAAGAATCCCAATAGCCGTATCTTCCTTGATCGCCCCCCGCCGGGAAAAGAAACCGATTCCCAACGCCACACCCACCGCCGCGATCGCCGCCCCTATCATCAAATTGCCGCCCAGCAGATAGGCCACCGCCACGCCCGGCAGAATCGCATGGGCCAGCGCATCGCCCAAAAAAGCCATCGACCGTAAAACTACATAACAACCGATCACCGCGCAGACCACGCCCACCAAAACCGCAGCGCTCAACCCGCGCAGCATAAACTCATACTGTAACGGCTCCCACAGCCAGGCCATCAGCGTCCCTCCTCCAAACAGCAGCATTGATCGACAACCGCGGCACCGTTCAAGAACAACACATTCTGCCCAAAAGCTGCATGGATCGTCTCGGGCGTGAAAACCTCCGCCGAAGGACCATACGCCACCACCCGTCGATTGAGCAACAACACATACTCAAACCGGGTCCGCGCCATCTCCAGATCGTGCGTGGAAACCAGAGCCGTCACCTTCCGCTCCCGCAACTGATGCAAAACGCCCAGCACCGCCTCCTGCGTCGTCACATCCACCCCGGTAAAAGGCTCGTCCATCAACAGAATATGGGGCTCCTGCGCCAGCGCCCGGGCCAGAAAAATCCGCTGCTGCTGCCCGCCTGAAAGTCCGCCGATCGGCTGCTCCGCCAGCTCCGCCACATTCAACTGGGAAAGCGACTGCATCGCCACCTCACGATCCTGAACCGAGGGCCGCTTCAACCACCCCAACCGCCCGTAACGGCTCATCAGAACCACATCCAACACCGTCACGGGAAACTGCCAGTCGATATCCTCACGCTGCGGCACATAGGCCACGCAATCCTTATGATGGCCCAACGGCTGCCCGTGAACCAAAATCTTCCCTTTGCGCAGCGGCAACAATCCTACCAGAGCCTTGAACAGGGTAGATTTCCCGGCCCCGTTCGGCCCGACCACCGCCACCTGGGCCCCATGCGGTACCTGAAAGGTCACGTCCTCCAGCGCGGCTCGCCCGTTATAGCCTACCGTCACCTGCTCAAATTCCAGACGAGCCGGTTCATACACTTTAATCATCTTTCCATCTCTTTCTTTCATTCACATTTTTTCACCGCCGCCTTCGGCGGCGCTGAAAAAAACAATAATCAATCTACGGTTTCAACGCCTCGACAATAGCATGCGTATTATAACGCATCATTTCCAGATAATCGGGTGCCGCCCCCCCGGCATCAGTAATCGAATGGGTATACAAATCCGTCACCACTTTCACGCCCGTCTCCCGGGCAATCTGATCGGCCAGTGCCGTATTGCTGCCCGTCTCCAGAAAAATCGCCGGAGCATGCGTCTCCCGAATGTGATCGATCAAAGAAGCCAGCTCCTGCGCTGAAGGCGCCGCCCCCGAACTGACACTGGGGATCACCGCCCCCACCACCTGAAAGCCATACCGATCTGCATAATAACCAAAACTCTCATGGTTGGTCACCAACAACCGCCGTTCCGCCGGAACGGCTTGCACCTGCGCAACAATCCAGCCATCCAGCTCCTTTAACTGCGCAATATAGCGCTCCGCATTGGCCGCATAGAGCGCCGCCCCGTCGGGATCGGCCTGGCTCAGCCCGTCGCGGATATTCTCCACATAATGAATCACCGACACCGGATCCAGCCAGAAATGGGGATCGCCCTCATGATGATGTCCCGCATCTCCCTCTTCATGATGCTCTTCCGGCTCACCCTCCGCCGGCTCCCGCATCGTCAACCCGGCCGCCCCTTCGATCACCACGCGCTGCCCGCCGGTATTTTGGAGCAGCTTCTCCAGAAAAGCCTCCAACCCCGCCCCATTGACCACCAACACGTCGGCCTGGGCCACCAACGCCACATCCCCCGGAGTCGGCTCATAGGCATGCGGATCGACTCCGATCGGCATCAAAGAAACCACATGCAATCGATCCCCCGCCACTTGTTGAGCGATATCAGCCATATAGGTCTCCACCGCCACCACTTTGATCGGTCCGGTCGGCTGTTCCGGGGCCGGCGCCCGGCTACAGCCCACATTGCCCCACAATAATCCCACCAACAGCACCCCGCTCAAAATCAAATTAACCCTTCGCATAACTCTCCTCCTGAAAGTAATTAAAAATTTGTCTTGAAAATAGGGCTCTATAGCCTTGTAACGTCCCGCATCTGGCATTTATCCCGTAAGGTACGACGCGCGGAATGGGGAGAGAGTTTTTTTGTTTATGTTTTCGGCGGCTTCAGAAAGCCGCCGAAAACATAGGCTTTTTTTACCCTCGTACGCATTAACAGACACCGTCTTAAACCCTGAAAGGGTGGTTCAGGTAAGCCTGGGATGAAATCCCAGGAAACCGCGCCGGACAACCCATTTTCATCCTTCGGGGTGCCGCCCCGGCATGGCCTTCTGCCCTGAAACTGGTCAGGAAACGATCCACCCCAGAAACATAGAGAAGAAATTAAAAAACTCCGCCTCTCTTCTCTGTGCCCTCTGTGACTCGGTGGTGAAATCTCCTCTTTATTGAAAATCATTTTCAATAAGCGCCCAAATAAAAAACGCCCGCCTACTTCCCCTGACAATTACGGCAAAGCCCCACCAGCTGCAACCAGTGCTCCTCGACCTGATAGCCGGTCGCCTGCTGCACCAGCTGCGAAATCGCCTCCAGATCCTCATTGCCCGGGAACTCCGCCGCCTGCCCACAGCCCCGGCAGACAATCATATGCCGATGGCCAGGCGAAGCCGGCAGATAGGCGTGACACTCATCCTCGCAATGGATTCGCTGCACAAGGCCCAAAGATTCCAGCACATCCAACATCCGGTAAACGGTTACCAATCCCAGATGGGAATGAATAACCTGAGCCTGATCGAAAATTTCCTGTGGGGAAAGCGGGACACGGGTGCCCGTCAGGACGGCAATCAAAGCCCGCCGGGCCGCAGTAATCCGATACCCTTCCCGGGCCAGGATTTCTTCCCACTCCATCGCCATCCACACTCCTTATTGAAAATCATTATCGATAAACGATCATAACACCAACCGCCTCACTGTCAAGAAAAAATATTCCATCACCTCTGATGGACAATCTCCCTGCTTGCTGTAAAATCAAACTGGGATAGCAAGGTCCCTAAATTATACGGGCAGGTTCGCTATGAAAATTTTATTCACCGGCTTTGAACCTTTCGGTGCCAATCAACGCAACCCGACAGCAGAACTGGTCGCCAACCTGCACCAACGGCCGCCGGCAGGGTTGAACCTCACGGCAGAAGTATTGCCGGTCGATACCCACCTCGCCCCCCAACGACTGCTCGATCTGTTGGAAACGGTGCGCCCGGAAATGATCCTGCTCACCGGGCTGGCAGCCGGACGCACCTCGTTATCCCTGGAACGGGTGGCGCTTAACCTGCTCGATTTTGAAATCCCCGACAACGCCGGCCTCAAAATTCAAGATCGCCCTATCGAACCGGAAGGACCCGCTGCCTATTTCTCAACCTTACCGGTCCGCCCATTGATGGAACAGATGCTCGCCGCCGGTCTGCCCGCTATGATTTCCAATACAGCCGGCGCCTATCTCTGCAATCAGGTCTTCTATCAGGCACTGCACTGGGCCGCCCAACAAGACCCGCCCCCTGCCGTAGGATTCCTGCACGTCCCCCAGCTCGCCGATCCCGACA
Organism: uncultured Anaerolineales bacterium; assembly: GCA_964501335.1. GTDB lineage: Bacteria > Chloroflexota > Anaerolineae > B4-G1 > SLSP01 > CAZCTC01. Next base: position 14,730 of record CAZCTC010000047.1, on the reverse strand, counting down.
CCGCTGGACAGGGTCTGACGCTGGAACAAATGCGCGACGCCATCCAGATCATTTTAGAAAAAACGCCGGGATTTATCGAATAGCTATCACAACTTCCAGCTTATCAGGAGGATTCTCTTATGACACTTATGAAATTCATTAAACACAGCAGCGAATATCTGGCCCAGCATAAAGGTCTACCGGTTGTGATTGGAGTCGGATTGATCCTCTTCAACTTCTTCCTGCAACTGCTCCCCGCCTGGCCGGTCATCGGCTGGCTCGCCGATGTCAATCTCTTTTTGCATCTCGGCGTCATCGTCGGCCTGCTCGGCATTATCCTGGGCGATGCCCTGTAACCGAAAAAGTTTTCGACCGGTGCGATTAGTCGGGGAAAAAAGCCCATATTTTCGGCGGCTTTCGGATCTGTCGGATCGCTTAAATTCACTTACTTTTACTTAAGGAGGTAGCCGATGAAACGCATGCTCTCGCTGCTGCTCGTTTTGGCCACCATGATTGTCATTCCTGCCGCCCAGGCCGCACCCTTGCATCAATGGCCCGCCCTGGGGACCCACACCGTCCAATCCGGGGAGACAATCTACTGCATCGCCCGGGCTTATGGGGTCGATCCCTGGGCCATCACGGCGCAAAATGGGATTATTCAGGTCAATCTGATCTATCCCGGCATTCAGTTGAGCATCCCCAACGCTCCGGCCACCATCCCCCCGGGGCCGGTGTGCGTGGCTCAATTCGGCAGCCCGGCCGTGCAGCCGCCGACCCAATGCACCTATCGCGCCACCCATGTCATCATGACCGGGGATACGCTCACCTCCATTGCCGCCCGCTACAACGCCAACCTCTGGGACATCGCCCGCTGCAATGGTCTCTACAACATCAATTACATCCGCATCGGAGATACGCTGGGAATTCCATGACCTTGCTCCATCCCCCATTTCATTGTATACTGGCGCCGGCCCTGATTCGTTCTAACGAACAGGGCACGCCGGCGTATAGGAGGTCTGAATGACGATCCAGGAATTGACCGATTTCATGAACCGTTTTGTGACGGACATGGGTTGGTATCAACCGGATTCTCCCTATCAACAAACGCCGCGCAATATCGCTATCTCAATTTCACTGGAAGCCGCGGAAATTCTGGAGCACTATCAATGGGGTGAACAGGCTGACCCTCAGGCTCTGGAAGAAGAACTGGCCGACGTGGCGCTCTATTTATTACAACTGGCCTATCTCAACGGTATCGACCTGGAAAAAGCCATCCAGACTAAAGTGGCGCGCAATTACAAACGGTTTGGCCGTTCCGACCAGCCGTAGACAGCCGTCATGCGGATCCTGGCTGTCAGTGACCATGTTGCCGATACGCTTTATCGTGCCAATGCCCGCAGCATCGTCGGTCCGATCGACCTGCTGCTCGCCTGCGGGGATTTGCCCTATTCTTATCTGGAATATCTGGTCACGACGCTCCAGACTCAAGAATCGTTTTTTGTCCACGGCAACCATGATGCCGTAGAATACACCAGTGGGGGCACCGACCTGACCACGCCAGGGGGACTTTTCAACCTGGATCGGCAGGTCGTGCGGTCGGGGAAGCTACTGATCGCCGGGCTGGAAGGCTCGATTCGGTACAAACCCCGGGCACCTTACCAATATTCTGAATCCGAGATGAAACGGCGGATGTGGAGTTTGATCCCCCGGTTTTTGCTGAACCGGGTGCGCTATGGGCGTTATGTCGATATCGTCATCGCCCATTCCCCTCCGGCTGGAATCCACGACGGCCCGGATGGTCCGCATCGGGGCTTTGAATGTTTCCTCACCTTGATGCGCCGTTTCCGCCCGCGGCTTCTTCTGCACGGGCATAAACACCATTACGGACCGGAAACCTGGCACACCCAGTACGAATCCACCGAGGTGGTCAACGTCTACCCGTTCCGAATCATCGAACTGGATGGGGAGCATATTTCTTATGGTCGAGTTTACCGCTGCTGAAGAAAGCTTCCGACGGGCTCGTCGGAAGGCTTTTTGGAATGCTGTTTTCGCCGCCCTGACCGGCCGGCGCAATAAATTACTGGGGTGGGATGAAGTTAAAGATAAATTACAGGTCGGCGGCCAGATTTATCGTGGAGTCCACACCGTCCCAATCCGCCAAATCATCGGCAGTGTCAACCGCTATCGCGACTTCGATCGCTTCTTTTTGCCGACTCAGGAATTCACGGCCGATCGCTGGCGCAGCATCAGTCGGGCCTTTTACAGTGAAGAACAGCTGCCGCCCGTAGAACTTTATCAAATCGGGGAATGTTATTTCGTGCTCGACGGCAACCACCGGGTTTCGGTAGCCCGTGAACAGGGATTGGAATTTATCGATGCCGAAGTGATCGAAGTAGAAGCTCGCGTCCCTGTCACGCCCGATCTGGATGCCCGGGACCTGGAAATCAAAGGAGAATACAGCGATTTCCTCAACCGCACCCATCTCGATGAACTGCGGCCCAACCAGGACATCCATTTTACTATCGGCGGCGGCTATCAACATCTGCTGGAACATATCGCGGTCCATAAATATTTTATGGGTGTCGAACAACAACGCCCCATCGGTGACGACGAAGGGGTCATCGACTGGTATGAACAGGTCTATGAACCCTTGATCCAGATTATCCGGGAACAGCAGGTGCTCAAAGAGTTCCCGCGACGCACCGAAGCCGATCTCTATCTGTGGATTATCGATCATCTGCATTTCCTGCGGGAAAAACACAAAGAGATCACGGCAGAAGAGGCCGCCGGGCACTTTGCCGAACAATATACCGAACGACCGCTCAAACGGGCCCTCAACGCCTTCCAGGATTTGGTGCTGGGCAGCCCGCCTGAACCGGAAACGGATAAAACCGAATAATTTTCAAGCAAATTCATTACCGACACAGATTGCGCTAAAAAACGAAAAAGATATCTATAGTTTCGCGCGCCTCAGAAGGCGCGCGAAACCATGAACTAAAAATTCTCTACCTGTGTGGTTAACCCAAAAAACAAGAGAAAGAAGAACCTATTTTTTCGGCGGCTTCAGAAAGCCGCCGAAAAAATGATTAAAAATAACTTCTCTCTGCCTGCTTCGCACAGCGCGGCGCTTCGAGTCGAACAAAAGCCATGTGCGGAACGCTGACATACTGACTACACAGGTCGAAAATTTTCAAAAATGATCAGAACGTATCGAGGTGAAAAATGGCTGATTTTTTAACATCCCAACAGGAAGACTTCTCTAAATGGTACACCGAAATCGTCCAGAAAGCAGAACTGGCTGACTACTCGCCGGTCCGCGGCTGTATGGTCATCAAACCCCACGGCTACGCCCTCTGGGAAAACATCCACGACGCCCTGGATCGCCGCTTCAAGGCCACCGGCCATGTCAATGCCTACTTTCCGCTCTTCATCCCGATGAGTTTCCTCCAAAAAGAGGCCGAACATGTCGAAGGTTTCTCCCCCGAACTGGCCGTCGTCACGGTCGGCGGCGGGGAAACCCTGGAAGAACCGCTGGTGGTCCGCCCCACCTCCGAAACCATCATCGGCTACATGTATGCCAAATGGGTGCAATCCTACCGCGACCTGCCCCTCTTGATCAATCAGTGGGCCAATGTCGTGCGCTGGGAAATGCGCACCCGACTCTTCCTGCGCACCGCCGAATTCCTCTGGCAGGAAGGTCACACCGCCCACGCCACCGAAAAAGAGGCCTGGGAAGAGACCCGCCGCATGCTGGATGTCTACACCGACTTTGCCCGCAACGAAGCCGCCATCCCGGTCATCCCCGGCCGCAAGAGCGAAAGCGAGAAGTTCGCCGGGGCCGTCGCCAGCTTCACCATCGAAGCGATGATGAAAGACGGCAAAGCGCTGCAATCGGGCACCAGTCACTTCCTGGGCCAGAACTTCGCCAAAGCCTTCGATATCAAATTCCTGGATGAAAACAATATCCAGCAGTTTGCCTGGACCACTTCCTGGGGCCTCAGCACCCGCATGGTCGGCGCCATCGTCATGACCCACGGCGACGACCAGGGACTGGTCCTGCCACCCCGCCTCGCCCCGATCCAGGTCGTCATCGTGCCGATCTGGAAGAGCGATGCCGAACGCAGCGCCGTCCTCGAAGCCGCCGAATCGATCCGCAAACGACTGGAAGGTCAGATCCGAATCAAGGTCGACGATCGCGCCGAGTTCTCGCCGGGCTGGAAGTACAACGATTGGGAAATGCGCGGCGTCCCCCTCCGGCTGGAACTGGGGCCGCGAGATCTGGCCCAACAGCAGGTCATGGCCGCCCGCCGCGATATCCCCGGCAAAGCCGGCAAGAGTCTCATCCCGATGGCCGGTCTGGAACAGGCCATCCCCGAACTGTTGGTCACTATTCAGCAGGGAATTTACCAGAAAGCGCTGGATTTCCGCAACGCCCACACCCGCGATGTCGAAAGTGCCGCCGATTTCCAGGCGGCCGTGGAAGAGGGCTTTGCCCGGGCCTGGTGGTGCGGCGACCGCAGCTGCGAGGATGGGATCAAGGAAGACAGCAAAGCCACCACGCGCTGTATCCCCCTGGAACAGCCGGGCGGCGAAGGCCGTTGCTTCCACTGCGGCAAACCGGCCTCCCAGGTCGCCATCTTCGGCCGCGCCTACTAAACGGCCTGAATCAACAAAAAAATTGTTAGCGCGCACAAGGGATGGGGCCCGGCGGGGTGTTTTAACAAAAATGGTTTTACAAGGTCAGTTTAGGGCGCCCACGCAGGGGCGCCCCTACATTGACGGTGTTCGCGTAGGGGCGGCCCGATGTGGCCGCCCTTGATCCCAGAAGTTATGCGCGCTGATAGAAAATTTTCGACCTGTACGGTTATTCTGGAAAAAACCTATGTTTTGGCGCGCTTCAGAAAGCGCGCCAAAACATAAACAAAAAAACTCTCTCCCCCTCCAACGCGTCGCATCTGACCGAAAAAATGCCCTTTGCGGGACGCTAAAAATGCCAGCCAAACAGGTTACAAGTCCTTCCACCTGTGCGGTTAGCCCGGAAAACATGAAAAAAAACTCTCCCCCCTCCAGCGCGTCGCATCTGACCGGAAAAATGCCCTTTGAGGGACGCTACAAGGCCAGAACCATACCGGCCAATTGCCTGATAGGGAGCAGAGAGTACGAAACAAAAAAATTAAAAGGTGCCTATGGAAACTATCCCCAACAACACAATGTGGTCCGATTTCACCCGCCGCATCACCGGCGCCTACGGAACGGCCGGAGGCCCCTGGCTGACCCGCTTCCCGGAACTGCTCGCCGAAGCCGCCCGTCGCTGGGAACTGACCATCGAACCGCCCTATCAGCTCTCGTACAATTACGTCACTCCCGCCCGACGGCGCGACGGAACCCGCGTCGTCCTGAAACTGGGCCCGCCCAATATCGAACTGACCACCGAGATCGCCGCACTTCGCCATTACAACGGCAACGGCGCCGTGCGCCTGCTGGATGCCGACGCCGAAGCCGGCTTCCTGCTGCTGGAACAGATCACCCCGGGCACCCCTCTGATCGAGATAAAAGATGATGAAACCGCCACCGGAATCGCCATCGAAGTAATCCGCCGCATCCAACAGCCCCCCCTCCCCCCCGGCCATCCCTTCCCCTCCATCACCCGCTGGACGGACGGCCTTAAGAAATTGCGGGAACGGTTCGATGGCGGCACCGGCCCGCTGCCCGCTCCTATGGTCGAAGAAGCCGAACAGCTCTTCGACGAGCTGGTTGCTTCCATGGCCTCTCCGGTGCTGATCCATGGCGATCTACACCATTTGAACATCCTCTCGGATCGACAGGGGAATTGGGTAGCAATCGATCCCAAAGGATTAGCCGGAGAGCCGGCCTACGAAGTGGGCGCCTGGATGCGCAACCCCCTCGACATTCTGGAATGGCCCGACCTCGAACGGACGATGGCGCGCCGGATCGACCAGTTTGCCGCCGGCCTGAACCTGGACCGCGCCCGCGTCGCCGGCTGGAGCTTTGCCCAGGCAATCCTCTCCGCCTGGTGGTCCGTCGAAGAAGGCAATCAGCACGATTGGGAATATGCCGTCGCCTGCGCCGCAGCGATCAAGAAAGCGTCTCATAACAAATAAATTTAAAATTTTCGCCCGCCTTCGGCGGGCGAAAATTTTAAATCAATGCCAGAAACTTATCCACCTCGTAGAGCGACGCCTGCGCCACCGGCGACACCTGAGGAAAAATCAAATCAAACCCGTGTTCCGTCCACGGATACTCCACCTGAATGAAAGGCACCCCCACCTCGCGCAATTTCCGCGCCAGCGCCCGCATCTCCTCCGAAGAGACCAGCACATCATGATCCCCATGGAGCAACAAAGTGGGCGGACAATGCGGCCCCACATATTCCACCGGTGAAAAGAGCCGGTACACCTCCGGAAACTCCGACGGCGGCCCCCCGATCACATTCCCCATAAAAGCATCCATCAAAGTCTGCTGAGCATTCCAGCCCGCCGAAAACTTCAAATCGTGCCAGAGCCGGGCTCCAAAATCGGGAAGCCACCTCACCCACTGATCGACTTCCGCTATCCGTTTATAAAAACGGCTCTGCTGATAGGAATAACAAAGCCGCAGATCGCTGGGACTGTACCAGGCAATCATCGCCCGCACGGAAAGATCCACATCCCGCAGATCGTCCGGCGTCAACTCCGGCACCTGCGGCGCATACCCCGTCATCAGGGCCAGATGCCCCCCGGCCGAGCCCCCCGTCAATACCACGCGGGCTGGATCGGCCCCATAACGCGCTGCATTGGCCTTCATCCAGGCCACCGCCCGCCGGGCATCGGCATTCATCCCCAACCAGTTCGTCTCCGGACAAAGGCGATAAGAGACATCCATCACTACATGCCCCTGCGAAGCCAGGTGCCGGAACATCGCCCGCGTCCCCATATCCTTATCCAGAAAGAACCAGGCACTTAGATGGAAAAAGATAATGGCAATGCCTGACGGGGAAACATCTTCCGGCGGCCGCCAGAGATCGCAAAAGAGCGGCCGATCGGAACCGGCCGCCGTCCCAAAGGTCACATTCTGATTCAGACGCGGCTTCGGCGAATGAAGCCAGCGCAACAAGGGCCGACGCGGAACCGCAGGTACATCGGCCGACGCATCTATCTCTCCAACCCGCTCCGGACTACCGGCAAACGTCGTCTTTCGGGGCGCCCAGATTCCCAACAGATAATAACCCGAAAGACATCCCCCTAAAATCCCGGCCGAAGTCACAATCGGCGAGCGCGAAAAATATCCCAGCAGGCTGCCCAACACCCCGGCCCCGGCCATCAAAGGGGCCAGGGCATCGTAAACCAGCTTGAACGGCACCAGCGCCGCCCCATAGATCGAACGCACCTTATAAAAATGCAGGACCCCGCCAATCACCGAAAGAAAACTCAATACCAGGGCCACCACTCCCAATCGATCCTGCCATTTCTTCATTGTGGGCTCCTATCTTTTGGTTTATTGTTTGTCGACCCGTACGACCGTTCATTATCGGAGATTAAAAACAGTTTTCGCGCCCCGCAACAGGCACTTTCCCGGTAAAAAGCGCCGCGCTGACGGGAAGAGAGAGTTTTTTGTTTATGTTTTGGCGCGCTTAAGAAAGCGCGCCAAAACATAGGCTTTTTTCTGCTTGTTCGGGCGAACCCCACAGGTCAAAAATCCGCTGTCTACTGTCTACTTTATTCTGTCTACTGACTCTGGTTAAGTATAATTCAGAATTTCCGTTATACTTTAAACGATCACTCACCAGGAGGCCCACATTGACCTGCACAGTCGGAATCTACCTGTTCCACAACGTTGAAGTTCTGGATTTCGCCGGGCCCTTTGAAGTCTTCACCACCGCCTCGCGGATGAAAGCCCGCCTTACCCCCGAGGCTCCGCCGCTTTTCAACGTCTTCACCGTCGCCGCCTCCCTGGACCCCATCCGCGCCCGCGCCGGACTGACCGTCTTGCCGCAATACGACATCCAGACACACCCCACCATCGACCTGCTGATCATCCCGGGTGGCATAGTAACGGCAGAACTGACCCAACCCGCCGTCATCGAATGGATTGCCCGCACCGCGAACAGCGCCGCCATCACAGCCTCAGTCTGCACGGGCGCCTTTCTGCTGGCACAGGCCGGATTGCTTCAGGGAAAAAGCGCCACCACCCATTGGGAAGATTTGGATGATCTACAAACCGCCTTCCCCGATATCCACGTCCAGGCCGACGCTCGCTGGGTAGATCAGGGCCGGATCGTCACTTCAGCCGGCATCTCCGCCGGTATTGAAATGAGCCTGCACCTCGTCGCGCGTCTGGAAGGCGACGAACTGGCCCGCCGCACCGCCCGTCAAATGGAATATTTTAACTAAGGAACAATCCATGTCCACCATCACCATTCCCGGTCCCGCTTATCGCATTGAAACAGCCCGCACCGTCATCCGCTGCTGGAATCCGGCCGACGCCCTACTCCTCAAAGCCGCCATCGACAGCAGCATCGAACACCTGCGCCCCTGGATGCCCTGGGCGGCCGCAGAACCCACCGACCTGCAAACCAAAATCAACCTCCTGCGCCACTTCCGCGGCGTTTTCGACCTGGGCCAGGATTTCACCTACGGGATTTTCGACCCCACGGAAAGCGAAGCCCTCGGCGGCACCGGCCTGCACACCCGTCCGGGCGAAGGAGCCCGGGAAATCGGCTACTGGATTCGCACCGACAAAATCAACCAGGGGTTGGCCGGTGAGGTCGCCTCAGCCCTCACCCGGGTGGCCTTTGAAATCGACCACGTCAACTATGTAGAAATCCGCTGCGATGCCCGCAATGTCCGCAGCGCCGCCGTCCCCCGCAAACTGGGTTATACCCTGGAAGGAACGCTGCGCAAACGGATCGACGATCCCGACGGCCAGAAATATGACACCCTGATCTGGGCTCTGCTGGCCGAAGAATACCCCGCCTCGCCGGCCGCCGCTCTTCCCATCGCCGCCTACGATGCCGCCGGCCGGAAAATCCTGTAACATCATCCACGGCGTAGCCCAGACAATGGGATTCGAAACCATAGGAGGCAAACCATGAACAAACTGTTGCGAATCGTTTTGCTGTGGGGATTGACCGTCGGCTTGTTGACCGTCGGCTGTACGGCGCGGGCTACCCGCGCTCCTGACGGTAATCTGCAAGTCGAAACGGAAATCACCGCCGAACAGCTACAATCCGTTCTGGAAGAGGCTCTGGCCGACGCCAAAGTGCAGGAGGTCTCGGTAACCCTGAACGACGGCTTTATCACGGTCAGCGGCGCCAAACAACGCCCGAACAGCGATAAAACCGACACGCTCAGCTTCCGGCTGGATTTGAATGTCAATGACGGGCATATCACCGCCACCGTCTCCGATGTCAAACTCAACGAGATTACGATTACAGCCAGCTGGTTGGAGCCGGTCAACAAAATCATCGCCCAAAACCTGGAAAAGCTCGGTCAACAAGACAGCAACTACACCCTGCAATCACTGACCATCACTTCGGCCAAAATCACGATGGTGTGGGTTGTGAAGAAATAACTTCGGTATTATTAAACGTATTTGGGCGCGTGGTCTACGACCACGCGCCCAAAACATAAACCAGGCGTTGCTTTTACCCCTGAGAAAGCCGCTCCATCAAGGCCGGCCAACCGGACAAAGCCCGCACCCCGGCCAGATCCTCTTCATTTTGATAAAGCGCCGGCCGGATAAACCCATCATCCACGGCCCGATGCAGCTCCGCCAGCGCCGTCTCCAGCTCCCCCTGTCGGGCATAAGCGCAGGCCATCTCCCAATGCAGCCAGACCGGAGCCCCGCCCTGTTCTGCGGCCTGTTGATACCAGTGCAGCGCCTCATCGTCCTGCGCCTTCTGCCCGGCGTGATAACCACAGATCGCCGCATGCAGCGCCGGATTGAAAAAACAGGTCGCCGAAGGATAGGAAAGAACTTCCTCAAAACCGGCTTTGAGCGCCGTCGCCACGGAAGGTTGATTGTCGGCATAACAATGCCAGCCGATCTCCGTGACGCCCTTCTCGTGCGCCACTTCGATAAAGGCCAGCGTCATCAATGTCGCCAATCCCCGCTGCCGGAAATCGGCCGCCGTCCCGATACCGATCTCACAACGGTTTCCGCTGTTGTATTCCGAAAGACACCACCCCACCAGCGCCTTCTCATGCACCAGACAGACGCCGAAACTTTGCGCCAGAAAATCGGCCACCGAGGCCCGCTCCGAGCACATCTCCTCTTCCAGATCCTCAATCCCCTCCAGCTCGCGTTCGCGCAACAGCGCTTCATCCACCCGGCGCAGCTCAAAACCCACCGGCAAAAGAGAACGCCATTCGCGCGGAGCTCCCTTAAACCGCAAATAGCGGCGCTCTCCGGCAATGGGATGCTCCTCGGGCAAAATCTCCGTCAGATGCTCGCTCCAACCGTTGGGAGCATAATACAACACCAGCACCTCGGCATCCGTCGCCCGGCCCTCTGGATAGACCTTATCTTCAAAAAACCGCCGCAGTTCCCCATTGAAGGCGGCATTATCCGGATCGCCGGCCAGATAAAAACGGCGCAGCGAATAAATCAAAGCGCTCCGCGGTTCAGCCGGATTATCCACATACACAGTCGCTCCCGGCATAAGCCCATCCAGCACTGCCGTCACCGCGAGAATGTGATCCAGAGGCTGAAAAACAGCCCGCGCCCGGCCATAATCTACCAAGCCAAGTTTCTCCATGCTTCACCCTTTCAATGCAAAATCGACCGCCGCCAGAGCGTGAATCCGGGTCGTATCAAAAAGCGGCACTGTGGAATCGCCCGGCCCCACCAGCAAACCAATTTCCGTACAGCCTAAAATAATCCCTTCGGCACCGGCTTCCACCAGGCGCTCCATAATCCCCACAAAAGCCGCCCGAGACTCCGGGAGCAGCTTCCCCAGACAGAGTTCATCGTAAATAACGCGATGGACCCGCTCACGCTCATCCGCCGGCGGGACCAGAACCTCCAGCCCATGTTGATCCACCAGCCGTCCCCGATAGAAATCCTCTTCCATCGTAAAACGAGTGCCGAGCAATCCAATTTTCCGCAGCCCCTGCGCCTTGATTTGAGCCGCCGTCGCATCGGCAATGTGCAAAAAAGGGATCCAGATCGCCGACTGGATCTCCGCCGCAACCTTGTGCATGGTATTGGTGCAGAGTACCACACACTCCGCGCCGCCGTTCTCCAGAGCACAGGCCGCACGACAGAGACGATCGGCCGCCTCTTCCCATTCACCCCGGTTCTGCAACGGTTCGATCTCGCCGAAATCCACCGAATAGAGCAGGCATTGCGCCGAATGAAGGCCGCCCAGCCGTTCCTTCACCGCCTCATTGATCAGACGATAGTATTCCAGAGACGATTCCCAGCTCATCCCACCGATCAGGCCTATCGTTTTCATCTCGTATCCTTTTACAGGAAATATGTTTTCGACCTGTATAGCCCGTTTTTAACGTCCCGCAAAAAGCTTTTGTCTCGCTCAAAACGACACACAGAATGGGCGGAGAGAGTTTTTTGTTTATGTTTTGGCGCGCTTCAGAAAGCGCGCCAAAACATGGACTTTTTCTCTGCGTCCTCGGCGCCTTTGCGGTGAAATCCGAGTAAATTATGCCGTACTACGTTTTATGGACTGAAAATCCGCGCTCTACTGTCTGCTTATTCCAGCGGATACATTTCGCGGAAAGCCGTACGGGCCTCTACATTGAGATAATCCCGGAACGGTTGTCCGGCATCGTCATATTTCCACAGCGTGATCAAAGTCGGCTCGACCCCGACGACCACATTGCCGGGCAGACGAGAATAAGTGATAAAAGAGCCCCGATGGTATTTCTGGTAGAGATCTGCAAAAAAAGTGCTCTCATCCGCCATAGGATGGCTGCCGACTGTAGCCAGCCCCTCCACCTGAATATTCGCGGCACAGAGCGCCACATGAGGATTTTCTTTCAACTGCGCATACTTGATCGAATCCCGACTGGTTTGAAAATAGACGGTCAATCCAACATGGATCACACTCATCATCCGGGCCGTAACCCGTTGACTGCTGCCGGTAGCAAAAACCATCGTCCGGTTATGTTCCATCAAATCGAGGACTTCGTTTTCCAGATCTGTATAATTCAAAGTTTCCATTAATGCAAGCTCCTGGAAAGTTTAGAGGAACTACTCGCACAGTTTAGCACAATCGGAGAAAAAAGCCTATGCCCTGAAGTTCGGCTTTTTAAAGGGGGCAAGGGGGATATGAGGGGAAAACCCATTTTTCGGCGGCTTCAGAAAGCCGCCGAAAAATGAACAAAAACAACTCTCTCTACCCATTCAGTGCGTCGCTTTTTACCAGTAAAGTACCGGTTGCAGGAAGCTAAAACTGTTTTTTAATCCCTCCTACCTGAACGACCGCACGGGTAGAATAATGCCCGGTTTGGGAAAAAGAAAACAGGAAGACATTTGACATTTGATACAAAAAATGTTATATTTGTATCATGAAAAACGAAAATGAAACTCGAGAACGAATTGTATTGGCCTCCATGGGGCTCTTTTTTGCTCAAGGCATCAAAAAAACTTCGGTGGATGAAGTCGCTATGCACGCCGGCGTCACCCGCATCACAGTCTATCGTTATTTTGCCGACAAAGAATCCCTCGTTCATGCGGTCTTTATGCGCATCGTTGCCGTCTTCCAGCAAGTCGAAGTGGATCTGGAAAACCAGACCCATTCTGATATCATCGAATCCAGCCTTGACCGGATCGGTCACGGACTGGCGATTTTGCCCAAAGGGGATTTTCCTGCCCGTTTAGAAGAATTGCAACAGCTCTATCCAGCTCTATGGACGAAGTTCCGTGAGACGCGGATTGCCGTGGTGAGCCGGATCTTCGATCGACTTTTCGAAGCGGCCCAGGCGCAGGGGCGGCTGAGGGAAGCCATCAGCCGGCCGGTGGCGCAGGCGTTTTTTATGGAAGCGGTGGTCAATGTGCTCGACAGTCCCCTTTTGCAGGATCTCAATCTTACCTCCGAGCAGGTCTACACGGCGGTGAAATCCATTTTTCTCTACGGCATTTTGAAAGGAGAGCAATGAAATCCACTCAGCCTTTGCCGGTAATTGCGCGCAGCTTGAAATTATTAGTGACGGGACGGGTGAAATTCCCTAAGGAACGGTGTGGGCAGTGCTATGTGCGGGAAGACGGGCGTTCGTACCGTATTTTCCGAGAGATCGTCATTGCCCGGCCGGGAGGGAATTCGGAACCGGGAGGGACTTTTCGGGTCTGGTTTCAGGCAAAGACCGGGGGACCTCTGACCCGGTTGATGGCCTGGGGAACGACGCTTTTCTTTTTGGGAATGCCTGGATTTCGGCACAAAGTCTATTTGATCGATGATCAAACGGGGGAGTTCGGCGGCATTTATGAATGGAATACGCGGGAGGAGGCGCTGGCCTACCTGGATTCCTTTGCGATGCGGCTTTCGGCCATGCGCTCCGTACCGGGGCAGTTCAGCAAAGAGGTGCTGGCGACCGGCTGATCGATGCGACAATGTTTTCTCGCCCTGTGCAATCAGCCCGGAAAACAGGAAAGAAAAAAGTCTATGTTTTGGCGCACTTTCTGAAGTGCGCCAAAACATAAATAAAAACTCTCTCCTTGCGCAGCATCCAGCGCGTCGTTTTTACCTGGAAAGTGCCGGTTGCGGGACGCTAAAAAAGCTAACCATCAAAAAATTTACCGCTTCCGCATCAGATTGGCCTGTTCGATGAATTTCGCTTTAACCGCCCGGAAAGGCAGCTGTTTCAACAGACCGAAGAAGGGCACCGGCAAAATCTCCTGATTGGCCCGCCGCTGGGTAGCCGGCCGGATCCGTCCCAACGTCGCCAGTTCCCGCCCCGCCTGCCCATAAGCCGCATAGACCTCTTTGATCTTCGGAAAGCGGGCTTCTGCCTCAGGATTATGTCCGTGGCCGGTCAAAACGCCCGCATTGCGCACCAGCTCCCCCACCTGCGGCGCATCGAGAAAACGCGAAAAGGTTCGAAAATAGGAACGCACCGTCTGGGGTGTCTCGTTTTCCAGATTGTCGCAGCAAATCAGATCGACAAAGGGTTTGCTGAGGATCGGGGCAATTTCGTGAAACATCAACCCGGCGCGAGTCACCCGCAAATCTGCCGCCGCGCTGACGCCATAAAAACGGTCGAGAAAGGTTTTCAACAGCCCCGACATATTGAAAACATAGATGGGCGTGGCATAGATGACCAGATCTGCGGCGGCCATCTGCTGAAAGACGGCATGGACATCGTCCTTCGTCTCCCAAACGCAGGGTGGACGCGGCCCCTCGGCCAGACTTCCCGCCGGCGGCTGACAACGGTCGCAATTGAGGCAGCGGTTGATCTTCAGATTGGCCAGCGTCGCCACCTCGCAGGTGGCCCCGGCCGCCCGCGCCCCCTCAAAAAGGCGCTCGATTAAAAAAGCGGTATGCCCGCGCTCTCCCCGATGACTGCCGTTGATAGCTAGAATTTGCATAAAAGATCCTCTGTCCTGAAAATAGGTCCCTATGGCAAGGGCCGGGCCTTGTAACGTCCCGCAAATAGTCCTTGCCCGGTAAGATACGCCGCGCTGGATTGGAAGAGAGAGTTTTTTTGTTTATGTTTGGGTGCGCATCAGAATGCGCACCCAAACATAGCCTTTTCCAGAGCCGCACAGGCGACGCAGGCTGTCTACTGTCTACTT
>CAZCTC010000046.1:0-65269 GCA_964501335.1 uncultured Anaerolineales bacterium | reverse complement strand
GCGGGCTTTCTGAAGCCCGCGAAAACATAAACAAAAAAACTCTCTCTCCCCATCCTGCGTGTCGTGTTTTACGGGGAAAGGGCCATTTGCGGGACGCTATAAGGCCGGGGCCATGCCATAAAGGCCTATTTTCAGGACAGAACGCCATGAAGGGTGGACACCCCGAAAGATGAAAATAGACGATTCGTCAGGATTGGGTACCCACAAGGGGTACCCCTACGGGAGACGTTTTCCGGGTAGGGGCGGCCCGATGTGGCCGCCCTCTTTTTATTTTAAATGGAGCAGTCGGTCGATTTCGGGGCGGTTGAAGCCGATGACGATGCGGCCGCCGATGTCCAGGACGGGGACGCCTTGCTGGCCGGTGCGGCGGACCATTTCCATGGCTGCCTGGGAGTCACTAGAGACGTCGATGTCTTCGAAGTAGATGCCGCGCTGTTGGAGGTATTGTTTGGCGGCCCGGCAATAGGGGCAGGTGGGGGTGGTGTAGACGATGACTCGGGGTTGGTTGTCTGCGCTCATTGTTTTTCCTCCTTGATTGTGAGAGAACTATCTGTTTATTGGGATTATAAAGGGTTTTTTCTGCCTCGCAATCGTTTTTCTCTGGGGGGATTTTTTAGCGTCCCGCAAGAGGTTTTTGTCCGGTAAAGTGCGACGCGCGGTGCGAAGCAGGGAGAGAAAATTTTTTTATTTATGTTTTCGCGGGCTTTCTGAAGCCCGCGAAAACATGGTCTTTTTTCTCTGATGTTTTTGGGGTGAACTGCGCAGGGCGATTTTTTAACGTCCCGCACAGGGCTTCTGCCCGGTAAAGTGCGATGCGGGGGATGGGGAATGAGTGTTGCGCGATAGTGAACAATGCGATATAATAGAACTAAAGTTCTATTGCGACTTGTCTAATCGAGGGTCTATGTTATAATCTTGCTCTGCCCACTAATAGGGCTGGATAACCTGTGACCCCCCATATATGGGGGATACATTCTGGGGAGGATCTATGCGTTGCCCTTATTGCTACACCCTGAACACGCGAGTCATCGATACCAGTCATGATGGACAGGGTAATGTGCGCCGTCGGCGGGAATGTGAAAGTTGTGGGCAACGTTTTTCCACTGTGGAACGAACGATCCTGGCTACTCCGCTGGTTATCAAGCGGGATGGTCGGCGGGAAGAATTCGATCGGCACAAGTTGATTTCCGGGCTGGGGATTGCCTGTGCGCGCCGCCCGATTTCGGCGGAAGCGCTGGAACAGATTGCAGACCGGGTTGAATATGCGATGCGGCAGACCGGGCGTTCTGAGGTATCCAGCCGGGTGATTGGGGATGCGATTATCGATGAGTTGCGCAAGCTGGATGAGGTGGCGTATATTCGTTATGCTATCGTTTATCTGGGGTTAGGCGACCTCGAATCGGTGCGGGCGGAGATCGATCGCCTGCGCCTGCAACGACACTGATATCCAATTTATAATAGTCGGTTCTTCTTGTTTACTCTCACTTCAGGCTGTTTTATGCCTGGAGGTGATGTGTTGAATAAGAGATGCAATTTCCGGGCTTTTTCTTCTAGATTTTCTAATTTCACCCCTTTGCTGTTCTGGTAAATCCGGTTTTTCCCTTCACGCAGTTTGGAAACAGGCTGTGATCTATTGTTGCGCCTATGAGCTGTTTGTATTTCTTTCCAGGCGCCTGGATGTGGCTTTATTTTTTACGGCGGTTGTTTTCGGGATCGTGAAAAATAAGTAAAAAATTATATTCAGGAGGTGGTTTGGATGACCCTCATTGACGCACCTGTGCTCTCCGATGTCGAACTCAATCAATCGTTCTCTGAAAATTCGTACACGGTGTTGCGCAAGCGTTATTTGCGAAAAGGGCCGGACGGAGAACCGATTGAGACTCCGGCGGAGATGTTTCGGCGGGTAGCGCACCATGTAGCCCAGGGTGAGCTGGAAGGGCGGGCGGCTGAGGCGGAAGAATTTTTCTATCGGTTGTTGACGACGCTGCGATTTGTCCCCAATTCCCCCACATTTACCGGAGCCGGAACTCCTTTAGGTCAACTGGCGGCCTGTTTTGTGTTGCCGCTGGAGGACGATATGGGCCGGTTTCCCGGTGGAATTTTCCAGAGTTTGCGGGATGCGGCTTTGATTCAGCAGACCGGCGGCGGAAACGGTTTTTCGTTTTCCCGGCTGCGCCCACGCGATGCGCTGGTGGTTTCCAGTATGGGCAAGGCGACCGGTCCGATCGGTTTTTTGCGGGTGTATGATAAAGCCTTCGGCGAAATTGCGCAGGGAGGAAGCCGGCGCGGCGCTAATATGGCGACGTTGCGGGTAGATCATCCCGATATCGAAGATTTTATCGGTTGTAAGACGGATGAAAAAGCTATCAATAATTTCAATATCTCTGTCGGCGTGTTGGATGCGTTTATGCAGGCCGTCGAACAGGATGCCGAATGGGAATTGCGTTTTCCTGATGTGAACCATCCCCACTATCGAAATTTCCGTGGGACACTGGAAGATGCTGCTGAAGTGGGGCTACCGATTCCCGTTTACCGGAAGGTGAAGGCGCGTGAGCTTTTTGAGCGTTGTGTGAAGCAGGCCTGGCGCAACGGTGAGCCGGGGATGTTGTTCCTCGATGCGGCTCAGCGGGGGAATCCCACGCCCAATATGGGGAAGTATGAGAGTACCAATCCGTGCGGGGAGCAGTTTCTGCTGCCTAATGAGAGCTGTTGTCTGGGTTCTTTGAATCTGGCCCGCCACTTGAAGCGGACTGAAGAGGGGCAGCCTGCCGTCGATTGGGAAAAGCTGGCGGAAAGTGCGATTGTGGCGACCCGGTTTCTCGATGATGTGGTTTCAGTCAATTCCTATGTGCCGGCTGTGCCGTTGTTGAAAGAGACGGCGCAACGAGCCCGGCGGATTGGTTTGGGAATTATGGGGCTGGCCGATCTTTTGTACCATATGGGGGTGCGTTACGGCAGCCCTGAAGGGCAGGAACTGGCGGCGCAGGTGATGGAGTTTGTGCGTTACCATGCCATGCAGGCGAGCATTGCGCTGGCCGAGGAGCGGGGGCCTTTCCCGGCTATCGAGGGCAGTGTTTATGACCCCAAATTTTTGCGGTGGAATCCGCCGGTCTGGCCGGAATGGTTGGACAAGGGGCCGCAGCACGATTGGGGCCGGCCGGCGTTGAACTGGGAGAGTGTGATGGACGGGCTGCGAGCGCATGGTATCCGCAATGCGACGCAGCTGACGGTGGCGCCGACCGGAACGATTGCGACGGTGGTCGGGACGGAAGGGTATGGCTGCGAGCCGGTTTTCGCTCTGGCTTATACCCGTCAGGTTATCGATGAGGGACATCCGTTGACGTTGCGGTACAGCAGCCCGGCTTTTATGCAGGCGTTGACTGCGGCAGGATTGGATGAGACGGCCCGGGAGCGGATTTTGCAGCAGGTGGCAATCAGCGGGAGTTGTCAGGATGTGACGGAGGTGCCGGCGGCGCTGCGGACTGTCTTTGTGACGGCGGCAGATGTCCCGGCGGAGGGGCATATCCGGATGCAGGCGGCGCTACAGCTTTTTACGGATGCCAGCATCAGCAAGACGATCAATTTCCCGGCGTCGGCCCGGCCTGACGATGTGCGAGAGGCCTTTTTGCTGGCCTGGCGTTTGGGGTGTAAAGGGTTGACGGTGTATGTGGCCGGTTCGCGGGAGAGCGAAGTGTTGCAGACTGAGGCGACGCGTCAGCAGAAGCAGGCGCCGGAACCCCCTGTGGCTGCTCCGGCTGCGGTTCCAGACTGGCCCACGCAGACGATGCGGCCCCGGCCGCAATGCCTGGCCGGGCGGACTTACCGGATTCCTACACCGTTGGGAACCGCCTATGTGACGTTGAATCTGAACGGGCACAATCAACCGTTCGAGGTATTTCTCAATGTGGGCAAGGCGGGATCGGATACGGCGGCGGTGGCGGAAGCAATCGGCCGGCTGATTTCGTTGATCCTGCGGATGCCTTCCGCATGGCCGCCACGGGAACGGTTGGAGGTGGTGGCCGGGCAGCTGGAGAGTATCGGGGGGGGGCGGCCGCTGGGCTTCGGTCACAAGCGGGTGTTGAGCCTGCCGGACGGCGTTTCCCGGATTTTGCGGGAGTATCTGGATGAAGGGGCGGCTGAAGATGTCGAGCCGTCGGGGCGGGCTCCGTTGGCGCCGCCCAAGCCGGCGCCGGAGGCGAAGGTGAAGGTTGCTCCGGCGGCGCAGATCGGCGATCTCTGTCCGAGCTGCGGGCAGGCGACGATGGTTTATACGGAGGGATGCCGGCGGTGTTATGCCTGCGGGCACAGTGAGTGCTAACATTCTTTTATAAAAAAATTTCACGCCCCGGTAAAGCCGGGGCGTGAAATTTTTTATTTTATCAGTCGTCAGGCTTGAAAAACGTTAGCGGACTTCCAGAATTTTGAAATTGATACGGCCGGCGGGGGCGCGGACGGAGATGATTTCTCCTTTGCGGCGTCCCAGGAGGGCCTGGCCCAACGGCGATTCGTTGGAGATGCGCCCTCGGGTGGGGTCGGCTTCGGTTGCTCCGACGATATGATAGGTTTCCTGATCGTCCGTTCCTTCTTCGGCGACGATGACGGTGCTCCCAATGGTGGCGCGTCCATCGCTTTGTTTGTTGGGATCGATGATGACGGCGTTGCGCAGCATGGCCTGGATGTCGAGGATGCGTCCTTCCAGGAAGCCCTGTTCTTCTTTGGCGGCGATGTAGTCGGCGTTTTCGGAAAGGTCACCCTGTTTGATGGCATCATGGAGACGGGCGGCCAGGTTTGGACGACGGACAGAGATCAACTCATCCAGCTCTTTTTGGAGCGAGGAGAGGCCTTCCGGCGTTAAGTAAACCGGTTTTGGATTTTCCATGAATAGTACCTCCCAAAGGATTGGGTTCAGGTATTCTACCACAATCCCAACGGGTGACAATTGTTTTGGTGATAATTGGGTCTGCCTGGGAAGGCAGGCCCAATTATCGTTATGAGCTTTTCGCGTCCCGCAAGGGGGGGGTGAAGGGGGGTGGCGACGCGCGGTGCGAAGCAGGGAGAGGGTTATTTTTATTCATATTTTCGGCGGCTTCAGAAAGCCGCCGAAAATATGGGCTTTTTGGTATAGGGGTGAGGGGGCTTATTTTCGGGGTGAAGGATTTTTTATTTGTAGGGTTGGGCAAAACGTTGGGCGTAGGCGCCGTTCTTTTTCAATTCGCTGTCCCAGTACATGGTGGCGATGGGCAATTTTACGAAGAGTTTGAGGAGGGGCATGAGGTAGGTGGGATAGCGTTCCACGCCGGCGACGCGGCGTAGCACCTGAGGATCTAATGTGCCCTGGCTGGCCAGTCCCTGTCCTAACTGGCGTAGATCCTGGAAAAGTTTGCGGTTGTATGAGTCGGACATGAGTCGAATCCCTTCGCCGTTGCCTTTGACGATGGTGCCGGCATAGGCGCAGCCCAGGCGATGGGCCAGTTTTTCCAGATAACGTTCGATGTAGCGGGAGTGGGCGGCTTCGGGGAAGCCGGATTGGACCATGAAGCCCAGGGCCGGGTTGTTGGGGCGACCTTTGAAGGGTTCCAGGGCTTCGATGTAGTGTTTGACGCTTCCCGGCATGGCATCGGTGTAGAGCGGGAATCCGAGCCAGACGCATTCAGCGGCGGCAAAGGCGGCCACGGCGGCATCCATGTTTTTGACGGGCATCAGGTGGAAGGTTTCTGAGGGGCCGCCGAAGCCGGCGGCGAACTCTCGCAGCATGATGGGGGTGTTGCCTTTGGGGCCGCGGGGCGAACCGTTGATGAGGGTCAGGCGTTTGGGCGGGGTGATGCGTTGACCAACGGTCGGTTCCACTTTGAAGGAAAAGAGCAGTTTTTCTGTAGCAGTATGAAATTGTTGGGCGATTTCAGCGGTGGGTGTTTCAGTGGTGAGGGAAAATTCCAGCCGGGATTTCATATTGAGTGCCATCCGGGCCATGATTTGAGTGACAATTTCCAGATCGGCGGCGTCCGTATCGGCTTCGCGTTCTATCAGCAAGCCCATTCTGGGGTAGCGATCGTAGCGTCTCATGTGATGGGATTCATTGTAGACGGCTTCAAAATAGGGATGGATCAGAGGAATGGAACGGTCCATGGCTTTTTTTTGCAGGGCGCTGGGAAATCCCATTTTCAAAGGAGCGGCAAAGAGGACGAAATCAGATTGGATGATTGAGCGATCTAATTCGGCAGAATCGTCACGAAAGAGGCATTCGCCGGGAGTTTTGTTCCAGCATCCGAAGCAGCCGATGCAGTAGTTGAGGTTGAGTTTGCGAATTTCGAGGATTTTGACTGTGTCACCCCGGGTGGTACAGGCTGTGCTGACCTGCTGGACATACTGGTCGAAGGCGGGAGATCCACCTTCCGGATTGCCGTTTAAAATTGTGATTTGCATGTTTCCCCTCTAGAAAGCGATTTGACATCTATACGAAATCCATTACAATCTGGTTGTTAATCTTATTATAAGGAGGTCCGGGAGTGCGCAAGCTGTTGTCTTTTCCGTTTGAGCAGCGCCATGCATTCCTAGACTTCTAAGTATATTTGGTATTTGTGTTATTTACGGCCGTGGTGCTTGCACCACGGCCGTTTTTTGTTTTCCACGAAGGAGGCTTTTATGTTGCAAGTATCTGATTTGTCCAAGCGTTACGGTGATAATGTGATTTTGGAGAATGTCTCGTTTATCGTCAATGCCGGGGATCGGCTGGGGATGATCGGGCCGAACGGTTGCGGTAAGACGACGTTGTTGCGGATTATTGCAGGGAAAGAGGCGGCGGATCGCGGCAGTGTCGGGTTTAATCCGCCGGATCTGCGATGGGGCTATCTGGAGCAGGGGTTGCAATACGGGGAGAACGATACTCTTGCCGATGTGTTACAGCTCCATTCGACGGCGATGCAGGCTTTGGAAGATGAGGTGGCGCGGCTGGCTGAATTGCTGGCCACTCAAGCGGAGGCGTGGGAAGAATATGATCGGGCGTTGGCCCGTTTGGAAGAGGCGGTGGCGAATCAACCGGATTCCCATCAGGTGGAGGCGGTGCTGGCCGGGTTGGGTCTGGATGGGGTGGCGCTGGATTCGCCGGTGGCGATCCTCAGCGGCGGGCAAAAGACCCGGTTGGGACTGGCGCGGATTTTGCTGGGTGGGCCGCAGTTGTTGTTGCTCGACGAACCGACCAATCATCTGGATCTGGAGGCGTTGGAGTGGCTGGAGAGCTGGCTTTCCCGTTATCGGGGGGCTGTGTTGGTGGTTTCGCACGATCGGGTTTTTCTGGATCGGACCGTGAATCGGATTCTGGATCTCGATCCGGAGACCCATCGGGTGATTGAATATACGGGGAATTACTCGGATTATATCGAGGCCTGGGAGCAGCGGCGGGCCGATCAATGGGCGCAATGGCGCGATCAGGAAGATCAGGTTCGACGTTTTCGGCAGGATATTGCCCGGACGAAGGAGCAATCTTTGGGGGTGGAGCGGACGACCACCTCGGGTCAGCCCGGCGTGCGGCGGATTGCGAAGAAGGTGGCGCAGAAGGCGAAATCGCGAGAGAAGAAGCTGGATCGTTATCTGGAGAGCGATGAACGGGTGGATAAGCCTGCGTTGAGCTGGCAGATGAAGCTGGAGTTCGCGCCGCCGGTCAGCGGGCAGGAAGTGATGGTGTTGGAGGATCTGGCGGTGGGTTATGACGGCGTGCCGTTGGTGCGAGGGGTGCAGCAGATCCTGCGAGCCGGGGCGCGGGTCGCTCTGGTCGGGCCGAACGGAGCGGGGAAGACGACGTTGCTGCGGACGATTGCCGGACGGTTGGAGCCGCTGAGTGGTCGCGTCCGGCTGGGGGCGAATGTCAGGTTGGGCTATTATGCCCAGGAGCAGGAGACGCTCGATCCGACGGGCACGCCGCTGGAGCTGATTCACAGTGTGGTGCAGATGTCGGAGACCGATGTCCGGTCGTTTCTGCACTATTTCCTTTTTTCGGGAGATGATGTTTTTATCCCGGTGGGGTCGCTAAGCTATGGAGAACGGGCCCGGTTGGTGCTGGCAAAGCTGGTAGCGACGGGATGTAATTTTCTGCTGCTGGATGAGCCGATCAACCATCTGGATATTCCCAGCCGGGTGAATTTCGAGCGGGCGATGGCGGCCTTTGAAGGGACGGTCCTGGCGGTGGTGCATGACCGGGCCTTCATTCAGGAATTCGCTTCGCAGCTTTGGTCGGTGCAGGGGGGGACGGTGCGGGCTTATCTGGATCTGGAGGAGATGGCGAAGCAGTCCAGCCGGCGAGGGTGAGTTTTTTGTTTATGATTGCGCGCGCATCCGAATGCGCGCGCAATCATAAATTTCTTCGATTTGTCAGGGACTTTTCTTTTTTTTAGTAGGCGACGGGGGCATCCCAGGCGCCGATGAAGGGTTGAACCCGGTCGACGGCGATGCCGGCGGTTTTGCCGGCGCGGACGCGCTGGACGGTGATGCCGAGTTTGCCGGCGAGCGTTTCGATGGCGGCGGTTTGTTCGCCCAGGACGATGCGGAGGTGGGAGTAGGGGGGCGGGGCTTGCAGGAAGACGACGGCCCGTTTGAGGTTGGTGCGGGCCCATTTGTCGCCGTGGGTTTCTACGTCACGTTGCAGGACAGCCAGGGTCTGGCTGTAATAGTTTTCAAAGGTTGCGTCCAATTGAATGGTTGCCATGGTTGCACTCCTGAGGTTTAGAACTTTTGTTCTATTTTACCTCAAAATATAAAAAATGGCAAGCTGGACATAGGTTGCATCCCGCAGATGGTTTTTGTTGAGTGGGAAGCGACGCGCGGGAGGGGGAGAGAGTTCTTTATGGTTTCGGCGGCTTTCTGAAGCCGCCGAAACCATAGGCTTTTTTCAAGGTCAGCCTTTTTTCTTTTTACCTTTGCCCTTTTTCGTAGGAATTTCTTCGGCGGGTAAGGGGATGCTGTCATGACGGGTATTTCCGAGGGATGATTTGGTGTGCAGGTCGCGTTCCAATGCTTCGACCAGGGTGCGGACGGTTTTGACCCGGGCGTAGTATTTGTCGTTGCCTTCGACGACGGTCCAGGGGGCGTTGAGCGTGCTGGTTTTGAGCAGCATTTCCTCGATGGCCTGATCGTAGACTTCCCATTTAGCGCGGTTGCGCCAGTCTTCATCGGTGAGTTTCCAGGCTTTGTAGGGGGTGGTCTGGCGTTCCTGGAAGCGGCGGAGCTGTTCGTCTTTGCTGATTTGAATCCAGAATTTGACCAGGGTGACGCCGAAGTCGGTCAGCTGGCGCTCGAATTCGTTGATTTCGCGGTAGGCCCGTTTCCATTCTGTTTCGGTGCAGAAGCCTTCCAGCCGTTCGACGAGGACACGACCGTACCAGCTGCGATCGAAGATCTGGACCTGTTTTTCGTCGGGTGGGCGGATTCGTCGCCAGAAGCGCCAGAGGTAGTGATGGGTTTTATCTTCCCCCTGGGGGGCAGCGATAGGAAAGACTTCGTAGCCGCGGGGATCCAGCCGTTCGGTGATCCGTTTGATGTTGCCGCCTTTGCCGGCGGCATCCCAGCCTTCGTAGACCACGACGAGGATCCGTTTATGAACGTAGAGCTGATAGGCCAGTTCGCGGAGTTGCAACTGGTGTTCGACCAGCTGTTCCCGATATTCCTGAGGGGTGAGTTTTTTCGTAAGATCGAGGGTTTCCAGCATCTCAATCCTCCTCTTTTACAGCCAGGGGAGTGACTTCGGTGGGCAGGGATGAGGCTGCCGTAATGGTGAGCGTGGGAGAATTTATTTCCACCGCTTCGGTGGTTTTACCGGGGTCTTTTTCTGCGTCGTCGTCATTATCATCATCATTATCATCGTCATCCGGGATGACCGTGGGAGGGGGCGGGAGCGGTTTGCCGTGCGTTTTGAGGGCGTCTTCCAGCTGGCGAACGATAGTTTCAAAGACTTTGATGCGGGTCCAATAACGATCGGTGGCTTCGACAATAGTCCAGGGGCCCCATTCCGTATCGGTACGTTCGAGCATCTCTTCGATGGCCCGGACATATTCGTTATATTTTTTATGGTGTTCCCAGTCTTCTGGCTGCACGTGCCAGCGTTCCAGGGGGTCTTTTTCCAGTTTCTTAAAGCGCTGTTTCTGTTCTTTTTTGCTGATGTGCAGGAAAAATTTGACGATCTGGTAGCCGTCATCGGCGAGTGTCCGTTCGAAGGAGACGATATCCTGGTAGGCTTTGCGCCATTCGGATTCGGGGGTGAAGCCTTCGACCCGTTCGACGAGCACTCGTCCGTACCAGCTGCGATCAAAGATGGCCATCTGGCCGTAGTTGGGGAGTTTGAGCCAGAAACGCCAGAGCCAGGGCATATGTTTTTCATAGGTGCGAGGGGCCTGGACAGTTTGAAGCTTGAAGCCGCGAGGGTCCAGGCGTTGGGTGAGGAGATTAATGGTGGTACCTTTGCCCGCGGCGTCCCAGCCTTCAAAGAGGATGATGCTGGGGATGGCGGCATCCCAGAGCGCCTTTTGCAGATCGTAGAGGCGAATGCGCAGCAGGGACAGTCGCTCTTTGTATTCGGCTTTCGATAGTTCTTTTTGAAGGTCGATCTTTTCGAGCATCCTTTCCACTCCTTTTTTGCTGTGGAAGTTGGAAAATTAAAGTGTGGCGACAGCGTTAGCCAGGGCCTGACGGAACTCCGGGGTTTGGAGTTGGGCCCAAAGTGCCGGGAAATCGGCAATCAGGGTCTGGATTTCAGCCTGCCGGAAGGCCAGATAGGTGGCGACTCCGGGAGCGACCAGCGTTTTGCCGGGGAGCGGGGCGGCGTCTTTTGCGAGGTCGGCCGTTGGGGTCCAGCGGCCCGTGACCAGAAAATCGCGCAGGCGAGCCGTGGCAACCACAGCATCTTGCAGGTCGCCGAGGTGATCCTGGAATTGTTTAACCGTTTCCAAAGCCAGGGCTGCGTCGGGGTGCAGCACTTCGCGGAAGAACTCGAGGCTGTACCGCAGACCCTTGAAGGCAATGCGCAGTTGATGGTAGGCTGTGAAGGGGATAGGGGGAGTGGTGAGTACCGCATCATAAGCGCGTACGGCGGCCAGGTTACGGTAGAGGGCCAGGGGGACCAGGTCGCGGACCCGGTAAGGTTGGGGGGGGTCGCGATGGGGGGGGAGGGTACTGGGGCGGAGGAGGTAGGCATTAAACTCCTCGACGAACTTCGCGTAGTCAGGAGCGTCGAGATAGGCAATCAGCTCCGCCTGGGCCCGTTGGCGTTCAGCAGACCAGACCGTCAACAGGGGGCCCAGGCTGCCCTGTTGTTCGGGGGGCAATCCGGCCAGATAGGTCTGGATTTTGATGTGGAAGACATCCAGGTCCCGGACGGCTCCCAACATCCGCCCGGTGCGGCGCAGCCCTTTGAGGAAGGCGGCCATACGTTTTTGATCCACGGCCTCTTCAAAGAAATCCAGGGCGGCGCGCATGCGGCGGGTGGCTACCCGCATTTTGTGCAGGTTTTCGGGGTCCAGTCCTTCCCGGGTACCGGATTGGTAGGCCAGCATCTGTTGTAACTGGAAGTAGAGGGTTTTGCGGGCCGCCTCGGCCATGGTGTCGTCGGGTATAATGCCGGGGGCGGTAGGCGAGCTTACCGCACGGGTGGTTTCCGTAGGGAGGATCGGGATAAAGCGGATGACGGTGTCGAATTTCAAGGCCCAGAGGTCGCTCTTTTCGCCGGCGCGGACGCTGTCTTCCTGGACTTCAGGGCCGGCGAGGTCGATTTCAATTTCGCCGGGGTAGTTATGGATTTTAATGATGCGCGTCGTGCCGTTCTGGGTGGAATCCAGCCCGTCGGCAATCCGGAGCAGGGCGGCGAGGATCAGGGTTTCGTCGCGGCGGAAGGCCGGCAGGGCGACCATTAAAGGGTCGGCGGCCACCTTATCGAGCTTTTTTTCGCTCATCTTTTTGCGGTGCAGCAACGTGGTCAAGGCCACCATGCGTTGTTCGTCGGCAGAGAGTTCTGTAGGGGGATGGGATTGCAGGATATCGCGCCCGATGACGTGATGATTGTCGGGGTCGGTTTCCAGGCCGATGTTGTGGAGCAGGGCTGCGGTTTCGAGCAGCCCGCGGCGATCGGGGGCGAGGCGGTGGATGGGTTGCATGGCGTCAAAGAGGGCCAGGGCGTGATCGGCTACCGTGCGGGCGTGATGCCGGTCGACGCGGTAGGTGGTCAGGAGGGTTTCCAGCGGCAGGGCGGCAGTGGTAATGGTTGGATGAGGGAGCGAAGCTTCCATCAAGGCCAGGGCCCGCTGGAGTTTGGAGAGTTTTTGGGGCGTTAAATGCCATTCCTGTTGCAGCATTTCGGCCAGGGTGTGGAGATCTTCTTCCATGCCGGCGGCCGTCAGTTCGATTTCCAGTTCATATTCCTGGTGTTCGTTCTCGCCGACACCCAGTCGGACCTCATCCAGGCCCATTTCAGCGATAGTTTTGCCGTCACGCAGCAGCGGGCGTACCGTACGGCGCTGCCGTAGTTGAATCAGGGGCAGAAGGGGCTCATTGCCGGCCAGTTCGATCACGCGATCCCGCAGGGGGCCGGCCGGCCATTGAAAGGGCGTGGGCGGTTCGTTGAGTTCGATTTCTAATTCTTCCCGGCGATGGATGGCATCTTCGGATGAGGTGGGGAGGGCTTTGAGGGTGAGGTAAAATCGATTTCCGGCATCGCGTTGACGACAGGCATAACCTCCGGTCATCAAGCGGCGTCCGACGGTATCCAGATAGATGTCATGGAGGGTGTGAACCCGGCTTTCGCCGAGGGTGTAGGTGGCGATTTGATCGAGGGCCTGAAGGCGATGGAGGGTTTCCTGATCGGGTAAGATGAACTTGGCCTCGATCTCCATTTTTTTTGTCATGGAAAGCCTGCCTTTCTGATGTGGAATATCCCGGCGCGGGCGGGGCTGTAATTGAAGCTGCGATGGCTGGATAAGTCGGGATACATTTCATTATAGAGGTTTCTGGGAAACCTACAAGGAGAAATCGGAGGAGGGCTTTGCACGGAAGGATAAAATAGTATTTTGGGCGCGCGGTCGGAGACCGCGCGCCCAAAATACTCCAAACACTTTTTTAAGAGGTTTCGCGTTTGCCGATGTATTGCAGGTAATCTTCCGTGCGGTCTTCCGGCAGGCCGAGTTTGCGGAAATCTTCGGCCGTGCCGAAAAAGACAGGCGGCTTGTTTTCGGTATCGATCAGAGTGAAGAATTGTTTCCAGGTGGGATCTTCAAATGTATCGCCGTAATCGATGAAACAGTGGTTCCAGGCGATATTTGAACCATGGCTGTAAGGGGTGATGATTTTAGGATTGATTTCGTAAAGGGCCAGGGCAATTTCCTCGCTCAATCCCCGTCCAATCCATTGGTTTTTCAAGACCCCTCGCGCGGCCAGCGCTACGATTTTGGCGGGATTTATTTTGTGTATGTTGATCCTGTCCATAATCAGTTTGTTGATCAGGATTTGTTTACGGATTTGACGGATTGCATCGTTGTTCAAGTCACCATCTTTTTCGTAAAGGATTTTTCCTTCATGGATCATCTGGTTGACATAATTTTCGATTTCCTCAGGGGATGAAGGCTTTTCGGATTTAATTGCATCCAGTACGGTCAGCAGTGCCGGGCGATAGGGCATTTGATCTTCGCGGTTTAAGAGCTCCTGAATTGCCTTTTCCAGGGTATCGAGATTGTTGTCGATAAAATAAATATAGCGATAGATGAGATGGCTTACCTTTTGATGTTCCAGAGATTGTTTTTTCTTTCCGAAGTCGGTAGGAATAGACGTGGCTTCATCCCAGGCTTTTTTTACATCCAGGTCGAAAATTCTAGGTGTTAAAGACTGTAATGGCTCAACCTGTTTTGTTTCTGCCATTTTGACCTCCCTGACTGATCCCAGTTGCCGCCATGTGATTTGAGTTTTGGCTTCCATTTTTATGCTCGATTCCTAACTTGATTTTTGGAACCCTGGAGTTGTAGAGTTTTTTAATTCAGGTTGGGGTGCACTTTTTGAAGTGCGCCCGGTTATCGGCTTTTTCTTCTGTGTTTTCCGGATTGGTTGCACCGGTTGTTTTTTACGGGCAGCATCCAATAAATGTGAAAAAGTTTTCAGGGGGGAATAGAGCTGCTTACCTTTATTATACTCACGAGGTGTGACAGAAGTGTGACAGATGAGGCCTATCTTCATTAAGTCTGTCAAAAATCTTCATGAAATCTTCATAGAAGGTAGATATAATACGAACAGATTTAAATCGGACCCTTGAGAGGCAAAACTGGAGGAGCAATGTTAAAGAAATTTGGTCTGATCGGGCTGGTGGCACTGGTGGCAATTGTGGCGCTGGCTGTTTTTGCTTTCCCTCTGGCGGTATCTGCCGAGCGGGCGCTCTTCCTGCATGGGATGGGACGGGGCCCGGTGACATCGACGACCGGTTGCGATTGTCTGGGGACCGGGACGATGGGCGGGTATGGCGGCCGGGGGATGGGGATGATGCGCGGCGGCACTCTGGTCTCGGAGACGGCGAAATTGACCGGGCTCTCGACCACGGAGGTGATCTCGGCGTTGCAGAGCGGCCAGACTTTTGCGCAGATCGCTGCGGCGCACGACGTGTCTAAGGAGAAGCTGGTGGCGGCCGTGGTTGCGGAGCGCAAAGCAGTTCTCGATGCGAAGGTCAAGGATGGCACGTTAACTCAGGAGCAGGCGGATGCCATGTTGACCCAGATTCAGACCCGCGTGACGGCTGAAGTCGATGAGACGCATATTCCAGGCCAGGGGATGATGAATCGGGGGGGTGGTATGCGTGGCGGTCAGGGCGGCCGGGGCCGCGGCGGCCACGGAATGATGGGCGGTTGGGGGAACGCGGCGACCGCAACTCCGCAGCCTTAACCGAAGCCGATTTTAGGGAGTGTTGTGCAATTTTCGCGCGCCAAAGGCGCGCGAAAATTGTTAATAAAGAATCTTCTTGCATTCCCGCTTAATCAAGGTAAAAATGGGGGTACGCTCTCAGGCGAATCGCGATTGAAAGAGGAGTGTTCCCCATGAAATGTTTAGGAATTGATATTGGAGGTTCGGGAGTCAAGGGCGCTGTGGTGGACAGCGATACCGGGGCTTTGTTGGAAGAGCGTTTTCGATTTGAGACTCCGGTTCCGGCGACTCCAGATGCGGTGGCGGAAACTGTAGCTCAATTGATCCAACATTTCGATTGGCAGGGGCCGGTGGGCTGCGGTTTCCCGGCGGCGATTCGTGAGGGGGTGGCTTTGACGGCGGCCAATATTGCGGAATCGTGGATTGGGACGGATGTGGCGGCTCTTTTTTCACGGGCGACCAGCTGTCCGACCTGGGTGTTGAACGATGCAGACGCTGCCGGAGTGGCGGAGATGGCTTTCGGGGCCGGGAAGGATCGCCTGGGGACGGTGTTGATCGTCACGGTCGGGACCGGATTGGGCACGGCTTTGTTTTATAGAGGACAACTTTTCCCCAATACCGAGCTGGGGCATATTGAGATTCGGGGTAAGGATGCTGAGATGCGGGCTTCGGATGCGGCGCGGCAACGGGAAGATCTCTCGTGGGAGAAATGGGCCGGCCGTTTTAATGAATATTTGTTGACGATGGAACGGCTTTTCTGGCCGGAGTTGATCATTATCGGGGGCGGCGTGAGCAAAAAACCGGAACGTTTTATGCCGTATTTGACCGTGCGGGCGACGGTTGTGCCGGCGCAGTTGCGCAATGAGGCCGGGATTGTGGGGGCGGCGGTGGCCGCGGCTCAGGGAGCGAAGGCTCAATTAATCCAGTCATCAACGGGGTAAATGGATGGGGCAGACGATTTTAGTAGCCGACGACGAATTACAAATTGTGCGGGTGGTACGAAGCTATCTGGAGCAGAGTGGATTCCGGGTGGTGACGGCCTCGAATGGGCGGGAGGCCCTGTTTGTTGCCCGGGAGGAGCGGCCGGACCTGGCCGTGTTGGATGTGATGATGCCCGAGATGGACGGTCTGGAACTGGTGCGACAGCTGCGCCGGGATCTACCTGCGATTGCCATTATTTTGTTGACGGCGCGCGTTGAAGAGGCCGATCGGATCGTGGGGCTGGAGCTGGGGGCGGATGATTATATCCCCAAACCGTTCAGCCCGCGGGAGGTGGTGGCCCGGGTCCGGGCGGTCTTGCGCCGCTCTCAGGCGACGCCGTTGCCTTCGGAGGTGTTGCGGGCCGGCGACATTATCCTGGATCGGGGCCGGCGTACGGTGTCGGTGCAGGAGCGCAATGTGGAGTTGACCCCGACGGAGTTCGATTTGCTGGCGGCTTTGCTGGCGGCCCCGGGGCGGGTTTTTTCGCGAGCCGATTTGCTGGAGTCGATCCAGGGGGTGGCTTTTGAGTCTTATGAGCGGACGATCGATGCGCATATCAAGAATCTAAGGCGGAAGATTGAGCCGGATCCGGTCAATCCGCGGTATGTGGTGACGGTTCGCGGGGTTGGATATCGATTGGAATTATGAAGCTTTATCGAAAATGGTTGCTGGCTTTTGCATTGGTGATCGCTGCCGCACTCGCAGTTGTGGCCGCGCTGGTCTCCCAACGTACCGAGAGTGAATTATTGCGCTATTCCGGGATGTACAGTTCTTCTTCTCAGCGGATTGCGGGGGTGTTGAGCAATTATTACGAACAAACCGGTTCCTGGGAGGGTGTGCAGTCGTTGGTGCAGTCGATTGTGACCCGGCCGGGGATGATAGGGGACGCCGGCCGGGAGCATGGCGGGATGCGGGGCTGGACCGGGTTGCGAGTAGCTGATGCGAACGGCCGGATTGTGGGAGATTCCGATCATCTGCCGCAGGGAGAGCTGACGGCGAAAGATCGCTCGCTGGCTGTGGAGATCCAGGACCAGGAGGGGGCGACGATTGGCTATCTGTTGCTGGCGGGTGAGCCGGCCCTGGAGGCGCCGGCTCAGGATTTTCTGGACCGGATGCGGGTAGCGCTCTTCTGGGGGGCGTTGGCGGCTTTTGCGGTGGCGATTCTGGTAGGGGGGGTGTTGGTCCGTGGTATTGTGGCGCCGTTGCAGGGATTGAACGCGGCGACGCATGCGATTTCCGGTGGGGATCTTTCTGCGCGGGCGCCGGTGCACGGCCATGATGAAATTGCGATGCTGGCTGAGACCTTCAATCAGATGGCGGAAAATTTGCAGCGGGCCCAGGAGGCCCGGCGCGCTCAGACGGCCGATATTGCCCATGAATTGCGCAACCCGCTGGCCGTTTTGCAGGGGACGCTGGAGGCCCTGGCGGATGGCGTCTACGAGCCGGCTCCTGAGAATTTCGATCTGGCCCTGGATCAGGTGCGGACGCTGAACCGGCTGGTTGAGGATCTGCGGTTGTTGGCGCTGGCGGATGCGGGCGAGCTGCGATTGGAGCGTACTTCGCTGGATCTGGGGAGCTGGCTGATGCGCGCGGTGGATGTCTACCGGCCGGCATTTGAGGAGAAAGCGATCGGGTTGGACGTTGAAGTGCCGGAAGGGCTGCCGTCGATTTCGGTGGATGGAGGGCGGCTGGGGCAGGTGATTTCCAATGTGCTCGGCAATGCGCAGCGTTATTTGCCGGCCGGGTCACGGGTACGGGTGACGGTGGCGTTGAAAGACGGCGGGATTGAGATGCGGATGGCGGATAATGGGCCGGGCGTGCCGGCTGAGGAGTTGCCGAAGCTGTTTGAGCGTTTCTGGCGCGGCGAGCATTCGCGCAGCCGGGCCCTGGGGGGATCGGGGTTGGGGCTGGCGATTGCGCGGCAGATTGTGACGGCGCACGGCGGCCGGATCAAGGGGGAGAAGACGCCGGGCGGCGGGCTGACGGTAGTGTGTTGGTTGCCGCTGAAATAAAAATCTCGCGCCGGTTTCACCGGCGCGAGATTTTTATATTACCTTTCGCCCACGGTTTTTTTGTCGGTACGGACCGACGTGCGGTGCGTAGCAGGGAGAAGGAGTTCTTTTGTTTTTTCGGCGGCCTCCGAAGGCCGCCGAAAAAACGGGCTTTTTTCCGATTGCCCTGCACCAACCTTATAGGCGGATAAAAACTTTGTGGTTCTGTTTACCGCTGATTGCGCAGGATCAGGGGCAGGTAGACTCGAATCGGGTCAACTTCCACGCTTTGCGCTCCGGAGGCGACTCCCATGAGGGTACAGGGGTTGTAGACGGTGACGCGAGCGTTTTGCGAGCCGCTGATGTGATAAGTGTGTTGCACGTTTGTCGTGGTGCCGGTGGCGGTCAAGCCGTCGCCGAAGTCCCAGGTGAAGGTGATGGGCAGGGTTGCCGATGTCGGGAGAAGGGTGGCGGTAAAGGCGACGGCGGTATGGATCAACGGCTGGATCGGCCCATAGACAAAGGTAACGCCGGTGACGCCGGTGCAGTCAGGGGTGACGAGCACGGCGGCCGGCATGACCTGGGTGGCGGTGTAGCCGAGCGTGTCGGTGATCAGCAGGGTGACGGTGTAGTTTCCCGCGGTGCTATAGGCGTGGGTGGGATGTTGGAGGCTGCCGGTCATGCCGTCGCCGAAGGTCCAGAGCCAGGCGTTGATGGCCGATCCGTCGGTGCTGGAGGTGTCAGTGAAGCGGACGGTGTCGTTAATCAGGACGGCCGCCGGTGTGTAGGTGAAGCCGGCGACGATCGTCGGCGCGATTACCGTAAAGGTGACTACCGGGCCGCTCTCGGACATTACGCCTTCGGCGCTGGCGATGACCCGGTAGTTTTCATTGCTTATGGTTGAGCCGGGGGCGGCGGCAATTGTGGCGGTGAAGGTGCGTATGGCCTGCGTTCCCGGAGCCAGCGTTCCCACCGACCAGGTGATGCTGTTGGCGGCGGTAGACTTCGGATCCTTGTTATAGGTCAGCCCGGCCGGCCAGATGTCGGCTAAGACGATTTCGGTTCCGGTTGCCTGGCCGGTATTGGAGACGGTCAGGGTGTAAACCACGCGGGTGCCGACCACGCGACTGCTGGCGTAGACCTTTCCTACGGTAAAGTAGGGCAGGTCGATGCTCACGGCGGCGCTGGCGGTGTTGTTGGCGGTATCGGGTTCGATAGCCATGGCGGGCTGCTCGCTGGCGATTTCTGCCCGGTTGATGAGGGTATCCCGCCCGGTAGCGGTGTCGGTGATGCGCAGAGTCACGCGGATCTCGTTCCATTCACTGGAGCCGATCGGCCAGAGCGTCCAGACGAGGTGGGTGGCATCGGGCCGCTGGGGTGTCTGGTCGCACCATTCGCCGCCCGGACCACACCAGTGTTGCTGCGCTGCGACAAACTCCAGTCCGAGGGGCAGCATGTCGGTCAACACGGCGTTGTTTTGCAGATTCCACCACCATTCGTTGCCGTTCCGGTCATTGCCGAAGCGCAGCGTGAAGGTGATGAGTTGGCCGGGGCGCAAAATCCCGGCAGTCAGCGCCTTTTCGACGAAGAGATCCGGGCCGGTTGTCAGGACGACCGCGGCGCTATCATCTGTGGCGGTGACGTTGTTGGGAATGGGCATGAGCTGCACGGTGTTTGTATATCGCATTCCGAAGGGGAGCGGCTCATTTCCCGGCACCATGGCGCTGTAGTTGACGTTGGTGCTTTCACCAGGGTTGAGATACTGGAGGGTAGCTGTAAAGAGGTGGGCATCCGGTTGATTTTGCCAGCTTTCTACCCGTCCCCAATCGAAATTCATATTGTTGTCGAGATCCATGGCCAGGGCGTAAGTGTCGGTGAAGGTCAGGTGGTCGATACGCGCATTGCCGATGTTTTCCACTTTTAGATTGTAAGTGGCGCGGCGGGTGTTCGTTCCCCCATCATCCCAGCTGCCCTGTTTGCGGACGCGGAGGTTCGGGCCCTGGGGGTAGATCTGTTCCGTCCAGACGTTGGTGTTATCGTCGACGTTGTCTTCATTCGGCTGCGGGCTGATCGTGAGCGTGTTGCTCAACAGGGTGCCGGGCAGGGTCTCCGGTGCGATATCCAGGATGATATCGAAGCCGTGATTGAATCCGTTTTCCAGTTCGGCGATTTCCCATACGACTACCTGATCGGTGATCAGCACCGGGGTGATCGGGTGGGTGCCGTTTTGGTCGTAGCGGGCGGCTATTCGGAAGGTTGTGCCGGCCGGCAGCGTGTCGGTGATGCGGAGGGTGGTGGTGATGGGGGTGTTGCCGTTGTTGTTGTAATTGAGATTGTATTGAATCCAGCCGTCGGGAACGAGACTGCCCTGACTGAAATTCTGGTTGATGCTGAGATTGGTGTGGGGATTGTTGACCTGGCCGTTCCAGCGGGCGAGGTTATCTTCGGCTTCCCGGTCATTGGCGGCTGTGATGACGGCGGTATTGCTGATGTTCAGGCCGGGGCCGGCTTCCGGATCGACTGTGGCGCGGAGATAGATTTGCGTGCAGCTATGGGCGGCCAGGCTGGGATAGCTGACGACCAGCGTATCCGGCGTCAACGTGACCTGGGTCCAGCCGGCCATCTGTCCCCACCAGTTTTTGACCGTCAATGAGGGCGGCAGGGTGTCGGTAATGGTCACTGCGCTGCTGGCGGTGGAGCCGTTGTTACAGGCATTGAGTTCAAAGATCGTGTCGAAACCGGGGGCCGGATCGTTAGTCCTGGCCCGTTTGCTGAGATTGAGGTGGGTATTGTTTTCCGTCACCTGACTCGACCACTCGCTTGTTTTGCCCCAGCCGTTGTTGTATTCCCAGGGGCGGAATTCATCGTAAGGGTTGCTGGTGGCAATCCGGGCGGTGTTGGTGATCCACTCGCCGGCCGCGGCTGTCACCTGCGCGAAGACGGTGAATTGACCGTTGCCCTGCGCGGGCAGTGTGCCGAAATTCCAGATCAGCGGGTCGCCGGTTGTGCCGGAGCCGGTATGGGTCAATCCCGTGGTATCCGTGATGTAGAGCAGACCGGCGGAAAGCGTCTCGGTGATGACCAGATCGGGGGCAGCGCCGTCGGTGTTATTTTGATAGTTGATCTGGAAACTGAAGTTGCTGCCTTCGCCCGGCGTTCCATTGCCGTATTTTTGCACCATGACGTGAGGGGTGGGTTCGCGGAAGACATTGATGACGGCATCGCCGTCGGGTTCGTAATAGGTTACCCCCACGGTTTGTCCCGGGGTGAGGGTCCATTGCTCCGAGAAATTACAGCTGTAATTGCCCCCATTGGGTTCGACTGCGAATTGCTGGTAGGGACCGTTATTTTCCCAGATGCCGCATTCAGCGTTGAGTTGTTCTGAGAACCAGGGGGCCATGATCGTTCCGCTGATCGTGCTTTCGGCGAGGGTGAGCGTGCCGTTGATCGTCCCGACGTGGACCGTCGTTGTATAGCCGTTGCTCAAGCGTCCATAGACCCAGTCGCCGGGTGTAATGTCGGGTGGGTTGCCGTTCCAGTGGATGTTACTGTTGGTGCTGAACCCGCTGCGTCCGTTCCAGTTCTGAATCGGGCCGGTCATGCCGCTGGCCGTCCCTTTGGCTGTGCCGCCGGCATTGGTGACGGTGAGCCAGAGGGTATAGCCGGCTTCGTAATTGCCCTCAATCCAGTTGTCGCCGTAATTGACCCGAGAAATCAGGTCGGGGGAGGCAAAGTCGCGCTGCAACACGACCGTGGCGTAATCTTGATAGGTTCTGATTCGCGTCTGGCCGGAGCCGCCGCGCGGAAAGTTGCTGAAGGTTGCTGTGTAATGGCCGCTCGCGTCGCTCTGGGTGGAGCGATCGCCGCCGGGCCAGTAACCGTTGATCTCTACCTGCTGATTGTACCAGCCGCCGATTTCGCCCCAGACCTGCCCGCCGGCTGAATCGCCGTAGGTGGTGAAGGGGGCGGGGATTTGCACGTAAACCGGCATTGTCCCTGAGCCGGCAGTTACCGTAATCCGGTCGCCGGGCTGGAGTGGACCGAGCTCGGGGTTCGCGCTGTTGCTTGGCCAACAACCGCCGCAGCTGCCGTCGGCTAAAACCGTGACCGTTGTGTACGGGCTGGTCAGGGTGACCACGCCCGGCAGGGCCTGTCCCCAGGCATTGCTGCTCTCGCCGTTGAACCAGATTTCCACCCGTTCCACCTCGCCGCCGCTGAACGCGATATCTTCGGCGTAGTTATCGATCGGGTGAGTGTCGGTCAGGGGGGCGATGACGGTTGTATTGGTATACCAGAGCCCGGGGGTCCAGGGATCGCCGGCGATGTCGGCATTGAACCGGATTTCGAAGCTGGTCGCGGGCTGAATTTCGGCGAGGTTAAAGATGAGCCGGCGTTCGGCGGGAATTTCGCTCCAGGTGACGCCCTGGAACCAGCCATTCCAGCCCACGCTGCCCGGCTGTAAGGAGGTCCCGGCCGGGTAAGTTTCGGTGATGACCGCATTGTAGATCGGTTCACTGCCGATGTTTTGCACATACAACCGGTAACTGAGCTGGCGGTTGTTTTCCCACTGGTTGTTGTCGTGTTCTGCGGTGATGCGGAGATTCGGGCCGGCATCGAAGAGCTGTTCCACCGCCACATCCCGGTTATCGTCCCCGTTGTTTTCGGCCGGGTGGAGCGGGAATTCTACCGTGTTGGTCAGGATTGCGCCGGGCAGCGCCTCCGCGGCGACATCCAGGGTCACCAGGAAGTTGTTGCTGTAGCCGTTTAACATCCCAGGGATTTCCCAAACGACGAGGTCCCCGGATTGCAGCGTCGGTGTGAAAAGCTGCCAGCCCTGCGGCGTCTGGAGGCCTGCTCCCCGGAAGGTGGTGCTGACCGGCAACGTATCCGTCAGGCGGAGTGTGTCTGTCAGCGGTATGTTGCCCTGGTTTTGATAGTGAATCCAGTAATTCAGCTGACCGCCCGGCACTAACCGGCCGTGGCCCCAATTTTTATCCACATAGAGATTAAGATAGGGCGAACCGGCATTGCCGTTCCAGATGCTGGTGTTGTTGGTTTCCTGGTTGTTGGCCGAGGCGATCTGGGCGGTGTTGGAGAGCGGCGTTCCCGGCGTCAGTGTGGCGGCCAGCGTCGCTTGAAGGTAGACTGCGGTACACCAGCCGCCGGGGAGGGTCGGGCGTTGCAAGACCAGCTGGTGCGGCGCGCTCAGCACTTCCGTCCAGCCGGGATTCTGCGTCCACCAGGAGCGGAGCGTGTAATAATCCGGCAATCCATCCGTGAAAACCAGGGTGGCGCTGCCGGTCCCGCCGTTGTTGCAGATATTGGTATTGAAAACCGTATCGAACCCCGGCGCGGGATCGCCGGTCCAGGCGTTTTTGTTTACATTTAGATGGGTGTTGCTTGCCTGCACCATGACACTGGTTTCAGCATGGGCCGATCCGTTGTCCTGATCGGTGATATCGGCCACAAAAGTGACCGGGTTGCCCGCCGTTGTCGTCACGGCCACGTAAATCTCAAATTCCCCCTGGCTGCCGGGCGGGATCGTTCCTATTTGAAAGACTACCGGAGCGCTGCCGCTTTTGGGGAAACTATTGCTGTGACTCAGGTAGGTTCCGCCGGTAAAGGTCCCCGTCAGGATCACGTCGGTTGCGGCCAGGGCACTATCGTTGTAATAGCGTACCTCAAAGGCCTGGTTGCCGTCGGGGGCAGCGTTGCCGTGGGCCCGGGTTTCAAGCCGGAGGTTGGCTGCGGGAACGGGGGCGGTGTAACCCGGATAACCGCTGTCGAGCATCGAGGGGATAGGGCGCATTGCCTGGGGAGGGGCGAGGAATACTTCCGGTGTCGAGACGACCGGGGGACGGATAGGTTTCAAGATAGGCGCGTTTGCATGGGTGAGGGGTGCTTTTTCTGCCAGGGCCGGCGTACCGGTCAAGGCCAACCATAGCGCCAACAGCATGAAGGCGCTCAGAGTCAAGGGGATTGCGATTCGTCGAAGTTTCATTAAGCCTTTTCCTTGCGGAATCCCCTCGGATATGATAGAAGAAGGGGATATCGAGAATCGTGTTTCAGGCCACGATATAGGTGATCTCGTTCCTACCGCAGGAGCGGGTCGGGTAGTTGGGGGGACTTCAGGGGATTTTCAAAAGGAGGGTGTTACGGTTGATTCACGATCGTCTTCTCGGAAATTCCCAAAGGGGATTATCGTTCAGAAACCCTAAATAAGCAAGTGGGGTAAGAGAAATATTTCTATTTCCCGTAAACGGCATTTTCTTTGTAAGAAACGACATGCGGAATGGTGGAGAGAGTTGAGGGGGGAGAGCGTTGTTTATTTTTTTCGGCGGCCTTTTCAGGCCGCCGAAAAAAGTTTTTCTCTCGATTTCTCTGCGTCAGCCGCGCAGATCGGAGATGAGAGGACGGTTCTCCATAGGAGGTCTTTCAGGATTCGCCGAGGTAGACTTTGCGGACGCGCTCGTCGTGGAGCAGCTCATCGGCGGGGCCGTGCAGGGCGATTTTCCCTGTTTCCAGCACATAGGCCCGATGGGCGATTTTCAAGGCGGCGCGGGCGTTCTGTTCGACCAGCATCACGGTGACGCCCCGGGCGTTGATCTCCTGGATCGTGTTGAAGATCAATTTGACCAGGAGGGGCGCCAGCCCCAGCGAAGGTTCATCCAGCAGCAGCAGGCGGGGGCGGGCCATCAAAGCCCGGCCGATGCTGAGCATCTGCTGTTCGCCGCCGGAGAGCGTGCCGCCCAGTTGATGGCTGCGTTCTTCGAGCCGCGGGAAGAGCGAAAAGACCTGCCGGCGATTTTCCTCGATAGCTTTGGTATTGTTTCCCAGACTGTAAGCTCCCATCGTCAGGTTTTCCTGGACGGTCAGCGTGGCGAAGATCTGCCGGCCTTCGGGGGCCTGGGCGATGCCCCGGGCCACGATCTCATGGGCGGGCAGGGTGTGGATAGGGCGGCCGTTGAAGAGGATCTCGCCGGAGCGCGGCCGGACCAGGCCGGAGATCGTGCGCAGCGTGGTCGATTTTCCGGCGCCGTTGGCCCCGATCAGGGTGACGATTTCCCCCTCAGAGATTTCCAGGTCGATCCCTTTGAGGGCGTGGACATGGCCGTACGCAGTGTTCAATGCTTTGATCGTCAGGAGTGCCATGGTTTAAAGCTCCGTTTCGCCCAGATAGGCCTGGATGACGCGCGGGTCGCGTTGAACCTGGGCCGGGGCGCCGTCGGCGATTTTGCGGCCATGGTCGACCACGATGATATGATCGCAGAGTTGCATGACCAGTTTCATGTCGTGCTCGATCAGCAGGATGGAGATACCGGTGTCGCGGATCTGGCGGATCAGCGCCATCAACTCGATGGTTTCCTGCTCGTTCAGGCCGGCGGCCGGTTCATCCAGCGTCAGCAATTGGGGATGGGTGGCGAGGGCGCGGGCGATTTCCAGCCGGCGTTGATGGCCGTAGGGCAGGTTTTTAGCCAGCTCCTGGCGGTAATCTTCCAGGCCCAATAGCTGGAGATAGCGTTCCGATTCCGTGCGAATCAGGGCTTCTTCTTCTTTTTGTGAGGCGGGACGGGCGATGGCGCTCCAGACGCCGGCGCGGGTCCGATGATGGAGCCCGGCCATGACATTTTCCTGCACGCTCAGGTTTTTGAAGAGGCGGATAGTTTGGAAGGTGCGCGCGATCCCTTTTTGGGTAATTTGATGCGGGCGCAGAGGTTGCCAGCCGCGGTAGAAGGGGCCCAATCCTTTGCCGGGCGGTAGGGCAATGGCGCTGCCTTGAAAGCGGATTTCACCTTCGGTCGGGGTATAGAACCCGGTGATCATGTTGAAGATCGTGGTTTTGCCGGCGCCGTTGGGGCCGATGAGTCCCAGAATTTCGCCGGTTTCCATTGTGAAATCGACATGATCCACTGCCAGCAGGCCGCCGAATTGTTTGGTAAGCCGTTCGATTTCGAGAATGGCGGTCATGCGGTTTCTCCTTCGAGGGCGGCGGTTTCTTCTTTGGATTCCTGTAATTCTTCGAGGGTGCGGCGGTTGGGCCAGAGTCCCTGCGGTCGGGCGATCATCATGACGACCATGGCGATGCCGAGCCAGGCGTCCCGCCAGTCTTTGAGCTGGCGGATGAGTTCGGGGAGCGTGACCATGCCGATCGCGCCGACGATGACTCCGGGGATGGAGCCGGCGCCGCCCAGGACGACGATGGAGAAGATGATGACCGATTCCATAAACTGAGAGATGTCGGGTGAGATGACGGTCAATTTGCCGGCGTAGAGGGCGCCGGCGAGTCCGGCCCAGCCGGAGCCCAGGACGAAGGCCAGCAATTTGAGAGCGGTGGTGTCGATCCCCATGGCTTCGGCGGCGGCTTCATCTTCGCGGATGTACATCCAGGCCCGTCCCAGGCGGGAATTTTCCAGGCGGTGGACGGCGAAGATGGTAAAGAGCAGGAAGAAGAGCATCAGGTAGTAATGGTAGATCGGCTGACGAAATTCCAGGCCGAAGAGGTTGGGGCGGGCGATCCCGCTCAGTCCGTTGGAGCCGCCGGTGATGCCGAAGAGGTTGTTGACCAGCGCCAGCCGGACGATCTCACCGAAAGCGATGGTCACGATGGCGAGGTAGTCTCCGCGTAGATGCAGGA
Organism: uncultured Anaerolineales bacterium; assembly: GCA_964501335.1. Lineage (GTDB taxonomy): Bacteria > Chloroflexota > Anaerolineae > B4-G1 > SLSP01 > CAZCTC01. Next base: position 38,788 of record CAZCTC010000046.1, on the reverse strand, counting down.
TGGGGCGGGTAAGCAGATAGCCGAAGGCGCCGGAGACGAGGATGCTGATGGGGAAGGTGAGCAGGAGTGGGATGTGGAGGTAGATGTTGAGCATGGCGGCGATGTAGGCGCCCAGGGCGTAGAAGGCGGCGTGGCCCAACTGGTAGAGTCCAGCATAGCCCACGATGATGTTGAGGCTGAGGCCCAGGATGATGTAGATGCCGGTGCGCCAGGCGACCGTGCGGTAGTAGTCGCTGAGGGGCAACGGCAGCAGGAAGGCCAGGAGGATCAATGCGCCCTGCCAGATGCGGGGGTCGAGTTTGCGTAGCCGGTTGAGATAGGTATTCATGGTAAACTCCTATACTTTTTCGGCCACGCGTTCGCCCAGAAGGCCGGTCGGGCGGAAGATGAGGATGACGATAAGGATCAGGTAGGCGATCACATCTTTCCACTGCGGGGAGATATAGCCGGAAGCGAAGGTTTCGACGATACCGAGGATCATCCCGCCGAGCATCGCGCCGGGGATGTTGCCGATACCGCCGAGAATGGCGGCAATAAATGCTTTAAGGCCAAAAGTCCAGCCAAGGTTGAAATCGAAAGAGCCATAATAGAGGGCCACGATCATGCCGGCGATGCCGCCGAGGCCGGGGCCGATGATGAAGACAAAGGCGATGATCCGATCGACATCGATGCCCATCAGGCGGGCCGTGACGGGATCTTGAGAGACGGCGCGCATGGCGGTGCCGGTGCGGGTCCGCTGGACGAAGAGGTAGAGGGCTCCCATCAAAGCGAAGGAGAGCGCCAGGACGAAGATCTGCATCCAACTGATGCGGATATCGCCGACGAGGTTCAATCCGCCGGCGGGGGTGATGCCGGTGGGATTGGTCTGCCATTCCGCGCCGTAGAGGTTGCGGGCGAGACTTTTCAGGATGAAGGCGACGCCGAGCGCGGAGATGATCGGGGCCAGCCGGCCGGCCGAGCGCAGCGGACGATAGGCGACCCGTTCAACGAGCACGCCAGTCATGGCGGTGAGCAGGAGGATGAGGGCCAGAGCCGGGAGGATCATCCAGGGGCTGGCCGGGCCGAATTGTACCGCCAGCCAGGTGAGGGCGGTCAGGCCGAAGTAGGCGCCCCACATGAAGATGTCACCATGGGCAAAGTTGATCATTTTCAGGACGCCATAGACCATGGTATATCCCAGCGCGATCAGGGCATAAAAAGCGCCGATGGTGATCCCATTGATTAGTTGTTGTATAAATTGCATAGCGTTTTTCCGTTTTCCTGGGGTAGCCGGGAATTTATAGCTTTTTTACCTGTGCGGTTGTCCGTTGGAAAGGTTTAAGACCAATTCCTTGCGTCCCGCAAACGGCTTTTTTCGGTAAAAACGACGCGCTGGATAGGTGGGAGAGGTTTTTTTATTTATGTTTTGGCGCACTTTCTGAAGTGCGCCAAAACATAGGTTTTTTTCTCCCGTGTTTTCCGGGCTAATCGCACAGGTCGAGAATTTTGTTTATTTTTTGCACGCTGCCGGAGGCAGCGTGCAAAAAGTCAGCATCAGGTAAGGGCCGGCAGCCGATCTCAGGGGGTCGGTTGTTTAGGGTTAGGGACGAATTCGCCCTTTTCGTTGATCACGTAGGCCACATGGATTGTGCCTTCGCGGTCGCCTTTTTCGTCAAAGCCGAGGATGGGCCCGGTGAGGCCGTTGACGTTTTTCATGGAGTTGTGGAGATAATCGGACAGCACTTTAGGATCGGTTGATTGGGTTTGTTCAATGGCGTAGCGAATGACATTGAAGGCTTCGGCGGCCATGATGGTCCAGACGCTTTTAGGTTCTTCACCATATTTGGCTTTGTAATCGGCCACGAATTGTTGGGCTTCGGCGTAGTTGAGATCTTTGGGGAGCGGTTCGGTGATGACATAGACGCCCTGGGCATTTTCCAGGCCGGCGATTTCGACCATGACCGGGTTATTGCTGGCGTTGCCGCCGATCCATTGCACATCGAGTCCGAGTTCGGCCGATTGTTTGAGCAGCAGGCCGGCCTGGGAGTGATAGCCGGTGAAGAAGACGGCATCGAGGTTGGCGGCCTTGATTTTGGTCAGAACCGGGGTGAAGTCCTGATCGTCGGGATTGATGGCTCCGGTAAAGGCGACATTCAGGCCCTGGTCCTTGGCGTATTTTTCGGTTTCTTCGGCGAGGCCCTGAGCATAGGTGGAGTTGTCGTGGAGGATGCCGATATTTTTGGCGCCCAGCACTTCGTTCATGAACTTGGCGGCGAAGAGTCCCTGGCGGTCATCCAGGAAGCAGACCCGGAAGAAGCTGGAAAATCCTTTTTGAGTCAGGCGGACGGCCGTGGAGGAAGGGGTAATATGGAGGATTCCTGCTTCGCTGTAGATGGCGGAGGCGGGTTCGGTTGCGGTGGAGTTGTAGCCGCCGATGGCAGCGATGACGCCTTTATCGACCAGGATTTGGGCCACCAGAGCGGATTGGGAGGGATCGCCGGCATCATCCTCGATGAAAAGCTCGACCTGACGCCCTAAAATGCCCCCCTTGGCATTGGTTTGGTCGACCAACATTTGAACTGCGTTTTTAAATCCCTGACCTTCATAGGCATAGTCGCCAGTCATGGGGCCTTGCAGTCCGATTTTGATGGTGCCAGAGTTTTGCTGGCAGGCAGGCATTCCTATCATACCGAGGATCAGGATCAGTGTGGTGAGTAGTGTTAATTTTCTGCGCATTGAACTCCTCCTTGTAAAGCGGCCAGAAATAAAAATCAGATACCCGGGGCCGGGTAATGTGAGCTTTATCATATGAGGTTTAGGATAGATGTCAAGTTAGATAATTGAAAAAATAGAATGCGCCGCTTGAAAAGCGGCGCGTTCCAGGGATTTAAATTAAAGAACGGGATCAGATCTGTTTGTTGGCAAAATCGGGGTGGAGGGATTGCCAGGCATCTTTGTATTGGGCGCAACGGGGATGCGGTTCTCCCTGGTTGTTCATGGTCAGGGTAAAGCGCCAGCGGACCAGTTCTCCCGCCTGAACTTCTTCCAGATCGGTTTTGGGGACCACGTAGAAACCGTTATAGTCCATGAAATAGGCAACCAGGTAGTCGCAGGATTTGAATTCGCTTTCAGTAAGGAAGAACCGGACCCAGCGTCGAGGCCGGCCGGTGATATACATCCTTTGGCGGGTTTTGATCACAATACGAAGGTGCGCCGCTGTTTGGGGATTAAAGAGCATCATAGTATTGCCGGGTTCGCCCAAATTTTGGTATACCTGCCAGTCGGTATTCTGAACCAGCAGGAAAAAGCGCAACAGGACCTGTTTTTGACCAATCTCGCCGATGAGCGAATGGATATTCTGCAAGAGCTTGTCTTCGGGCGTCATGGTACCTTCTTCCGGTGGCTTGATCATGCAGTCTCTCCTGTTTCGATACTATGTGCCTTATTATACTCTAATCTTTGCAAATGCACTAGCGAGGCAAAAGGGGGGGGACGTGAAACGTGAAACGTAACAGGGAAGATGTGCGTTGTGAGATGCAATCGGTATGGTGGTGAGGGGAAGGGTGTAGCGTGTGTCGCCGGGACGGCTCTGGAAAAGGCCAAGGACAGTAGACAGCCTGCGTCGCCGGGGCGGCTCTGGAAAAGGGACATGTTTTGGTGCGCCTTCTGAGGCGCACCAAAACATCAACAAAAAAACTCTCTTTCCTGCTTCGCACCGCGCGGCGTAGCTTACGGGAGAGGGGCCTTGTGCGGGTGAGGAGGATTTCTCAAAGAGGTGCAACGCACTCTGATCTTGCAAGGACAGGCGACTTGCCTTCAGATGGGTCCGTTTGAATCGGTGGTTCTATGGATAGAAAGTGCGTCGCACCTTTAAACGGGCTATTTTCAGGACAGAAGGTCATGCAGGAGAGCACCCCGAAAAATGAAAATAGACGATTCATCAGGATTGGGTACCCACAAGGGGTACCCCTACGGGAGATTGTCTGTGTAGGGGCGAGGTTTCCTCGCCCGATTCAGGTATCCATGTATTGATTCCGAAGGTAATTACCCGGTGGGGGATTCTTTTCCGTTGGGGAAGGTTGATTTGGGGATGGGCCGGGCGGGGTAACCCCGCCCCTACATTGGCGGTGTTCGCGTAGGGGCGGCCCGATGTGGCCGCCCTCGGGGAGATTTTTGCACGGCAGGGCTATTTTCAGGACAGGTTAGCTATTCGCTTTCGGGGGTCAGGATTTTGGCGTTTTTGATTTTACCCCAGGTCAGGATGGCGATGGCGGAGAAGAGCCGGCAGCCGGCGGCGAGGAAGAGTACGTTGACCAGGCCGATTCGGTTGGCGCTGAAGGGGCCGACCAGTGAGGCGATCAGGATGGCGCTATTGAGGGCGAGGTTGTACCAGGCCAGGTGGGCCGGGCGGTCATGATCGGGGACCTGGTCCAGGAGATAGTTGGGGAGGGCTCCTCCGACGATGGCCCATGAGGCGCCTCCCATGACGGAGACGAGCAGAAAGTGAATGGAATTTTGGCTGAAGGCCAGCAAGATGGGGTAGACGGCCATCATGGCGGCACCGATGCCGGTGAGAAGGTGATGGCCGAAACGCTGGCTGATGCGATCCAGTTGCATCGATCCCAGAAAGACCAGAAAGTTGAAGATGGCCGTGCCCATACTGATTTCCTGGTCGGTCAATTTAATGACGTTGACCTGATAAAGCGGGAAGAGCGGGGCCGGCAGGTATTGTGTTAAATGAAAGAGAAAGAGTACGCCGAGGACGGCGCCGAAAGGACTTTTCAAGATATCCAGGCGTAAGAAGCCGGGTTTGCGGGGGGCGACGGGCCGGGCCGTTGTTGAAGGTGCCGCGGCAGGGGGGCGTAATTTCCAGAGGTGGTAGCTGCCGACGATGCCGCCCAGGAAACCCAGGAGGAAGACGAGCTGGTAATTCCAGGGAAATGGCAGATATTGCAGGATGGCCCCACAGATCAGTGTGGTGATGATCTGGGTGACGGCGATTAAGGCATTGCGAATTCCGGTCACATAGCCGCGCCATTCCGGGGGGACGCAGGCTGCGAAGAGCGCATTGAATCCTACCGAGACGCCGGTGCCGGGGATGCTCATCAGCAATGTCAAGAGAATCAAGGCCCAGACATCTACTTTGGCCGGGAAGATGAAGGGGAGGAAGGCCCAAAGGAGATAGCCGAAACGCTGGACGATTGAGCCCCAGAAGACATATTTGGAGAGGGGGAGGTTTTCCATGGTGCGACCGGCGGGCAGCGTGACCAGCAGGCTGATCAAAGCTGGCCCAGCGTTTAACAGACCGACCTGGAGCGCATCGGCTCCCTGGTGAGCGGCATAGATGGCGACGAAGGCCTGGGCGCTGCCGGCAAGCACGCCATACCAGGCAATATCCTGGTACAGGTGCCAAAAATTATGGCGATGACCCGGTGGTACGATGCGGTTAGATCTAAAGAATGTAAAACGGCTCATGGGGGCTATTATATCCGGTTTTGCAATTTTCGCGCGCGTTGCTGAAACGCAGCTGAAACGGATCTGTCACTATGGGTCCATTGGAATTGTGTTATAATCAACGGTGATGGGTAAAATGCCATTGACGTTAAAGGGGACACCCCAAGGTATTCTTTTGCAGCCGAGAGCCGGCACCTGGTCCGAGGTGCTGGCGGCATTGACCCATTCCCTGAACGATGCGGCCGGATTTTTCCGCGGCGGTCGAGTTATCCTGGATCTGGATGGACGTTCCTTAAAAGATGAAGAGCTGGTGACTTTGCGCTCGTTGCTGGATCAATATGACATGGAATTATGGGTGATCCAGAACGGTGATGAGGAAGCCCAGCGGGTGGCGCGTTCGCATGGGGTGCGGACTCGTCTTCCGGGTCCGGCTGCGGTAGCGACTGAGACTCCTGTGAGTGATCCTGTTCCCAGTGAGAAGGGCAATGCCTTATTTTTGCAGACCACGCTGCGTTCGGGCCAGAGTGTGCAATATCCTGGACCGGTGATTTTGTTGGGCGATGTCAATCCGGGAGCGGAGATTATTGCCGGGGGGCACGTGGTAGTGTGGGGGCGAATCTGGGGAATGGTCCATGCCGGGGCCTGGGGAGATGAACGGGCCGTGGTATGTGCTTTAGATTTGAATCCGTCTCAGTTGCGGATTGCGGGTTATATCAGTCGGGCTCCGGATGAGCGTCGACGCAAGTCTCAGCCCGAGATGGCCCGGGTTCGCGACGGAGTGATTGTAGCAGAACCCTGGACGGCAAGGGGGTAAGATGGCCGGAAAGATCATCACAATTTCATCGGGCAAGGGCGGCGTGGGAAAGACGACCACGACTGCCAATCTGGCCATGGGACTGGCCATGGCAGGGTCGAGCGTGATCTGTATCGATGGCGATATCGGATTGCGCAATCTGGATGTGATGTTGGGCCTGGAGAACCGCATTGTCTACGATCTGGTCAATGTGGTCGAGGGGCGGTGTCAGTTTCAGAAGGCGCTGGTGAGGGACAAGCGGTTTTCCGAACTGCATCTGTTGCCGGCGGCGCAGACCCGTGATAAAGAAGCGGTCTCCGAGGATCAGATGCGGCGGGTGGCGCAGCAGGCGGCGGAGATGGTGGATTTTGTGATTATCGATTCGCCGGCGGGAATCGAGCATGGTTTCCGTTGCGCGGCTGCTCCGGCGGATATTGTGTTGATTGTGACCAACCCGGAAGTCTCGGCTGTGCGCGATGCAGATCGCGTGGTCGGGCTGTTGGAGGCGGAGAGATGGGGCTCGCCGCGGTTGATCATCAATCGCGTCAAGCCGGATATGGTGCGGCGCAATGAGATGATGGATTCTGCGACCGTGGTCAATCTATTGGCAATTGATTTGATCGGTATTGTCCCCGAGGATCCCAATATTTTGGTCGCCAGCAATCGTGGTCAGCCGGTGGTCTTGCAGGAGAAATCTCAGGCAGGGCAGGCTTTCCGAAACATTGTGCGCCGTCTGCGCGGCGAGGAAGTCCCTTTCATGCCTTTAAAAGAAGCTTCCTGGCTGCAACGGATTTTTGGTACGGGTTTTTGAAAGGGGGGTGGGTGATGAGCCTTTTGGATCGGTTACTCCACCGTGGTGATGCGAATTCCGGCAAGGAAATTGCCGCACAGCGTTTGCGTCTGGTACTGGCTCACGACCGGGCCAATATTTCGCCGGGGATGTTGGAGATGCTGAAGGATGAGATCATTGCGGTGATCTCGAAGCATATGGAGATCGATCCGGCGAAGGTGCAGGTGAGTTTTACTGAGGATCAGCGGGAGACGCGGTTGGTAGCGGATATTCCTTTGCGCAACGGCCGGCGATAGGCTGTCTGTTGATCCTGTATAATTTGTAGGTAGCTATGCGCAAATCAATGTGGCAGTACTTTGACTGGGGGTTGTTGCTCCTGGTTGTAGTATTGACTATATTTGGTCTGGCGATGATTTACAGTGCGACGCTGGGAGTGGAATCCATTCAGGATACCTGGCGTAAGCAGGCTGTGTTTGGGGCCGTCGGGGTGGCTTTTATGCTTTTTACGGCGGCGATCAACTATCGTCTGCTGGAGAGTTTGCAGTGGCCTCTGTATGGTCTGGTCCTGGGCTCACTGGCGGTGGCGCTGATTTTCGGCGACAGCGAAATCGGTGGGGTGCGGCGTTTTATTGTTATCGCCGGTACTTCCATCCAGCCGGCATTTCCGGGGTTGATTTTGTTGATTGTGAGCCAGGCGGGGTTGTTGGGAGGGCGGGCCACCGGCGGGCCAGACCGGCTCACCCTGATTGTTTCCCTGGGGATGACCACGGTCGCTATGGGTATGGTTTACCTTCAGCCGAATTTGAGCACGGCGACGCTTTATCTCGCTGTATGGGTGGCGATGGTTTTCGTTTCGGGGATCAATCTGGCCTATATCGGGGGGATGGGGGCGGTAGGGGTTTTCTCATTGCCCATCGTCTGGTCTTTCCTGAGCGATTACATGAAGAAGCGGGTTACCAATTTCTTGAATCCGGAAAATGATCCGGCCGCGTATTACAACATTATGCAGGCTTTGATCAGTATCGGTTCCGGGGGCTTGTGGGGTAAGGGGTTTGCCGCCGGGACGCAGAGCCAGTCGCACTTTTTGCGGGTGCGGCATACCGACTTCATTTTCTCGGTCGTTTGTGAGGAACTGGGGTTTGTCGGAGCGGCTCTGTTGTTGCTGTTGTTTGCGCTTCTCTTGTTTCGGTTGCTGCGGATTGCCGCCAATGCCGGCGATATGACGGGGCGGTTGATTGTGGTCGGGATTACGACCTATATTTTTTATCAGTTGATTGTGAATGTCGGTATGAATTTGAATGTGATTCCGGTGGCCGGATTGCCAATGCCGTTCGTCAGCAGCGGTGGTAGCGGTCTGGTCGTGACTTTTGTGGGATTGGGATTGGTTGAAAGTGTGGCGATGCGTCACAAACGTTTGGAGTTCTAGTAGAATGCAAAGCGTAGGGCAAGAATCGGTGATTGGACAATCTTGCCTTACGTTTTGCGTTTCACCCCTTCAGCGGGAAAACGCAAGGAAATAATTAGAAGGAGGAAGACTCTTATGACCGTCCGAGTTCGCTTTGCCCCCAGCCCCACGGGGCATCCACACATCGGCAACATCCGGACCGTCGTCTTCAACTGGCTCTATGCTCGCAAGCACGGCGGTAAGTTTGTGCTGCGGATTGAGGATACGGATCGAACCCGTTATGTCCCGGATGCGCTTCAGGTGATTATGGACAGTCTGCGCTGGTTAGGCATGGACTGGGATGAAGGCCCTGAGGCCGGCGGCGATTTTGGCCCCTACATTCAGTCGGATCGGCTGGCTTTGTACAAAGCCAAAGCGGAAGAATTGATTGAACGCGGGTGGGCTTATCGCTGTAATTGTTCTCCGGAGCGGCTTGAAGAAGTTCGACAATTGCAAACGGCGCGGGGGTTGCCCCCGATGTACGATCGGCATTGCCGCGAGCTGCCTGCGAATACTATTTCGAAGAGCGAACCGCATGTGATTCGCTTGAAGATCCCGCAGGAAGGGACCACGGTTGTGCATGATTTGCTCAAGGGCGATATTGCTTTTGAGAATCGGTTGCTCGACGATCAGGTTTTGCTGAAGACCGATGGGTTCCCGACCTATCATCTGGCGGTGGTGGTCGATGATCATATGATGGAGATTTCCCATGTGATCCGGGCCGATGAATGGCTGCCCAGCACCCCTAAGCATGTGTTGCTCTATCAGGCCTTTGGATGGGAACCGCCCGTCTTTGCGCATGTGCCGTTGGTGATGGGTCCGGACGGCAAGAAGCTTTCCAAGCGGCATGGGGCGACGAACATCGATGAATTCCGCAAGCAGGGCTATGTGCCGGAAGCGCTTTTTAATTTCCTGTCTCTGTTGGGATGGGCTCCCGGCGAAGGTAGCGAGCAAGAAATTTTCTCCCGGCAGGAGCTGAGTGAGAAATTCGAGCTGGAGCGGGTCAATCTGGCTCCGGCGGTTTTCTCTTACGATAAGCTTAACTGGATGAACGGCGAGTATATTCGTCGGATGAGCCAGGAGAAGTTGCTGGTCTATTTGCTGCCTTTCTGGCAGGAAGCCGGTTTGATCCCGGTTCCGGCACCCGCTGAAGTGATGGATACGTTGAAGAAGTTGATTCCGCTGGTGCAGGAACGGATTCAGTTGTTGAAGGATGTGGTGCCGTTGACCGATTTTGTCTTTACGGATATCGAGACGCCGGCACCGGAAGAACTGGTGGGGAAGAAGATGACTCCCCAGCAGAGTCTGGAAGGGTTGCGGAAGTCGCGGGAAGTGCTGGCTACGTTGCTGCCGTTCGATGCTGAGACGATGGAAACTCCGATGCGGGCGCTGGCGGATGATCTGGGCCTGAAACCGGGGCAACTTTTCTCGGTGTTGCGGATGGCGGTGACGGGGAAGGCGGTCACGCCGCCGTTGTTTGGTTCGATTGAGGTGTTGGGCCGTGTGGTGGCGTTGCAGCGTATTGCCCGCGCTGAAAAAGCGCTGACGCAATGGATTGAAGAGCAAAAAGCGGTGCCCGCCGCTTAGTGGGATTGCTTTACGGAATCTTTTTTACAGAACCGCCCCCGGATTTTTCCGGGGGCGGTTCTGTTTTTAGCGTCCCGCAACCGGTTTTGGTTCGGTTTGAGGCGACGCGCGGGAGGGGGAGAGAGTTTTTTGTTTGTGTTTTTGCGCGCATAGGAATGCGCGCAAAAACACGGCTTTTTTCGCGACATGTGCGGTTGTTCGTGGGTTTGCTTAACAGCCGGCTTTGTGCGTCCCGCAACCGGTTTTGGTTCGGTTTGAGGCGACGCGCGGGAGAGGGAGAGAGTTTTTTGTTTGTGTTTTTGCGCGCATAGGAATGCGCGCAAAAACACGGCTTTTTTCGCGACATGTGCGGTTGTTCGTGGGTTTGCTTAACAGCCGGCTTTGTGCGTTCCGCAAAAGGCTTTGGTTCGGCTTGAGGCGACGCGCGGGAGAGGGAGAGAGTTTTTTATTTATCTTTTCGGCGGCTTTTTGAAGCCGCCGAAAAGATAATTTTCTCTTATGTCTTTTGGGTTCTGTCGCACAGGTTGTTTTTAAGGGATGAGGATCAGCCAGTTGCCGGCTTTGATGGTGTTATAGGGAAGCGGGATGTTGTTTTGAGCTGCCAGCACTTCGACGGTCATGTTGAAAGTACGGGCGATGCTGTAAAGGGTGTCGCGGGGCGAGATGAAGTAGGCTGCCTGACCGGCCGGCGATTGGACCGGGATGTAGAGCAGCGTGCCGACCGGGATCTGGTTGGGATCGATGAAGTTATTGGCGGCCGCGATCTGTTCGGGGGTGGAGCCGAAGGTCTGGGCAAATTGTTGTACGGTCTGCCCGGTTTGCAGGCGGATATAGATGCCGGGGGCCAGGGTGCCGACCGGGGCCGGGGTTCCCGGATCGATTACCGGTTCGGGCGTGAGGGTGTCGAGGGGCAGCAGGGTGGGTTCGGCGGCGGGTTGGATATCGATAAAGAAGGGATAGAATTCGAGGGCGGTCGGGGCGCCTGCGGTATCGATGGCTGCGGTGGTGGGTTGGACGGCCAGTTCGGTCGATCCGGATTGAAGCGGCAGCAGGTGCAGGGTTAAAAGGTGGACCTGGGCGTCGGCGTTGGCTGCCAGTCCGGTGATGTGATAGCGTAAGATGCCTTCAGGGGTGATTTCATTGAGATCGACCATCGCGCCGGCCGGAATGGTGCTGATGTCGGCCTGGAAGCCTTCTGCATCGGGGTTGTCGTCCAGGACCTGGAAGAAATCGAGGGGGATGGCAACTTCGACGGAGATGTCGGAGAGCGGTTGGCTTTTCAAGAGGTAGACATCGACCGGGAGGGGGGCTCCGGCGGTGGCGAATTCAGTACCGAGGCTGAGGGAGATGGCGCTGGGCAGGGCTGCGACGGTTTCGAGCGGGGCCACGGTGCCGGCATCCATGGGGAGGGGGGTGATGTCCAGGTTTTGGGCTCCGGCATCGACGGTCGGCGTTGCAGGGGCAGCTCCAAAGCAGCCGGTGAGCAGGAGAGAGAGGATCAAGAGTCCCGGCAGAATGCGCAAAAAGGGCAGATTGGATTTCATTTATTGGCCTCCATAGTTGACTTGAGGAATTGATTTGAGGTTATCATATACGAGTTTCAGAGGGAGCACAAGAAAGGGGAGGGGAGTTGCAAAGCTGGGTCTTTGTGGTAGAATACCGGGGCTTGGGGAAGGGTGCCGGAGTGGTTGATCGGGGCGGTCTCGAAAACCGTTGTGGCGCTCGTTCGTCACCGTGGGTTCGAATCCCACCCCTTCCGCTCAAACCCCGCTGCTGAATTTCAGCAGCGGGGTTTTTTTGTTAAGGGAAAAGATTCACCACAGAGATACAGAGGACACAGAGAAGAATTTAGAGAAAATTTCTCGGTTTGGTGAACTGCTGGTTTTTAGCGTCCCGCGACAGGTGCTTTCCCGGTAAAAGGCGACGCGCTGGATGAAGGGAAGAGTTATTTTTTTATTCATCTTTTCGGCGGCTTCAGAAAGCCGCCGAAAAGATGGGTTTTTTTCTCAGCCCAACCACACAGGTTGAAAGATTTAGTCTTTCAGGAAGGCCTCCACGAGGGGATTGACGATTTCGGGGCGGTCGCGCTGCGGCCAGTGGCCGGCGCCGGAGATGATTTCCAGGCGGGAGTTGGGGATGTGGGTGTGGGCTTCTTTTGAACAATCCAGGGGGACGGCCGTATCCTTTTCTCCATGGATGATTAAGGTGGGGGCGGCGATTTCGCCCAGGCGTTGCATGTAGCAGGTTTTGACTCCGTTCCATTGGATTTCATCCTCTTGCATGGTGTTCCAGGCCCGGGTGGCATTGGGACGGTTGACTTCTTCCATTAAAGCGTCCAGCAGGGGGGCGGTCAGGGCCTGGGGATTGACCATCATAAGTTTCATGGAGTAGCGGATCATGCTCCGGCTGCTGCACATCATTTTCCAGCTGAGTTGATTGAGCCAGGCCATTTTGATGAGCAGGTAGCTGAGGCGATGGTAGGCGGCTTTGGCCTGGAGGCCATAGCTATCGAGAAGGACCAGTTTGTCGACCCGGCGGGGAGCTTTGAGAGTGAAGCCGAGGCCGATTCCGCCTCCCATGGATAGGCCGACGAGGCGGGTTGTTTGCAGACCCCAGCTGTCCAGCAGGGCTTCCAGGCATTGGATGTAGTAATCCATGGTGTAAGCGAGGCGGGGTTTGTCGCTGAGGCCGTAGCCGGGCCAGTCGGCGGCGAAGACGCGGTGGGTTTGGGCCAGGAGGGGGATGAGGAGTTCCCAGGAGAGGAAGGAGGAGTCGGCGCCGCCCCCGTGCAGGAGGACGATGGGGGAGCCGGTTTCGCCGGCGGTGCGGTAATGGATGCGGAGTCCTTGCAGTTCGAGCCATTGTGATTGGATGTTCATAGCGGTTTTCCTCATTGATTTAAAAGATTATTTACCTTGACGGTTAGTATTTTTAGCGTCCCGCACGAAGTGCTTTCCCTGTAAGGTGCGCCGCGCTGTGCGAAGCAGGCAGAGAGAAATTTTTTGTTTGTGTTTTTGCGCGCATTCTTATGCGCGCAAAAACACGAGCTTTTTTTCTCCTGTTTGCCAGGGCGGGGCCCTTTAGCGTCCCGCACGAAATGCTTTCCCTGTAAGGTGCGCTGCGTTGTGCGAAGCAGGCAGAGAGAAATTTTTTGTTATGTTTTCGCACTGTCAGTGCGAAAACAAAGGCTTTTTTCAGAGCGGGTGGGTTGATTGGTTTTCTGGATGGTATTGTTGTTTGACCAGCCGGATCATCTCCAGGAGGGCGCGTTTGCCGACGGCGCTGTCGCCCTCCGGGCGGGCGAGGCCGTCCTGGATGAAGGTGGTTAAGGCGACGGTGATTTCTTCCAGGGAGGGGGCTTCGGCGGCGGGGATGATGGTTTCAATGCCGATGAAGCCGTAGGAGATGATGCTCATCAGGTAGGAGATGGCTGCCGGGCTGAGGTCGGTGCGGATCAGACCGGCGTTTTGGAGCAATTGTACGAAGGTTTTGCCGAACAGGAAGCGCTCGGTGTAGCGTGAAGTGGCCTGGTGGCGCATGTAATCGCCCAAAAGGCGGCTGTCTTGAGTGTAAAGGGCACGAATCAGAGCGTTATTTTGCAGGGCCAGCAGGGAGTGGCGGTACATGTGGGCGAGCGTCCCTCCTTCGGGGTCGTCTGTGATGCGGGTGCTGAGGTCATCCAGCAGGAGTTCCATTTCGTGGATCAGCAGGGCGGCAAAGAGTTCTTCTTTGCTTTTCCAGTGAAGGTAGATGGCCCCTTTGGAGACGCCGGCTTCGCGGGCGATGTCGTCGATGGTGGTTTTGTTGTAGCCGAAATGGATGATGTTGCGGCCGGCGGCGGCGAGAATTCGGATTTCGCGATCGGGTATTCGTGCTGGTGACATATTGACCTTTTGACTAATTGTGTAAATGTAGTCAAATTGTACCGCTGGGAAGAGGCTTTGTCAAGGGGGCAGCCGGAAAGATGAAAAGAGATTTCATCCCCGAGGCACAGAGGGCACAGAGCAGAAGAGAGGAGATTTATTTTAAATTCTTTTTGGAAAAGGCTTCTGTTTTCGCACTTCCGGTGCGAAACAGAAACAAAAAACTCTCTGTGTATTTGACGCCTGTTTCCTTCCTGGTTATACTAGCGTCGGTAACTGTATAGGGTAAGACGTTACTTTTTATTTTTTTTGATCAACAAGAGTGAGGCAAAGGTTGCGAGAACGAAGCTCTGGAGCCGGTTGGCTTTTTGTGGTCGTGGTAACGATTCTGGTTCTGGCTGGAACCTGGTTTTTTACAGGATGGCAATCCAGTCAAAAGGTGCTGCCTCCTGGATTGGTGATGGCAGGGATGTCGGTGGGAGGAATGACGAAGGATCAGGCCATGGATGAGCTGGAGAAGGCTTTTTCCCAGCCGGTGATTTTACATTATCAAGAGGACGATATTTTATTGTTGCCGGAGATGGTGGAATTGTCGCTTGATCGGGAAGCGACGGAATCGAATATCGATCAGACGCTGCAGCCGCAGTTTGGGGTTCAGGGATTTTTCAATTATGTTACCGATCAGGTGTTGCAGCGGCGTCCGGCGGCGACGGAAGCTTATGTGGTGTTGAATTATACCCGTTCCCGATTGGATTCCTTTCTCAATCGGGTGGCGCGGCAGTACGATCATCCTCCTCTGGCGCCGGTGCCTTTACCGGAGGCGGGGACCTTTCGACCGGCAAAGGCCGGGGCGATGCTCGATGTGGATGCCTCGCGACCGGTGGTGATTGCCGCTATGCTTTCTGCGGTGGATCGGGATGTGGCTCTGATTGTTAATGAAGAGGCGGCTCCTGAGATCTCTATGGATATTTTGAAAGAGGCTTTACAGGGACAGCTGGCCGATTTTTCCGGGGTGGCGGGGGTCTTTGTCAAAGATTTGCAGACCGGGAAGGAGCTGTGTTACAACTGCGATGTGGCTTTTTCCGGTTTGAGTGCGATGAAGATTCCGGTGATCCTGGCGGTTTATCAGAAAGAGAATTCTCAGCCGGAGCCGGCCACGAGGGAACTGATCAATGCGACCTTTTCCGAGAGCGATCCCACCGTTTCCAATCGCGTTTTGAGCTTTTTGGGCAATGGGGTAGTGACGGCGGGTGTGGGACCGGTGAAGGCTTTTGTGGAGGCATTGAAGTTGCCCAACACTTTTTTTCTGGCGTCTTATGGTCAGGAGCCGGAAGAGGGGTGGCCGACGCAGTCTACGACAGCGAACAGTCGGACGGATATTTTCACCGATCCTGATCCTGCCCATCAGACTACGCCTCTGGAAGCGGGGTTGTTGATGGAGGCGCTCTATCAATGTTCCCACGATGGCGGAATGTTGCGGGTGCTTTATCCCAAAGAGCTTACGAGTGAGGAATGTCAGGATATGCTGGAGCGGATGGGGGAGGGCGGCAGCGGGCCGCGGGCTTTGTTACAGGCGGGGATGCCGGAGGAGGCCCGGGTGGCGCATTTGCATGGGTGGACCGGGAGTACGCATGCTGAAGTGGCTACGGTTTACAGCAAGGGGGGAAATTTTGTACTTTCGGTCTTTTTCTATCAGCCGGCATGGCTGGTATGGGAAGAGGCCGAGCCGACTTTTGAGGAGATCGGGTCACTGGTCTATGGGTATTTCAATCCGACGAATTGAGGGGAAACGTAAAACCAGATTTTAACGCAGAGACGCGGAGGGCGCAGAGAGGGATCAATGATTTTCGATATCTTCGATCGGCGGTGTATTTCTTTTGGTGTGCCGCTGAGTTACTTTTGCGGTATTGCGTTTTTTTTATTTGTCTATTCGCGCGCCCCATAGGGGCGCGCGAATGTATAGATAACAAATTATTTTTGCAGGGGATAGAGCCCTTGTTGTTCGATGACGGTCTGGCCGGCGGGGCTGAGAACCCATTGGATGAAGGGCCGGGCGGCGCCATGAGGTTCTCCAATGCTGATGAAGGAGACGGGATGGGTGAGGGGGTAGAGCCCGGCGGCCAGAGTTTGCGCGGTGGGCGGGACGCTTTCGATGGCCAGGACGCGGACCCGGCCGTCAAGCCGGCCGGTTGTGACGTAACCGACGGCCAGCGGTTCTTCGGCGACCAGGGAGAGGACCGATTCACTGGTGGGAGCGAGCAGGGCGATCAAGGCGACGCGGCCATCTCCCATGACCTGTTCTTGAAACCAGCCATATTCTCCGGCTTCTTCTTCTCTGCTGATCAGTTGTGGATTGCCCGGAAGTCCACCCCACGGAGCCCAGTCTTCTACCCGACCCTGGTACAGTTGACGTAGTTGATCGAGTGTGATGCCGGGAAGGCCGTTCTGGGGATTGACGACTACGGCGAGGGCTTCATTGGCAAAGGGTTGGGTCCAGGTATTGGTTGGGACCGAGGTGGGAATCCATAGGGTGGCGCCGATTTCTGCTGCTTTTTGGTCCAGAGCGGCCGGGATCAGTTGATCGTCGCGCTCGATGACGATGATGTCGGTGGTGGGGTCTTGCTGGCGGTAGGCGGTTGCCAGGGTCAGCATTAAGGTGTGGATGGTTTCGGGACAGATGATGCGCAGGGTTTGGGGTTCGGACTCCGCGGGCAACGGTGTGGTTGTCGGCAAGGGGGCTGGTGTCAGAGAGCCCTGACAGGCGACCAATCCCAGCAGCAGGAGAATCCAGCCCCAACGTTTCATGGAATCAATCCTATGACGACGGCCGAGCCGAGAATGGCGCAGTAGAGGGCAAAGGGCCAGAGGCTCTGACGGCGAATGAGGGCTAAGAGGCCGGCGATGGCGATGTAGCCGGTGATGAGAGCGGCGCAGAAGCCGGCCAGGGTGGGAACCGGGTCAAGGGTCCCTATGCCGTGGCGGAGGGCTTTGAAGATTTCGTAGCCGCCGGAGCCGAGGATGATGGGGATAGAGAGCAGGAAGCTGAAGCGGGCGGCTTCCGGGCGTTGAAAGCCGCGAACCAGACCGGCGGCGATGGTGGAACCGGAGCGGCTGAGGCCGGGCAGGACTGCGATGCCCTGGGCCAGGCCGATGAGCAATCCGTCCAACCAGGTAATCGATTCGATGGTGCGCTCCTGGTGTTTCATTTGCTCGGAGACGGTCAGTACGATGGCGGTAAGGATGAGAAAGAAGCCGACCATTTGTGGAGCGGAGAAGAATCCTTCGATCCAGTCTTTGAGGAAGACGCCGGCGAGCGCGCCGGGAATTGTACCGATGATCAGGGCCAGGATCAGTTGCATTTCCGGGGTGTTGAACTGTCGTTGCCGGAGTCCGTTCCAGCCGGCGAGGATGAGGTGGTAGATATCTTTGCGGAAGTAGACTACCACGGCGATCATGGTAGCCAGATGCAGGATTACATCCAGGGAGAGACCGGGGTCGGGCCAGCCCAACCAGCGGGGGATGATGACCAGGTGGCCGGAGCTGCTGACCGGCAGGAATTCGGTGGCGCCTTGAATGATACCAAGGATGATCGCCTGGAATATTGACATAGATAGATTACCTCCCGAAGAGACTGGCGGTAATGATACCAGTCTCGGTAGGAATGGCAAGGAACGTTTTAGCGTCCCGCAGAAGGGGTGTTTTGGGTGAGTTGCGACGCGCGGGATGGAGGGAGAGACTTTTTTATTCATATTTTGGGCGGCTTGGGAAAGCCGCCCAAAATATGGGTTTTTGTTAAGCCTGTTTTTCAGGGCATTTGCATAGGAAATTCTTATCTGTCGGTGGGTATTTTTAGCGTTCCGTAGAAGGAGTGTTTTGGGTGAGTTGCGACGCACGGGATGGGGGAGTGTTTTTTTGATGGTTTCGCATTGTCAGTGCGAAATCATGGATTTGAAGGGAATTGGGGAGAGAGTTCTCTGGTGGAGGAGGGGGGGATTTGTTTACTTGCCAATATTTCGATATATGGTAGAATATCGCAGCGCGCGGGGATAGACACTTCCTCGGCCCGCTAGCTCAATTCGGTAGAGCAGGGGACTCTTAATCCCTTGGTTACAGGTTCGAGTCCTGTGCGGGTCATTTAGAAACGGTCTGGATTATTCCAGACCGTTTTTTTGTTATCTGTACAGTTTTTTCATTCTACAACCGGCTTTTTTCTCTCTCATTTTTCAGGCTAACCTCACAGGTCGAAAATTGTTACCTCCCGTTTGTCTTTTGCAGTAAAATCCTCTTCCTTTTTCTTTTTAAATCGACTAGACTGAACGGGTATAGAACTTTTTCTTTAATGTCGGAGCCGAGGGGCAGGAGGGGATTAATGGAAAGAATGACCTGGAAGTCGGGAATGCATATCGGGGTTATTTATCAAGGCCTTGAGGAACTTATCTATGTTCTGACCTTGTTTATATTGAGCGGATTGCAACAGGATGAGAAGGTCTGTTTGATTACTTCCGATGATTTAATTCCTCAATTGCAGATGCGTTTGACTGAAAAGAGAGAATCCCGGGCATCTTTGAGTCATCCCGACCAGTTGGTTTTTTTATCAGGATTCCCCATCCCTATGACGGCTTCCCAGCTGACGGCCTGGGTGCGTCAGGAGATCGATCAGGCGTTGATGGAAGGATATCGGGGACTGTGGATTGCGATCGGATGTGATTGTGTCGATGAGGCCGGCCGTAATATTCGAGGGGATCCGGAGCTTGAGGCGGCTTTGGATGAAGGGTTGAACGGGCAATTGTGTACCGTGCTCTGTTCTTTTCGTCGCGACGATTTGACAGATGCTCAATGGTGGTCGCTCTTGTCTTCTCATTTGCTGCTGGTGGCGGCACCGAAGTTGCGGACCGGGGGGGAGAGTCTTGGAATTGAGGACCTTGCTTATCGGCGCCGGGTGGAATCAGAGGCCGGCGAACCGCGAGAGAAGCCGCCGGCTTTGGCAAGAGAATTGGAGACGGTTTTAGATACAATTCCTTTGCCCGTGATTTTTTCCAATAGAGAGGGGCAGATTCAGATGGCCAATGAGGCGGCTCGAAAACTCTGGCAGCGCCCCTTGGTTGGGGAAATGTGGCAGACGGTAGCGGTAGAGCAATCTTTAGTGGATCCTCGGACGGGCCGGGTATTGGACCCGGATCAATGTCCTATGGCGCGGGCCTTGCGTGGGGAGATGATTCGAGATCTGGAATTGAATTTTGTTCAGCAGGATGAATACTGTATTCCGGTGATGTTTGATACGACGCCGGTTCAGATGGAAGATGGGGGTGTGGTCGGGGCGATTTTGATCGGTCAGGATTTGACCCGGTTGAGGGCGGCCGACCAGATCAAGGATCGGTTTCTGGCGATGGTTTCCCATGATTTGCGAGCCCCTCTGGCTACCATTCGCGGCTGGGCCTTGATGGCGCAGGAGACCGCTGATCCGGGGGTGATTCATCGTGCTTTGGATTTGATTTTGCAGGGGACTAAAACTCAGCAGCGGTTGATCGATGATTTGCTGGATGCGGCGGCTCTGGCAGCCGGAGTATTGCGAGTCACACCCGAAGTGCAGGATATCCGTTCGATTGTTCATTTTGTCTGTCTGGGGGCGCAGGCCGTGGGTAATGAGCGAGGAATTAAGCTGGAATGGAGTCTTCCTGATGAGGTTGTGATGGTCCGGGTGGATGCCGTGCGGTTACAACAGATCCTGGGGAATTTAATTACCAGAGCTTTTCAGTCCACCCTGTCCGGCGATCGGATTGAAGTCAGTTTGAGTGGGGATGTTGAGTATGCCATTTTACAGATACGCCATACCGGAGCGGGAATCGAACCGGAAAATTTACGGCATGTTTTTGATCGTTTTTATGGAGAGTTGAACGGAACCTCCTGGATGAATTCTGGGGGGGGCGTGAGTCTGGCTCTTGTGAAGTCGCTGGTGGAGTTGCATGAGGGGATGATTATGGTGGCGAGTGACGGTTTACATCAAGGGGCAACCTTTACGGTGCGGTTGCCCCTGGTATTAGATCCGCTCAAGGGTTAGGGTCTGTAATTTTATAAGTTCCCGAATTTCCAGGGGAAAACGCTGTAAAAAATCGGGAAGTTATTCTTTTACGACCCCTTAGCGATCGGTTTTTAGAAGGCGGTGAGCGGCCTGGAGCCCGCTTTGCAAATCCCGATGGGTTTCGATATTGCTCCAATCCAATCCCAGGTCGACGATTTCCTCTGCGACCGCATCAGAAATTCCCGTGATAATGACGGTGGCGCCTTTGAGCCGGGCTGCCTGGATGGCCTTATTGAGATGGTCGGCGATATTGCTGTCGATGATGGGGACTCCCGTGATATCAAGAATGATCACTCGGGCATGGTAATGGCCGATTCCGCCCAGCAATCCGTGCATAATGTCGCGGGCGCGGAGAGTATCGATGCTGCCGATCAAGGGCATGGCCAGGATGCGATCGGTGATCGGAATAATCGGCGCGGCCAGTTCTTTGATGGCTCGTTGTTGGGCCTCAATGATCTGTTGTTGGAGTTTTTCGCGTTCGGCATCGGCCTGTTTGCGGGCTGTGATATCGCGGAAGATACCTTCCACGCCGGCAATCTCACCGAATCGGTTGCGGTAGTAGGCGGAATTGGTGCTGACGGTGAGTTGACTGCCATCCCGGCGCCGCAAGACAACCTCGTAATCGGTTACCCGTCCTTTTTCTTTCAATTCCTTCAACAACGCCTGTCGGTTTTCCGGATAGGCGTAATGCTCTTTAGCGATATTGATGCCGTACATTTCTTTAGGAGAATTATAGCCCAACAGGATGGCCGCTGAAGGCGACACCATAATGAGGTTACCCTGAATATCGGTACGATAAAAGGTGTCCTGCATGTTCTCAAAGACGGTTCGCAGGTTGGCTTCGCTTTCCTGGAGGGTGATTTCAATCTCTTTTTGTTCGGTGGTGATATAGGTGTTGGCCAGGACGGCTTGAAGTTTTGGTATATGCAGCAGGTTCTGGGCGACAGTTTGAACATGGGCGATGGTGCCGTTTTTGCGCAGATACCGATATTCGACAGTGCGGCTGCCTTGCGGGTCTTGGAGCAATTCTGCCAGAGTTTGCTGGATGGAAGGTAAATCATCAGGATGAATATGGGCAAAGGTTCCCAGGCCTGAAAGGTCGTTTTCATCATAACCGGTGATGCGGGTGATGGCGGGGCTTTGATAGAGTCGGGAACCGTCGGGGCCGATCAGGGTGATGATGCTGTCAGAGTGTTCGGCGATTTCTTTGAAGCGTTCAAGCCGGGCATTTTCCGCTTCTAACTCGGCAATGCGGGCCTGGGCGGCGGCCAGTTGGGTGGCGATTTCTTTTACTTCCATTTATTATCTCCTTGAACCTCAGTGGAGAACCCCATTATGCAGAGTTATTGTAGCATGGACTTCTAAAAAGGGTAAGTTGTTATTGCTCCGGAGCGGCTCTGGAAAAGGCCAAAGAAAGTAGACAGTAGCAAGTAGACAGTAGACAGCCCGCGTCGCCGGGGCGGCTCTGGAAGAAGGGTATGTTTTTGCGCGCCGGCCCCCTCCCCATCCCTGCTTCGCACCATGCAGTTGTACAGGTGTAACGCGCTTCCAGGAGATTCGTGGCGAAGATGCGCGGCCGGCATTGAGATGAGGGGGAGGGCTTAGAGCGTGTTGCCGGGGCGGCTCTGGAAAAAGGCCAAAGCAAGTAGACAGTAGCAAGTAGACAGTAGACAGTAGACAGCCCGCGTCGCCGGGGCGGCTCTGGAAGAAGGATATGTTTTGGTGCGCCTTCTGAGGCGCACCAAAACATCAACAAAAAAACTCTCTCTTCCGATCCAGCGCGTCGTGTTTTACGGGGGAAGTGCCATTTGCGGGACGCTATAAGGCCGGGGCCTTACCATAGAGGCCTATTTTCAGGACAGAAGGTCATGCAGGGGAGCACCCCGAAGGATGAAAAAGAGAAGAGATTTCACCACAGAGGCGCAGAGATCACAGAGAAGAAGAGAGGAGATTTTCTCTAAATTCTTCTCTGTGTCCTCCGTGTCTATTTGCAATATCTTCGATCTGTGGTGAGTCTTTTCTGGGCCTATTTTCAGGACAGAAGGTCATGGCGGGGGCGGCACCCTGAAAGATGAAAATGGTTTTCAGGGCCATCTTGTTGGCCCTCATCCTCCCCCTGACCCCCTCCTTCCCCCAACGAACACGCGGGAACGGGGATCCGGTTTCCGCATGACGACTGCTCTGTGGGGGAAGGAGGGGGAAGAGAGCGTCGCCAGGGCGGCTCTGGAAAAGGCTATGTTTTTGCGCGCATTCTGATGCGCGCAAAAACATAAACAAAAAAACTCTCTTCCCCTGCTTCGTACCGCGCGTCGTTTCTGGCCGGGAAAAGATCATTTGCGGGATGCTAAAAGGCTATAGAGCCCTATTTTCAGGATAGTTTTTGGAGGGCCTGTTTCAGCCGTTGGATCCCGACGATGATTTTTTCGGGGGAGTGCGCGGCGAAGTTCAATCTTAAACAGGCATCTCCTGAATCCTCTTCCGGGAAGAATTGGGGTCCAGGGGCGAAGGTGACGCCTTCACGTATGGCGAGGGGGAGCAGTCGGGTGGCTGAAAGCGCAGGGGGCAATTTGGCCCAGATGAAGAGACCGCCTTGCGGGAGGTGATATTGCAGCTGGGGCAGTTCATAGCGCAGGGCCTGCTGCATGGTATCCCGCCGGCGGCGGTAGAGCTGGCAGGAACGGCGAAGATGGGCCTGATAGCGTCCGATGGTGACATAGGCTTCCAGGGCGCGTTGGATCAGGTTGGAGGTGGCGAGGTCGTGGGCGCGTTTGTAGCCGGCGAGGCCGCTGTAAACGGGACCTTCGGCGACCAGAAATCCGATCCGCAGGCCGGGCATCAGCATTTTGGAGAAGGTGCTGATGTAGATGACGCGGCCTCCAGGGTCGAGGGCTTTTAATGTCGGTTGGACCCGTCCATCGTAGCGCAGATCTCCGACAAAGTCATCTTCGAGGATCGGCAGGTTATAGCGATCGGCCAGGGCCAGCAATTGGCGGCGGCGTTGGCTGTTGAGACAGGTCCCGGTGGGATTCTGGAAGTTGGGGATGGTGTAGAGCAGCCGGGCGGGATAGCGTTGTAACAGGGTTTCCAGTGCCGGGATTTGCATTCCCTGAGTGTCCATGGGGATGCCGACGATCTGAAGGTGATGGGAGCGAAAGAGGTCCAGGGCGCCGCCGTAGGTGGGATTTTCTACCAGGATGACATCGCCGGGCTTGAGCAGCAATTGCACGACCAGGGAGATGGCCTGTTGGGAGCCGCCGGTGATGAGGATGTTGTCGGGATGGGTCTGTAAGCCCTGGCTGGCGAGGATGTGGGCAATGGTATGACGAAGAGGGGGATAGCCGTTGCGATCTCCATATTCGAGGGCGGCGATGCCGTCGCGGCGGATGACGGCCTGGATGTATTTGCGGAAATCGTCGGCCGGGAAGCGTTGGGCATCGCCGCCGCCGTCGGCGAAGTTGATGATATCCGGATCGGCGGTTTCTATGGGCAGGTCGGTGCGGATGATAGCGGTCAGCGGCTGAAGTTCATTTTGCCAGCGGGGGAGGGGTATGTCGACGCCGGGAGGAGTCGTTGCCGGCGGGGCGGTGGGCGGCAGGACGTAGGCACCGCTGCCTGGGCGGGTATAGATCAGGCCGTCGGCTTCCAGTTCGGCGTAGGCGTTTTCGATGGTGATCCGGTTGAGTTCCAGATCCCGGGCCAGTTCACGGGTGGCCGGCAGTCGGGTTTCTGCCGGGAGGTTGCCGGAAAGGATATTGCGGCGGAAGAACTCTTCGATCTGACGATAGAGTGGCGTTTCGCTTTGGCGGTCAATAGGAATGCGCATAGTTTTTAACTGGCCTGGTTCAATTTAAAGGATATTGGCTCTATCAAGCATACCACTTTTCTCTTAGAATGGGAGCGCAATGAAGAAATTTTCAAGGGGTGGTGACAATGTTCAAGAAGGCAGGGTTTTCTCATACGACGCAGGGGTATCTGATTGCCGTGCTCAGTGCGGCAATCCTTTCGACTACGGGGATTTTTATCCGGCATCTTACGCAGGCCTGTCAATTGCCGCCGTTAGTGCTGGCTTTCTGGCGCGATGCGCTGGTGGCGTTGACTCTTCTGCCCATTTTAGGCCTTTTCAGTTTTCGATTGTTGCGGGTGAGCGGCCGGAAGTTCCTTTTTCTGATCGGATATGGATTGGTGCTGGCGGTTTTCAATTCGTTGTGGACCTTTTCTGTGGCTTTGAACGGCGCGGCGGTTTCGACGGTGCTGGTCTATTGCTCGGCCGGGTTTACGGCGCTGTTGGGGTGGTGGCTTTTTAAAGAGCGGTTGAATTGGGCCCGGTTGGTGGCGGTGGCGTTGTGTCTGGGGGGATGCGTGCTGGTTTCGGGGGCGCTCGATCCGGCGGCCTGGCAATCCAATCTGGCGGGGATTGTGACCGGGGTGATTTCGGGGCTGGCTTACGCGGTTTATACGTTGATGGGGCGGTCGGCGGCGCAGCAGGGGATCAATCCCTGGACGGCGGTGCTCTATACCTTCGGGTGTGCGGCCGGCTTTTTGTTGCTTTTCAATCTCACGGGCGGACTTTTGCCGGGGACTGCGGTCCATCCGGCGGCGCTGGCGCTGCCCGGAAGCGATTGGACGGTCTGGGGGCTGTTGTTGATGCTGGCGGCCGGGCCGACGTTGATCGGTTTCGGCCTGTACAATGTCAGTCTGGGCTATCTGCCTTCGGGGGTGGCCAATCTGGTGGTGACGCTGGAGCCCGCTTTTACGGCTGTGATCGCTTACTTTTTGCTTGGCGAGCGGCTTACCGGAATTCAATTCGGCGGGAGCCTGTTGATTTTAAGCGGGGTGGTTTTCTTGAGGCTTTATGAAGAAGGTTTCTTTCGCGGTGTTGCCGGGGTGGCGGTGGCGGGAGAGTAATTTTTTGTTTATGTTTTGGCGCGCTTTCTGAAGCGCGCCAAAACATAGTCTTTGGATCAGGGATAATCTCTCAGGCTTTCGACGATGACTTCGTATTCGTTCATGTAGGGGCTTTCGCAGCCGGTGTAGACTTTGACCTGACGGGTCTGTCCGGTGAGTCTCCAGTAGGTGGTTTGAAAGCAGCCGGGAAGAGTTCTCTCTATGATTTTGAAGGTTTGATAATCTCCTATTATTGTTTCGGAAAAGTCTTCATGTGTGCCGTTTTGTACGCCTTTTTCAAAGACTGGCCGCATAATTTCTGGGGACAGTTTTAATTCATCAATGTAAGGGGTATAAACCCATTCGGCGAGTTCGATCTTTACCCGGGGATCGTAGGGAAAATCGCGAGGCGATTCGATCTTCCAATGCAATCTTTCGCGGGGGACCAGGACCAGGCGGTCGGGGATTTCTTCTTTGATGACCCAATCCAGGGGATAGTTGAAGGTCAGGCCGCGTTCGGTATTGGTGTAGACCTGAATCTGCGGTTCAAAGGTGGAGACGGCTTCGGGGCGCGGCGTGGGGGGCGGTTCGCTGGTGGTGAGAACTTCGCCGCAGCCGGAGAGGAAAGCAAGGGCGACGATAGAGAATAAAATGGCGGGACGTCGGGACATAAGATAACCTCCTTGTTTTTTGATTATTCACAGAGGGCGTAAACGATGGTGTAATTGCGGCCGGTGCCGAAGGGGTTGACGGCGCTGACGGTGATGAGGTTGGCACCGTGGAAAAGTCTCACTGTACTTTGGAAGTAGTAGTTGTTTCCGACGGGGGCCGGGAAGAGCTGGTAGGTCGCCGATTCCTCCGGCACTGAAACCGTAATTTGGGGAGAAGTGAGCGGTCCCTCGCCGGCAATGAATCCCGAGATATCGACCTCACATCTATAGTCGGAATGATATCCAAAGGGAGGCGCGGTGATTTCGATTTTGGGAAGGCGGTCGTCGACGGGATTAAAGTTGCTCGTTTCATTCATTTCCGGTTCGAACATGCCGTTATGGTTGGTATCTTCGGCGCCGTCCCAGGCTGTCAGATCCCAGGGGTTGTCGTTGTCGGGGTCTTTTTCTTTGCGTTTGCCGTCTTCATCGAAATCCGCATGGCCGTATCGAAAGGTATAGGTGCCGCTTTGCTCGAAGGGGTCGTAGACATATTCATGGATTTCCAGTTTATCGGGGACTTCGTCGTCGTCGGTGTCGATATCATTGGGATCGGTTAAGAAGCGGTAGCGTTCGTCGAAGTCGACCAGGCCGTCGCCGTCGGAGTCTTCCATGGTGTCGGGGACGGCGTTTTCGTTTTCATCCTCGTCGGAACGCACATTGGGGGCTCCATGCACGCCGGGCGGACAGACCCAGTAGTCGCTGATGGAATTGTACTGTTCCAGATCTTCGTAACTTTCCCAGAAGGCCTCAGTGTAAGGGTCCAGCCAGTGGACAAAGCGGTAATGCAGGGGGCCGACAATTACTTCGGCATAGCCGTCGATGACTTGCATGTGGCCTATGGTAGCAGCCATGAACGGCCGTTCGGTGTCGATCCAGCTTTTGATGTCCTCAAAAGTCGGGCAGCCGGAACGGTTTGAAACAGGAGTTCCAAGTGCCCATGCGAGCGCTAATGGCGTGTTGGGATCGGGCGGTAAGTCAACTCCTATGTTGTGGCCCAAATCTGTGCCGGGGCCGCCTCTTTTGCCCTGGAAGATCTGATAGCTGATGCGGTCCTGGCTGAGCCGGCCGCCGTAGTAGGAAGCCAGCATGGAGATCGAGGCGCGGACGCAGTACATTTCTTCGTGGGCGAAGATGGCGGCATGAGGTCTGTCCCAGGCCTCTGCGCCGGATTCTTCGTCGCCGCTGAGGCAGAGCATGTTGGTATCTTTATGTTGCATCTGCCAGCGGACCCCCAGCACATGGATGGTATAGGCTGTGGTGGCATAGAGTCCGGGCGTGTTGGTGATGGGCAAGGCCAGGCTGTGGATCACGCTTTTTGCACTCCAGGCGCTTTCGCCCTGAGGATAGAGCGTTTTGACCCGCCAATAGAAAGTTCCCTCCGGCGCTTCCGGGAAATGCCAGGTAGGGGTGGTTTGCAGGGTTTCGGTGAGCGGCGGGTTGAAGTCGGCGTCGGTATCCAGCTGGAAACGGTAAGCGGCGCCGGGGATTGTGTTCCAGCCGACGTAGAAGGTGCTGTTGAGCAGGGTGCTTCCGGATGCCGGCGTGGTCCAGGAGACGGCGGGGAGCGCATTGGTGGCCCCGGGCGTGACTTCGAACGCCTGGTAGAGAGTCCAGCTGTCGGGGCCGTCGGGTTGATGAGGGAGACGGCCCAGCGATTCGCCGGGTTGCAGGGCCAGTTCCGGCGAGTTGATGCCTGCGCCCCGGTAAAGGGAGAGCGCAAAAGAATCCAGCCAGACTTCGGCCAGGACGGCATTGCGGGCATCGGAGCCGGGATCATTGCCCCAGGCGACGAAATCGATTACAGGGGCGGTGGGGCCGCCGGCGAAGGGACTGGGTGTGGCGGTGCCGGTTCCGGAGCCCTTTTTCAGAAGCAGCGGCAGATAGATGTAGCGGCTGAGGCGATAGAGGGCGCATTGATCGGTGTCGGGATCGAAGATGTCGACGATGCCGGCCGGGGTATGCAGGACGGCGACGGAGTCGGTGAAGTCATAATCGTTGGTTTGGGAACCCTGACCGTCGAACTGGATGAGGACGAAGGCACCAGGGGGAACCGGGGGCAGGGCATTCGGCAGATAATACCATAAACCGTCTTCATCGGTGAGGCCGAAGCCGCCCAGGTTGAGAGAAATCGACGCTTTGTTTTCCAGTTCGACCCATTGGTGGGCTTTGCCCGTAGGGTGTAAGAGGATTTCATTGATGCGAATAAGGGCGGATGGGGTGGGGTTGGATAAGGGTTGCGATGCGGCGGGCAGGGAGGTTACGGCTGCGAGGGCGATGAAGGAGAGTTGGACGACCAGGATCAATTGCACGAATTTTTTGGTGTGCAAGTTGCACCTCCTTTTTAGGGATGTTAATAAAATAGCACCTCCTTGTGATTTTTATCTTAAAATTGGTGAGAGATTTCACCGCAAAGGCGCCCAGGGCGCAGAGAAAAAATTTCGACCTGTGCGGTTAGCGTAAGTTTTGTGCAAATAGTGGCCGAAATGAAAAAAACGGTCCAAAAATGAAACTTTTTCAAAAAGCCATTTTCGATCGTTTGTGACCTTAATTTTGCTTGAAAGTTACTCTTTTCTCGTGATTTCGAGCCCTTCTGCGAATAAATTGATTTTTTAAACCACTCAAACAAGATTTCAGGCTCGATAGAATTAACGGAGCTTAACAAAAGCTCATCTACCAAACCAATTTCGGGGTGCTTAATTGAAAATCACTATTGTAACTATGACTGAAATGTGAAACATGAGTTCGGTTATTCTGATGCGCCACTGTTATTCCGTAATTTGACGGAAAAAACTTGTATTTTTACCCCGATTTGAGCACTTGGGGCTCTATTTGCACAAACGATGCGTTAGTCTGGAAAAAGCCCATATTTTCGGCGGCTTTCTGAAGCCGCCGAAAATATGAATAAAAATAACCCTCTCCCCCTGTCCAGCGCGGCGCTTTTTACCAGGAAAGCACCGGTGGCGGGACACAAAAACCGTTTTTGATTCACCCTAATAAACAACCGCACAGGTCGAAAAATTTAGGTTTGTGTGCGCAAGGGATGGGACACGGCGGGGTGTTTTAACAGAAATGGTTTTACAGGGGCAGTTTAGGGCGCCCACGCAGGGGCGCCCCTACATTAGCGGTATTCAGGGAGGGGCGGGCCGATGTGGTCGCCCCTGGTCCTTTACAGGCGGGGATCGACGGGTTCGCTTTCCAGGGCGAGGACCCCGAAGACGCATTCGTGAACTTTATAGAGCGGTTCGTGGTTTATGAACCGTTCCAGCGATTCCATGCCCAGCGCGAATTCCCGCAGGGCCAGAGAGCGTTTGCCGGCCAGTCCGCGATCCCGCAGCCGGATGAGGTTTTCGGGAGCGGTATATTCCGGTCCGTAAATGATGCGGAGATATTCCTGTCCGCGGCATTTCACGGCCGGCTGGATAATTCCTTTTTTGCCGGTGACGATGAAATCGAGGGGTTTGACCACCATTCCTTCGCCGCCGTTGCCGGTCAAATCTTCCCACCATTGAATCCCGGCGGCCTGACTGGCTGGATCGGCAAGGTCGACTACTTTGTAGGGGGTCGCCAGCAGGAGGGGATCCTGACAGATGCGAGCCAGCGTATCCATATGCCAGATATGGTTTTGGTCGGTGTGTACTTTACCCTCACTGGCGAGAAGATGGAAGGGGGCGAGTTTGAAATCGGCCAGCGACTGGACCGGCCAGCAGTAACGGCGGTAGGCAGCGACGAATTGATCGGCCATCACGGCGCGTTCGCGGTAGCGTTCCAGCAGCGGTTGCAGGGCGGGATTATGTTCCGCCCCGATCTCCAGCGTGTGGACGGTTTCGGTCAATGCGGCGCGCGAGGCGGCTCCGACGGCGGCGTATTGCTGGCGTAAGAGTTCCTGCGCTTTGACCGACCAGGGCATCAGTTCGCAATCCAGACAGAACCAGTCGGTCTGGAATTCTTCCCAGAGTCCGCTGGTTTCGACGGCCGCGCGGACGCGGGTGAGGAGTTCCTGTTCCAGAGCGGGTTCGTTGAAAAATCGGCGTCCCGTGCGGGTGTAGCAGATACCAATCCCTTCATTGATCACCCCGAAGCGTCGGCGGGCGGCTTCTTCATCGCGGCAGACTATAATTACGGCGCGGGAGCCCATATGTTTCTGTTCGCAGACAACCTGTTTAACACCTTCTTTTTGATAGTAGGTGAAGGCTTCGGTTGGATGTTCCAGCAGGCCGGGTTGTTGTGAGGTTTCTGAAGGCGACATGGTTGGCGGCAGGTAGATCAACCACTTGGGATTGGCCGCAAAGCGGCTCATCACTTCGAGTGCGGCCGTGGAGTTTTCTTCCCGGATAGTGATGTTGTGATAGAGCCGGGTAGAGATAATCCGTTTGCCCAACACTTCGTCGATGTCGAGCATATCGTCGTGTTGTTGCTGCGAAGTGAGCAAGAGCGGCTCTTCTTCAGGGGGAAGGAAGGGACGTGCCGGTTCCTGGTAGATCTGAGCGGCCGGCACCGAGACCAGCTCTTTTTCCGGGTAACGCAGAGCGGTCAACTTGCCGCCGAAGACGCACCCGGTATCGATGTTGATGGTATGGTTGAGCCATTCGGAAGTGGGGACCGGGGTGTGTCCATAGACTACAACTGCTTTGCCGCGGTATTCCGCGGCCCAATTGAGGCGCACCGGCAGGCCGAACTCATCGGTTTCCCCGGTGGTCTCGCCGTAAAGCGCGAAGTCCCGAACTTTGCCGGAACTCCGGCCCTGCATGGATTCTTTCATGCCGGCGTGAGCGACGACCAGTTTGCCCTCATCCAGCACGAAATGGCTGATCAGGCTGTCGAGAAATTCGGCCACCTGGGCTTTGAATTCCGGCGGTTCCGGTTCCAGCTGGGCCAGCGATTCGGCCAATCCATGGCTGAGCTGGACATCTTTGCCTTTGAGTTTGCGGAGCAGTTTCATGTCGTGGTTGCCGGGAACGCAGAGCGCAGTTCCGGCGGCGACCATTCCCATGACCAGTTTGAGCACGGCGGGGACATTGGGGCCCCGGTCGACCAGATCGCCCAAAAAGATTGCCTGCCGGCCGGCCGGCGGTTCTACCTGATAGCTTCCTTCTTTTTCCTGGATCGTGTATCCGAGTTGGGTGAGCAGTTGTTGCAGCTCATCGAAGCAGCCGTGGATATCGCCGATGATATCGAAGGGGCCGTGGTTTTGTTTACGATTGGTCCAGAGCGGCTGGCGGGTGATTTCGACGGTTTCGATTTCTTCGGGGGAGTGCAGGACGAAGACGTGGCGAAAGCCTTCCCGTTCCAGGTTGCGTAAGGAGCGGCGCATTTGTTGGATCTGTTGTTGGATGACGTGAGGGCCGAAATTTCGATCCTGGCGGTGGCGGTTGCGTTCCTGGCAGATCCGTTCGGGCAGATCGAAGACGATGGCGACCGGCAGCACATGGTATTCGCGGGCCAGGGCCACCAACGGTTGACGGGCTTCCGGTTGGACATTGGTGGCATCGATCACGGTCAATCGGCCGGCCGCCAGGCGTTTGGCGGCGATGAAGTGCAGGATTTCAAAGGCCTCTTTGGTGACCGTTTGATCGTTTTCATTGTCGGAGACCATGGCCCGACAATTATCGGAGGAGAGCACCTCGGTGGGTTTGAAGCAGCGCCGGGCAAAGGTCGATTTTCCCGAGCCGGAGGGGCCTACTAAAACGACGAAAGAAAGTTCAGGCAGGTTGATGTTCATAATCAGCTCTTTATCGTTCAATCAGCTGGTGCGTTGAGAGTGAAGATCGCCATCTGGGTGGGGGCGCCGACGGCGGGATCTTCCGGGCCGATGGGGAAGAAGCGGGGCGAGTAACCGAAGCGTTCGGCTATCTCCCGGGCCCATGTTTCAAATTCGGCGCGGCTCCATTCGAAGCGATGGTCCTTGTGGCGGAGGGTGCCCGCTGGCAGCGTGGCGAATTTGACATTGTATTCAGCGTTGGGGGTGGTCAAGACGACCGTGGTGGGGTGGGCGAACTCGAAGAGCACCCGTTCAAAGGCGGCCAGGCGGGGGGCGTCGAGATGTTCGATCACTTCGACGACGGCGGCGGCGTCATAGCCGGCCAGCCGTTTATCGCGATAGGTCAGGGCGCCATGGAGCAGGTTCAGGCGGCTTTTTTGAGTGGGGGGAAGTTGATTCAGGTGGAGGCGGTCGGCGGCGACTTCCAGCGTGCGATGGGAAACGTCCAGCCCGACGATTTCCGTGAAGGTTTTGTCGGCCAGGAGGGATTTCAGCAGGGCGCCTTCTCCGCATCCCAGGTCAAGCACGCGATGGGCCCCGGATTCTTTGAGCGCGGTGTAGACGGCATTGATCCGTTGATCCTGCAGACTGAATTCCTTTTCGATTTCCGCCTCTTCCCGGGCATGGCTTTCGGCGACGGCTTCGGGATCCGGCGTATCTTCTTCGATCAATTGGGAAAGGGCGGCACGGACCAGCCGGCCATGTTTCAGGTAGCGGCGGGCGATCATTTCCCGTTCCGGGTGGGAGCTGAGCCAACCTTCCCCACGTCGCAGCAACTTTTCCACCTCATCGTCGCCGACCCAGTAGTGCTTTTCAGCGTCCAGGACCGGAATGAGGACATAGAGATGGGTGAGCGCTTCACTGAGGCGGGCCGTGATGGAAAGGGTGACCGTAAAATATTCACTGTCGCCCCATTCCGGATGGGTTTCATCGAGGGGGTAAGGGATTGCCGTGACCGTGTAGCCGAGGGGTTCAAAGAGGCGGCGGAGGATTTTTTCTCCGCCCCGACAGGGCAGGACCGACAGTTTGAATTCCAACGGAAGGGGCGTTTGGGCCAGTTCGGGGCGTTCTTTGGATTGGCCGGTCAGAGCTGTGCCGAAGACCTGCACCAGGGCCACACTCATAAATGAAGAGACGACATAAGGGCGGTCATTGACATATTGTTCGGAGATGCCGCGGTGGCCGCGCACCAGGCGGACCGGGTCGATATCCAACAGCAGTGCCGCGGTGCAGCGTTCCGGTGTGACTTCCGGGTAGAAAACATGGGCTTCTCCGAAATTCAATTCAAAAGATTGCACCCGGGATGGGTTTTTATGCAGCAGATAACCCAGGTCGGTTGCCGGACGGGCAGTCGAAGTGATGGTTAACAGCATGTTAGTCCTCAGCTGGAAAGATGGGGTTTAGTTCAATGTACTGCGGCTTTGGCTGGTGTCAAGTTTGATAAAAGGGAAGTTATGGTACACTAGGGATCTTAGAAGGCTCGGGACCGGGGTAATTTGCGTCCCAGGGCAGGTTGGATATACTGAGGCGGCATTCGGGTGGATTTAATCCGGAGCGGCTTAAGAGGTGAGAGAATGGCTCTTCAAAAAAGGCTGGATTTCCAGGATATTTTTGATCCCTGGCGACATGATACCTTTGCCGGGCGGGAATCGCAGCTGGCTTTCTTTCGTAAAAATTTGTTATGGGATGCCGGTGATTCTCAACGGTGTTTGGTAATCAACGTCAGCGGGCCGGGGGGCGTGGGGAAGACCGCGCTATTGCGTCGTTTCCGTCAGATTGCCGAGGCCGTGGGTGCCCTCACGGCCTGGATTGAAGAACCGGCAGTGGATGTGGCCGGGCTGTTAGGTCAAATTGCCGGACAACTGGACGTACAGAAGAACCCCTTACGTACGTGGAGTGAGTTAAAGGGGAGCGTTGACGAGCGTGTTTTAATGTCGGCTTTCCTCAACGACCTGGCTCAAATTCCCGAAACACGTCCGTTGGTTTTCTTTTTTGATACCGGTGAACATCCATCTTCTTTGTTGGTGCATTGGTTGGGTGAGCTGGTTGAAGGGAGTTGCGGGCGGTTGCCGGCCGGGTTGTTGTTGGTGATCGCCAGCCGGGAAGCGTTTAATTTCAAGGCGGGGACGGCTTATGAGAGTTTGATTGCGCGGTTGCCGTTGGAGCCGTTTACTTATGAAGAAGCGCGCCATTATTTATCCCGTCAGGGGATTACCCGTCCGGATGAAGTTGAAGTTATTCTGGAGTTGTCAGGGCGGTTGCCGTTGTTGCTGGCGGCGCTGGTACGGGGAAAACCGGGGGATCTGGTGCGGACGGGGGACATCCATACGCATGAACCTGATAATGAAGGGGCCGTATCTCTGTTGATGTGGTTGGAAGATCCTCAACAGCGCCAGGCCGCTTTGAATGCGGCGTTGGTCTGTCAGATGAACCCGGAGGTATTGTCGGCACTCCTGGGGGTGCAAAATGCCGGGACTTTGCTGGCCTGGTTTCAGGGGACGCCCTTGGGCGGCGGGCATCGTGGATTCAGCTCTTTCGACAAACCGCAGCAGGTGATGGAATCTCGCCAGGAGGCTTCCTGGCTGTTAGTGGAGCGGGGTGAAAATTATCGTCAGTTAGGAAAGTATGAGGAAGCGCTGGCTGATTTTAATCGGGCGCTTGAATTTACACCTCAAGCGCCGTGGGTGTGGGCCAATCGGGGAGAAACCTATCGATTGCTGGGGAAGCATTCTGAAGCTTTGGAAGATTTCAACCGGGCTTTGGAGATGGGGTCGCAGGATTATCAGGTGTTTACCAGTCGGGGAAAAGTGTTGCATGTGATGGGGCATTATGCGGATGCCTGGGCTGATTTTTCTCAGGCGATTGCCTTGAATCCATCCTACGGTGTGGCGATTGCCTGGCGTGGCCGGGCCAGTCTGAGCTTAAAGCGTTATGGAGAAGCTCTGGTTGATTTTGACCGGGCGACGGCCCTGGAGCCGGACTCTTTTTGGATCATTGCCGATCGGGGAGAATCCTACCGGTATCTGGAACGTTATGAAGAGGCATTGGCTGATTTCAATCGGGCGCTGGAGTTGAATCCAGATTACACCTTTGCCGTCGTCAGTCGGGCGCAGGTCTATCGCGCGTTGGGGCGATATGAAGAGGCGTTGGTCGATCTTTTGAATGCCGGCGATGTGGAACCGAGCGATGAGTGGCTGTTGAACGAACGTAGTGAAGTCTATCAGGCCCTGGGGAGATATGAGGAAGCGTTGGCTGATTTCAACCGTATCCTGACCGTGCGGCCCGAATCTCCCTTTGTGATGGGCAATCGAGGGCGGTTGTATCGCAAGCTGGAACGATACGATGAGGCGTTGGCGGATTATAATCAGATTTTGGAGATGTTCCCGGAAGATACCTGGACTCTGGCCGAGCGGGGTGAGGTCTATCGGGTGCTGGATCGTTATGATGAGGCATTGGCAGATTTTGATCGGGTATTGGAACTGGACAGCCGCTATTTGTTTGCCATGGTCCGGCGGGCGCAGATCTATCAGAATCTTGGGGAATACGAGAAGGCGGTGATCGATTTTACCGGCGCTCTCGAAATAGAGACCGAGGATGCTCAGATTTTCTTCGGCCGCGGAAAATGTTTCCATTTTGTGGGGAATTATTCTGAGGCGGTGGTGGATTTTACCCGGGCGATCGAGCTGGATGAGAGCTATCTGGCGGCGATTGCCTGGCGTGGGCGCTCTTATCGGGCGCAGGGGCATTATGCCGAGGCTTTGGCCGATTGCGATCGAGCTCTGGTGTTAGAGCCCAACAGTGCGGGAATTCTGGCGGATCGCGGGGAAGTTTATCGGCTTCAGGCGCGTTATTCGGAATCTTTGTTGGATTTCAATCGGGCGCTTGAGCTGGATCCAGAGTATGTCTTTGCCCTGGCTACTCGGGCGCAAGTCTACCGCGCGATGGGCTGGTACGATGAAGCCCTGGCGGATTTGAATCGCGGGCTGGAGCTGGAGCCCGAGGATGATTGGTTGCTGAATGAACGGGGCGAGATTTTCCATTCCCAGGGAGATTATTCTGAGGCGTTGGAGAGTTTCAATGCGGCTTTGGCCGTGAATCCTGATTTGCCTTACGTGCTTTCTAATCGAGCGCGGCTTTATCGGGATTTAGAACGGTATGAAGATGCTCTGGCCGACCTGGATCATGTTCTGCAATTGATGCCGCCGACCGTGTGGATTTTGTATGATCGCGGCGATGTATTGCGTTCTTTAGAGCGTTATTCCGAAGCCCTGACATCTTTTTCACAGGCACTTGCATTGGATTCCAATTACGGTTGGGCTTACTGTAATCGCGGTGAGGTTTATCGGATGTTGGGACGGTATCTTGAGGCCTTAGGCGATTTCAATCGAGCTATTGAACTGGATTCGCAGAATGCCTGGTTCTCAGCCTGTCGGGGATATTTAAACGGTATTTTACGTCGTTATCCTGAAGCCCTGGCCGATTTCAATTGGGCGATTGAATTGGATGAAAGTTACGGATGGGCTATCGGCAATCGGGGGCAGATTCAATCAATGTCCGGCCTCTATGCCGAGGCTCTGGTCGATTTTGATCGGGTTGTAGAGTTGGAAGAGGGAGAAGATTGGTGGTTGTATGGTCGGGCTTTGGTACAGCTGGCTTTGGGGAATGAAGAGAGTGCTAAAGCGGATTTGAAGGTTGCGGTGCGGTTGGCCAAGAAGCGGTATGAATTCCGGCCGCAGCATTGGAATAATTCTTTTAATTACGGGCTCTATCTCCTGGCGCAGGGGAAACATAAGCAGGCTGAAGCAATTTATCAAGCCGTTCTGGCGATACCGGCGCCTACTTTTGCAATAGTGATTGCGGCGCGTGATTTAGAGGATTTCCTGACCGTTTTTCCGCAACATGCCAAAGCCAAGGTTTTGCTTGAATTATTGCGGAGCCAGCAAAAAGTGAAGTCGCTTTGAGATGACCATGCGTCTGGAAAAATCCTTACTTCTCTTTTTGGGATGTTTTCTGGTATTGGCGGTGGCCTGGGGTGTGTACATTCCACCTTATGAGAATTTGGATGAGATTGAACATTCCGAGGTAGTGCGGTATCTGGTCACTATGGGGCAGTTGCCGGTTCACGGTGAAGCCGAGGCGGCTGGTTATGCTGTGCGGCAGGAAGCTTCGCAGCCGCCTCTTTATTATTTTCTGGCGGCGGGTTGGGCGAAGTTATGGGGGTTGCCACCTGATCCCCCGACCGTGCAATTGATACCGGGTGGCATGGTCTCCTGCGGACCGGCGGACACTTTTTACAATCGGGCGACCTGGGCACGATCGCCCTACACCGAGGGATGGCCGTGGCAGGGGAATTTATTGTGGCTGCATGGGCTGCGGCTCTTTTCTTCATTATTACAACTGATAACCGTGGCTGGAGTATGGACTCTGGCGCGACGTTTTTTCCCTCGAGGGCCTTTTCCTGCATTTGTAACGGCTATTGTTGTTTTTAATCCCCAATTTTTGCTGGTAGCTTCGGGGGTGAATAACGACAATCTGGTAACCCCTCTGGCTGTGTGGGGATTGGTTTTGATGATGGTTATTTTGCAGGAGGGGCTTTCCGCCCGGCGAGTGATGGGGCTGGGAATTTTAGCCGGTCTGGCCGGGCTGAGCAAGTTGAGCGGTATTGCGTTGGTGGGCATGGGTGGTTTGGTGATCCTCTGGCGGCTCTGGCAGGATCGAGTTCCCTTTCCTCGTTGGATTTTGGCCGGCCTACAACTGGTCATCCCGGCGGTGGGGTTGCTTTTGCCGTGGGTGTGGCGTAACTGGCAGTTATATGGGGATTTAACGGCCTTAACGCCGATGCTGGCTCTGGTAGGGCGACGGGACTTTGCCGTTGATTGGATCGGCGAGGCGAGGTTAATGTTTCTTTCCTATTGGGGGCAATTTCCCTGTACTTTTTACCCTCAAGCTTTCTATTGGTTTTATACAGCTCTTGTCATCGGGGGAGTGATCGGGTTGGCGGCGGGTTGGAAGTATTTCACCCGGCAACAGCGGTGGGGGGGATTGCTGGCCGCCCTGTGGTTTGTCGTGATTGTGACGGCCTGGTGCCGCTGGACTTTGATCACGCCGGCGTCGGGTGGACGGTTATTGTTTCCTGCGGCTCCGGCCGTGGCAATTCTGATCGCAGGCGGTTGGTGGGGGCTGGGACAGCGTTTCAGGTTTGGGTCCTGGTGGGTTCGATGGGGGGCTACATGGGTGATCATTGCGGGTTGGGCGGGATTTCTGGCTGGTCCGTTATTTTTGTTTGCTCCGCCCCGGTTATTGGACGATTCGGCTGCCGTTCCCAATCCAATTGAATTGACCTTTGGCGATGAAATCCGAGTGAAGGGATATACAGCGGAGATTGTGGAAACGCCCTGGGCCTGTCGATTGTGGGGGGCGGCTTATTGTGGACGATCTCTGGCGACCACGATTTTTTGGGAAGCTTTGCGGCCGTTAGAAAACAACCGGGTGTTGATTTTGCAATTGCGTTCGGCTCGATCCGGCGATACAACTTTGCGGATGGGATACAATCGGTGGCCCGGCGGGGGAAATTTGCCTACCTCGGCAGCTCCGGTAGGCAGAATTATAGCGGATCGGTACTTATTTCCCTTATCCGATTCTGATATGCCTACCCAGGCCTGGGATTTTCAAGTGGGGTGGACCGATGAATCGTTATCTCAACGGTTAACGGTTTACAAAGATGGAACGGAGATTGGATCTGCGGCTGGATTAACGACGTTGCGGGTTCCGGGTGTTGGTGTAACCTGTGCCAACGAGGATATCCTGGCTGATCCGGTACAGTTGGGAGAGGGTATTAGATTGACCCATGTTCGTGTTGCACCAGCAGAAGATGGAAATTGGCTGATTTCACTTTGTTGGGAGAGTTTGGCGGCGGTACCTGCGGATTACACGGTTTTTGTCCATGCCGATGATGCTGAGGGCCAACCTATAGGTACAGGAGACGGTCCTCCCATGGGGAATGCATTTCCGAGCCATTTATGGCATCCGGGGGATCGGATTTTAGATTTGCATACCATAGCTTTGCCGGGTGGAAGTCAGCCGGCGCGGATTGTTGTCGGGCTGTACGATCCTGTAAGTGGGATACGGTTGACGGCCGTTCAGAAGGGAATTCGGCTTGTCGATGATATGATTGTGATCTGGCAGCAGCCCTGAAATTGGTGTCCGAAAAGCCTTGACAAATTTTAAGAACCGGATAGAATGCAGACCCGCGGACGGGAGTGAAGAGCTCCTGAAGCGAAAAGTACTTTAAAGCGGTTTCTGTTAGAGTTGAGTAGGAAAGATTTCCTCTTGACGCTTTGAGAAATTAGTGGTATAATAAGATTCTCCGACGGGATCTTCTCGAAAAGAGAAACCCGAAAGGCTCCTTGACAAAAAAAGTGAGTGTGGTAGACTTGCCGGGCTGGAG
>CAZCTC010000045.1:0-66415 GCA_964501335.1 uncultured Anaerolineales bacterium | reverse complement strand
CTAATGTTAACTTCTAGTTGTCATCCATGTTAAATTATAGTTGTCGTT
Organism: uncultured Anaerolineales bacterium; assembly: GCA_964501335.1. GTDB lineage: Bacteria > Chloroflexota > Anaerolineae > B4-G1 > SLSP01 > CAZCTC01. Next base: position 66,367 of record CAZCTC010000045.1, on the reverse strand, counting down.
GAACAGTCAATGCGCCGTTTTCGGCCTGCTGGCTCGGATACATTCTTTGCAACACGATGCGGACCGGGTTGCCGAACTTTATCAAAAAGGCTTTGAAGCAGCAGAGCGGGACCATGATTATCTGGGACAGGGAATGATTTTACAGGAGCTGGCGCGAGAGGCTCGATTCCTGACGAATTGGGAGCGCGCGCTGGATCTCTATGAGCAATATCTGCACCTCTGCGAACAGAACGACGACTTCCGGGGACAAAGCAAATCTCTGTTGAAACAGGCCGATATCCTTTTGCGGTTGGATCGGGATGAAGAGGCTATCGATCGGTACCGGCGGAATCTGGAAATTGCCGAACAATTGGGTAACCTGTCCGGTCAAAGCGAAACCTGCTTTATGATTGCCAAGGTTTATCTGGACCGGGAAGAAACGGAGTCGGCTTCTCCGTTTTTTAAAAAAGGGATCCAGATGGCCAATCAATTGAACCAGGATCAAAATCTCATCGCGCGGACTTTGAAAATCGCGGAGACCTGGCGGCAGTGGCGCGATTGGAACTGGACGGAGAGCTATCTGCTGCGATCGTTGCAATCGGCTCAGGAGATTGGGGAAACATCGGCCATCGCCAACATTCTAATCCGCCTGGCGGAAATTGCCTGGATCAAGGGCGATTTGGATTTGGCCCAGGCGCGGTATCAGGAAGGGCTGGAGATTTTCCAGCAGTTGCGGGTCCAGCAGCCGCAGTTGTAGGTGGGGATCGCTAAGCGGCTCATTATGGCGCGGTTCCGCCGGTTCTGGATGAACCGGTAATCTATTACACAGGAGCGTTTCTATGATTATTAACTACACGACCGGTACCATGGTCAATACGGAAGGGTTAAATGAGGATGATCTCTACAGTGAGATTTTCGGCGAAATCTTCGAAGATCATCCGACCGACCCCGATTTGGGTGGGGATGAGGGGATACCTGCCGGTAAACTTGTCGCGTATTATCTGGACATCGAAGCGGCTATTGCTAATGGGCTTGAACCTTTGGATATTTTCGACGCCACCGGCCGCGGCCTGGAGGGTTTGTTGCCGTACTATCACGCCATCTCTAATGACGCGGGAACAGTAAAAAGGGAAATCTCAGAACAAAGGCGTGAACGTAACCTTTTAATTATCGATGAGATCGATCTCGAACCCCTTTTCCAAAATTCACAAACCCGATTGCGGGCAGTTTGGGAAACCATCCGCAAATTCGGGCATGGATGCAGCCTGGTGTTGTTGCAGCCTTACCCTACTGGAGTCGATGATCTGAGCCCAGAGGAAATCAAAGCGGCGATCGAGGAACAGATCCAGGAGTTCAAACGCCTGGGCTTTCAGGGTCCGGTGGGGGACAATGTTTTGTACCTGGATCGGGCCTTTACCCAGCCTACTCCTGAAGAGGCAGGGATTTAGAGTCTTTCTGGTGAAAAGATGCGCCGGCAACCGAAGTCTTCGGTTGCCGGCTTTTTGTTGGACAATGGTGGGAAATCTATAACCTGTCAGTTAAGTAGTGAATTTCTTCCATTTAACCTTATCATCTTTTACTACATAGTATTGGTCAGTAAACCGTAGGATGACGCCGTAGGCATGATTATAAATATCCTGCCGGGTTATGTCATAATTTTTGATCTTATTTGAAACTTGTTGATTCGTCAGATCGACATACAAAGAGACAGTAGGATCGATCGCTTCCATCAAATGTCCCCCATACCCCTGAGCTTCACCTAGATTGGGAGTAGCATATATTCCTGGGCCGGCCTGAGCTTTTTGGGATATTTCATTCTGGAAATAACTCTCTTTCCACTCTTCTGTTTTGCCCGAAAAACTGGTCAAGTTGTCGCAACGTTTTCCGTCGCTAGTTCCGTTATAAAGCTTAAGGCCAGATGGAAATGGGGTTTGATAGTCATTTATAAAGTTTCCGACTCTTGTCGGTGCATTTTCCTGTTTTTGCTTTTTCTTCTCTTGCTTGTTATTTTTGTAATTTTTTATTGCATCGAATTCATCATCACCTCCTTGCTTGCCTTTTTTGACCCCTTTCTGGCGGCCTCTTTGGATTATGGCGCCGGTACTCACTGAAGTGATGGCAGGAGATCGGCGCACTTGTGGTTCAGAGGGCGAGTGAACCGTATTTACCAGCCGCTGTACGCATTGATTGCCCTGTCCCTGACTCATTCGTAATAGCGTTGCCTGTTGCTGGGCGGGATAGAGACGTTGCAATTGTTCGCCCTGTAGATTTGCCGTTGCAATCCCCGGGGATGAGAGCGGTGATATTTCTGTTCCGTAAGCATTCACGGCGGTCTGATCGATAGACGACTGTGGGGAATGTATTGGGTGAGAAGCATTCTCCTTACTCTCTAAATGTTTGCGATCCATGGTCACTCCTATCCTTAAAAATTCTGGAGCACTGTCACTGGCCCTTTGGATTTGTTGCCTTCATTTATCATTATACTTATCGGGTGTGACAGAAGTGTTACACAGGAGGGCCATTTTCAAATTCACCCGTAATCCGGTTATTTACTCCACCCCCTCTACCGCCCTGACCTTATCCTCATGGCTGGGTTGCGTATAAATCATCGTAGTGTTGATATTGCTGTGGCCCATCACCCTGGCCACCGTGACAAGATCGGCTTTGGCCTCTCGTAACATGCGCGTCGCACAGGTATGTCTGAGAACATGACAAGTTAAATCTACTTCCGTTGTCTCTGCCAGGGATTGAATGCGGAACTGGATCCCTCGAATACCCAACGGTCCACGCTGTCCAAGAAATAGCACATCGCCCCGATCACGGGGACGTACCTTGAGATAAGCCTCCATAGTTTTTCGAGCGGTCGGATGTAAGGGGATCTCCCGATATTTTCGGCCTTTCCCTTTCGTCACGGTAACCTGGGCCTTGCGGTTATTGATTTCAACATCGCCTAATTTCAGAGCTGCCGCTTCAGCTACTCTGAGACCTGTATACAAGAGTAGATTCAAGATAGCCTCATCTCTAACTGCATCGACCAGAGCCGCGCTGATGTCTGGCCCGGCTTTGGCTTGAGCTAATTGACGCCGGGCGGCGGCTTCCCGCTGCACTTTGTAAATCTCCTGCCGGGACAGAGCTTGGGGACTTTTATCATCTTGCTTGATCCCTTTGATATCGTCCACTGGATTGCTGCTGATCACCCCTTGCTTTTTGGCCCAGGCAAAGAAGGCTCGCAGACCGGCCAGGCGTCGATTGATAATGGAAGGTTTGCTGCCTTCCAGTGAATTGCGATACTTTTGCAGATCGAAGGGCGTTACTTCAATCAAGGGGATAAACCGCTCAAGTCGTTCTTCCAGCCAGGCGAAGAAGATTTCCACGTCATGGCGATAGCCCTTCACCGTTAAAGGACTGCGGTCCAGTTTCTGCAAGTAGGTGGTAAATTCATCCAGATAGTTCGTCATGCTGGCCTCCTGACTCTTCTAAAAAATTATACGATGACTTTTTAAGGGGAAAAAGGGCCTTAAATGGCCCTTTTGAGGACAATTTAAGGCCTTTGGGCGCATGCGGTAAACGTACATTGTTGATTATACGTCAAGTGGTGGTGGGTCCCTGTGCGAAATTGTAGGCGGTTATTTCAGGTAAGGCGACTCGAATTCTTCCACAAACAACCCTTGCTGTTCTGTATAGGCGATGGCTTGTGGGCAGTAACTGGGGACGGCCAGGTACATATAATAATCCCAGCCGAAATGGATATAGCTCTTACCCCGGCCTTTGAATTTCCCCCAGAACGCTTCCCGAAGGATCAATCGAAATAGGCGATCCGCTTCCTGAAGCGGGTAAGCTTTGCCTTTACGCAACTCCAGTCCGGGTACCTGGGTACCTCGGTGATTTTCAAGGTAAGCCAGAATCAGAACCCGAATTCTGGCTTCATTCAAAAAGGCCAGAGCGGATGAGACGTAAGCATCTTCAGTATGGTAATAGGTTTCCTCGTCCAGACGCTGGCCGTTGAATACTTTTCCAATGTCCGAGAAAGCGGTCCATTCATCCAATAGATAATTTCCCCGGGCGTTTCGGTTTTGGGGATTGTATTTTGTGATGCGATATTGGTAGGGCATGGTTCCGCCTTCTTGATTGATGTGAGAAGGATTGTAATTCGCTTTCATTTGTCGGCAAACCTTCTAAAAGCAGGACGGAGAAGTGCTATTCATATAGCTATGATTCTTGCAGGTTTTTCAAGACAAAGACGTTGCAGTTTCGTTGAATTGTGCTACTCTAACAGTAACTTCAACGCAAGTTATTGATTCTTCTCCATTTTTCCCTTTTGTGGAGGCGATATGGCCTTTACTAATTCGCATTCAAATGTCTCCGACTACGCCGACCTGGAAATCCGCATCCTCAAATGCGAGGATTCCGGCTACCCCGTTGAGCTGACCCTGAACCACGAAGTGCACTATGAACGCGGCTGGCTGAGCGCGAACCTTCCTTCTGGCAATACTTCATCTTTGCAATCCTGGTTCTTTGCCGATCCCAATTTCAAAACCTCCTGGACCAAAGCAATGGCTCAATTTCCGCGTTGCCGGTTGCGTTTACGTATGGATGCCGAATCTCCTGAACTACATGCCCTCCCCTGGGAACTGCTTTCTAACGATAAAACCTTCTTCGCTGCGGATGCCACAACTCCCTTTTCCCGTTACTGGCTGACCGATGTCCCTTTAGATGAGCCGTTGAGTGTTCATCCCTTAAAAGTTCTGGTTGTGATTTCCAATCCCAGCGATTTGGAACAATATCAGTCATTCCCTTTGGATGTATCTACGGAACAAGCGTTATTAGAAACTCCTTTTCAGCAATTAAGCCCCAAATATGTCCAGCTTGATTTTCTCTTTGCGCCTGTGACTCTGGATCGCCTGGAGACTGCTTTGGGAGAGGGTTATCAAGTGCTGCATTTTGTAGGGCATGGAGCGTTTAACCGATCTAAACAGCAGACTGAGCTTTATTTCCAGGACACAACGGACGCCGCGTCTCCTGTTGCAGAAGCCGATATCGTTTCCCTGTTTCAGAGATTGGGATCAAAGCAGCGCCCTCGTTTGGTGGTTCTGGAGGCCTGCCATAGTGCTGCCATGGTAGGAGTGGAACATGGTTTACTTTCTGTGGGAATACCGGCAGTTGTGGCCATGCAAGATACGATAACGGTGGACAGCGCCCGGCAACTTACTCGGGTCTTTTATGAACAATTAGTCCAGCATGGCCGGGTAGATGTGGCACTCAATAGAGCACGAAGCAATCTGCTTTCAGTTAATCGATCGGATGCTGGAGTACCAGTGTTGTTTATGCGCTTACAGGATGGCCAACTTTGGCAGCCGATTTGGAGTCTGGTCAATCCGTATCGCGGGCTGGCTGCGTTCAAGACAGAGGATGCAGACTTTTTCTTTGGTCGGGAGAAGTTGATCCAGGAACTGTTGGAGCGGACTCGGCAACAATGCTTTCTAGCTGTGGTGGGATCTTCGGGAAGCGGCAAATCCTCGGTGGTCCAGGCGGGATTGTTGCCACGATTGCCGCAGGATTGGAATGTGGTAGTTTTTCGGCCAGGAGCGGATCCGTGGGCAGCACTTCAGGCAGTTGGATTGCCAGGGCTGGCAGAGAAAGAGATCGTCCAGGCAACGGAAGGGAAGCCTTTGCTGCTGTTCATTGATCAGTTTGAGGAGTTGTTTACACTCACGCCGGCAAAAATGCGGACGCCTTTTCTGGAAGCATTGCAGAAGTTGATTGAAAGCTATGTACTGGCCAAGGTCGTGTTAGCCTTGCGGGCGGATTTCTATGGTTACCTGCAAAGCTCACCTTTGGGAAGGTTGTTGGATCAAAATGTGGTCAACGTATTGCCCTTAGAAGCAGCGGAATTTCAGGAAGCGATTGTTAAACCGGCGGATAAAGTAGGACTGTGTTTTGAGCCCGGATTGGTAGAGATAATTACGACGGAAATCAAGACAGTTAACCAACCTTTGCCCTTGCTGCAATCGGCATTAACGCAGTTGTGGGAACGCCAGAAACATGGATGGCTAACTCAATCGGCTTACGTGGCGGTGGGCCGTGTGGCCGGGGCGATGGGATTATGGGCCGATAAGGCTTTTGGGCAGATGGGAGAGGAAGAGCGGGTGCTGGCCCGGCGGATTTTGACTCGATTGGTTTATTATGGTGAAACTGATGTGGGTGATACGCGGCGTCGTTGTACTTTGGAGGAATTAGCAGGAGCAGCATCTGAAGTAGAATTTTCACATCGATTAGTGAAGGAGCTAGCTGATGCCCGTTTGTTGACTACTATCGATGAAGGTGGAGTAGTCAAAGTAGAAATTATTCATGATGCTTTATTGCACCAATGGGGAAAATTGCGAGAATGGATCGCAGAACAGCGTGAGTTTGGTCTTTGGCGGCAATGGCTGGATGCACAACGGGAAACATGGAAATCAAAATCTCGGGATGAGAGTACCCTGTTGCGTGGAAAACTGCTAACAGAAGCAGAGTTCTGGTTACAGAAGCGGCCAGGAGAGCTGAATCCATTAGAAAAAGAGTACATTCAGGCTGGCATTGCTTTACGCGAGCGGGAGCAACGGGCAAAAGCTTTGCTGCAACAGAAAATTCTTGGAGGGATGGCAATCGCATTGGCGGTTTTTCTGGTGTTGACAGTAGCAGCAGGGATGGGATGGCGATCCTCAATTTTAAAGGAAAACGCACGGGCTACTGCACAAGCTGAGGCCTTGGCAGAAGCAACCCGTGCTTTAGATGCTGAGGCAACGGCAGAAGCTCAAGTGCAGATTGCACTGGCCCGACAGTTAGCTGCACAAGCACGAGATATATGGGATAGACAACCTAGTCAACTGTCTCGTGCTGTTTTGTTATCATTAGAGTCGTTGCAACGTTATCCGGAAAGTTCCAGTTCTGAGGTTTTAAATGAAGCTTTGTTTTTATTGCCCCATGAGATAACACGGATGACTTATAAAGAAGAAGTAACATCTGTAGCTTTTAGTCCTGATGGTCGGTGGGTGGCTTCGGGTAGTTTAGATGGCACGGTTCGAGTGTGGGAAACTATGACAGGGAAAATAGTAATGAGTAGAAATTCTGGAATTAATGTGAGAGTTGTGGCTTTCAATTCTAGCGGCCAACAGATGGCTTTTGGGGGATGTGATAAGTTGGACAATAATTCCAAATGTGTAGCTGGTATCGTAAAAATATGGGATTTTGCGACAGGGAGGGAAACTTCCCAGACGTTTTACAATGGTGAGGTTCGAGTTTTGGCTTTTAGCCCAGATGGACAATGGATAGCTTCAGGAGATGTAAGCGGCGGGGCTCGCGTGTGGAATGTGACAACTGGAAAAGAAGTAGTATCAGTGACTCAGGCGAGTCCTGTGTGGGTTGTTGACTTCAGTAGGAATGGGCGAGAGGTGCTTTTAGGTGGTGGGGATGCAATTGGAGTATGGGATATGGCAACCGGACAAGAAAATGTTCGAATGGCCCATGAAAAAATGGGGATACGAACTGCTGTTTTTAGTTTCGATGGAACACGAGTAGTTTCAGGTAGTGAAGATCACAAAGTTCGGATCTGGGATGTGGCGACTGGAAATATGATGCTATCAATGACTCATGAGAGTGAAGTGTGGATGGTTGCTTTTTCTCCAGATGGGACACAGGTAGTGTCAGGCAGTTCGGACGGTACAGCGCGCATGTGGGATGCGATGACTGGGAAGGAGATTGCCAGGATGGAACATGAAGGATATGTGGTAACAGTGGTTTTTAGTCCTGATGGACAGTGGTGGGTTTCGGGAAGTGGGGATGGGACAGCCTGTTTATGGGATACAAAAACAGGAAAAGAGTTTGCAAGGATGATCCATGGTGAAGGTGTGAATTCTGTAGCGTTTAGCCCAGATGGGCGACTATTGGTTTCTGGCGGGGATGATGGCACTGTGCGCGTATGGGAAGTTATAACAAATGCAGGGTGGAGACAGATGATTTCTAAAAATATAGTGAATGTTGTTGAGTTCAGTGGAAATGAGCAATGGGTAGTTTCCGGTGGATGGGATGGAGTTTTACAGGTATGGAATATGGTTGATAGCACGAAGATATGGCAAAGAGAGCAAGGACACGGTATATTGACAATGGCATTGAGTCCCAATGGGCAATATATTGTCTCTGGTGAAAATGATGGTACTGCACGGGTATGGGAAACAGAAACCGGAAAAGAAATATCGCGGATGACTCATGGGGTTAATGTAGTGGCTGTGGCTTTTAGTCCTAATGCGAAATGGGTGGTTTCAGCGGGGTGTGATGAGCAAAATAATAAGACGTGCATTAGGGGAACAGCACGGGTATGGGACGCAATAACCGGAATCGAAGTGTCACGAATAATTCATGATGGTGGTGTGCTGTCCGTGGCATTTAGTCATGATGGACGGCGCGTTGTTTCTGGTGGGAATGACGGTATGGTACGCGTGTGGAATGCAACGACGGGGAAAGAGATTACCAGAATGATCCACGAGGGATATGTGGAAACTGTGACATTTAGCCCGGATGATCAACAAATAGCTTCCGGAAGTTTAGATGGGACTGCACGAGTATGGGATGTAACGACTGGTAAAGAAGTATCTCAGATGACTTATAAAGGGGGCGTTCATATTGTAAACTTTAGTCCTGATGGACACTTGGTAGTGGCTGCAGGTGGCGATGGTAATGTAGGGACATGGGAAGTAGAAACAGGTCGAGAAGTATCACGTATGGCTCATGAAGAGTATGTATATTCTGCGGTTTTTAGTCCGGATGGAAAATGGGTGGCTTCTGGTGGATGTGATAGGTGGAGTGGAAAGAGTTGTACGAGGGGCTCGGCCCGAGTATGGGATGCAATGACTGGAAAGGAAGTAAGTCGGATGACTTATGCAGGAGGAGTAACCGATGTAGCATTTAGTGCGGATGGGCGGCGGTTGATTTCGGGTGGATGTGATGCGGTACAGGGGGATCTTTGTACACGCGGGTTGGTGCGAGTTTGGTGGTGGAGCCCTGAAGATTTGGCCACACAGGCTTGTGAAAATTTTGTTCGTAATTTAACTAAAGAGGAATGGGAACAGTACCTCGGAAATGAACCTTACCGTGCCACCTGCCCTAACTTGCCAATTGAGCCTGAGCCCACTCCTACTCCTTGAATTTTTAACCACCTGAAAGCATTTATTTTATACGCTGATATCTAACTTCGTGGAGGGTATATGTCGCAAAATATTGGTTTTCATTTCGACTACGCCGACCTGGAAATCCGCATCTTCAAACGCGAGGAATCCGGTTACCCTGTTGAGTTGACTCTGAACCACGAATTGCACTATGAACGCGGCTGGCTGAGCCTCGATCTTCCTGCCAACAATGCTTCTGCTCTGCAATCCTGGTTCTTTGCCGATCCCAATTTCAAAACCTCCTGGGCTAGAGCAATAGAGCGATCCCCGCATTGCCGGCTTCGCTTGCGATTGGATGCTGAAGCCCCTGAATTGCACATGCTCCCTTGGGAACTGCTTTCTGATGACAAAACCTTCTTCGCCGCGGATGCCGCGACTCCCTTTTCCCGTTACTGGCTGACCGATGTCCCTTTAGATGAGCCGTTGAGTGTTCATCCCTTAAAAGTTCTGGTTGTGATTTCCAATCCCAGCGATTTGGAACAATATCAGTCATTCCCTTTGGATGTATCTACGGAACAAGCGTTATTAGAAACTCCTTTTCAGCAATTAAGCCCCAAATATGTCCAGCTTGATTTTCTCTTTGCGCCTGTGACTCTGGATCGCCTGGAGACTGCTTTGGGAGAGGGTTATCAAGTGCTGCATTTTGTAGGGCATGGAGCGTTTAACCGATCTAAACAGCAGACTGAGCTTTATTTCCAGGACACAACGGACGCCGCGTCTCCTGTTGCAGAAGCCGATATCGTTTCCCTGTTTCAGAGATTGGGATCAAAGCAGCGCCCTCGTTTGGTGGTTCTGGAGGCCTGCCATAGTGCTGCCATGGTAGGAGTGGAACATGGTTTACTTTCTGTGGGAATACCGGCAGTTGTGGCCATGCAAGATACGATAACGGTGGACAGCGCCCGGCAACTTACTCGGGTCTTTTATGAACAATTAGTCCAGCATGGCCGGGTAGATGTGGCACTCAATAGAGCACGAAGCAATCTGCTTTCAGTTAATCGATCGGATGCTGGAGTACCAGTGTTGTTTATGCGCTTACAGGATGGCCAACTTTGGCAGCCGATTTGGAGTCTGGTCAATCCGTATCGCGGGCTGGCTGCGTTCAAGACAGAGGATGCAGACTTTTTCTTTGGTCGGGAGAAGTTGATCCAGGAACTGTTGGAGCGGACTCGGCAACAATGCTTTCTAGCTGTGGTGGGATCTTCGGGAAGCGGCAAATCCTCGGTGGTCCAGGCGGGATTGTTGCCACGATTGCCGCAGGATTGGAATGTGGTAGTTTTTCGGCCAGGAGCGGATCCGTGGGCAGCACTTCAGGCAGTTGGATTGCCAGGGCTGGCAGAGAAAGAGATCGTCCAGGCAACGGAAGGGAAGCCTTTGCTGCTGTTCATTGATCAGTTTGAGGAGTTGTTTACACTCACGCCGGCAAAAATGCGGACGCCTTTTCTGGAAGCATTGCAGAAGTTGATTGAAAGCTATGTACTGGCCAAGGTCGTGTTAGCCTTGCGGGCGGATTTCTATGGTTACCTGCAAAGCTCACCTTTGGGAAGGTTGTTGGATCAAAATGTGGTCAACGTATTGCCCTTAGAAGCAGCGGAATTTCAGGAAGCGATTGTTAAACCGGCGGATAAAGTAGGACTGTGTTTTGAGCCCGGATTGGTAGAGATAATTACGACGGAAATCAAGACAGTTAACCAACCTTTGCCCTTGCTGCAATCGGCATTAACGCAGTTGTGGGAACGCCAGAAACATGGATGGCTAACTCAATCGGCTTACGTGGCGGTGGGCCGTGTGGCCGGGGCGATGGGATTATGGGCCGATAAGGCTTTTGGGCAGATGGGAGAGGAAGAGCGGGTGCTGGCCCGGCGGATTTTGACTCGATTGGTTTATTATGGTGAAACTGATGTGGGTGATACGCGGCGTCGTTGTACTTTGGAGGAATTAGCAGGAGCAGCATCTGAAGTAGAATTTTCACATCGATTAGTGAAGGAGCTAGCTGATGCCCGTTTGTTGACTACTATCGATGAAGGTGGAGTAGTCAAAGTAGAAATTATTCATGATGCTTTATTGCACCAATGGGGAAAATTGCGAGAATGGATCGCAGAACAGCGTGAGTTTGGTCTTTGGCGGCAATGGCTGGATGCACAACGGGAAACATGGAAATCAAAATCTCGGGATGAGAGTACCCTGTTGCGTGGAAAACTGCTAACAGAAGCAGAGTTCTGGTTACAGAAGCGGCCAGGAGAGCTGAATCCATTAGAAAAAGAGTACATTCAGGCTGGCATTGCTTTACGCGAGCGGGAGCAACGGGCAAAAGCTTTGCTGCAACAGAAAATTCTTATAGGAATGGCAGCTACGTTGGCAGTTTTCCTGGTATTGACGGTATTAGCAGGAATGGGATGGGAATTTTCCACAACCAGTCGGATGGCTGCTGAATCAATGAGTTTACCTGACTGGCAGTACGATCTATCTTTGTTATTGGGTGTTGAAGCTTTTAACCGACAGGATACTTTTCAAACTCGAGGAAGTCTGCTGTCTGCATTAGAATCTCATTCGCAGTTGATAGTTTTCTTTAGAGGGCACGATTCCGTTGTGTCCAGTGTGGCTTTTAGTCCGGATGGGAAATGGATCGCATCTGGTTCATGGAATTGTAGGATTCTGCTTCAAAATACGACCACTGGTCTCGTGAAAACTTTATGGCAACCTCAAGATAAAGAAAATCGCTGCTCTATATATAGCATGGGTTTTAGCCCAGATAGCAGAACTTTTGCAACGGCGGGGTTCGGTCAGGTCATGTTATGGGAAGTTGGAAATGAAACATTCACAGTTTCTTCTACTTTGCCAGTAGATAACTATGCAATTAATGAGGTTGTTTTTAGCCGGGACGGATCAGAATTGGCAGCAGGTAGTGCCAGTGGGAAGGCTTTTTTATGGGATATGAAACATTTATCGAGGCCGATTGTACTATCCGGAGATAAAGGTCCTATAAATGACTTGGCTTTTAGTCCAGATGGACAAATATTGGCAACAGCTAATACAGATCGATCTGTAATATTATGGGATGTAAAAGCTTCAGATCCGCTAAGTTTAACACTGACAAAAGGTTGTAATTCTATGAATGGAGCAGAAGATTTTGGTTCTATGCATGGGATAGCCTTTGTTCCCAACTCTCCTGATATTACGCTTGTAATAGGTGGACACAAAAACGGGCTCATCTATGTATGTGAAATATCAACTTCTCCAACTTTAGGCGCTACATCAAAAATGACACTTACTGAAAGTGATAGCCCAGTTTCAGTTTTGGCAGTAGGCCCAAATGGAACTACATTGGCCTCTGGCAATACTGATGGCACGATTAAGATATGGGATATGTCAAGCGGAAAACTAATAAATACTTTAGTTGGTCATAGTGGCTCAATACAAGATCTGGCTTTCAGCCCGGATGGGAAGCAGCTTCTCTCTTCTAACAAGGGAATCTTATTGTGCTGGCTTGAGAGAGACGGCGTTTCGCGTGTGTGGGGATGCGGTGATAGTACAGTTATTCTCTGGGATTTGGAAATCCGGCAACGATTAGGTACGCTGCTAGCGAACCAGCGGAGTTCAGTCCGTCGCATCGCTTTTAGCGCTGATGGAACCAAATTGGTAGCAAGTCAGGAAGATTCCACGTTGCATTTGTGGGATGTTATAGCGGAACCTGAATTTACAACTGTATTTTCAGCTACCCATTGGGCAGACAGTGAATGTTATGGGAGAGCTATCACTTTAGGGCAAGAGATTACCATCACCGGGTTTCGCCATCAGACTTGGGGAATTGCTGTTAATCCTGAGGGAACTATCCTGGCCTCAGATGCTGGAGATCAAAATATTCATTTGTGGCAATTAGGATCGGGAAACACATTAAGTATAACTTCTGAAATTACACTTTTAGGGCATCAGGGTGCCATAAAAAGCTTAGCTTTTAGTGCAGATGGACGAACTTTAGCCTCGGCTAGTGACGATAAAACGATAATTCTATGGGATATAACTAATGGTATTCCGTCGAACAAAAAAGTTCTTTATGGTCATCAATCGACTATAGAATCTATAGCCTTTAATCCCAAAGGGACGCTTTTGGCTTCAGGAGGGAGAGAGGATCGGACTCTAATTTTATGGAATTTGAATCAGACATCCCCTTTTAGCATGGTTTTGAGAAGTGGTAATGCTAATGTCCATGATAGTTATGTGCGTACCGTTGCCTTTAGTCCAGATGGTAAATATTTGGCATCCGGCAGTGCCGATCACACTGTAGTTCTCTGGAAAATCCAGGATTCTCCTTTGACATACACTATCCATGCCCGGCTTACTGGACATCATAATGAAGTTTACAGTGTTGCTTTTAGTCCGGATGGAAAGATCCTGGCATCAGGAAGTGAGGACAGAACGATTATTCTGTGGGATGTAGCAACGGGAAAAATGTTGGGGAATCCATTGACTGGACACAAGGGAACGGTGTATAGTCTTGCTTTCAGTCCTTTTACCGAGAACCTTACTTTGGTGTCTAGTAGTGTTGATGGAACGATAATGTTGTGGAACATCGATCCAAAATCATGGAAGGCTTGTGCCTGTCAGACTGTCAATCGCAACCTGACCCGTGAAGAGTGGAACCAATACATCGGAGATCTGGCCCCCTACCGTGCTACCTGTCCTAATTTGCCGATCGATGAACCATAAAATTGAGGGCATGAGTTAAAAGAAAAACTCTTGACTGATTTAGATTCCTCCCCAGGTCTGAAAACCCGGGGAGGAATCTTGTAAACCCCCTCTACCCCTCCTCCGCACTCGCTGCCGTCTGCTTCTTGCTGGGATCGTCCTTCCCCAAGGCTTCCACTTGAGCGGTCAGATCGCTCAGCCGGGATTCCAGATAGGCCATCTTTTCCGCATGTTCAAAAGGTCGCCCCAGCTCTTCGGTATTCTGCTGGATGGTGCCTTTGAGCTGGGCGATGTGCTCTTCATGGCCTTGAATCCGTCCGGGGAGGGAATCGACGGCATTCTCCAACCGGGTCATGTTGCCCGACGGCGAGGAACTCAACTCCTTGATCGGAATTCGCAGCCGGGGTGTGACCTCCACACTGACTTCCGGCACCAGGTTGGGGCCCCGTTTTTCGATCAAAATGGGAAAGCCGCGGATCCGGCCGATCATGGTGGGATCGAGGGTCTGGGGAGCTTCGGCGACTTTTTGATAGAGCTTAAGGAATTCCTGCCCGGCCTCTTCCCGTTTGGTATAGGTGCGCCCGTTGAAACCCGCGGCAAAGTCTGTTCCGCGTTGGGAAACCAGGTTCTGCCCGGCATTCAGCTCGGCAATGGTATGTTGGACGGTGCGAATGTTTTCCTGAGCGAGGCGAATTCCCTGGCGCATCTGGTAGACTTTGTTCTGCCAGGCTGATTGCAGGGAGCGGAGTTTCCGCAGGTCGCCTTCGGTCTTGATCTTCTCCACAATGACCGGGTTGCCGGTGGCCAGGGCCTTTACTTCGGCATACCCCAGGGTGATGGCATCGATGTCTTCGGCGCTGCGTTCGGTCATCTTGCCCGAGGTGATTTGCGCGATGAACTTGGCCTTGGATTCCAAAGTCTGCCAGCGATACACGTCGAAGGATTCCTCCGTGACGTAGCGATAGACCCCCACCTCTCGATTGATATTTCCCTGCCGCAAAATACGGCCTTCCCGTTGTTCCACATCTGCCGGCCGCCAGGGCGCATCCAGGTGATGCAAGGCGGCCAGGCGGCGCTGGACATTGGTCCCGCTGCCCATTTTTTCAGTAGAGCCGATCAGGACCCGCACCTTGCCGGCATTGACCTTCTCGAAGAGGGCCAGTTTTTCCTCGTCGGTCTTGGCATCATGGATAAAGGCGATCTGTTCGCGGGGAATCCCCGCCGCCAGGAGTTTGTCTTTCAGGTCCTGGTAGACATTGAAGCCGCCGCTGCCGTCGGGGATCGAACTGTCCAGGAAGACGATTTGGGCCATGTCTTGGGTACCTTCCGTTCCCGGCACGGTTACGCCCGTGGTGTCGCGGTAGATCCGGGCGATCTGGCCGGCGGCCTGATTGACCTTGGAATGCGGATCGTCGGGGAGATCGGGGTGGACCAGGCGCATATCCAGGGCGGCTTTGTTGGCGTCGGAAACGATCTTGAGCATATTGTCTTCTTCCGGTTTGACGTTGGCCAGCCGATCGGCCCGCTTGGAACACTCCTGCAGGAAGTCTTTCATGGCCTGGGACGGCGGAGCGGCGATAGTGGTGGCCTTGCCGCCGGTCAGGGCCGGACGATCCAATCCCAGGGCTTCGGGATCCATGCGCATATCGGCGGTTTCGGAGAAGATCCGCAGCAGTTCCGGGACGTTGACGAATTTGGCGAAGCGGGTGAATTCGCGGTAACCGTCGCCGGTGGGTTTCATTTCCAGTGCCGTGACCGATTCGCCGAACTGGGCGGCCCAGGCGTCGAAGTGGCTTAATCCCAGCTCGCGCAGCCGTTCGCCCTGGAGATAGCGCTGCATGGTGAACATTTCAGCGACAGTGTTGGCAATCGGGGTGCCGGTGGCAAAGACGACGCCGCCTTCTTCAATGGCAGTTTTGCCGTGGCAACGAGTGCAAACGCCATCCGGGCCAACGAAAGCGCCACAGTGACAACGCCGCTGGAGATATTGGGTTTTGATGTACATATCGAAAGCGCGGGCGCTGTCGTTTTGGGGAATGCCGGCGACCCGGGTGCGCCGGGTAGGGAAATATAAATTCTTGAATTTGTGGCACTCATCCACGAAGAGTTGATCGACGCCCAACTCTTCCCAGGTGAGGGTTTCATCCTTCTTTTTGGCATGGGCGCGGGTTTCCAGCTTGGCTTCCAGTCGTTTTTTGGCCTTTTCCATTTCTTTGATGGTGCGGCGGGAAGCCTCATCCCGACTGCTGCTGCTGGAGCGTTCTTCAGTCAAGTAGGCGTCCAGGGCATCGATTTCCTGTCGCAGGAAGGAATTGTAGGTATGGTCACTCACCGGGAGCTTTTCCAGGGCGGAATGGGTCACGACGACGCCATCCCAATCTTCGGTGGCGATCCGGCTCATGGTTTCGGCCCGCTTTTCGGCGTTGCCCAGATCTTCGGCGGAGACCAACAGAATCTTACCGCCGGGATACATGCGCCGGAAATCGCCGCCGAACTGCTCCAGCATGTGATTGGGAACGGCGTACATGACCTTTTTGCGCTTGCCCAGGCGGCGCAGTTCCATGCCGGCGCCGATCATAGTAAAGGTTTTGCCGGCGCCGACGATATGCCCGAGCAAGGTGGATCCGCCCGAGGAAACGACGCGCCAGATGGCATCCTTTTGGTGCTTGCGCAAGGTCGGCATATCGGCGGCGGTGCCGGGCAGGGTCAGATGAGAGCCGTCATAGCTGCGGGGGACGTAGCGATTGAAGCGCTCGTTGTAGATCGCCGCCATCCGTTCCGCCCGCTGGGGATCTTCCCACAGCCATTTCTGGAATTCGGCCATGAGCTTGCCCTGGGCTTCGCGGGCGGCCAGAGTTTCGGCGGCATTGACGATGCGGCGGTCCCGGTCCAGGGGATCCGGGTCCGTCACGGTGGGGATTTGGCCATTCAAGGCCTGCTCCAGCAGGGCTACCCCGTCTACCCGTTGGGTGCCCCATTTCGTGGAAGCGGCTGGGGAATGGAAATTGAAGGGTTTGGTGACCGACCATTGCGAAAGCGGTTCGATGTACCGGATTTGCAAGCTGTAGTAACCGGTGCCGAAGATTTCCTTGGCAAATTGCTCGACGGTGGCCGCGGGGACCCAGACGCTGCCCAGCGCGGCCTTGATTTCCGAGGGCTGGAGATCGGGGGGAATGACAGCTTTCAAGGCTTCTACATTGGCGTAATAGGCCGGATCAATGGCCGCGGCGGCTTCCGCTTCGGCCAGTTTGGCTTTCACATCGCCGGAGAGGTACTCATCGGCGGATTCCCAGTGGCCGCCCGGATTGCGGTAGATCTGCCCGGCCAGTTGGGCCTGGAGTTCGGCTTCACTCAGCCCGGTGAGAGCCTGCATCCGTTGCCAATCGATGGCGCCGCTTTCATTCAGGGAAAGCAGCAGGGCATCATAGGCGGAGTCGGCATGATCGGGCTGAAACTGGCGGCCGATCGTGCGTTCAGAAAACAGGGCGGCTTTCTGGGCGGTTTTGGCTTCGGCATCATAGTTCTCCAGCGCCATCAGGAAGGGGAGATCCGGATCCGTCTTGAGCAGGCGGCGGTTCTTGGGATCGGAAAGCGGGCCGTATTTTTGCACAAATTCATCATAGAGGGCATTGAGTTGGGCCTGAGCGGCGGCCAGGTCGGCATCCTCGGCGCCTTCGACGTTCAAGCGCAGGACTTCCCGCGCCGCGTCGCGGATAGCAATCATTTCGGCGGCGCGAGCCTGGTCTTTGTCTTTCAGCCCGGCATCCTCCAGTAAGCCGTGGCGATGTTGGTAGACCTTGCCGTCGTCGCCTTTCACGAAAGCGCCGTTTTTGCGCCGCCCCATACTTTGGGGTTGAAAGACCGGAATCTTGGAACAGTTGGGGTTGTTGCAGATCCCGGCGGCATTGAGGAAACCGCCGCAGTTGGGACAGTGTTGGGAGCCGGTGTGGAAAACATGGTCCTTCGGCAAACGTGAAACCGCAGTCGCCAGTTCGGTCTTGAAATCCCGATCGGGATGCGGGACCAGTTGGGGCTGCCGCCCGCGGTACATCGTGCCGCTGACTTCCATCTTGCCCAGCATCATTTCGGGATGTTGATGGTAATAGGCATTGAGATGCTCGTTGCTCTTGACGCCCTGCTCGTCGGCCATGGGAGTCGCGGGACTTTGAGTCCAGCTGTCGTCGCCGGGCGGATCCCCGGGGGCGCGCTTGCGCAGGAAGATGATATCGGTGGTCACTTCGGTGCCGGCGTTTTCCTTGAAGGCCGTGTTGGGCAGGCGGATCGCCCCCACCAAGTCGGCCTGGGAAGCCAGATATTCCCGGACCTTGGAATTTTCGCTATCCATCGTATAGCGCGAGGTGATGAACGCTACGACGCCGCCCGGCTTGACGCGATCCAACGAACGGGCGAAGAAGTAGTTATGGATGGAGCGGCTGAGGTACTTTTTGGCGCCCTTGTAGGCCGGATCGAAGACGGCATAGTCGCCGAAAGGAACGTTGGAGATGGCCAGGTCGAAGAAGTTGTCGGGGAGCGGGGCTTTCTCGAAACCGGTCGCATGGACGGCGGCGTTGGGATAGAGTTTTTGGGTAATGCGGGCGGAAAGAGAATCCAGTTCGACGGCGGCGCGGGTGGATTTGCCGGTAATTTCCGGGGGACAAAGCCCCAGAAAATGCCCGACGCCGGCGGCCGGTTCCAGGATATTGCCGCCCTCAAAGCCCATTTCTTGCAGCGCCTGCCACATGGCTTTAATCACCTCGGGGGAAGTGTAGTGGGCGTTGGGGGTGGAAGCCCGGGCAGATTGCCATTCTTCCGAGGTCAACAATTCATGGAGTTCGTTGTACTCCTTTTCCCATTCGCTCCGCCGCCAGGAGCTGCCGGCATCGAAGACGCCCGCCAATCCACCCCAGCCGGTATACTTGACCAGGAGGGCCTGTTCTTCGGGCGTGGCCGGACGGTCTTCGGCTTCCAGTTGTTTGAGCAGCCGGATCGCGTCCAGATTGGCCCGGCATTTTTCTTTGGGGGAGCCCTGCCCAATGGCGTCCGCGTCGGTGATGGCATAATCGCCCTGATTTTTGACATAGGGCTCCATTGCCGCTTCGGCCGCGGCGGCGTCCAGGGTAGCCTGAACTTCGGCCAGGGAGGCTTCCCATTCTTCCATCGTGAGCGGTTTGGGCGGCGGTAGCTGGCCGGTGGCCTCGCGGATGGCTTCGACATGCGCCTTGCGGCGCAGCAGGGCCACCCCTTCCGGGGGCCAGCCGGTAATGGGGGCCACCTGTTCGCCGCGGCGAGGACAGCGGGCATAGTTACAGACCCCGGTCCGGGGACTGACCCACTTGCCGCAATATTTGCAGCGGGGTAGATACTCCCAGGTCATGCCGACCGTTTTGTTGGCCCAGGTGGCCAGCACTTGATCTTCAGGAATACCGACCGCGGCGAGCGTGGCCGCGGCTTCCATCGCGCAGGTTCCGCAGCTCATAGGCCAACTCCTTCTTCATCGTCCTCGTCCAGTTCGTCTTCCCAAAAGAACGGTTCGATCCAGTCCTCGGCTTCCTCATCCTCTTCCGCCGGCAGAATGGCCCATTCCTCCCTCACAGCTTCCCAGGCTTCCCAGAGGGTGTGCCCGCGTTGCATCTGCTCATCGACGGCGGTCTCCGTGTTCTGAACGGCGGCGGCGATGGCTTCATCCAATCGGCCCGCCGCTTCCAGTTCGGCCCACCGGCGGGGACAATATTTCTGCCAGTGGGTACGGATGGTGGCATGGAGATCAGTGAGCGGATTCATGCTCATGTCCGTAGTCATGGTCGTCATGGATATGGATTCCTTTCATCGTGTGGGTATGGCGGGCCTGGCGGAGTTCCCGTTCGTGGTGATATTCCGCGATCCGCACAGCGGCGTAGGCCAGGAAGATTTCTTGATAGAGCGGATTTTCTGCCGCAGCTTCCAGCCAGGGAACTTGATGGGGAAGCAGGGTGCTGGTGGCCACGGCGCGCCCTTTAGTGGGCGGCGCCGGGATAACCTGCAGTTCTCCTGCTTGCTGGATCAGAAAGTAGCGCGTTTTCTCCAATTCCAGGACGGCCCAACGTTTGCCTTCCGGCGCCCAGACGGCCTGGACCGGACCCAGAGTCCAGATTCCTTTAGAGGTACAGGTCGGTGGAGTATCGAACAGCCGGCGCAGCCCGGTTTGCAGTTCGAGCGGTTCGGGGTAGCGGATCTCCAGGCGCAGCCGTTCGGCCAGGGCCTCGCCGACGCGGATGGCTCGTTCGTGGGTACTGGTGGTGAAAAGCCGCTGGCCGAAGGGAGTGGTCAGCCGGTAGAGGTAATGGTTCAACCGTTCCACCTTGACCCCGGCGGCGGGGATGACGGCTTCGCCCTGGAGGATGCAGCTGCGGCCATAGAGGTGATAGAGATTTTCGGGACCGGAAAGCAGGCGATCGGTGGAAGCGTTGAAGCTCTCCCGTTCTTCTTCGCTCCACTGGCGATAGAGTTCCCAGGCCTGTTCCAGGGCGGAGCCGATCTCGCCTTCCAGAATCATCGACCGGCCCGCGTCGGCCTGCCCGACACGCCAGCGTTGCCCGCCGATCCATTGCAGCGTCGGCGCAAAGGTGGAGAAGTGCAGGGTCTCCAATCCCAGGGGGCGCAGGCTCAGCGGTTCGCCATCCAGAACGGCCTGACGTAAACGCAGGGCATCGGGATCATCCCATTCGCCGCTCAACGCGCGTTTCAAGTTGAGTTGATGGTGGTAGAGCATGGCCAGGTTGATGAGCCCTTTGCGACTTTCGCCGCGCGTCGGCAGGTGGTTCACCGGGTGCCCCTCGGCGGCAGTAAAGTCCAGAAATTGGGCCAGGGCTTCCTCCGGATCCAGTCCTCCGACCAGCGGGGGCGGCAAGATTTCCCCATAGGGGCCGCGTACAAAGTCCAACGATTCGTCCATGAATCTCCTTTCATCTATGTGGGTAGAATCAACAACTAAAGGGGGAGTGGTTCTTTTAAAGCCTCCAGCCGACAGATCGCCGGGCCGGTATCGCCCAACTCGATCCCCCACCAGCGCCGTCCCAGCCGTTCGGCGACGACATACGTGGTGCCCGCTCCGCCGAAGGGATCGAGTACGGCATCGCCCGGATTCGTGGTCAGGGCAATGAGCCGCTCCAGCAGGACCGGCGCCAGTTCATTGGCCGGACGGGTTTTAGTACGGGCATGGCGTACCGGCGGCACATCGTCCCACAGATCTTCGGCGGTGGTCCAGCCCGGCGTAGCCCATACGTCGGCTGTATCCTCAAAAACATCCATGCAATTGAGCCCTTGGGAATTGAGGTGTTTGCGCTGGCCGCCGTAATCCCGGATCTCGCCGCCGCAGTGCCGGCAGACGGGAATCGGAACATAGACCCGATTGAAAACCGCCGGAGCGCCGCGGGTGTAGTACAGGAGCCCGTAATGCGCCGGCGAGAGCCGTTTTCCCCGGGGAAAGGCTTTGGGCATCCGGCAGGCAATCCAATGGCGAAACTGCATTCCCTGTCCGTTGAGAAAGGCGCCGTATTCGATCAGCCAGCGAGGCAGATGAAAAACAAACAGCGCCCCACCCGGTTTCAGGAGTCGGACGCACTCTGCCAGCCAGGCCTGAGACCATTGCAGATAATCGGTATCCTGGCGATGATCGGATATGCCGGCGCCGTAGTCCTTGCCCAGGTTGAAAGGTGGATCGGCAAAGATCATCTCGAAGCCGGCATCCGGCAGGCTGTGCAGGAATGGCAGACAATCTCCTTGATAGAGTTGACCGCTCGTCGTGGTGTAAACCGGTTGAAACGGAAACCGATCAGACATGCGCGCCCCTTTCTGCCGGCAACGTACTTTGGATGGCCCAGGCGGCCAGGGCGGACCGGCCATCTTCCCAACCCAACCACAGTTCCAGGACAGGTTCCCAGACCGAAACGACCAGCAGCTTGGCCCGTTTGTCGCCGACCGGCAGGACTTGCAACTGTCCCTCTCGCCGCACCAACGCCAATTTCTGCCCGCGCGCCTGGACCTCACCCAGAAGCCCCGTCGTGGCGCCGGTCCAGGAAACCGCAGCCGGTGTGATCGCCCCAAAGCAGCGGGCTTGAAAGAGATCCGGGGTGGGATAAGGTGGCGGTACCTGAGCCTTCCGGGCCAGGGTATCGCAAATCCGCACCCCCCGGATCCGGGCGGTTTCGATGATGCGGGATTGGTAAGGGGTTTCCAGTTGTTGGGTGTCGTGATGGCCCAGCATCCGCAAATGGAAGCCGCCGCCCCGGTCCCAATGGCCGGACCGTTCCAACTCTTTCAGCCAGAAGTCGTGAAAGAGCGAAACCGGATAGGCCTCCAGCAAGGTTTGGACGGCCTGGTCAAAACGGGCATCCTCATCGGCGCACCAGGCGACATAGAGGGCCTGAGCCCGGCTCAAGGCTTGGCCCGGATCCCGGGTCTCGAATTCTTCCACCCGCCCCCGTTCCGGGAGTCCCACCCGCCAGCCGAAGTGGCTCAACCGTTGCAAGACCGGGGCAAAGGAAACAAAGGTCAGGTCTTCCAACCCCAGGGGCCGCAGCGATAAGGGTTCGCGTTCGACCGTCACCGCTTGGTACAGAATCTGCTCCATTTCATCCCGGCACTTTCCGGTCAGGACTTCCCGCAGCCGCAGTTGTTGAGCATAAACCTGAGCTACATCCTCCAACCCTTCCCGGCTATGTCCGCGTTGCGGGACCCGAACCATGGCTCCCAAGGCGGCATTGTCGGCCACCAGGCGCGCTACCATTTCTTCCGTCGTCAGATCGTAGACCAACAGCGGAGGCAAGATCTCCCCATCCGGGCCGCGGCCGTCGTCCAACCAGTTCAGTTCATCCATTTTCAGCGTTCCTTTCCCATCGAATCCGGGGGATTATTCCCCTTCGCTTTCTTCGGTCGGCGCTTTGTCGCCGCCTTCTTCCACAAAGGTGATGATTTTGCGAGCCGTGCCGCTGATACGTTCCATGCGTTCCCGCAATTTCTTGCTGTCGGCATGCCAGAGGGCCAGGTAATTAGGCGCATTCGTTTGGAGTCCGAAATGCCGGCAGACTACATAGGAAACAGCCTCGGCTTCCATTTCCGAAGCGGAGCGGTCCTGGAAGGCTTCGGCATTCCCCTGGTGCAGCATTTCATGGGCCAGCTCATGGCTCAACGTGGTAGCCTTTCCCAGGGGGGTAATGCCGGGACGCAACGCAATGCGCCCGCCCATACTGACGCCCTGACAACCCGAAGGCAGTTCGGCTTCTTCCACGCTCACGCCGAAGTGCTCGGCACAGGCGGTCAAGCGATTTCCCAACTCGGCCCCTTCCTCCCCTTGCGTGTCCCATTCAGGGGCGGTCGGCAATGGTTCCCCCGAAGTCTGGGCGACATCAAAAACATAGCCCACCCCGAAATAGACCCCTTCCTCGGTCTTGCGCTCGCCGGTGAGCGGATCTTTCCCCTCTTTTTTGTAGGGCCGGGGGACAATGATGGGAATGCCCTTCTCCCCTCGATTGACCTGGCGTTTCACCTTTTGCCAGGTTTTGTAACCGGCGACTTTGGTGGCTTCCGGGCGATGGCGCAGGATCATACAGATGTTATGCAGGGAATAACGGTGGAATTGCGACATCACGTTAAGATATTTGCCCATCTCATCACTGATGCGGGCTGCATCGGTAAGTTGCGCCAGCTCTTCCAGATGGGCATCGACTTCGGCTCGGAGATCCTGCCCGGTTTTCTTGCCGCCCCAGGTCGCCCGGCTCTGGTCCTGCGGCATTCCGCCGCCCAGAGTGGCCGGCGCGCTTTCCTTGACACAATGGTCGCAGCTCATTTTGACGGACCTCCTAACCGGGCTTCCAGAGGTTGCCAGAATTCCTTGAGGACGGCATTCCGGCGAGCCCGGCCGGCGGCGATCTCATCCAGGCGGGCTTCCATCTGAGCGGTGAATCCCAGATCGAAGAAGTCAGGGAAGCGGGCGACCAGGAAATCACAAACGGACTTGCCGACTTCAGTGGCCAACAGGGACCGCCCGCTTTTAGTCGCATAGCCTCGCTCTTGAATTGTTTCGACCATACTCGCGTAGGTGCTGGGCCGGCCGATCCCCCGCCGTTCCAGCTCTTCGATCAAACTTGCTTCGGTGAAGTGCGCCGGCGGCTCGGTGAAATGCTGTTCGGGGATCAACGTGTGGCAATCCAGGGTATCTCCTTTTGAGAGCGGCGGCAAGATCGCGTCTTCACCGGGATCCCCATAGACGGCTAAAAATCCCGGCTCCAGCAGTTCCCGGCCCACCGCCTGAAAGCGATAGCCGGCACCGGAGCGGCCGGCGGCCCGGATCTGGACCGTGGTCACATCGTAGACCGCCGGGCGCATCTGGCTGGCCAGGAAACGCCGCCAGATCAGCTCATAGAGTTTGGCTTGATCTTCCGTCAGGGCCGGGCGAAGCTTTTCATCCTGCGGCCGGCGGGCCGGCGCCGTCGGACGGATCGCCTCATGGGCTTCCTGAGCGTTGGCGGTTTTCGTGGTGTGGATTGGCGGTGTTTCCGGTAGAGCCTCAGCGCCATAGAGCGCCGCAATCGTTTCCCGTGCCGCGGCCTGAGCTTCGGGGGCGACGTGGACGGAATCGGTGCGCATGTAGGTAATCAAGCCGACGTGGCCCACCTCCGGCAGGTTCAGCCCTTCAAAAAGCTCTTGAGCGATTTGCATGGTTTTCTTCGGACCCCAGCGCAGCCGGGCGGCGGCATCCTGTTGCAGGGTGCTGGTGGTAAACGGCGCGGGCGGCTGACGGCGTTTGTGTTCCCGGCGCACCTCGGCCACCTGATAGGCAGCAGTCTCCAGATCGAGCATCACGGCACGGACCAGCGATTCGGTGGGCAGATCCGCCGGCCGATCGTCGATGGCCGCCAGCCGGGCCCGGAAGTGCGGTTGATCCGGGCAGGAGAGTTCCGCATCCAGGGTCCAGTATTCGCGGGGGACGAACGCCGCAATCTCCCGGTCCCGTTCGACGACCAGCCGCAGCGCCGCCGTCTGGACCCGCCCGGCGGAAAGCCCCGCCGGACCCCGGACATTTTTCCAGAGCAAAGGACTCAAGGTATAACCGACCAGCCGATCCAGGATGCGGCGGGCCTGTTGGGCTTCGACCAGATCGGCATCGACCGACCGGGGCTGAGCCAGCGCGGCGCGCACAGCCTGCGGGGTGATTTCGTGGAAGGTCACGCGCCGAACAGTCTTACCTTTGAGTTCCTTGCGGAACAGCTCTTCCAGGTGCCAGGCAATCGCTTCGCCTTCCCGATCGGGATCCGTGGCCAGCAGCACGGTATCGGCGCGGGCGATGGCTTCCCGCAGGATGGTCACCGTTTTACGATTGGTGATGTGATAGGTGGGCTTGAAGGCATGGGCCACATCAATCCCCAACTCGTCTTTAGGTAGATCGCGGAAATGGCCGAAAGTAGCGCGGGCCAGGTAACTGGGTCCGGCATAGCCAGCGATGGCTTTAGCCTTGGTGGGCGATTCGACAATCAAAAGGGTGGTCATCGGCGGGCCTCCGGGGGCCAGCCAAAGGGGATGTTGGCCACCACAGCATGATTCCACCACAAACGGGCCAGATCGTCGCCGGCAAAGGCCTGTCCACGTACCGGCAGGACCGGACGGGGATCCGCGTCCCAGGCTTCCTCCAATTGTGGCAGGGTCTCGGGACGATCCAGCCAGGTGGCCAACCGGGCGGCCGGAATGGGCGTTTCAGATCCTTCGACCAGCGCCTGCCCCAGCGCGCGCCAGGGGGCGGGCGTCAGCAGGGAATGCCAGTGCAGCGCCAGGAGTCGCATCACCGGGCGGGGAATGGGGAAAATATGCACGGCGCCGGTTTCTGGGTAGGCAACCGGTGGATTCAACAGCAGCCGATCGCCGGCCAGATGCAGCGTAGACGCCGGCGGAATGACCAGCAGATGGCCCGGCCTCTGAGTGGTGAGGTTTTCCCGTTTGAGCCGAAAGAGGACGGTATCATAGCCAACGCCCACCAGGTAGGCCACGGCCGCCGGGGACAGGCCGCCATTGTCGCGTTCAGTTTCGATCCAGAGCCGGGTATGTTTCAACATGCCCACGCCCAAATCGGTGGGGGCGCCGGGCAGGGTATGCGGATCGCGGGCTTCCAGTTCGGTCAGGGAGAACAGCAGCGAATCGAGCAGGGAGTCCGGCACAAGCAACCCGACGATATTGGAATAGTGGATGACCAGGCGTTTCATGAAATTCACCTCAAAAATGTGGATTGACGGAAGTCCCCGCCTTGGGGGATAGACGGATGGCGCAATCTGGGGCAGGTTGGGAAATCCATGGACTTATCAGGGTGCCCCAGGTTGGGGTATGGACGAATGGATTCAAGTGCGCAGATTGGGATATGTGCGGATAGGTTCAAGTGAGCAGATTGGGCTGTCGGTCCATAACCCAATTTGGCCCGGATTGAGGGATAGGGAGACAGCGTAATCTGCCCCCACGTTGGGAGATCTGCATATTTCCCAACCTGCTGGAATAAAAGAATAAACCGGCGGGGTTGCCGGCAATTCCCGGCCCCTACCGGCAACTGCCGGTAAAGGGAGCGTTCGGTTTTCACGGCTCCCGCCCTTCAAAGAAATGGGTCTCCCGGATCTCCCCCTGAGCGGTGAGGGCCTGCCAGCGGCCGGTGCCGATCTGGTCCAGCGTGGTAAAGAACCAGACCAAATCCCGATCTTTGCGCTGAGCCCGCACCAGGTCCAGGATGCGCTGCTGGCGGGTCCGGGCCTGTTGGGGGCAACGGGTCGGATCTCCGGTATCCGTCCCGGCCCAAACGATGACGGCAATTCCCGGAAAGGTGCGATACCGTTCCTGCCAGGCGCGGCTGCGGTAGTACCGTTCATATTGGGAAATCTTGGCCAGGTAGACATCGATCTCCTTGACGCTGGTGTCCATTTCCAGGAAAAAGGAGAGGGTCCGTTCGTCAGCTGGACGTTGCAGGATCAGGCGGCCGTCCGGGCGCATCTTGATCCACTGGCCTTCCCATTGAAAGGGACTGTAAGCGCTGCGTTCGCCCTGGTAATCCGATTCCCAACCGGCGGTCTGAGCCGCCAACGCCAGGCGGACCAGGGCTTCACCTAATAGCACGTTGTGGGCCTGCAAGTGGATTCCCCGGCGGAGTTTCAGGTTTTCATCGCCGTCGCTCAAGAGTCGCACCCCGGCCAGCCCGGGCGAGTAGACCAGTTGTAACGGCAGACCGTAACGGAGTAGATCCTGGCCAGGAGTACGGTCCAGGATATGGCGTTCCCAGAGTTGTTTGAGCCGACGTTGGGCCGAGAGCAAAGCCGGGCGGTCCAGGCCGAAAAAGAGCCGGGCCAACTGGTCGGTCGTGGCATAGCCGATTTCCCCCAGGTGTTCCAGGACTTGACGATCGCGGCTGGTCAACGCCAGTTCTGAGAGATAAGCCGAATTGATCGCCGCTTCAGGCCGTTGAGTCGCATGGGGCAACGGCTGTTTCGGCGGGCAGGCGGAACGGGTCAGGCGGCTCATCGACGCTCCCTCCCGGCCAGAAAAAGAGAAAAAAGGCGGTAGCTATAGAAAGTGGAACGTTCAGGGAGCTGAAAAAGGGCTTTTCGGGTGTACGGACCTATGCCCGTAGGCAGATCGGAACTTACTCCGAACTGCCTGGAAACCAACAGCCAAACCAACATCGTAACCAACGCTAGAACCAACAGGCTTATGGAAGGTTGGAAGGTCGGAAGACTGGAAGATGGAGGGAAACTGGGGGCGATTTCTGTTTCCCTATCTTTCTCTGCGTCTCTGCTTCTTGGCGTCTTTGCGTTAAAAATTGGATTCATAAGGATAGCCTCAGCGTAAGAAGTCGTCGAGCGATTGAGCGGCAGAACGGGAGGAGGTGGAGGCCCCTTCAGAACTGCCGCGGATACGGAGGCGTTCGGCTTCGATCTCATCCCGCGGGACTTCGGCCTGGAGCGAAGAGAGCCGACGAATGCGACGGGCTTGAGGGGGCAGCGGTTTGGCCTGTTTGCGGTCGGCTTCGGAGAGCAGCTCGAAGTCGGGTAGATCAGGAACGAGATGGGGATGGGCCAGCAGGTTTTGGTATTCTTCGAGATCAGCCTGCCGACGTAACCGGCGGTAGGATTCCCATTCAGCTTCGGGAAGAGCGGCCAGATATTTGGCCCGAGCGGCTAAGTCCAGGTTACGCAGGGCGGTCTGATGGCGGGTCCATTGAGTGCGTTCGGTGGGGTCCAGCGGGGAAATGCCGGCGAAGAAGTCGAAAGGAATCGCGCCATGGTCGGAGGGCATGGGCGGTTGACCGCGATGAGCCCGGGTGAAGGCTTCGCGCAGTTGGGCCGGATTGATCTGGTCGGCTTTCTTGCCCAGAGGCGGCAGGCCGATCAGGGTGAAGGTATCGCTGGCCCGGCGATTGACCGAGACGCGGGTCAAATAGGTGTAGGCGTCCAGGGAGCGGATTTGAGATTCCGGGACGCTGAAGATGCGTTCCATCAGGCGGGCTTCATCCGGGCTTTCGATGGCGCCGGCGAGCTTGGTGCGGCAGTTCGAGAGGACGGCCTGGCGCATCCATTCGGGCAGACGGCCGTAATATTGGGTCGCCAGGTTCAGGCCCAGGCCAAACCCGCGAGCTTCGGCCAGGATGTTCACAAAGTCTTCGGCCACATATTCCTGGAACTCGTCCACCCAGAAGTAGGTGGGCAGAGGATAGGTGCCTTTGACGCGAGATGAAGCGGCAGCCCAGACCAGGGCAATCATCAGGGTGCCCAGGGCTTTGGCGTTGTCGTCGCCGATGCGTTTGTCTTTGGCCGACAGGTCAATCAGGATGATTTTGCCGGCGTCCATCAGCTGGCGGAGCGGCAGGGTGGTCGTGGATTGGGCGACCACATGCCGGGTCATCATCCGGGTGAGGAGCGGTTCGACGCGATTGAGGACCGGTCCCAGGGAAGTGGACTGGACCGAAGCGGACCACTGGGTAAATTCGTCTTCCCAGAAGGCGCGAATAATGGGATTTTCGACAGCGGCCAGGGCAGTCTCTCGATAGTCGGCGGATTGCAGGAAGGCCAGCAGGTGCAGCATGGTGGGTTTGGCTTCGGCTTCGACCAGGGCATGGATGGCATTGCGCAGCAGGCGGCCCATGCGGATTCCTTCATAGTCGTTGCCCAACATCTTTTTCAGGACGGCATTGAAGTCGGCGGAGACGATCTCCCGGCGGTTGGGATCGCCGCCGTAGTCGAGCAAATTGACCCCGAAGCTGCGGTCCTTGCCGGTCGGATTGATCCAGATGACATCGCCCAGCCGATCCTGGGGGACGGCATCGATGACGGAGAGGGTCAGATCGCGGTGGGGTTCCATCAAGATCGCGCCATAGCCGGCACAGAGATCCTGGACGATTTGGAAGGCCAGCAGGGTGGACTTGCCGATCCCGGTGGGGCCGCACCAGAAAGAATGGACCAGGGTATCGAAGCCGTGGGGCCAGCGGGCAAAGCCTTTCTCGCCGGTTTTCATCAGGCACTCGCCGAGGACGCGGAAACGAGGATCGAAGGGCGGGCGTTTCAGCGTGACGACTTCGGGCGGAGGCGCCAGGTAGACGCCGCGAGCCGTGATGGCATCCCCGGAGCGGGAAAGGTGCCAGAGGGAAGCCAGTTCGTCCGCGCTGAAAACCGTAGCCTGGCCGGTGCCCGGATCAAAATAGCGTCCCTGGAGCGGCACGGGGCCCTGGCCTTGCGCCGTCTCTTTAAGGTAGTTGTGGGCGCTTTCGACTGAGTTGGTCAAAGCCATGCGCAGCTGCGGCAGGCGCGCCATCGAGCGAGGTTCGGCAAAAATGACCACATTGGCCGAAACCGTGGTCAAGGCTTCGAGTTTGCGTTCCAGGGCTTCCAGCCGGCGGCGGAAGCTCTCGGAGCGCTGGCCGGCGGGGATTTCACTGGATTGCTGGCGTAGTTTGCGGGCTTCCTGCCAGCCGGCCTGGTTCCATTTACGGTTGGGCGCCTTGAGGATCAACTGGATTCCGATACGGCCCATGCCGGGCATCCGGGTCAGGGTGGCCATAAGGGAGGCCAGAGCATCGTCAGGGAATTCGCCCGCAGTTTTGAGGGGGTAGGCGGGGTTGCGTTCCAGCTTGAGCCGGCTCCAGGCGGTATTCTTGGCCAGATCGGCCAGAGCGTCGGGCCGATCGAGCAGAGTGTGAGGCTGGCGCAGTTGAGCTTCCGGGAAAGAAGCCAGGAGCAGCTGCTCCAGGATCGGATAGAGCTTCTCGGGCGCCCAGACCTGAAAGACGGTGCCGGTGGAGGCGCCGACAATTTCCAGAGCGACGTGGGAATCCGGGAACTGGCGGAGCGCGGTAGCGACATGCCCCGCGAAGGTCTGAGCCTGGCTGGCCATGGCTTTCCAGGGTTGCACATCCCCGCGCGGGGGCAGGATCAGGCAGGTGCGACCGGTTTTGGCCAGTTCCACATTTTGGGCGTCCTGCTGAGCGCGTTGGCGTTGTTGCCACCAGAACCAGCCCCCGAGACCCGCTCCCAGACCTCCTACGGCTGTGACACCCAGGGCCGGGGCATAGCCGACCAGATCCGTGAGGGGAATTCCCAGCTCTTTGACGCCGATCAGCACGGCTACACTCAAGCCCCCCAACCCACCCACCACGATCTTCCCACCGGTGGGCAGGCCTTGAAACCAGCTCATCAACATCGGAGTAATCGCGTTACCTGTGTTGCGTCTCATGTCCTATTCCTTTAAAACCGGGAGGAATTCACCGCAGAGTTCGCCGAGAGCGCCGAGTAGAAGAGAGTTTTCTTTATCCTCTCGGCGATCTTTGCGGCTCGGCGGTGAATTTTTTCTCTTAACCTGTCCATGTTGGGCTATCCTGATATCTCCCAAAGTGGTCCCTATGGCCTATAAACGAGGACCCGCCGGTTTTTTGCCGGCGGATCCTCGAAAAGGCTAAGGCCTGGGAGTCCTTTCGGGTAGTATCGGATACGGTATAGCTTGGACGAGATAGAAGTTGATGGGTACGCTCCAGGTGTATTCATAAACGAAAGGCAGGGTCCAGGTGGCCTTCATGTAGAGATTACCGCTGATTTTGTAAGTGCCGGGATAGCCGGTGCGGGCCACGGCTTGCGGACAACCGACCGGATCGCGGGGCATAAAGCCGCCTTCGCTTAATTCCAGCAGCCACAGATGTTCGCAAACGGCGTAGTTGGTGTCGCCTTCGGCGTGCTGGCGCTGATAGTTGATCGTCATGCCGTTGGGATATTCAAAGGTCGGTTGTTTGCCGGTCTGATGTTCGATTCCGGTCACAATGAACTGAGTAGTGGTCAGCACGCCGTCATAGCAAATCGTCCCGACGCAGATTTGCGCCGGGGCATCCGGTTTGAAGATCGGCGCCAGACCGGCCCAGCGTTGCAGCTCCAGGAAGATCAGGTCGTCGGTGGCATAGTCCTCCTGGTCTTTGATTTGCATACCGGGCTCATAGACGTGGACAAAGACGGAGCCGCCGGGCTTATGCAGATAGACCGGGGGCGGGGTAATCGTGGGGGTGATAGAAGGGTCCAACGTGGGCGTCGGTGTGGCCGTCGGCGTGGGGGAAGCCGTCTCGGTAGGCGTAGGGGTTGAAGTCGGCGTATCTTTGGGGGTGGGCGTAGCGGTAGGTGTGCGAGTCGGTGTAGCCGTAGGAGACGGAGTGTAGGTGGCCGTGGGGGTAGCGGTAGGAGTTGGCGTATTGGTCGGTGTGGCGGTGGGCGTAGGCGAGCCGGGGGTTGGGGTCGGTGTCGGAGCGCAGGTGGTGAAGTCCATCGTGATGGGCCCGGAGTTACAGCCGGCAGCCGTAGCATTGACGTAGAGGCGATAAGCGGTGTTAGGAAGCAATCCGGCCGGCGCCAGGCTGGCAGTCAGCCGGGGCAGGCTGCTGCGGAAGACTTCAGTATTGGTAACCAGGCTGCGGATGGCCACATTGAAGGTGCTGGCGCTGTGGGCCATGCCTTCATAGCCCCAGACAAAGTAGTCGGCGCCCGGGCGGAAACAGCCGGTTTGAGCCGAGGACCAGAGGTTGAAAACGCGGGGATAGACGCCGACGTTGGCTTCGGCGGGGCCGATCGGGCCCAGAAAGCTCTGAGACCAGACCCGGAAGTTGTACGGCCAGCCGCGGGCCAGGGTCAACGCGACGAAGTTCTGGGGTTCGGTGCGCTGTAAAGCCAGGGTGCCGTCCCGGCGCAGTTCCCAGGGATATTGATAGCCGGGCGCCGGGGTGTTGAGCGGCGAGCAGAAGGGCTGAGCGCAGGCCGGGGGCGTCGGGCAATAGGGAGCGGTGCAGGTGGGGGCCGGCGTAGCGCCGGGCAGAGGACCGCGGATCGACCAGACGAAATTGACGCGAGGCTCCACACAGACCGACGGCTGCACATTCAAGGTGCCCGGCACCTCAATGTGATAGACCAGCAGCCGCCCGGACGCCGGCGAATCAGCGTTTTCGTGATTCCAGTCCAGCAGGATCAGATGGGGTGTGGTTTCATTGGCCTGGCCGTTGGTAAAGGGGAGCGAGCGCAGGCCGATATACCAGGTGCCGGTGGAGTTCGGCGTGAAGGAGAAGTCGCCTTCGCAATTTTCGGCATTGCAGAGCAGGTCGCCGACCGAACGCCGCATAGTCGGGTTGTCCAGGTTGGTCAGCGATGTGGCCGCGTAGACTTTCAGCCGTTCGACGAGGCAACCGGGATAACGGGCTTCGACATGAAAGCTCAGTTGCGAGCCGAAGGGATAAGTGATATTGGTGGGAGTGCTGGCCGCCGGGACAAAGTTGGCACGATCCCGCGCCCAGCCGCCGCCGGTAATCCAGGCCAGATCCCAGCCCGGCCAATCCCAGGCGGATTGCGTGCCGCCGTTGCCGCCGTCCCACCATTCCCCGGAGAAATTGCCCATGGTAAAGCCGGTGGGTTTGTTACGGCTGGGAGCAGCAGCCCAAAAGCGGCCGGTGCCGTCTTCCCGCCAGACCGAGACCAGGGAGCGATCGTCGTAGGTCTCGCCGCAGACGCGAAAATAGTAGGTGTGCCAGTTGGGATCGCGGGAGATGGTCACGGCGCCGGCATCGCCGTTGCCCACATTGAAACGCAAGGCGTCATTGGGGCCGCCGGCATGAACTTCGCCGTAGCGATTGAAGTTGGAGCCGCTGCGATAGCCGAAGAGGGAATTGTCACCGCTGTAGAAATCGTAGTCCAGAGCCAGGGAGTTACCGAACATGCCGGTAGTGTCGTGGAGTCGGGCCTGTGCGGTAACCAGGCTTTTGCGAGGATAGGCCGGATCGCCGGAAACGACGCCGTTCACGCCGGTGGAAGCGCTGGCTCGAACGAAAATGTTGGAATGCCAGATTCCGTTAATGTCACGAACCCAGTTATAGCGACTAACAGTAGAATTATTGATTCGTAAGGCGTCATTGTCCAGAGAAACATCCGCGATATTTTGCTGATTATGGGAAAAACGA
This sequence comes from uncultured Anaerolineales bacterium, assembly GCA_964501335.1. Lineage (GTDB taxonomy): Bacteria > Chloroflexota > Anaerolineae > B4-G1 > SLSP01 > CAZCTC01. The sequence goes on along the minus strand of CAZCTC010000045.1, from coordinate 33,031 downwards.
GTGTAACATGTTCCCACAGTTCCGTCTGGACATTCGATCAAGACTTTATTGAACCACCATCGACCATATTGGCCACCGCTGAGGGTACGGACTCGTCCTGAAACTGTTCCCGTGCCTACATTGTTGGCAATCCGATCGCAGCCGGGGGCCGGATCGGCCACATTGACCGCTTTGTGGCAAAAGTCGATGCGGATGGGCTGCAAGCCGGGAGGATTTCCTCCCTGGCTTGCAACACGGTCATTTATTCCAATGGAAAACAACAATCCGAAAAGTATAACACTTAACAGTGCCTGCCATTTTTTCATGGTGACCTCTTAAACAGATTTAGTCGTATTAGATTTTCTTGGATCATCCAGGCATCCATCAACACAACTCGATATCCATTACCGTACAAATATTCGTCACTAATTTTTACCAAAAAGACAGGGGGCCGACCGGCTCTTAGTTGATCTATTGCCACCTGCGGAAGTACGAAATCTCTAATTTCTCCAGGTTGAGTTATTGTTTCAGATGCTTGGATCTCAGTCACGGGGATGAAATATTGATCTGTATGTGCCCAGGCATCCGCTGGCGGAGGATAAGCACCCGTCCAAAAACCTACCGTGATATTTGATCCTGGCATGCCTTCTATTAAAGAGTGCAATGAGATCGAACCAGAAACGATTTTTCCTGGATCGCTTATATTGCTGAAACGCATGAAATTTCGGAACACTTCATATTTGTAAATGTCGTAGTTCATCCATCCGGCCATTACATTTCCATTGGGGACATCCCACAGTTGCAAATAGGCTGGATTGGTGCAGGCCTGCTCATTTTGATCCATGCCGGCCCAGGTGTCCCAATCGACGATCGTCAAAACGTCAGGCTGGACCGGGGGCGTGTATTTCTTCGCAGCGACGGCAATGTAGGTCTGCCAGGGCACGATCGGCACGGTCAGGGTGATTTCGTCTTGCAGCGTGCCCATTTCGTAGAGCCGACAGGCCATTTCCAGCGATTCCAGTGCACCGGAAGGAGTTACCGTATAGCTGAGAACTACGGTTTCGGTAGGCAAAACCGGACCGCCCCAAACTACCGACTGGATTTCGCCGGCGACGCTGATGGGGATGACCGGTTCCGTAACACTGATAATCTCGCCGCCGGCCGGTTTGGTGCAGTAGACCACCACCTGCTCCGACCTGAAATCCGCCTTACGGGTCAAGGTTACCTGGACTATCGTTTCGTTGAGACCTTCAGTCAGGGTTAACACTTCCGGCGTGTTGGAAACCACCAATTTCCAAGGGCCGGGTCCCTGTGCTTTTACGGCCGGTAACAACGATAAGGCAAGGACCAACCCGAGCAAGCTCCCTACAATCAAATTTAACCACCGTTTCATATTCAACCTCCCATTTGTTGAATCAATTCTCAAACCTCTCTCTTTTGCCACACTTTTCCGTTTTTGGCAAGTTTTCAACGTAACTTATCTGGCAATGAGAGGCAAGAAAATCAACCAACGCGGGCTGACCACGATCACGCGGCCGGCGGCCGGGCTCAGAGTGTCGCTGTAAAGATAGGTTCCTGAGAGTGGGAAGGTAGCCTGAAAGGCCTGACCGGGATTCAACATGCCGGAGAAAAAGGCATTGTCGTCGGCCCGGATGCTATGGGTCTGGGTGCCGGTGTTGGTCCAGGTGACGACGCCCCCCGTCGTAATCGTAACGACTTGCGGGGTAAACCCGCTTTCATTGACCTGGACAGCGGCCCGATCGGGAATGGGATTGAGCGCAGCGCCCTGCCAGAATCCCAGGAACAACGTCAGGCTCAACAGAAGACTGCCGATCCACCGCAGCCCTTTCATGGAGCCACCTCGATCGTTTGGGTTTGGATGGGCGTGCCGTCCGGTTGGCTCAGGGTCAGGGTATAGGTTCCCGGCAGGGCAAAGGTGTATTCCGCGGTCTGGCCGGGAGTCAGGATCCCGGACGAGAATTCGCCATCGCCGATCGTCAGGGCCACCGGAGCGGTCAACTGATTGCGCCAGGCTACGGCTTTGCCGGCACGGATCGCCTGTCCCAGGAGAGCACTGCCGTTCAACTCCATGGGGAGCGGAATTTCGAGGGATTCCGTGCCGGTTTCAACGCGCACTCCTGCTTCCGGCCGGCCGGCGGCGCGGGTGGGATTGAAGCGATTCCAGCCCCAGGCCAGGAAAGCGATCAGCCCAAGTAACCCCAGACTCAAGAACATCCACTGTTTCTTGTAACTCATGGTCGGCTCCTTCAAGGAACCGGGGCGCAGGTGCCGTGAAAGGCGGCATCCTGAGTTCCCGGCTGGAGATCCCAACTCAGACATTCTTCCCCGGCAATGCTGAGGGAGAAATGCGCCGGCGTGGGCGGGGTCACCGCCACGCGAAAGGTGGTCGCCGAACTCGGGCCGGGCAGATCAATCACGGGCGGCTGACCGCCGGGCCAGAAGCAGCCCTGACAGGTCAAGGTGCCTTTGATTCCATTGCCGCGCGGCATTTCCAGACGATATTCGGCGATGTAGGGTTGAGCGCTTTGATAAGTGCCGGGACCGTCCAGGGTTAATTGCAGGCTGGAAAGGGTCGGTAGAGCTGTAGGAGCAATGATGGCCGGGAGGGCCGTCGGCGTGGGCAGGGCCGCATCGGGCGTTGCCGTGGCCACGGGGGTTTCTTCGGCGGCTCCCAGGACGGGAGAAAGCTTCTGCCATACCATAGCGCCCAGGTAAATCAGAGCCAGGCTCAAAAAGATCAGTCCCCCGATCAGCATTTTAGGATTGCGGCCCAGCCGCTGTAACGAAAAAGGAGCTGGTGTGGGTTTTGGCCCGGCCGGTGCAGGCGGCAACGCCGTTGGGGCGCCGGGAGCGGCGGCTTCCGGGCCGGGGCCCAGGTTCAACGAGTCAAAAGGATCGACGGTCATTTCGTGCCTCCTTTCAGCACGCTATTGAAAAGCGGGGCCAGACTGGCCCATTGATCGGCGGGGGCGATCGCGGCCAGGGCCCAGCTGCGGTCGCTATTGACGCTAATCAATCCCCGCCGTCCGGATCCTTGGGCCAGGCGGGCTTCCCATTCCTGCCCCCCGGCCTTGATGGCGCCCTGCCAGGTGACTTCTCCACCGCCCAGCCAGGCGGGAAGCCAGGATTCCGAAGGATCGCCCGGAGCGACCAGGAAAAAGCGAGCCTGAGCCCCGGCTGCGGTATTGCTGGGAAGCAGCAGACAACCGCTCTCGCTGCACCACCAGCTCCAGTTGGCCGGGGTGTAGCCGGTAAAGGGAATGTTGCTCTGAGCTGTAACAGGTTGGGAAAGCCCAAGCAACACTCCCACCACGATCAACCATCGGATCCAACCTTGTTTGGATTTCATCGTTCCTCCTCGAAACGCACCACCACGAGCTTACCGTTCAGCTCGGGGGTGCAGGTGTAAAGGATCAACGCCGGGCTCCACTCGGGCGTCCATTCGCGGAGATCGTCCAGCGGATCGGCTTCCAGGGTATCCACGGGCCGAAAACGTCGTTCCCGGCCTTCCGCGTCGATACATACAACACGGGATTCCAGATCCGCCGTCGGTAAAGCAGCGAAAACACCCGGCACCCCACCCCAGGAGACATGCCCGCCGATGACCGTCACGCCGGCGCCGCAGTCGGCGCTGCTGGAATGCCAGCCGGCGGCGGCATCGGGGACCTGCCATTGCAACCGGCCGGCTTTCCAGAGCGTTTCAGCGGGCATTACCGATACAGTCTGGCCGTTCCACAGGCGCAAAGCTGTCGGGCCGCGGCGGGCTGCCGGCGCGCTGGCCGTGGGGGTAAGCGTCGGCTGCGGCGGGGGCGTTCGCGCGGCGAAGGTGGCCCAGGCCGTGGAAACCGGGAAGGCCGTAGGGCGAGCCGTCGGCGCGCTCCAGGTTGCCGGCAAGGTGGGTACAATCCGGCGCGTTGCCGGCGGCAAAGCCGGACGGGCCGGACTGCCGGTCAAAGGAATCACCACCGACGCCACTGCCAACCAGGCGGTAAGGGCCATGCCGGCTACCCTTCCCCGAAAGGGGCGGCATTGCTGCTGCGAATGACACTTTCCCAGAGCGCGTCCATATCTTCGCCGGGATTCGGTTCCAGAGCGGCGCCCACCGGCGCTAAAACCGGCTCCGGTTCAGAGGGCAGTTCGTCCAGTGCTTCCAGGGGGGCTTTTTCAATCAATGGACTTACCGCGGGCTCCGGCTGGCTTTCGATCGGGTGTTCGCTGGGGCTCTCTAGGGGCAACGGTTCTGAGGGAAGCTCTGTTGCCGGCAGGCAGGCCGCCAACAGCTGATTGACTTCCTGGGCGGCTTCATGGATTCCCTGCTGAAGGACCAGCAGCTCGTCCTGGCGTTGCCGGGCGGTCTGTTCCAGCGCATTGAGCACCGGATCATTCGGCTGGTCGGCGCCATGCAGTTCAGCACGATAGACCTCCGCCGCCCGGCGCGCCGCCCTTGCCAGGTTCTCTACCGCATTACCGCGCGCCTGCTGCGTTTGTACCACCTCCCGATAACGTCCCAGCGCCGTGTGCAGCGCTGCGATCTGGTCCAGCGTCCAATCTTGAATTTTTACCTCGTTCATCGAACGGTTTCTCCTTTGCGTGAAGTCAGGAACATCAAGCCGGTCAAGAGCACCAATCCGGCCACCATCTCCCATCCCGGCATGCCGCCGCCGGTTTTGGCGGGAGCTTCGGTTCCGGCGATCAGGCCCTCCAGGATCGGATCCGGCACCACCGGTGCCGCCAACGCTTTGCCGCCGGCATTGACCGAGGCGACCGGCTGCCCACCCGCTGAATTCGTCGCCGGCAGGGCGGGACGCAGGCCTCCACCCAGGTATACGCCCGCCACATCATCCCAATAGAGATCGTTATGCTTGGTGGGATACTTGGGATTTGAGCGCAAGAAGATAGTGATGCGTCCACTGGTGCCTGCGGTAACCTTAACCGCCGGGATCTCTTCCCACCGATTAGGCGGATTGCCCGGAGCGCCCCAGATCACAGCCGTCGAGTGAGGATCGGTGCCGCCATTGGGATCCACGCCGATCTGCATCCGCATCTCCTGCCCCTCGGAAAAGAAGGTCGGATCGTCTTCGGTCGAACCCCACGCCATGCCCCAGGCGTGAACCTCGATCACGGCGCCGGGCAAAACCGTATATTGCTTCCAGAGTCCGGCATTGTGGCCGGCGTAGAGAGTGAAATATTGCTGAGCGTTGGTCCCGCTGTGAACCCGGTAAGGGTAAGTGTTCAAGGCGTTGGATTGCTTGAATTCCGGGGCAAAACAGCGGCAATCCCCTTCGCAATTACAAGTGTTTTGATCGAACCAGGGATTCCAACCGGGATGGACCCGCTGCTCGGGATCGGCGAAGTTATCAAAGGTTTCGTGAAAGAGCACATCACCCGGTTTAAGGGGCGGGGTCGCCTGGGCCCGCACCGGCGCCGCGATCCCTAACAGCAAAATCAAGGTTAAGATCAAGCCTTTCAGGTTTAAACGCATGGTCAAGCTCCTTTTTGAGTTGAGTTTCTTAACGCAGAGCCGCAGAGCCAGAGAATAATGAGAGATTCCTCTGCGTTCTCGGCGTCTCCGCATTGAATCTTTTCCCCTGGTCATTGCAAGAATTCCACCAGGTTGAGCATGAGGGGCGCCAGGATGGTCAGGAGCAGGGTAGAAAGCAGGGTTACGACGCCCACCATGAGCATGGTTTGGGCGCGGCGTTTGGCCTGAGCCCGTAAGGTGTTGCGGATTCCATCCAACGCCGTTTGGAACTGCTGCCAGAGCACTAAACGGCGCTGCTTTTCCGGCACCTCTTGCGCCTGCCGCAGGGCCAGGATCAACATGGCGTAGGATTGACCGGGGATGTCCATATCGCTCAAGAATTGCACCGGGCTCAGGGTGGCCGGGCATTCCAGCAGCAGATCCGCCAGGACCGATTGCCCGGCCCAGGCATGGGCAAAGGCCCGGACGGCCTCATCGACCGGTTTGTGACCGACGCCGGAGAGAATGTAGATCATCCGCAGAGCCATGGCGGTATCTGCATTGACCTCTCGCACAAACCCGGCTTCCCACCCCTGCGTAAAACGAGTTTGCGGCCAGAGGGCGCCCGCCAGGGCCAAAGCCCCGCCCAGCAGCCAGCCCTGTTGTCCGGCCCATTGAGAAAGAATGGCTCCGGTGGCCAGCCCCAGGCCGATCCCCATGACCGAGAGTAACCCCGGCACGAGCGGCGCTACCCGCCGACGGCGCGCCAGTTGAGACAGCTCTTGCGAAAGCCGCCCGGCCAGAAGCAACCGCCCGGCCAGCACCGGCGTCGGCAGAAGCCACAGGCACAGCCCCAGGCCGGCCAGGCCCAACAACAGCGGGACCGCGATTTCGCTGCCGTTCATAGCCGCACCTCCGGGATTTGCGCCAGGCGGGAGAAAATCACAAAGGTCCCGATCATGGTCAGCACTTCGAGCGCCAGAGCGGCCTGGCCCAGCGGATTGACCAGGAATTTGGTGGCATAGAAAGGGAGCGCCAGGTAGAGATACAGGTTCATGCCGGGAACGATGGCGGTGAAGAGCCATTTGGCAGACTGCATCAGGGACATCTCGCGTTTCATTTCCTCGTTGATGTTGTGGACCTCGTTGAGGATCGACCAGAGGCTTTGCAGGGTATCCCGTTGAGCCTCCACGGAAATCCCTTCGCCTTCGTCCTCCGCCAGGTGGGCCAGCACGGCCACCTGACTCCAAATCCGACGCGCCGCCGGCAGAGCGCTTTCGGCGATCCGTTCCACCGCTTCCGAAAGCGGCCGCCGGGCATCCAGGTAACCGACGATCTCGCGGGTTTGGGCAATCATCCGGGGGTAAAGCCGGGTGAGATCCGGATCCTGAGCCGCCCGCCGAAGTGCCGCAGCCAGGGGGTCGCCGCCGGCCATCAAACTGCCCAGGGCTTGCAAGAAAGCCAACGCTTCCAGGGTCAACCGATGGGCCATTTGCCGTCGCACCCCTGCCACCGCCGCGACGGCCAGCCCGGCCAACACGATTCCCGCGATCAGCCAGGGCGAGGATAAGGTCATGGTCAACGCAACCACACCAGCGGCTACCAGCCAGGCCGTTACGGTCAGCCGTTGATACCAGCGGCGCAACCCCACTCCTGGCCAGAGGGCAGGTAACGCTGAAACCAGGGCCAGAAAAGCCGCTGCCAGGGCCAGGGCATAGGGCGACCAGTAGCCCCACAAATCGAAAACGGTTTTCAGGGTCATGCCTCGGGTACCTCCTGCAAGTGTAAAGGCGCCTCGCTGCCGGCTCCGCCGCGGACGGTCTGCAAACGAGCCAACACCTGCTCCGCCGTGCCTTCCGGGTAGATCTCGGGTTCGATCTGGACCCGTTCCCACAACCCGGCGAGGGCCAGCAGATGGCGCGGGGCGTGAGCCGTGGCCAGGATTTCGGCGGCGTCGGCGGCGAGGGTGGCCCGGCGGGCCAGTTCAGCAACGGCGAGGGGCCGGAGTCCAGTGGTAGCATCCGCAACATCGGCGGCCAGGTCGGACGCGATGGGATCGGCCTCCAGGCGGGCATAGAGTTGGAGCAGGACGGCCCAATCCCGCCGGGCCAGGGCCGCGCCGATCTGGTCTCGATAGGCCTGCAAGCCCATTTGCACCAGCCGCCGGATGGCCGGGGATTGCGTGGCCAGCCGTTTGAGCTGCGTACGAATGCGGGGCTGGTCGGGGGCCAGGCGGAGATATTCGCCCAATGCCGGCAAAGCGGCGGCCGGCGCGGTCTGAGCCAGTTGAGCCAAAGTAGCCGGTTGGGGCAAGGCGACGCCGCCCCAGGTGCGGCGGGGAAAAGCCCGCAGCACTTCACCCGGATCGCGGACCGTCTCGAAGCCCTTGAGGGTCGGCCCGTCGAGCTGGGCTCGAAAAACGGGCTGCGGTTCGCCCTGTTCATTCAGCACCGCAATCTGAGAGACCAGGAAGATCGCCCGGCCGCCCACCACCAACTTGTCGGTTTCGATCAACACGGGGAAGGCCTGGGCGATAACCTGCCGCACCAGCTCCGGGGGCAGGCCGGCATAGGGACTGTCGGGCGCGCCCAGGACCAGAGCCATGAGCCGCAGCACCGCATTCTGGATCGAACCGTGCAATGTCGTCCAGATCGTGAGGGCGCCGCTGTAGCGGAGCATCTCGGCCGCTTCATCGCCGCGCACTTCGGCCAGCGCCACCCGGGTGAGGTTTTTGCGCAGCACATCGACAAAGGCCAGCCGCAGCCGCTCGGGCGGCACATCGTAGACCGTAATGAGCGGATGGCGAGGAAAAAACTCCGAGCGATCGTCCAGCGCGGCCGCAGCGAGCGGGGGCCAGTATTCCAGACAGGCTTCCAGGATGGTAGTCTTGCCGGTATTGGGCGGGCCGACGACGATGACGCCGCAGTCCCGCCGGCCCAACTCCATCAGGAAGTTTTGGATTTCCGGGGAGATCCCGCCGTCGGCGCGCATTCTCGCCAGAGTGATAAGCGAACGCCGCCCCAACCGCAGATGCAGCGTGACGCCGGCGGGAGTGCGAGCCGTGGCGTCGATCTGCAAGCGGCCGGAGACCGGATGGGCAAAGTGCGCCTGCACCACAGGATGATCTTCCAGGGCATAGCCGGCGCGGGCGGCGAGCGCTTCGGCGAAATAGTGCAGGGCTTCGGGCGTCGCCCAGCCGACCGGCTGGCCATCCAGCCGGGCCGGCTCCCAGGCGCCGCCGCGCTGCACCAGGATCTGGTTATGCGCCAGGACGTTGATCGAAATGACGTTAGGATCCTGGATCAGGGGATCGAGCGGGCCCATCCCGACCAGCAGCGAGGCCAGGGTTTCCACATCCGCCCCGGTCAGCTCCGTCCCCAGTTTGCCGGTTTGCTGCCATTGGCGCAGCAGACTGAGCACGGCCCGGCGCTGGGCGTCGGTATGCTGGAAGGGATTTTGCACTTCGCGCGGCAGATCGGGGTGCCGGCCGGCGGTAACGACTTCATTGAGCAGGCGGGAGGCTTCGCGGATGGCGGTATCGGTCAGCATCGGCCACCTCCCACCTGCAAGCGCCGCTCGGTCAGGGCCAGGACCTGCTGAGCCAGGGGGCGGTAGAAGCTGCGGGCATCGTGCAGAGGAATCACGCCCCAGATTTTGCGCGGTTCCAGCTCTTCGGCGCGAGGACGTTCCTTGAGCCGCCGGTTATAGTGGATGGGGAAAAAGCGCCCTTCCCATTCGGAACTGCGAAGCCAGGCGGGGACATTTTCGACAACGTGCAGAGCATCCGTGGCCACCGCGACCGGGATCATCCAGGGGAGTTGCTGCCGGCGTTCCAGCAGATTGCGGGTGGTTTCCAGGCCTTCATGGCCCCAGGGATCGGGGGTGAAGGGCGTGATGAAGATCGCCGGAAATTCGCCGGTAAGCAGGGCAAAGGTGAGATCGACATCGGTCCACTCGTCCAGCGCTTCGGGGATCATCGGAGAAGGGGAGGTATCGACGAGCACAAGGTCATAGCCCAAACCGGAGACCGTGGCCCAGAAGTTGCGCGCCGCGCCATAGCTCAACCCACCGCGGGCCAGGTAGACTTCGGGGGCCACCAGATCCAGATTTTCATGGATCGGGGTGATGTACCGGGCCAGGCTTTCTCCCGGCGTGCGCAGCGCCTCGGGCGGGATGGTCGGGACCTGGAACTTGCCGTAGAAGCTGAGCAGGTTCTGCTGGTGGGGATTGTCGTTGACCACCAACACCCGGCGCTGCTGTTCCAGAGAGAAGATTTCTCCCAGGGCGGCCCCGGTGGTAGTTTTGCCGACGCCGCCTTTGATACAGAGATCGACGATGAAGGCGGTTTTGTTGGCCCGGCTCCAGCCGGTCACCTCCAGGACAACGCGGCGAGCGCTTTCGGCATCTTGTTCGCCGGACACCAAAACGACCGGGATTTGCCGCTGCTGTCGAACGACGGCGGCGAGCTTTTCCGCATTAGCGGCCTGGGTTTCGATGACCAGGAGATCGTAGGCTTCGTGCCGCAATACTGAGAGCATGGATTCCCGCAGCTGGGTGGCATTGAGCACCACCTCCACGCCGTAATCCGCGGCCAGGCGTTCGACCAGGCCGGGCGGCAGTTTGCCGTAGAAGACGGCCCGTCGCCCGTCCATTACCGGCCTCCCTCGGGAGCGGCGAACTGTTGCAGGTTCATCGGGACGGCATAGAGCGGCGGCAGGTCGGGATTGGCGGCCTGAGTAAGGGTCCAGACCAGGACGGCAGGTTGGGATTGCGGCCCAGGGTTTTGTTCTTTGGCTTGCGCGCGGGCTTCGGCGGCCAGGGTTTCCAGAGCGGCGATCTGATTCAGGGAGAGCCCCAGGAAGACGCCGCCGGCATCCTTTTCCAGAATCGGGGCTTTGTCCAGGAGCGTCCCCAACTGTTGGACCGCCGGATCGGCCAGTTCCAGAGTCAATAGATTGCCGGGCTTCACGACTGCCAGCAGGGAAGCAGGCGTAGTCACATAATAGCCATACTGCCCTTCGGGGAGCGGCTGCCCGGATTGCTCGAAGCGGAAGCGGTCGGGCGTTTCGTGGGTCAGTTGGGCCGGATGGAGCAGCTCGCCCTTTTGCACCGGATGCAGGGTCCAGGCGCCGACCGCCCCCGGGCGATCGGTCACGGCATCGAACTGGCGATTGACCGGGATGGGGACTTCTTCGACGCATTCTTCGGTAATCTTCGTAAAGACGGCCAGATCGCAGGTATAACGCAGGGCGGATTCCATACGGACCTGTTGGCTCCAGAGGAACAGCGCGGCCGCCGTCAGTACGACGGCTAACAGCAGACCGATCCAGCGCAGGGTCAGGCCCAGGGTCACGGGAGCGGAACGGAAAAAACGTTGTACCATCGACATACCTCCAGGTTACGGAATGGGAGTCAGGGGCAAAATGTCCCCGGGGATGGGCGTATTGACGACCGGCAGTTGGGAGGAAGCCGCCAGGACCGCCTGTCGGGAGACCGGCACGGCAAAACAGGAAGGCCAGACCGGCGGGCAGAGTGTGGCCGTAAGCCGAACTTCCACCAGGCTGCCCGGATGACATTCCCCGCCGGCGGCGACACAACTGCCGGGGGCCGGGAGATCGGAAACATTCACCGTAGCGGCGTTGGCCAGGAGCGTAGGATCTTCCTGCAAACCCTTGACGTTGGTCAGCTCCAGGGCCAGCACCTGCCGGGCTTCGGTTTCGGCCTGACCGGCGTGGATGATCGGCCCGCCGGCTGTGCCGGTGCGCAGGCCGGCGACCGCCGCATCGTCTACCGCCCGCTCCAAAGCCAGGCGGCTCAACAGGAACATCCCCCCATTGACCACCAACAGGAACATGCCGACCAGAGCCGCAATAGCCAGGGCCACCAAGATGATCGCCTGTCCACGATTTTGGGCGTTCATGGCGTCCCGCCCCGCCAGCAGAAAAGGCGGTTGCTGGCCTTGAGGGTCAGATCCTGATAGAAAACCAACAATTGAAGATGAGTAGGATAGTGAGCGGTCACCCGCACAGCCTGACCGTATTCGCATTTGCAGACTGTACCGCCGGTGCCTTCACACCGTGAAGTCCCGTCGGCGTTGAGGGTGTCGATCTGGAGCCGGACGGCGGCGGGATCCAGCGGCGCCCAGGTGTTGTCGGTCAGAACGCCGGTGAGCGCCGGATCGTTGCCGCCCAACCGGGCGGCGGCCTGGGCCACATTATCAGTGGCATAATTGAGTTCGATGAATTCCACAAAGACCCGCCCGAATTCCACGACGCCCAGGAACAACATCAGCAGGAGCGGCGCCGCCAGGGCAAATTCAACCAGGGACTGACCTTTTTGTTTCAAGTGGGACCTCCTTTTCAAAAGAAAGAATTTACCGCTGAGGCGCAGAGATCGCCGAGTTTCTGAAATCCTGGCGCCCTCAGCGGTGAAAACCGGTTCTAAAATGACGATTCCGCCCAGAATTCCAGCCCCGGCCCAACTGACCAGCCGACCGGCGGGGCCCAGGGCCAGGATTCCCCCCAGCAAAAGCAATCCCATGGCCGCCGCCTGGTGTTTCGAGCCGGGCTGCCAGGCCAGCCACAGCGCCCCCAGCATCAAATAAGCCGACCAGCCGTGAGCGGAAAGCAGGACGCCTTCGATCATAATCCCGATCGCCAAGGCTGGTTGCGGTTGATTCAGGAGAGCCAACATCAAGCCGGGCAATACCGCCAGAAATATCCCGGGATTCCCCCCGCCCAGGCAGAGTGCCGGGAAAAGCGGCGCCAGCCCCATGCCGATTCGCATTCCGGCGTTCATCGGGCTTCCTCCAGAATGACCCGGTAGAACTGGTCCCGTCCGCGCCGGAAAAGGTAGCCTTCGCCCGCGAGCAGAGTCTTCACGGCGGGTTGTAGCCGTTCCGGCAGGCTGGCGGCCAGGCCGTTGTGGGTAGTCGTAACCAACACATCGGGAATCCACAAGGTATCAGGATAGACCAGGCTTTGAGCCTGGTTCAAGACGGCTTCGTCGCCGGGGGTCAGGCCGGGCGCCTGCCAACAAATCAATCGGGCGCCGGCTTCCAATCCGGCCATGGCCAGGGTGCGAGTCAGGGCCGGATTGGGAGATTCCACTGCCAGAACCGGGGCGTGTTCAAACCAGGTGCGCGGATCGGCTTCGCCGTCGGAGAAAAAGCCGCTCTGCAACGCTTCTTTCAACGCCGTGGCGGCTTCGGTGCCGGCAACGTAACTGAGCAGCTCTTGCAGCGTGCGGATCCCGTCGCGGTAAGCAGCCTGCATAGTAGCGGCGGGAATTCCCAACCCGGCGCCCCACCAGACCCAGGCATGGGCCGAACGCGGGCGCGGCGCCAGGGGATTGAGCATCGGCAGTTCCGCCGCGGTCAGATAGAGCGCCTGCGGAAACCGTTGCTGCAAATCGTTCCAGAGGCCTTGCGTCCCCAGGATCAACAACCGCTTCCCCAGGCGGGCCTGCCGTTCGGCCAAAGCCAGGGCGGCAACGCGGGCAAAGGGTTCATCGCCCAGGATGGAAACCAGGGGCGGAATGGTCAAACCGTTGACCGTCGCCCAGCCCCGCAGAGTAGCAGTTTGCTTCTGCGGCGGTTGCAGCCGGATACTCCCCGCGTCGCCGTTCAAACGGGCCAGCGCCTGGTCTTCAGCCTGAGCGGCAATGAGCTGCGGCGAGACGCCCAACAAAGCGCCGAAACGGGCCGGATCGGCGCCGGCGCCGATGATCCAATCCAGATTTCGTTCCTCGAAATGGCCCACGGCGGCCGCCGCCGTTTCTCCCCAGGCCAGGACCGAGGCACCCTGGCGATTCAGGGCCAGGGCCTCCCGCCCGCCATGGCCCAATCCCAGGGCAAAGGTCAAGACTTCCGGTTGGTTGTACAAAGCCCGAAAGAGCGGCCACATCCCGGCCCAATAGGCCCGCGTACCGGGTCCCGTCGTCGGAATCCGCCAGAGACTCCAGGGAGCTTGCGTCAAAGCAGTAGCGGGTAGATAGGGCGGATACCAAAGGGCCATTTCCGGCGCGGCGTCGAAGATCCCCCGCAGGGCGGTCGCCGCCGGCATCAGCCAGGCCCGATCGCGCGTCCAATCCCGGCCCTGCCAAACGGCGGCTTCATCTGCGGGTAGTAGAGCCAGATCGATTTTGCCGCTTTCCAGCGTGGTGGGTTGCTCCAGCAGTTGCAGCATCGTCAAAGGATTCAGCTCCGGCGTGAGGTGGGCCAGAATCAGCCGGATCAGAGCCCGGATCAGGGTGACGGCCCGAACGCCCAGAATGGCCGGCGTGACGTTCAAGAGGGCGAGCCATTCCATGACACGGGCCAGATAACTTTCCGGGGTATCGCCCGGCAGACGGGTCAACGGATTGATATGGGTGGATTTGCCGGGCGTGTTCCAGGCGACAAACACTTCCGCCCGACTGACATCCTGCCAATCCCGCGGCCAGCCGCCCATCCCGTCCAAAACGACGATGCGCCCGTTCCAGGATTGAGCCAGGCCGGCCAACATTCGATGGGCGGCGGCAGAGCCGGTCCAGGCCAGACCGAGCGGCCTCGGGACTCCCACAGCCTGACCGTCCGGCGTGGTGCCCAGGATCAATTCGCCGGTATGGAGTTGAGCAAAGGGACGTTCGTGGACATTGCGGGAAGCCAGGGTGGGATGATCGGCCACCGGCGGCAGGGTGAAACATTGGGAGGGTTGGAAAGCCATGCGTACCAGGGGCAATTGGGAGAGCGGCAAAAGATAGACCCGGGCTTCGATTGTATTCAAGGCGGCCGTCAGGGTGGTCTTATCCGGGCCGGCGATTTGCGGCATCTGCAGTTGTCCCTGCCGCCAGGAAAGGCGTACCGCCAGATCGCTTTCCTGGCCGGCGAAAAGCCGGGGAAGCCAGGGCTGAACCGGCAGAGTGCCGAGCAGTCCATAACGCTGCGGGAATTCCTGCCAACGAGCGGTAACGGCTTCCCCGGATTCGGATCCCAGGCGCGCGCGGGGGAGCATGTTCAAAAGACCTTCGACCAACAAGGCTTCCTGTTCGCGGGCGGCACGGATCAGGAGGGCAGGACTACCCCGGCGGGCCAGCCACAAGACTTCCAGCGTCCCGGCTTGAGCCACGCGGTCCAGGTGGTGCAGGGCCGGCGTCAAATCGCTCCCTTGATCGTCATACCGCACGCGATACCAGGTACTCATGTTACATATCTCCGAACAAGTCTTTCAATCCCCCTGATCGAGGAGCCGGGCTGGAAGTCGGGGCATTCCCGGCTCCCGAGTCACTTACTCCGGTCAATTGCGCCAAGCGTTCCTTGAGATAGACCGTGTAATAGGCGCGCATCGTTTCCACTTCGGTGCTCAAGCCCGTCCCTGTGCCGGCGTTTTTCTCCTGGCCTGCCATCGTCTCTCCTTATGAACCCTTCAGATATTTCAACTCGTGCTGGGTCAGCACAAAATGCACCGGGTAGGCTTCGTTTTCCAGGATGACCAGGCCCTTGCCTTTGTCCTGCCCGGTGCCGCCTTCGTCTTCCCGTCGCAGACTCATCAGCCATTGCGCCTGTTCATCGGTAATCTGGGGCCGCTGCTGTTGCAGAATGCGGACGCCCTGCGTGGTGCGGTGGGCCAGGGCGATGATTTGGGCGGAGTTGGAAAGCATGTAAGGCCCCCAGGGATTGTCGTTGAAACCCCGCCCGGATTCGTCGGCGCCGGTAAAAGTGAAGATGTCCTGTTCCATGGCCCAGATTCCTACCCCCAGGGTGCGGAAGGTCTTGAACATCAAAGCCACCCGGCCCGCCAACATCGGTTCGGCACTCATGGCCCGAAACTCGTCGATCAGCACGATCCGCCGGCGGGAGCGAGCCTGCCGGAAAGCCGCCCGCTGGATCGCCGAAAGCACCAGGTAGTAGCCCAGGCGCATCAGGCCGGCTTCCTCGGGGATCTGAGAGAAATCGAAGGCGACCAGATCCTTCTCCAGCTTCCAATCGCTCAGGGTCGGCGTGTTGAAGACGGTCCCCAGCGAGCCCCGGACATATTTGGCTTCCAGCAGACTGCCCAGATTTTCCCCCGCCGCCTTGACCCAGGCATCGCTGCGTAAGGTCCGCAAGGCGCGGGCCAGGTTTTCCAGTCGGGGTTGATTGACGGCGGGGGTCTCGGGGTTCACGCCGGCATAGATCAGGGTTTGGGCCATATCCAACGCCACTTCTTCATGCTCCGTCAACGAGCGCTTGAGCAGCAGCTTCAGAATGACCGTCAGGTGAGCGGACTGTTCGGCGGAGTCCTCGTAGATCAGTTCGATGGGATTGATCCGCAGGCCATGGAGGGAAAGCGGATTGTAGGCGCTGCGTTTCTCGCCCAAAGCCCGGACCAACCGCTTGCAGTGGCCCATCGGTTCCATGATGATCCCTTGCGTCCCTTCCAGATCCATTTCCCGCCAGAGAATCCCCATAAAGGTGGTGGTCTTGCCGGTGCCGGGGGCGCCCAGGATCACGGCATGGTTGAGTTCATTGAGCTGGGGGCCGAAGCCGTCCCAGAAGTAGGGCTGCTGCCCGGACATGCCCCACAAGATCCCCCGTAAATCGGTCCGCCGCCGCAGTCCCAACGGACCGCAGAGCAAGGCGGCGCCTTGCGAAGTCAGGTTGTGGCGCAGGCCGGTGGGGATCTCAGGGCGTTCGGCGGCGGTGAAATGCGCCTGGAAGATCTCCTGCTGCAGGCCGTTGATCCGCCGGACGGCCGCCCGTCCGGCCAGCTTCGCCCCGATCTGCCGTTCCCGTTCCCGCAGCTCTTTCTCGGTGCGCCCGGAAACCAGGACGGCAAAGCCAGCATGATGCAGGGCCAGGCCGGCGGTTACGCCCGCTTCCAGGGTTTGATAGTCGGTCTCCTGTTTGGTCAGCCCGGCTTTGCGGCCCACCTGGAGCGAAATCCCGGAGAGCAGCTGCCGGGCATTATCCAATTGCTGGTTGGCTTTCTCCCCGTGGTAGGTAAGCAGTTCGACGGAGAGCGCCAGGGGAAAGCCCAGAGTCAGAATGTGGGCCAGCACGCCCCAATCCCATTGGCCCATCAGATCATAAGAAACCAGGACCGAGAAGAGCGGGTAGTTACCGCTTTCCGGCTGGAGCAGCGCGGGCAGGGCGTGGTAAGTGGTAGGGAGCAAGGGCGGCAGATCCGCCACGGGTTGAGCATGGAGTCCCATCCCTTCGGCCAGGGTGCCGGCGGCGACCTCCGCCGCAGTCCCGGAGAGGGTCGGCAGGACCAGATAGTGTTCCAGGGCGAGGAGACTCCCGCTGTGCGCGGCCCGATCCAGCAGCCCGATGTATTGCCGGACATGCTGAGTAGCCCCGTCATCCTGAGCAGC
Source organism: uncultured Anaerolineales bacterium (assembly GCA_964501335.1). GTDB lineage: Bacteria > Chloroflexota > Anaerolineae > B4-G1 > SLSP01 > CAZCTC01. The sequence goes on along the minus strand of CAZCTC010000045.1, from coordinate 16,236 downwards.
GGCTTCGCTGCGGCGGGCCCGGCGGGTGGCGCTCTCCAGATCCACCGGAATCGTGCGAAAGACCAGGCGAGTGCGCAGGGTTTCCCAGGCGGCCCAGGCCTGTTGCCAGCGGCCCAGGGTAGCCAGGATGTTTTCCGGGCGCATTTGCAGGAAATTGAAGGAAGAAAGGCGATAGACGCTGCTCATGGCTACCCCTTGACCGTCATGATTTGGCCGTCGGGCGTTTTGACCAGATAGGCGGCGCTTTCGACGGGGGCGGCCTGGATCTGGTAGAGCCGCAGGGGATCCAACCGGCTGCTTTGCCCTTCATTGAGGATCGAGCGGGCCAGGGCCCGCAGCCAGTATCCCGCCTGCTCGGCCAGATAGAGACCGCGGACCCGCCGGACCAGGAGGACCACCAGGACGACCACGATGAGGATCGCCGGTCCTTTGAACCCCAAGGACGGCGCCACAAAAAAGGCCCCCACCCCGGCCAGCAGTTGGGTCAGGGAGAACATCAGAAAACCGGGCCGATCGGCTTTGAGCACTTCACCGGGCATCGCGTACATGGTTACCTCCTGGATGACGGGTCCTGAGACCGGTTAACCGAACAACAAATCGACGAAATCGGTAGCGTAGCCCAACAAGACGGCGGCAAAGATCAACATGAGGAGATAGTCTTGCGGAATGGAAATCCCGACTTTCTCGATGAGGTTACGGACGGGCGCGATTAACGTGAGGATATAGAGCAAAATCCCCAGGATCGCCAGGGGTTTCATGATCCCCGTAATGAATCCGGTAATATCATCGAAGGTCAGGCCGCCACCCGCCAGCGGCGGCGCGCCGACGGGCGCCGCGAAAACCGGTTGCGCGATCAGGACCATGAGTCCCACCAACGCCAACACGGACAATCCTTTAAGCCACTTATGGGATCGCATAGAACCTCCTTGGAGTTTGAAAGGTCACGGAGTGACCGTGATACTTCCCCCGGTCAGAATGATCTGCCAGGCGGCGACCGGGCCGGGGGCCACACACGTAATTTCCGCCGTCGCCCCGGCGGCGAGGCCGGCGCCCTGCACTTCGGCGGCGGCCGTCGTCCCGCCGGTTTGCAAGGCGGTGACCGCCCAATCCGCTCCGGCGGAAACCGGCAGAGTGCCCAGATTGCGGACCTTCAAGATCAACCGGGCTTCGGCGCCGCTGCCGCTCAGCTGGATCGGCGTGAGTTCCAACCCGCCCAATTGGATGCTTTGGCCCAGGGTAAGGGTATGGGCTTGAGCCGGATCGACGGTCCCCGGTAAAGAAATCGGGAGCGCGCCCAGATCGGGACCGGGATCGTATTCCCCCACCATGAGCATGCGTTGGGTGCCGTCCTGGCTGAGCAGCGGGACGGTCAGGGCAAAGCGACGTTGGGCCAGGGCTTCGGTCTGGTGTCGCTCGATCCCTTTCACCTGGACGACACGGAAAGTAACCACGCGCTCGGTACTCAGCCGCAGGCGCATCTGCCCGCCGTGGGCCTGGAGGCGGGTCGCCAGCTCTTCCGCGGTCGGCGAAGCGGGAATCCCGATCAGATAGTTGACTACGGAGCCGAAGACCCAGCAGGCGGCGGGCTGCCCGTCGAAATCTTTGACCGGGCAGGGCCAATCGGATTCTTCCACCTGGACCGGCACCACGGCAAAGGTGGTCGCGGTCAGGCCGTCGCCGGGGAGGATCTCCAGGGTCCGCGGGACCACCAACGGAATCCGCACATCGCCCGAGGTTACCAGGGCGTCGATCCCTTCGGAGAGGGCCGTGACTTCCGCGCCGGAAGCATCGTTCGCCGGGACAGGGGAACGAGAACCCGGTTTGATGAACCAGGAGCCCAGGAGCACCACGGCCAGGAGCACCAGCCCGGCGATTTTGAGGGTCTCCAGAGATAACGGCAGACCCCGGCCCGGCGTCTTAGGCAAAGCTGAAACCGCCGGGTTGCCTTCAACATCGGGATTGAAGGCGCCCTGTCCAGCCATGGTCGTTACCTCGTTGCCGTTGAGCAGGGGGACAGTCGGCACGCCGGCGGCCAGGGTCTCGCGGATAAAATCGGATTCCTCTTCGGGCGTGGGCGGCGTATCGCCGAAGCGTTCGGTGACTTTGCGTCCCCAATGGGCATCCAGCACAGCGCGGACTTCAGGAGGAATATAAACGCTCATGGAATCAACCCCGGTAAGCGCTGCGGTTCGATGGCCACGGGAACGGCCTGACCGGGGCCGACCGGACGGGAGAATCCCAGGAAGGGGATGGCAATGCGGAGCGCCGCATAGGCCGTCGCCCCGGCGGGAATCTCAAAAGCGGTGTAGCCGGTTTCGTCGGTGGTCTGCCAGGCGATGGGTTTGTTGGTCGAGGCATCCAGCAGCAAGACCGTCGCATCCTGAATGCCTTCGGCGGGATCGGCGGCGCCGTTGTCGTTCTCATCGTAGTAGACCACCACCTTGACCGGGGGAAGCGGAGTGCCGGTCGCTCCGGGTTGAGCCCAGTCTCCACCGCCCAGGCCGGTGGGGTTTTCCAGACCCGGCAAAGGAGTCGCGGTGGGGATCAGCCAGCGGGTAGGCGTCGGGGCCGGCGGCAAGGGCGTCACGGGAGCCGTGGGCGTGGGAGCGAGGACGGTGCAGATCAGAGTATAGCTACCGCTGCCGGTCACGGGATCGACCCCCAGGGTAATCCAGCCGGTGCCGCCGGAGAACCAATTGAGCAAAGGGCCGGGCTGGCCGGGGGCGCGATCGTCATTGCCGCCCAGGACATTGCGCCCGGCATCGTAGAGGGTCAGATTGGGATCGAGCCCGCCCTGCGGATTAATCTCGCAGCGGTGCAGCAGCCGATTCTTGAGATAGAGCCGGTAGAAATCTCGATCGCCCGGCGGCAGATTGGCGGCGACGGTCTGGCCCAGACCGATCTCGGCGGCATGGTCGAAGTCTTGATTGGGCTCGAAGGGATCGTTGGGTGTGGGAGAAGGTACCGGCGTTCCGGTCGGCTGCGGGGTGGCGGTCGGGCCGCCGGTGGGTTGGGGAGTCAACGTTGGTGTAGGCGTGGGCAGTTCTTCCACCACCTGGAGGGTATAGTCGGCCCACAGCCCGGCAACCTGGCTGGTAATCTGCACCAGATACACTCCTTCTTCTGCCGGTTTAATCCGAATGCAGGGCGAATAGGAACCGGGCGCGCAATCGTCGTTTTGGGCCAGTTGTGCCAGACCGAGGGTGTACAAGACCATGCGGGGATCGCCGCCGGGCTTCGTTTGGGCTTCGATCCGATAGCTGCGCCCGGCTTTGAGATAGATCTGCCACCAATCCACATCCCCCAGATGCAGCGTCGCCTGGAGCGTGGTTCCGGCGCCGACCAGTTGGGCCTGTTCGGGTACGTCATTGGGTTCATAGACATCGGCGCCGATGCAGGTAGGCGTATTGCGCGGGCCCAAGGTTGCCGTAGCGGTCGGAGTAGCCGTGGGAGTTGCCGTCGGCGTTGCGGTCGCTCCTTGTGGGCCGGGGCCGATCAAGGCCAGCAGAATGAAACCTATGCGCCAAAAATTCATTGCGTACGCTCCTTTTCTGAAGCCAGGGTGGTGCGAGTCAGCGAGACCGCAGCAGGAAGTTGCTCCCGCAGAGCCAAAATTTGTTCGAGCCGGGGATGGTTTTCCTGGCCAGGGGGGACCAGACCGGTGGTCAAGACAAAGCGGGTTTGCTCGCCGTTCAGTCCCAACGCGCGGGCTTCGTGGACAATCCCATTGATCGGACCGTAGGCCGGACCCAGGGCCTGGACGTTGCTGCCCAACTGCCAGGCGACGATTTCGGCGCCGTTGGTCGCACCACCGGCTACCGCAGCCGCAATAGCGGCGGCCAGATCCGGGGCGGTGGCCGTAGTTTTGGGCATTACCGCTTCGCCGACCAAACCGACAAAGGCGGCCTTGGCTTCGGGCGTTTTCAGCAAGGTGTCACGGGTCTGGGAATCGAGTTGGGCAAAGACGGCTTTGCTGCCGGCAGAATCCAGGGCCGGGGCGCCTTCCGAGTTGGTGAATTTCTGGACCAGGGCGGTCTCGGAAAGTCCCTGCCCGCGATAGCTTTCCAGGGTTTGCACAATGGCCTGGGCGATGCGGGCCCCCCACTCCTCGCCTTGCTGGCGCAAGCCCCGGTCGATGGGTTCGCGCCAGGGCGAGGCGACATCCGGGATGTAGGTAGGAGGTTTGGCCGTTTCTTTTTCCTGTTTCTGCGCCTTGTCGGCCAGGCGCTCCCGGCGATCCAGCGCCCGGTCCAGACCGATGGCAATCCCGGCCACATCGCCGGCGCCGGCCCGCATCCCCACCATCACGGCATCCGAGCCCTGGAGTTTGGCCAGATTGTCGAGCAAACCTTTGCCGTCGCTCATGGATTGGACGGTGGAAGCGGCGGTGGCCAGGCCGGCGATCGGGGTGCCTTGCATCATTTCACCGCCCATCAGTCCCAGCCCTACCCGGGCGACGGTTTTGAGATGGTCGGCCGGGCCGGGCGTCCCGCCGCCGATCCCCAGGCTCAAGGCCGTGGGAGCCAGCTGGGGCATTCCTGCCGCCGCGGCCACGCCGGCGCCGGCCAGACCGACCGCTACCCCCGCCGCCTGGCGGGCGCCTTGCAGCGCATCCGCTACGGGATCTCGCACCCCTAACAGCCCGGCGACCGATCCTGTCAAGGCGGTGAACGAGCCTTGGGCCGATTGTTTGGCCACATTCAGCCCGAAGGCGAAAAAGAGCCAGGCCATGGCGCTCCCGCCGACCGCCAGCAGCAGCGATCCGCGAGCGGCCGCTGCGACCAGTCCCGCCAGGCCAATGGCAATGAGGACATTGACCACGAAATAGTTGAGCAACAGATTGAGGTATTGCCGCAGCAATCCCAACGTGATTCCCTCGGTCGGCAGAAAGAAAGCAAACAGCAACGAGAACGGCAGGGCAATCATCAGGAAGGCGCCGGCGACGCTGAACAGGAGTTCGACCAGCCCTTCCAGCACGGAAACCAGGGAGAGCGGATAGGCCAGGAGCAGCCGGGTGACGCCGTTGTTCGCTTGATCGAGTGCGACATTGCGGGCGGCCGGATCGGTCAGGGTAATCAGGCTGATGGGCTCGAAATACTGGCTGCGGAATTGCTGCGGGAGCGGCCCGAACATTTCCTCATGGCCCCCGCCGACCAGCAGAGCAGAAAGGGCGGCATCGCGGGCGGTGTAGCCGGGCTCATCGTAGTCATTAAGGGTAAAGCTGGCCCAGGGCGCGGGGGCGGGCAGATCGCCATAGCCCAGGTCCCCCGATCCCAGCACTTGAGAGAAGACCCGTTCATTAAGCGCGCGGGCGGCGTCCCGGCGGGTCGCTTCGATCCGGCTCATCATGGCGGGGCCGCTGGAAAGGACCAGGGAAGCGAGGATGGCATACAAAAGGAACTTTCGCAGATCGACCAGCCGCACTTCGATAAAGGAAGCGATCAGACCCAGGATCACGAGCAGGAAAGCGATTTCCGCCAGGGCTTTGAAGATCCCGGATTCCTTCAGGTAGTCGGTAGCAATTTTCAAGATTAACGGCAACAGCCCCTGGGTCAGTTTTTCCGCCGCCAGGTGGATGAAATAGGAAAGCGTAAGGAGCACTGCATGGAACACCCACAGCAGTTCGGCGACAGTTTTGAGAGTCTGGTAACCCAGGTTATCCATGGCGGCGCCGATATCCCAGGGCAGGATCGGACCGGCAGTCGAGGATGCCGGCGCGGCGGCAAATTGCTGAAAGGGTTCAGCTGTGGGAGTCGGGGTCGGCGGCAGAGGTTCCTGAGCCCGAACCGACATAACCCGGCTGGTGGCCACCAGCAGCAAAACCAACAGCAGGCTCAATCCAACTTTGCGACTCATTGATCCTGCTCCTTCTTGGGCGTAGGAATCCAGCCAGCACGGCGCAGCCTTTGCCCGATCCAGATGCTGCCTACAAACAACAACCAGCCGGCGATGAGTCCCAGAGCCAGCCACAGCCAGGGATAGGTCTCTTCAGTGGAAGTAGCCGGTTCGATGGGAATGGCTGTAGCCGTGAGTTGCAGCGTCGGGGTGACGGCGGCGAGCGTGGCCAACGGATCCAGCAATTGCGGAGTTTCCAGGGGGGCGGCATCCAGATAAGGCTGAGCTATGCCGGCGGCGTCGATACGGAGGACCAATCCAGCCGTCGTTTCCGGGGCTTCATGCCAGATCGCCAGAGGCCCATAGAGGTATTCGGCTTGCTGTGCAGCCTGGACATTGGCCGCGCCGTAGGGATCGACCGGCGTGCCGTCGGCTAGTTGGCCCGTCAGGGAAAGTTGATAGACGCCGGCGGGAACTTGAAATTCACAGCGGCCGGCGGTTACCTGGCATTCGCCGGCGGGTTGGCCATCCACATCCAGCAGTTTTATAGTGGGCCCGGAAAGCAACTGGCCCTGCTCATTCCGCAACAGTACAATCAAAGGATGGGCCGTGCCGGAAATCGGGGCCGGCGCGGCCAGACCAGGCGTCTGCCGGCTTTTGCCGGAGCCGCCGAAGTACAACATGGGATCGACCGGGACCCCATTCACGCGCACCTCCCAATGCAAATGGGGCCCGGTCGAAAAGCCGGTCGAACCGACATACCCGATGACGGTTCCGGCTTCGCACATGCCGCCCAGCCCCGAGCAGAGCGGATCGGTACCGAAGGCCGACAGATGGCCATACATCGAGCGCAGCGGGCCATTACTGACCGCGGCCAGATTTCCGTAACCGCCGTGTTCGCCCCAACTATCGATCACGCCGCCTAAAGGGGAATAGATCGGCGTCCCGATCACGCAGGAATAGTCGATCCCGGTGTGCCAGTACGGCAGATCCGCCGGACAGCGCCCCGCGCCCGAGACCCCGGTCGGGAAGCTGTCACAGCCGAAGCCGCGGGTAATGCTGCGACAGGGCGGAATCGAGACCGGGGTATTGCCGGACATCCGCCCGCCCAGCGGACCAGTGTAAAACGGCAGGGTGGCCGGAATTTCGGGGGGAGTTTCCACTTCAGGGTAAAGGCCCAATTCCGGCGGATAGGTGCAGCCGGGCACCGTTTCCTGGTAGTCGATGTAGATAGCTGTATCGTTGCCGGAAGCGGCGCTGCCCCCGCCCATTCCACCCGTTCCGGCGGCAGTATCGTACACCGAAGCCAGCAGGCCCAAGCGGGGCGAGCTGGTCTCCGCTGGTTTGCAGATCACGACTGGGACGATCCGCTCTTCGCCGGGAGCAAAACGGGCGGCGGGCCAGTCCCGGCCGGCGGCGCGGTAGACGGCGGGATCGGCGTGATAGAGGGTCACGCTGCCCGAATCCCGCAGAAAGGCCTGTTCGGCAAGATCGAAATCCAGGGGCGCGCTGGAAAAGTTGTGGACCTGAAAATCAAACCGCAGACAATCGAATTCCGGGCGGACGGGCGAAGCGCCCCCGAACTGAGTATCGGTCAGGACCACTGAGAGCATTTCCGTCTGTGAGCTGGCGGGCGGCGTCAACGGCACGGCCGGGCGCAAGGGGATCCAGATCCGTTGTCCACGATAGAAGCTGCCGAACATAGCGTAAGGCGTCGGCGTGGGATAGGGCGTGGGCGGCCAGTCCGGCGGCTCCCAGGGGGAAGGCGTCGTGCCGGGACGGGGCGTCGGTTCGGCCTGCGGAGTAGCGGTGGCGCGGGGCGTCGCGGTAGCACAAACCCAAAACGGCGGAATACGGCTTTGATGGTAGGGTGCTACGTCGATGGTCCCGGCGATCCCGGTGCAGGCCAGCACCAGGAATCCGAGAGCGGCTAAGCTGAGTAACCGGACCCGGCGCGTCATGGGGCTTCCTCCCCGGCCTGGCCGCTGCCCAAGGAGATCCCCGAAAAAACGCGATCGGGCGAAAGGACGACGGTATACACATCGGCCTGGCCGTTGGCGGAAAGCCCTTCAAAGGCCATGAAGATCCCCGGGTCGGCGGCGGCCAATTGGAAACGGGTCTGGCGCGCCGTCAGGGAAAGGAGTCCGGGGGGGCCGCCGCCGGCTTGGGCTAAGCCATCGACCGCCCCCACTTCGGGGGAGACGCCGCAGGAAGGAAAGCGCAATTGAGAAAGGGCAATGTAGGGGAAAGCTCCAACGTGCTCGCCGGCGGGCGGTTGCCAACTCCAGAGGACGGCATAGGGTCCCTGAGCGGTAGGGAAAGCCGCCACATCGCCGATGGGCTGCGCACTGGCCTGGACCTGGCAGAACTCCGGCCAGCTGCGGCCGCCGTCGGTCGAGCGAGCCACATAGGCGGCGCCCTGGCCAGCCACGGCACGGCCCAGGCCCAGCAGCACTTCATTACCCTTTTGCGTCAAGTGGACATGGGTCAGCCCGTCGCCCAGATTGGCCGTGACCATCCCTTCCGGGAAACGCCAGACCGTAACCTGTCCCCCAGCGGCCGCCACGATCAAGCCGTCGCCGGCGCGGATCGCATCATAACTTTGTACCCCATCGCGGAGCGTCAGCGCCCCACTCCAGCTGCCGTCGGATTGTTGAACTGCCGTTTGCAGCTGCTGGCCATCCAGCCAGAAAAGCCGCAGGAAGCCGTCGGATTGGATTACGGCCCGGGGTGCCGTGCCGTTCGGGGCGGGCCGGGCCGGTTGCCAGGTGGCGCCGCTGTTGTCGGAATAGGTCCACTGGCCCCCGCCGACCAGATAGATCCGTCCCGCCGGCGAGACGGCCACGGCGGCCGGAGCCCCGCTGCCTAACAATTCAGCCAGGGGACGAGATCCTGTCCCGCTGGTCGTGCTCCAGGTCAAGTAAGCTTGGTGGTCATCATGCCAGGTCACAGCCAGGATTCCGGCATCCCAGGCGGCGGCGGTTTGATCGACGGTTTCATTCCAGGGCGAAACGGTGAGGTTTTGCGGGGCCGTGGAGACACGCGGCCCCGCCTGAGCCGGGGATACAATCGGGGTCACCGTAGGAGGCAAATCAGGATTGGGCGTCGGCGTCCGGTAGATAGGAGTGCAGACCGGACGGAGATCAGGTGTCGCCGCCGGTGCCGGCGTGCCGAATTGCGGATCTTGAAAAGCCGGCGTCGGCCGGCCATAGGGCCGGCAGGATGATACGGAAGCGCTGGGCCGGGGTTCGTTGTGGGCACAACCGGCCAGCAGCAAAACCAATCCGAGTAAACTCCAGCGAGGTTTCATGCTTCTTTCTCCTTTTCGCCTTCGGTCAAGACGAAGGTCCGGGGGCCCGTGCGGCGGACCTGACGCAGCCGCCCCCATTCCACGAGGGCGATATCCCCCCGGCCTTCGAGGAGCAGTCCCAGCCGCCGGGTGATATCGGGCGCGCCGCCGGGCGTGACGCCCAGAAAAGCCGCCACTTGTTGGGGATAGAGGAGCAACCGATCGGCCACCTGGGGACCCAGGGCGCGAGTGACAATTCCCAGGGGGGCCTGATAGTGGCCGGATTCGTTGCGCTCGAACCGCAGACCTTTTTGGGCCAGTTCTTCCCGCAAGGTAGGCTTGGGATCTCGGCCCAGGGCCTGGGCGATTTGCCGGAAACTGACGCGGATCACCTGAGGCGTCACATACGCCCACAGGTTGAGATAGGGATCTTGGGTGAGAATCTGAGCCAGCTGGCGGGGGTATTCAGGATCGCCGGGGGGCAAAGTGCCCATCGGTTGGCCGACAGAGCGGGAAAACCAGAGATCCAGATAGGGGCGGGCGTCGGGATAATGGGGCCAGGTTTGTTCGAGGGACCGATTGCCAGGGAGGTACAGGGTATACTGACCGTCGAGTTCCATCCGCAGGATGACGAGGTGCTCGCGGTCTTTCAGAATATGAAACAGTTGCACATCGAAGGCCATGGTCCCTCCCGGATTCCTGGCAACAAAAAACAGGGCCGTCTCCTGCGCACTGAATCATCAGGAGGCGGCCCTGTTTGAAGTCAGGACCACCGGAAGGGCACCAGGCCCACCCGTGCGTTTTACTAAAGCTCGCGCTGAAACCGAAAATTGAGCTTAAGCTCTACCTGCGCGTGCTACGTGTGTATTTTACTACAAGTTTGGAAAAATTTCAACGGAGGAAAATGGAGAATTGGGATGTGTGTTAAAAAGTTGATATCAATCAAATAAATATAAGTGCCGAAACTTGCCAAAAATTACAAAAGCTTCACAATATAGACATAAAGGGTCATGAATCCAGGAGATTTCCAACCCGTTTTTCGCCCATTCTAAGGATTATTGAAAATTCATGATTTGGTTAATTATCTATGCGAATAGACGTGATATCTTATTATCACGCAAATAATTAGCCTAATGGCGAAGTATTCATAGCTTCAGAATATACAAAGACAGTCTGGAAATTCTTCTAATAATTATTAGTTGATGCCTCCGGAACCCCAAAAAACAAATGATAGGTGACTAATTATGAATGTACAATTACCCTGGGCTTCTGGTCCTGGAGAAATACTCAAACATGGTTTGGAATTGCTCAAGAAGGACTCAGACACAAACCGGCGTTTGGCTATGATCAGCATTGATAATGCTGTCGAGTTGATGATGAAGACTTATTTGGGCCTTCCTTCTCGCGTCACAGGATTGAAAATTTCAAGGAACGAGTATCAGGAATTTGCAGAGAGTTTTCCAAAACTATTAGATGCTCTGGAAAAGTATGCTAACGACAAAATTGATGGGATAAATTTGGGTGAAATTGAATGGTATCATAGAATCCGAAACGAGTTGTATCACCAAGGCAACGGACTCACTGTAGAGCGGGATAAAGTGGAAGTGTATGCTGAACTTGCTAATATTTTGTTCGAAAGCCTTTTTGGATCTAAGTTAGTTGAGAACAAAGAAGACAAAACTGTAATTTTGGGTGAATTTATGCAAGCTTGGGTTAGCTTTGAAAAGACACTCACGGATGTCATTTCTAGATTGGGCATTGACATCCATGGGAAATCAATTCTATCTTTACCGGCAATTGATCTCCTTGTGCAAGAAGGCTTCATATCGAAGATTGAACTGGATGAAATAAACCAACTTCGCCAAATTCGGAATCAAGTAGTACATGGTATCCTAAACTACAAGGACATATTAAGCCCTGAAATAGTTGAAAGACTTGTCTCTATCACAAACGAATTACAAAAACGATTACAGTCTAGGCAAAAAACCACTTAAACTCAAAACGCGCTTGTAACTGACCGCTGACTTCGCTTCGAGGCGGTTTTGGTTGGTCTTCCACTCCTAATTTACTTGAATAATCAAAAGGATGATCAAGACTTATGCATAAAGAATACCAAGCTAACATGGATCTCGCTGCAAGTTGTGAACAAGTAATTAGGAGATTCCGAAAGGATGATGATCCTACCGATCAACCCCACAGACTAAATTTTGCAAGCAAAGCACAACGTGATTGGCTAGAAGTCGTTAATTCTTATCAAAAGGCTTTTGATATATATTCTGGTTTCGATAAGCGAACGGAAGCTAAGGCTCTTTGTTATGATCTATTCGACCTTGTGAGAACTTGTGACATGTCTACGAGTAGTTTTGCCATAGCATTATTACTCACATTAAAAAACTCGCACCAATGGATAAATAGGATCGGTTTCGACAGTCAAAATCAACTCAAGATAGCGCTAAAAGCTGCTATCCACCAGAATTTTCTGCATAATGAAATGGATATTTGGTTACTCAGGAGTGCATTGAATCTATTACGCGATTTAGCCGATGATGATTCAGAACGCCAAATAGTTGATATATCATGGTGTGAAACATTGGAATTGGGAGCTAAAGTTAGTTCCAGGATAGCTCATTTGGATAATGCCAAGGCATGGTATCTTGAAGCGGCAAAAGTAGCACAGGACAGATTAGGAAACGCTAAGTGGGCTAGCGACCTCTTGCAAATGTCCGACAGTATTCAACAAATACGCACAAAGCGTGCATCTAATCCTGCATCCATACAAGTAATGCAATCTGTAACACATTCTAGTCCTGGGTATGTTGAAGCAATGGGACAAATGGGTATTACTGAAGACATGCAAGTGCTACTAAGTAAGGATCTGCAAGAACAGCACCGTGAGAGGTTTCTTCCTTCGCTGGAACAATTAATGGCCGATTACGAGTCAGAGGAAAACAGATTATACAAACTTTTAGCGGATGAACGATTTATATTGAATAGATCAGAGATCGAGGAACGAGCAGTAAAAAAACACCCTGGAATGGGTCTATTAGAACAGCTTCCTGGCAAATTTGTGGACTCGCAGGGTAATTCGCGAGGTGATTTCAATGCTACAGAACGTTTTGCAAAGCAATATGTAGACGAAGTTGTTGAATCTATTGGGACCTTGTTCGCCACTTGGCAGAGGAAAGGGTACTTGGTAGAATCCCATATAACTTATCTTCTCAGACAGTTTGGCTCGTATTATGACTGGCGTATATATGAAGTAGGTCTGTCTCGGTACTTTCAATCGGATTTTTTAAGCACTGTACATATAATCGTGCCCCAATTTGAGCATATTGTTAGGACTTCGGTCCAAGATGCCGGTGTTAATATAAAGCAATTCAAAGGCGGTATACCAGGAACTGTGTTGCTGAATGATCTAATCAACCCCGACAACATTGAAATACGAGAACTTCTAGGTGAGGGATTATTCGACTTGATTTATTGGTATTTAGTGAACAGTAATAGTCCATTCGGATACCGTCATAAAATAGCACATGGATGGATACGACCGGAAGAATGCAACTTGCATTTATCTGCGATGACTATTTGGTTAACACTGAAGGTTGTAAGTAGTATGGCCAAATCGAAAGCCGCTTAACAACCGTCTAGCTGGCAGATTCCGCCTTGATCGACTCGCCTGGGATTGATGGGCAATATTAACTGGCTCTTTTGCTATAAATTATTACCAAAGGAGTATTGATGTCAATACAAGACGATATATCCGTTTTTTTTAGGAATCCAGCAATTCCCCCTACAAATCTTAATGAATTTAGCGTGCTGTATTTGCTACTGTTTTTGTCAACTGAATCGGGACCCCTTTGATGGGCGAAAAGGGACCCTTTTGGGAAAAGGGCTTCCAAAATGTTGGCTGAAATGAAGCCCTTTTGACGACCGAAAAGGGACCCATCCCTTTCGGTAAAGCCCATCAAGGTTTCTCTTGAGCCTCCTGTTGTAAGCGTTCTCGGAAGCGATAGGATTCCGCACCGGTAAATTCCAGGATGTGCGCATGATGAGCCAAGCGATCCAGCAGCGCTACGGTCAGGCGTTCATCCCCGAAGACTTGAATCCAATCGCCAAACCGGAGATTGGTGGTAATGATCATCGATACCCGCTCGTAAAGAGTGGAGCAGAACTGGAACATGAGCTGGGCGCCGATCTGGGTGAAAGGAATAAAGCCCAGCTCATCGACCACGATCAACTCATGGCGCAGGACAGCCTTCAGGAATTTGGGCAATTGATGGGTATCCTGAGCCGCCAGCAGCTCGTTGACCAGCCCGGCGGCATTGTAAAAGCGGACCCGTTTGCCCTGGCGACAGGCCGCCAGGGCTAAAGCCAGCGCAATGTGCGTCTTGCCTAGGCCCGGATTTCCGATCAGGATCACAGGCGCGGCCTGTTCCAGATAGGCTCCCTGGGACAGTTCCAGAATCGCTTGCTTTTTCAAGCTGGGAACGGCGGCGAAATCGAAATCGGCCAGTTCTTTGAGAAAAGGGAAGCGGGCGGCTTTGATCCGCCGAGCCTGACAATTGCCTTCCCGTTGATGGATTTCCTGTTGCGCTAAGGCTAACAAATAGCGTTCGTAGGCTTGATTCGCCTGTGCGGCATCCTCCGCGAATTTGCCGTAGTTGCGAATGAAGGTCGGCAAGCGTAACGCTTTGAGATAAGTTTCCAACAACAAATCAGTATTGGGCGTGGTCATGCCGTCCTCCCCTTCAGAAGTTGCTCATAGCAATGCGCATCGGGTGGTTGGGCGCCGACTTGAGCCAGCTGGGGGAAATCGGAAAGATCGACCCTTTTCAGGACGGGCTCCGTTTGCTGCAACTGATGCAGGCATAGTTGGACGCCCTCCAGATGGGGACACCCGCAGGCCAGCGCTTGGGTGATCGCCTGACTCAGCAGGTCTTCCGGGTAGTCTTGATGGAGTTTCAAGATGCGAACGAACTCGCGGATGCCTTGACTCTCCGAATCGCCTTGCCGTAACCGCTCCAGCAGTTGTTCGTAGACCTCTGGCCACCGTTGGCGCCATTGGCGCAAGGGTTTGGCATGCGCCAGGGCTCCCGGCCGCTGTTCCAGGAGCGACAGGTAGTGCAAAGGATCAAAAATGTCTGCATTCCGCTCATAGGACCGGGGGTGACGTGCCAGAATCCGCTCCTGAGACAGAATCGTGACCTCGAAAGGATCCGCTTTGAGGAGCAGTTGCTTTTGCGCCTGATCGGCCGGGACAGAATACCGATTGGTCTCGAAAGTGACTTGGCTGTAAGGTGTCAAAGTCACGGGCTGGGCGATTTGATGGTCAAAAGGATGGGCGGGCAAAGGCCGTAAATGCGGCTGTTCCAGTTGCCAGGCAATCCCAATGGGATGCTCTTGCCGATCCACCGTGCGCTGGTCATCGGCCAGCACCCGCTCCAGGAGCAAGCGGTTCAGTTCGGCCCAAGAGGCTACCTTGGGAATAGGCACCAGATAGTTGCGGCGGCCAAATCCGACACTCCCTTCGACCCCGCCTTTTTCATGCCCTTGCGCCGGGTTGCAGAAGTAGCTCTCGAACAGATAGTGGCTGCGCAATTGGATAAAGGCAGCTTGTTCCTGGCGTGTATGGCCTTCCAGGATTTTCTGAACGGCCGTTTTCAGGTTGTCATAGGTGAGGCGGTGTGGCACGCCCTGAAAGAACTCGAAGGCCTTCACATGCCCCATCGCAAAGGCTTCCTGGCGTTGGGTAGGAAAAGCCATCACAAACGTCCGCCGGGAATAGTTGAGATGCATGAAAAACAGCTGGACTTTCACGCGGTCTCCCGCGATTTCGACCAAGCCTTCGCCCCAATCGACCTGGGCATCCTGGCCCGGATCGAATTCCAGGGGCAGGTAAACCGCGGGACGGCGTTTGGCTTTACGGTAGGCGGCCACATAACCGCGGAGCGTGGAGGCGCTTCCGGTATATCCCGCTTCGACTAACAGTTCATAGATCCGCTGTCCCGTATAGCGCTGTTTGCGGGGTAACGTCTCATTCTCGGTCAGCAATTCTTCCAACCGGTCCTTGTAAGCATCCATGGCTGGGGCCGGGCGCTTTTTTTGCAAATTATAGACGGTCGGTTCCGGAGAGGCCAGCGCCTTTCGGATGGTCTTCCGCGAATGGTGGAATTCTCGAGCTATTTCTCGCAGGCTCTTTTCTTCCACGAAAAAGGCTCGTCGGATCACTTCTTTGTCTTTCACGTCGATCATCTCCCTCTCCGTTACTGTCAATTTCGTCTAACAATAACGGATTTTGGTGCATACGAGGGCCCCGATTCGCCCAACTTTTTTTAGGGGGGTGGGCCCCGATTATATTAGCAAAAACATGCTACGAAGGGATATTAGGCAATGTGTCAGCACAAAACAAATATTATGGCCTGCAACAATGGCAATTTTGGCAGGAATAGATTTGCTGGGAAAGTTTTATGCGGGTGAAGATAAAAAAAGTGTAGGAAAACGGTTTACAAATTTCGTGGATAAGTATTTTCAACCTATTTCACGAGATGATGCAGAAACAATATATCAATTACGGAATGCTTTGTTGCATTCTTTTGGATTGTATTCGAAATCAGAAACTAAAACTTCGAAGAGAGAATATTATTTCAGTTTGATCTTGCCAGACGCAGGTCCATTGGTACAACGGAATAGCCAAAATTCAGATATGTATTTGATAAGTATTACTGCGTTGCACGATAAATTCGAGAGGGCAATACGGGGTTACAAAAAAGAAATAAAAAAACAGTACTGATTTGCAAAATAAATTCAGTTCGATGTATTCCCATTATGGGATTATTTATATTAACTCAACCACTATTAAATAGAGTGTAATAATTTATTGATAAAAAATGAACTAATATGGACCCTCCTGAAAAACTCGATTTTTGAGAAATGTGCCAAATTTTCTCCCACTTCAGGGCAATTATTTACCTTTATTAGGTTAGGAAGAAGTAAAATAACCCTTTTTAGGAAAGATTTGTCCTACTTTCACGGGAGTCATATAAGGTCCAATTAAAAAATTTGTAACCGTTCAGGGGGTAGTAGCAGGGATGAGAGAAGGAGCAGAACGGCCA
>CAZCTC010000044.1:4082-66979 GCA_964501335.1 uncultured Anaerolineales bacterium | reverse complement strand
GCCTAATGTTAACTTCTAGTTGTCATCCATGTTAAATTATAGTTGTCGTTGAACACCGGCGGGCATAACGGCTTGATTCACGGTCAAGTCATGTTACACTTAGCCTACCAGGGCGGACCTATCGCCTTGGACCGAGAGCCCCGCGCTGGTTCAGAGCCGGGGCTTCTTCTTTTCTCAAGATTACTCTAGCACATCCTCGTGAAATGACAACAAAATTAACAGAACAACATATAGGCTTTCATGCCCTGAGCCTTCTGGTATTTTTGTCAACCACTCCGGGAATTAATTACCACCCTGCTTGATAGTACCCCAAAATTAACCCGTACTAATCAGATCAGGAAGACCTGAATCTACGCGAGTAGATCCAGTTTGCTCTGAAGATGGCACATGGGAAGAAGAGAATTAATTTTACCTTTAGTACAAGCAATCCAAACTGTCTTAAAAAAACGGCAGTCATTACATTTCAAAGGCACATTCCAATTGTAATTTCAACTAAATATGGTTAAAACCCTCATCATATTTCTCTCTATATTTCAATAAGAGATTCCTAACTCCTTAGCAATCGGCTTCAAATGGGCTTCCAACGCATCCCCCAGTTCCGTCGCTAAAAGTTGACTGTCGGTATCCGCTTCTTTCTTTACTAAATTCAAATTCCCGACTTTTTCACGGGCCGCTTCAAAAAGCGTACGCCGCTCATCATCGGTTACCGTGGGGCCATAAAGCTTCTTCTCGATCTCCGATTCAACTAACTCCACCAATTTTCCACGTCGCTCCCGGGCAAAGTTCCACAGCACATCGCGTAAATCCTGCCCCGTTTTATTCAATTGCGCCGGATTTCCATCCACTCCTATGCAATAGAAAATAGGCCCCCGGCGAGTAATAAATCCGTAAACCAGTCCCTGAATGAAAACATTCTTCTCCCGGCCCCCCACAACTGAAAATTCAGGGAAAATATGCAAAGGATATCCCCGCAATATCGCCTTTCGATAATTATCGCGGAATTCGCTGTATTGCTTGGTATAACGATAATCCAAAGCATGTTTCATCTGCAAAACCGTAATCCGATGAGGATCTCCCGTCGAACATAAACTCTGCTCTTGAGTGCCGGCCAATTGATAAATCGACTGTTGCGCATCCTCTACCCCGGTTACCATAAATTGGGTGGCAATGTCACCATCACCGCTGGCCGTCCCCGCTTCCGTATATTTCCAAAAGACATCCGCATTGGCATGCAACTCTCGCAGCCATTGCAACTTATCGACAGGATGCTCCCGATCGCGTTCACGTTCCTGAACAACATTTTCCAGTCCGATCCCCAGAACTTCCTCCACACTTTGCAAAGCAAACTGATAGAGCTTTGCCCCAATCTCTTCCCCCTGAGCCAACATCAAACCATACAGCCCTTCCCCACCCTGCAGGACATTCCCCGCCAGAATGCTTTGCAACACCCAATGAGAGGCATTTTCCTTATATTTCTCATACAAGGCATCGATATCCTGAGGCCGAATAATCGGCTTATGTCGCACCGTATCCATTTCCTTGATCTCGTCGCGATAAGTCTTTTCTTTGCCAGGCAGATAGGTATCACGCACATAAATCAAATTCCCTGCCAGTCGATTCAATTGGCCCAACAACAAAGATACCTGTTCGGCAAACTCAGCCAACAACTTCTTCGCATTGGTATGCGCATCCAGAGATAGCGTATAGTTCAACAAATTATTGCTGTCCCGCAAATAAGCATCCCGCGCCGCTTTAGGGTTAGCCCGGCTTAAAAAGCGCGCGGATTGGATAACTTCCTGATCAAAATGCGCAGCGGATTGGGTCCGCTGCTTTTTGGCGGTTCCTTTACGGGTATCCGCCAGTGAACATTGTCGCTCTACTTCCGTTTCCAGAGAGCGCAAACGAGCTCCTAACCTTTCCAGATAACTTACCGTATAATTCAGCCCATAGGTCGGATTGTTGATTAAATCCCGCACCTTACGCTTTAAACTCACTTCCACATCTTGCGCCAACAACTGCAACACATTCTCACGATTTTCCTCAATCCGCTTTCGAGCCGCCGCTTCCCAGGTAGAAATCAAATCATCGACCACTCGGGTAACGGCAACATACCATTGATCTTTAGGGAGAGCATCCAAACGCGCCGCCATCAACCGTTCATCGACCAGCAAATTCAGACTGATTTGACGCCCATCGGCCGCCATACGCAATCGGGTCATCAAATCGTTATAAGTCAACGACAACTGAGCTATAAAACGATCCAATTCCCGTGCCAATTCATTCTCCGCTTCCGCCGAAGGCTGATTCAACACCTGCGAAATAACCTCAGCCCCCACTTTCGCCGCGCAAATATGCTGAATCTGACTGGCCGGGAAAACCAGGGAAGCCACCCCAAAACTACTGAAAACTCGCGTGCCTACAAATTTACGGCTCAAATTATTGATGTTGCTCCAGGCCATCGTCCCCATCCGCGAAACCGAAAGCAAAAACATACTGTCCACAATCATCGGCAACAGCTGCTCAATCGAAGGTAACCTCTCGCCTTTGCTGCCCACCGCATCAATCAAATAACACACATTGAAAGGGCGTTCAGTACAATCCACTTTATTGACCGGACTGCCTTCAATATAACGAATCGAATCAAAACGCCGCGCTTCTACCGGACAACTCATAAAATAATCCAACTCCTGCAAAGCCGCCAATGTATTGGGCTGAATCGCCTCCTGGCGCACCCTATCAAAAGGTCGCGGCATCACAAAAATACCCACTACCGAAGTACTGTCCAAAATTCCAATCGAATCGACAATCCGCTGCAACAAATAAGCAGTGTCAATCATGATCCCAGAACCCGTCCCGCCGGCCAGTGAACCTACCAGATAAATCGCCAGCTCCATAGATCGTTCATGCGGAACATCTCCAACCTTATTACCTAACCCTTGCTGTTTAAGATAATAGACTGAGCTTTGCAGAGCCCCATAGAGATTACGCGCCCGCAAATTCCAGAAAAACGCCAATCGCCCCAATTGACGGTTCTGTTGCCCTCCCCGGCGCAGGTTAGCCTCTTGAAGCGGAACATTAGGATTGAACCAATCACGGACCTCCGGATAACGATTACGCTTAATTTCCTGAATAATATCGCCGGCCGGCACATCCCCTAAATCCATCATCTCTTCATCAGGTAGCAACGAAATCTCCTGCTCGCCCAACATATACGGATCTTCCTTAACGTCGATATCCAATGCCATCAACCGCACCGTATCTGGAACCTTTTTAAATTGTTCGTAGAAACGTGCCTTTAACCGGGTCACCACCTTCTTTCCTGTACCCCCCAACCCTACAATTAACATAGGCAATAACTCTTCATCTCGAATTACAAAAGTGTTGCGCTCATCGTCAAGCATTGTGGATTCTCCTCAAAAAAATAATAATAACATTGCCGTTAAATGTAACGTTAATCCATTCAAGAAAACATTAGAACTGGCTCTTCCACAAATTTCGTGAAGAGCTACAGCGAAAAAATGTGGGTACAACAGAATCCCGAGTTTTTCATCGAAAAATCCCCTCGACTTTTGCACCTTAACAAAGATAGCCAACACAGCCTTTTAAACAGGAAAAGAGAACTGTAGAATCGGCCTTGGAGCAACAAAAATCTGCCCCCTTCATTTTTTCGCAATAAATGAAGGAGTTGAAGTCGCTTGCTCGGGATTTATCCTTGACAAACGGCCTGGAGTAGTGGTGACATCAGGGTTAACAAGTTTTGGCCATCCGCCAACCCGGCCTTGATAAACAAGGCTAAACTCCACAGGCTCTGAGCCTGAGAAGCCCGTTGCCAGAATCCGTTGGACCCTGCAAGATCTAACTTGAGTTGACGTTGGAGTTTGTTTCGGAGTTTCGGGTCATGTTGGGCGGCACGCAGTAAGCTGTAGACTACGACAACTAAAGCGAGGTGACGGGTAATCGCCTCGAAGTCTCGTAGTTGATACTGGTCCAACCCTTCGGCCTTGCCCTCTTCATGGTAAACTTCAACGGACCAGCGGTGGCGCCGTAAGCGGGTGATACTGGGACCTTGCCAATACAAGCGATTGGAAATGAAAAAGGCAGGATTGTCCTCCAAGTCGGCTTGGCGATGATTGATTACCAAGCGTTGTTTCCCAAAGGTCGGGAACCGATGCGTGGTCCAATAACTGTAATAGTGTTCTTGGGTCCCTTTGTAAGCAATGGTCATGGGTTTAAAGACCGGTGGTTGATGAGCTTGGACCTTTTGCTGATGTTCTTCCTTCAAATGGGCCGCGAAATCGGTCAGGGATTGCTTCTGAAATCCCTTCAGTAAGATCGTATCCGAGCCCGATAAGGTGCCGACATAGGCCAAATGCAAGGTTTCGTCCAGATAATGACAGAAGGCTGGATAGGTGTAGCCTGCATCAAACACGACGGGAAGATGTAGCAAGTCCGGATGGGTCCGCACCCACACATCCAAAAGCTGTCCGGCTAACCGCACTTTGCTGGTGTATAAGGCTTCGATTTCGGGTTGTTGGCGGTGCCGTTGCCAGACCCCCAAGAGATATTTTCGCCATTTTTCCGGCTCGCTAGTTTTCAGCCGTTCTTTGGCCGGTTTCAAGGACACCTTCAGCTTCCGTAATTCGCGTTCCAAAACTTCCAAATCGGGAGGTTCCCAGAGCCGAAACAGCAACGGATAATCGGTTTCATCATCACTGTAATATAAGGTCACCAAATCATGGGCCCAGACATACGCTCCCGTACTGGGATCATACAGATAGGCAATTTTCTCGATATTTCGTCCATAGTGCTGGAGTAAAGTATCATCGATACTCAGGACTCCATTCCTTTTGAACCGAGTCCCGGCTACATCCTGTAACAGTGTCAGCCGTTGGCGATTCAGCGCCTCCACACTGAAGGGACTTTCATGGAGCCACCGATTAAGGCTGCTCTGATTCCGCGGTTCAGCGATGAATAAGCGGTTGATCCCTTCTATGGTTTTGTTTTCTGATACCAGTAATCCGCTTATGTAACGTTTAAATTGCAGGTATCCTTCAGGCGAAAAGACGGGGGCAAAATAAGCGGCATAATGTTCTACCAATTCCGGAAACTCTACCAGAGGAAACATCTTGCACCTCCTGAGTTTTTCCCGCATTGTAGTCCTTTTGCCTTTTCCTGTTAAGGGTGTTTTGGCTATTCTCTTGTTAACGTACTGCAAAAGTCGAGAGGCCGTTTTTTTCACTTCGGCCGCTATTTGCACAACCGATGCGCTAAGTAGTTACGTTTAATAAACGATTCTCAATTTTTTAGCAATCGACTTCAGATGGGTTTCCAACGCTTCCTCCAATTCCATGGCTAAAAATTGACTGTCAGCATCCGTTTCTTCCTTTACTAAATTCAAATCCCCAACTTTTTCACGGGCCTCTTCAAAAAACGTACAACGCTCATCATCGGTTACAGTGGGACCATAAAGCTTCTTCTCAATCTCAGACTCAACAAATTCCACCAATTTTCCACGCCGTTCCCGAGCGAAATTCCACAGCACATCAGATAAATTCTGCCCAGTTTTATTTAGCTGCACGAGATTCCCATCCGCTCCCGTGCAATAGAAAATAGGCTCGCGGCAAGTAATAAATCCGTAAACCAGCCCCTGAATGAAAATATTCTTCTCTCGTTCTCCCACTGCTGAAAATTCAGGAAAAATATGCAAAGGATATCCCTGCAATATCGCTTTTCGATAATTATGGCGGAATTCGCTATATTGCTTGGTATAACGATAATCCAAAGCATGTTTCATCTTCAAAACCGTAATTCGGTGAGGATCCCCCGTCGAACAGAAATTCAGTTCTCGAGCCCCCAAAAACTTATAAATTGTTGATCTCGCGTCTTCTACTCCAGTCACTAAAAACTCAGTAGCAATATCATCCCGGGCCATTCCCGCTTCAGTATATTTCCAGAAAACATCCGCATTTGCGTGCAATTCTCGCTGCCATTGAGATTTATCGATAGGATGTTCCCGATCGTGTTCACGTTCCTGAAGGATCGTTTCCAGTTTAATTTCTAGGATATCTTTAACACTTTGTAAAGCAAACTGATAGATTTTATCACCAATCTCTTCCCCCTTAGCTGATATCAAACCATATACCCCTTCCCCACCCTGCAGCATACTTTCTACCAGAACGCTCCGCATCACTAGCAAAGGAGCTTTCTCCTTATATTTCTCATACAAGGCATCAATATCTCTATCAAGAGCACAAATAATTACGTTCCGCCTCGTATCATGTATTTTCTCGATCTCATCATGATACGCCTTCTTTTTACGTGGCAAATAAACATCATGTACATAAGTTAGGTTTTCTACAAATTGATTCAATTGGTCTAGCAACAAAGACACCTTTTCAGAAAGCTCAATCAATAACCTTTTTGCATTGATATGTAAATACAAGGAACGCGTATAATTCAAAAAATCATTACTATCACGCAAATAAGCCTCCCGTGCCCCTTTGGGATTGGCTTGTCTTAAAAAACGTTTCGATTGGATGACTTCCTGATCAAAATACGCCCTAGAAAGAATCCGCCGTTTTTGAACAGCATTCCTACTTTTGTCATCGAAAGAAATTTTTCGCTCAACATCTTCTTTCAATTTATTCAGGTAATCATCAAATTTTTCAATATACCCAACAGCATAATTCAAACCATAAGCGGGATCATTTACTAAATCCTTCACTTTACAATTTAATTCCATTAAGATATCTCTAATATTGAGATTATTAATGCGATTTTCTTCTATTTTTTCACGCATTATCATCTCCTCATTAGCAATCAAATCATCAACAATCCGAACAACCGTGATATACCATTGATCCTTAGGAATAGCCTCCAAACGAGCTGCCGTCAAAAGCTCATTTTCCAATAAATTTGAATAAACTTTCTTTCCTTCTTCATTCACAGAAAGACCGTTAACTATTCTCTTGTAACTCAAAGGAAACCGCGAAATATAAAGATCAAACTCACGAACTAACTCATCCTCACCTTCTCTGTAAAGTGGCCTTAACAATTTCAGAATAACTTCAGCTCCTACTTTTGCCGCACAAATATGCTGAATCTGATTGGCCGGGAAAACCAATGAAGCGATGCCAAAGCTACTAAAAACTCGGGTTCCTACAAACTTTTGACTTAGATTATTGATATTACTCCAGGCCATTTCTCCTATCTGAGAAGCCGATAGCAAAAACATACCGTCCACGATCATTGACCACAACTGCTCAATTGACAATAACATCTCGCCTCTGCTATTAACTGAATCAATCAAATAACACACATTGAAAGGGCGTTCAGTACAATCCACTTTATTGACCGGACTGCCTTCAATATAACGAATCGAATCAAAACGCCGCGCTTCTACCGGACAACTCATAAAATAATCCAACTCCTGCAAAGCCGCCAATGTATTGGGCTGAATCGCCTCCTGGCGCACCCTATCAAAAGGTCGCGGCATCACAAAAATACCCACCACCGAAGTACTGTCCAAAATCCCAATCGAATTAGCAATCCGTCGTAACAAATAAGCAGTGTCGATCATGATCCCAGAACCCGTCCCGCCGGCCAGTGAACCTACCATATAAATCACCAAATCCGTGGACCGCTCTCGCGAAACGTTTCCAGCCTTATTCACTAACCCTTGCTGTTTAAGATAATGGACGGTACTTTCCAAGGCCCGATAAAGATTGCGAGCCCGGATATTCCAAAAAAGTGCCAGACGCCCCAATTGACGGTTCTGTTGCCCTCCCCGGCGCAGGTTAGCCTCTTGAAGCGGAACATTAGGATTGAACCAATCACGGACCTCCGGATAACGATTACGCTTAATTTCCTGAATAATATCGCCGGCCGGCACATCCCCTAAATCCATCATCTCTTCATCAGGTAGCAACGAAATCTCCTGCTCGCCCAACATATACGGATCTTCCTTAACGTCGATATCCAATGCCATCAACCGCACCGTATCTGGAACCTTTTTAAATTGTTCGTAGAAACGCGCCTTTAACCGGGTCACCACCTTCTTTCCTGTACCTCCCAACCCTACAATTAATGCGGGCGGTAATCCATTATATTGCATTAAAAAATTATCATACTCATTATCGGGCATTGCAACTCCCTTAAAAAAATATAACGATAACGATGCTGTTGAATGTAAACACAAAAAGCCCGCCGGCGCAATCTCGCGTCCGGCGGGCATAACGGCTTGATTTGATTCACGCTCAAGCTATGTTACACTTAGCCTACCAGGGCGGACCCATCGCCTTGGATCGAGAGCCCCGCGCTGATTCAGAGCCGGGGCTGCTTCTTTTCTCAAGATTACTCTAGCACATCCCCGTAAAATGACAACAAAATTCACGCTCCTTGACAATTTTCCCATCCCGGGTAACATTCTCTCAACAATTCCATAACGCGGAGGAGTTCTCGCCGCCTCCAATTCCAAAGGGCAGAGAGTCCGGGTCGCCCGGATCAGCAAAAGTAAGCGGAGTGCTCGCCAGCCGCATGGCCTTGATCTTTCAAGGAGACTAAAGGGGGAGACGTGGTTACACCACGTCTCCCCCTTTTTTTGTTGTCCCGGAGGCTTTCATGCCCAACCGTAAGCTCTTTGACTTCCGCATCTTAATCGTCGGCCTGATCCACCTGGCCGCTTTGATCGTCCTGCCGGGTGGATACCGCTGGCTGCTCGCCACGGCCTTCCCCGTGGCCGCCCTCCTCGCCTGGTACAAGCCTGACGACCGCGATGCCACCCTGCCTCTTTCCCTCGGCATGATCGGCGCCGTCTCCGCGATCTGCATCGGCTACCGCATTCTCTTCACGCTCGCCCTCGATACCCCCGATCCCGAAGGCGCTCTGCTCTACAGCCTCAGCATCTGGGCCCTCGGCCTCGCCGGCGTGACCTATCTGGGCTACCTGATCTATGTGGCCCGCTTTGCATTCTGGGAACGGAGCAGCGGAATGTACGGCCCCCGCGCTCGCATCAGCCAGGAGGTGATCCCCGATGTCAAACGCATCCAGCGCCGATAGTCTGCAACTCATCCTCAGCCCCGACAAAGAACGCCTGCGCGCCTATGTGGTGCGCCTGGACTCGGGCCTCTATGTGGCCTGGGCGCCGCAGTTCTTCCGCGTGCTGCGCCGCACGGCTCGCACCCTGCGCTCCCATCTGGATCTGGCTGACGATACGGTGAGCGTCCTTTACGATCCCCAGGGCGAACGCAACACCTCCGCCATTTTCTCCCTGGCGAATATCCCCGATGCCGGCCTCTTCCAGTTGTACGGCGGCCGGGCCCTCTCGCCGGACCCGGAAGAAGCGGTGGAACGGGCGGAGCAGGGCTCGGCCCGCTTCATCAGCGCCCTGCGCGGCCGCTTCCGCCAGTCGCAGATCGAGCCCTTGAAGGTCGATGAAGCCACCGCCTACTACCGCCATCTGATGGCCTGCCGCTACACCGCCGCGATGGTCGGTCAGCCGGTGCGCCGGATGGCCGCCAGCGCCGCCGGGTCCGACGGCGTGGGCCAGTTGGTCGCCGCCGATGCCCAGGAGCAACTGGAAACCATCGTGGCCGGGTTGGAGGATGTGCCCTTCGCCCTGCAAATCACCATCGATCCCTACGATGCCCTGCGGATCAATGAGCTGTTGCAGATGACCTCCCGCGAGCTTTCCCGCTTCGCCTCCCTGGTCAAGGGCTCCGATTCGCTGAGCATCAGCATCTCACCGGGATCTTTGCTCACCCCCATCGGCAGCGTGGTCCGCCAGGATCAACGCTCCACCGGGATCAGCCGGGTGGAACAGCTTTCGGCATTGGAAGAGCAGACCCATCGCCTGGAGGCCGGTCGCAGCCAGGGCCAGAGCGATTGGGAACGCGGCCAGCAATCCCAGGAACACTACACCAGCCACACCCAGACGCAGTACGCCGCCGGCGCCCACATCACGGAACACAGCAAGGAACATGAGCAGGCCCAGGTCCATCTGGATCGGACTTACGCCGAACAGTATCAGGCCCACAAGACCTACAACGGCGCTGAAGCGAGCCTGCTCCGCGACACCACCCAACGCACTTCCGAACAGCAGGGCACCCGGCACACCGATACCGGCGAGCAGGGCAGCCTGAATGCCCACGACAGCATCAACGAAGCCACCGCCGGTCAGCGCGCCGTCAGCGGCAACCGCAGCGAGACCGACCACTATTCCTTCGGCGAGAGCGCCAGCTTCGGCTCCTCCAAGAGCTGGGGCGGTTCGGAACACGAACAATCCTCCAGCCAGTTTGCGGGCTCCGGCGGGGAGCAGACTTCAGGCGGCTACCAGGCTGCCGACTCCCGTTCCGGCACCGGTCAAGAGCAAAGCTCCTATCAACGGGCCGGCGAATCCAACGCCGGCGGCGATGGGGTCCGCATGGAAACCCATGCCTCTCAGGAACTCGGCTCTCGGGCCGGCGCCCAGGTCGGCGGGACGGTGCCCGGTCTGGGTGGAGCCTGGGTCAGCGGAGAGCAGACGCAAGTGGCCGGTCAACGCGGCCAGAGCTACGAAACCCGCGACCATGAAACGGTGCAATCCTCAGGTCAGGCCGGCGAGCGCCATCAGACCGACGAGACCACGGTCAGCAGCGGAGCCCGCACCTCCGATCAAGACTACCAGCGCAACGGCCAGGAATCTAATGCCCAGCAGCGCAGTTGGGGCGGCTCCGAATCCATCAGCGGGACGGAATACCGTTCCGGCGGCGGGACCCGCACCTCGAACCTCAGCTACAGCACCCAGGAAGCTTATTCCGATCAGCACCACACCGATCGGGACTCCAACCGCACCTGGGACAGCCAGGTGGCGCAGAACGTCGCTTTCCAGCAGCAATCCCAGGAAGCCAGTCGGGGAACGCAGTCGATCCTCAAAACCTATTCCGGCTTTCTCGATGAAGCCGGCACCCGCCAGGGCCATTTGACCCAGGACGATCAGATCGCCACGGACCGCGAGATCAGCCGCGAGACCGACCGCTCCGAATCCGGCTGGCGCGACGAGTCCCAGGCGGGCGACATCAACCGCCAGCAAACTGAGCAAGGGCAGATGTCGATGCAGCAGGCCGTGCTGAGCGACAATGAAGGCTATGCCCGCCGCAGCGCCTCCCAGCTCGCCGGAGAGACCGGCTCTTTTGCCGGGTCGGGCTCGACGACGACCCGCGGCGTGATGGGCCCTGGCGGGGCTGGCGTCTTTGCCGGCCTCTCCTTCAGCCGGCAAACGGTGGATGCTCAACGCGAACTTGCCACGTTGCTCTTCACCCAGCAGCGCGATCGGCTGGCGGCAGGTCTCAACACCGGCTTCTTCCGCGTACAATCCGTGCTGCTGGCCCCCGAGCCGCTGATCCTGGAACGGCTGATCGGCGCCGCACTGGCCGCCTGGCGTGAGGAAGAGGTTGCCGTTCCCCTGACGGTTCGTAGCGGCGACGCCGCGCTCTGGGGCCGGGCCATCCGCTTCGACCTGGATGAGCGCGTCGAAGCCAATCCCCTGGAACCCAAGGCCTTCAGCCAGGGCCTCACCTCCAACGAGCTGGCCGCTCTGGTCCACCCCCTGCGCGTCGAGGGCAAAGGCGGCGTCAGTGCCACTCTGCGCACCTTCCCCTCCTGTCTGGGACTGGTGCGTGGTCAGGGCGAACTGGAGCTGGGGCTGGAGATTTCGCCCACCACCTCCGAAACCACCGATGTGATCTACCGCATCGCCCGGGGCGACCTGATGCACCTGCTCATTGTCGGGGCGTCCGGCTCGGGCAAATCCAACGCCGCTATCTGGATGGTCTCCCAGATGGTCAACCGGCTGCGCGAGCATCCCGTCACCGGGCAACCGCTGCCTGTGCCGGCCACCGGCCCCATGCACATCGAAGTGCCCGCCGGTCGGCCCGCGATGGGCGTCACCGTTTTCGACCCCACCGGCGAGTGGCGCCGGCTTGCCAGCATGGTCCTGACCACCGAATTCAACTTCTTCTCGCTGACCGATCCCCACTTCTTCCCGCTGGGCTTCAACCCCGTCGCCATCCCCAGCCCCTACATTACGCCCAAGGATTGGATCTCGATCTTCTCCAAACAATGGGCCCTGAACTACGCCACCGGCGGCACCGGCATGGCCCTGGTGCAGCGCTGTATGCGGGTCCTCTACGAAGAAAACGGCGTTTTCCAAAATCCGGCTCACTCCTCCGGTCTGACCCTGCAACACCTTTACCAGAAAGCCAAAGAGCTGTTGGACGAGATGCAGAAATCTCGCACCGACAACATCTCGCCCGGCATCCTGAAGCGGATCGTGGACAAGATGGAGGAATTCACGCCCGGCGGCCTGCACTATGAAAACTTCGGCAAGCCCGGCGCCCCCGATCTGGAGCGATTGCTCTGGCCCTACGGCGTAACCGTGGTCGAAGGCGCCTTCAAGGATGAAATGCTGAAAGGCTTCATTGTGGGATTGCTGGGCGCGGCGACCTTCAACCACAGCGCCGGCAAATACGAGGCCCGGATCAAACTGGAAGGGAATCTGAGTGGGCGGCAACACCTCTTCGTCTTCGAGGAAGCCCATGTGGTGATGAAGTCGGGCGACAAAGCCACCGAGGCCCAGACCGCCGTGGAACAGACCGCCGGAATCTGGGACGACATCGCCGATCGCGGCCGCAAGTACGGCCAGATCCTGATGACCGCCGCTCAGCACTGGCTGGGACTCCCTGAAGGCGTGGTGGGCTCCGCCAAAATCGTTATCGCCCAGGGTGTGAACACCATGGAGGATGCTAAAGCCGCCGTCGCCGCGCTGGGGATTCGCCCCGGCACCGGCGCCATGGATGAGGTCACCCAGGTGATCGACCAGCTGCTCGACATGCCGGTCGGCGTGGGGATCTGCAAACGCAAGCGCCTGCCCATGGGCCGCGAGGACGAACAGAAGCCGGTGGCCTGCCTCTTCCCGGACATTTCGCCGATCAAGCCGCCGACGGACGGCCAACTCGCCTACATGCTGGAACATGCCGAACAACTGACCCAGCAACAACGGGAAGCCTGGACCGTCGTCCGTGCCGGGTTCATCCCCCAGGGACGCACCCTGCTCAAATGAGAAAACTGGAAAATTGGAAGCTGGAAGTATGGAAGGAATCTTCCAGGCTTCCAATCTTCCAAACTTCCCACAAGGAGAAAACCGAATGAAACAAAGTTTAATCGCCTTTTTGTTAGGATTGATCGCGCTGCTCTTCACCGCCTGCGGCGTCGCACCTCGCCAGGCGCCCGGCGCGCCAGATGCCCTGACGGTCGTCACGCCTACCCCGATGGGCGCGGAATTGACCGTCGTGTCGGCCGTCATCACGCCCTCGATCCATGCCGGGATCTTCACCGCCAAGACGGAGGGCGACGGACTGCTCATTGTGACCGCCACACTCAAAAACACCGGCAATACCGCGCTACAACCCGCGCTCATCCAATGGTCGGCCGTGGACGCCGCCGGCAAAACCGCTCCCCGCTTCAAAATGGCGGATCTGGTCTTCAAAACCGCCGGGCAAACGGTCATGCCGGACCAGCCCATCCCCGCCGGCGCCGCCGTGACCGGAATGCTGGTCTTTGATGTGGCGGCCTACCAGATGCCCTTCCACCTGGAAATCCGCCAGGACGAAAATACCCTGATCTCGCCCGACTTCACGCCCGTGGAAATCCGGAAGGAGTAACCCGATGGCCGGCGCCGCCGCAAAGAATCCCGCTCTGCTCCTCATCGTAGCCGAAACCGAAGCCGACTCCGATGCGCTCTACACCGCGCTCGCCCCCCTCGGACGCGGCGGAAAACTGCGGATTGCCGGCGGCGCCACCCCGGATCGCTTCGACCAGGCGGTCCGACTCTTCCAGCCTACCCTGATTTGCGCGACGGCCGGCGTCTTCATCCCCGACATCGCTCTGCCCGTCGTGCGGATTCCCCAGGGGGCCGATCCCGTCCCGGTGTTGCAAGCCTATTTCGACGCCCAATCAACCCCGGCCCAGCCCGCTGCCCCGGCAACACCGCAATCGACACCACAAAGCCCGGCGCCTTCCCTGCCCTTGCCCCGGCCGACCCACCAGATCCGCCTGGGCTTCTGGGGCGCCCATGGCGGCGTCGGCACCACCACCGCCGTCATCGAAACCGGCCGGCTGCTGCTGGAACGCGGGCTGAACGTCGCGCTCTGCGATGCCACCCAACGCGGCGATATCGCCCTACGGTTGAACCTGGAACCGTCCCCGGAACCGCTCAAGGTTCAAAACGCGGTGATCTTCAACGGGATTCCGGTCCCAGAACGCCTGGAAGGCTTCGGCGCCATCGTCATCGACGGCGGCCGGGCCCAGCGCGCTTTCAATGCCGATTGGATTCAACTCCACGAACCGTTGAAGCCCGAGGAAATCCAACGGCTCATTACCCGGCAATGGCCGGATCGCCCTTAATCCAAGAGAAAAAAGAACGGTGTTTCCGCGCGCTTTCGGAAGCGCGCGGAAACACCCCAAAAAACTCTCTCTTCCCCACCTGCGCGGCGGACCCGGAAGTAAAAAGGTCCAGTGCGGGACGCAAGCATGAATCGGAAAAAGGAGTGCGGTTATGTTGATCCTGGTTGTTGGCACAGCTGGCGGCATCGGCACGACGAAGCTGGTCTGCGAATTCTTGAAGCACAGCGCCCCGGCTCTGGGATTGGATCTCGCCGACGGGAGCCTATCCGGTCGGTTGGACCGCAATGTCTACACCCTGGACACCCTGGTCTTCTCCCGCCGGGATCGGCTCACGGTCATCGACGAGCTGGTGAAGCGCCGGCCGGTGCTGCTCTGGAACGAGATTTGCACCGTGCATCCCGAGCTGGTCTGGACCCTGATCCGCGAGACGGCCCAGCGGATTCCCTTGATTGCCGACGGCGGGTTGACTCCGCCCACGGGGATCTGGGAACTGGCCGACGTGCAGCTCGCCGTCAGCCGCGAAGGCGATGGCGTCTCCACCTGGCATGAAAAACGGCTGAGAGCTGCCCATCCGGCCCTGCGGATTGTTTCAGGAGATTTGAAACAAGCCGGCATGGCCCTGGCAAATCAACTGTTGCCGAAACCGCCGGCCAAACGTTTCTCCATGTCCGATTTACTGAAAATCCGGCAGGCGTAATCGGTTCTGGTTACGCCTCACGAATCATTTACTTGAAAGGAAAAACCAAATGAAACGCTCTCTGCAAATGATCCTGGGTCTGTTGCTGGCCCTCGCCGCGTTCGGCGGTGCCATTCTGGCAAATGTTCTGACCCACCCTCCGGAATATGCCGTCGCCGTCGTGGTCACGGAAGTCGCCCCTTTCACGCCGCTCACTGCCGACCAGGTACAGATCGACGTGCAGACGATCTCCGAAGCCGTCGCCGCCAAATACATCCTGGCCGACGAGTGGGACTCCATGTTGAACGCCGGCGACATCATTGCCGTCGAATCGCTGCACCCCGGCCAGCCCCTGCTGCGCGAGGCCCTCGCCACCGGGGACAATGCCGGCAAGGTCAAACGGCTCTCCGTCGCCCTGACCGATCCCGAACTGGTCATCATCAATGTCCCGGTCGAGCAGGGCAAAATCCCCGCCGTCTATCCCGGCGATGCCATCGCCCTTTTCTATTCTGCCGGGCAGATCCAGGCCCAGAAAATCGCCACCGATGTGGTCACCGCCGCCAACCTGGAACCCACGCCCGCCCCGGCGCTGCTCCCCGGGGAGACAGCTTCGCACACCCTGGAGCTGCAACTGCCCCTCTCCAAGTGGATCGCCAACGGCCTGGTCTACCGGCTCAACCGCGAGGTCAAAGATAACCCCAACTACGGTGCTCCCGGTGCGGAAAACGAACCGGCCACTCTCGAAGGTGCCATCAACGGCCTGGATGTAGTGGTCAGCCGCGAGACCGCCGAGTGGATCGCCTTCGCCCTGGCCCACGGCAAAGTGCAGGTCGGCGTCCTGCCTGCCGTCGCCGTGCCCGAGATCAAAGCCGGCTCCCTGAAACCCTCCCACGGCGTCACCTGGTCCGATCTGGAAGATCGCTTCTTCGAGGATCGTCCCGAAATCCAGCCGACGCCCGTGGCCGTGGCTCAACCCACGCCAGCACCGGCCGAAACGCCCGCTCCTTAATTTCAAGAAAGGACTCCACCGCCATGTCGAAAAAGAACCCTGACCCCGAAATTCGTTTACTGCTGGGGTACAACAGCACCGAAGAACTGGCCCAGATCATTCTGGCCTTGAAAAACACTCCGATCCGCATCGTCGATGTCGCGGCTACCGGCCCGGAACTGGCCCACCGCGCCGCCCGCCTGGAAGTCGATGCCGTGATCTTCAACTCCGACATGCCCGATATCTGGCAAGATCCGATCCAGGACACGCTCCACCGAATGCAAGATTCCGCCGGAGACGGCATTCCCCTGTTGGAAATACATCCCAACGTCTTCCTGGAGCCCGCGCTCACCCGGGAAATGGTGAAATTGATTCACACGATGCGCAAGGTCACCCGGCTGCAGCGCAAAGTGGCCGATCTACTGCGAGAAGTGCAGCCCCTGACCCTCTTGCACTCTTCCCCGGAGGGCGCATGAACGGTTTTCAATTCAGAAAATTCACCGCTGAGACGCCAAGGACGCCGGGGTCAGATTCTTTTATCTGCGCTCTCTGCGGCTCTGCCACTCTGCGCCTCTGCGTTGATTCTCTTCGGTAGGAGGTTTTATGAGCGACGAAATCAAGTGCATCGTCGGATACTCCGGCTTTCAAGATATCCAGCTGCTCTACCAAGCATTGGAAGGTTCGGGGATTCAAATCGTGACCATCGTCTCCGACGGGGTCATGCTGGCCGATCAGGCTCGGGGCATGGGCATGGATTGTGCCTTGTTCACACCCACCCTGCCAGGGATGACGCCCTCCTTGGTCCAGGAACTCTTGACCTTTGAGGACCATCCCATCCCCGCCGTCGGCCTGATCCCCGCCGGCTCCGGCTACGCCTCCGAGTACAGCCGCTTCGGCATGAAGGGCTTCATTATGACGCCCCTCGATGTGGTGCAGCTGCAACGCCTGCCGGAGCTGATCCGCTCCGCTGTAGCCACGGCTCACTCTGAACGCAACGCCCGGACCTTCACCCCGGTCACCGCCGACGACGCCCTGGCAATCCTGGATCGCGGCGGCTGGCAGCAACAGACCATCGCCGTCTACTCGCCCAAAGGCGGCGCCGGCAAGACCACGATTTCGACCAATCTGGCCTGCGCCCTGGGCATGATCGCCCAACGGCCTACCCTGCTGATCGACGCCGACATGAGCCGGGCCAACACCCATGTCCTGCTCAAAATGGAAATCCCCGACGAGCCGATGAAGCACATGGTGGCCCTCTATGAGTCCGTGGTCAGCCAGGGCAAGCGCACCGGGAACTACGTCGTGCGGGCCCAGGCCCTGCAGAACGCTACCCGCCTCTACGGCGGCAAGCTCTCCTTCCTGCCGGGCATCCCGCAGATGCACCAGGCCGGCTCCGACCTCTTTCTGGAAGATCCCCAGCGCACCATGACCATTTTCAACGACATCCTCCGGGAGGCCCGCGGCTTTTTCGATTTTCGGATCATCGACACCGGCCCCGACTACAACTCCCTCTTTCACTGGTCGGCTCTGGCGAACGCCGATCTGGTGCTCCTGGTCGTCTCGCCGGAGCGCACCACGTTGAACGACATCCGGGGCATCATCCCTAATCTCGCGGCTACCTTCAATACCCTGCAACGCTTCCGCATCGTTTTGAACGGCTACGACGAAGCCTGGGGGATGAGTATCAAGGACATCGTGGAGTTCATGGGCGGCCGCATCCCGATTGTGGCGACCCTGCCCTGGTCTCCCGAAGAGGCGCGGACCAGCATCAATCAGCAAAGCCCCCTGGTCCTCCAGAAACCGTTGAAGCCGTTGGGCGAAGGCATCGTCAAACTGGCAGCGCAGTTCTATCCGCCGCTGGAAGCCTTATTAAGGAAGAAGGAAGTCAAGAAAGAGGGAATGCTGAGTTCATTGTTCGGCACTTTCGCCAAAGGAGGTTCCCGATGAGCAGTCGTCCGCCCTTCTCCGCCAATGCCCGTATCTCGCCGGCGGCCGCTGCCCTCCAGCAGGCGCAATCCGCCCACGCCGACGCCGGGGAGAATCGCTTCGACGCGGTGCTCGCCGAAGCCCGCAACCGCATCCGGGGCCAGTTCAGCCCCGCCCAGATCGAAGATCCGTCCGATGCCGATTACCGACTCGCCGAGAGCATTGTCCGCCCGTTGATCGAATCGATGATCCAGCACGCCCGAGGCGCCGGTGAGACCCTGACCCGCGAAGCCGATTCCTATGTCCAGGAGATCATGGATACCATCTTCGGCTTCGGCGTGCTCTCGCCCTATCTCGCCGACGAAGGGATCGAAGAGTTGATCGTCAACGGGCCGGGCGACATCTGGATCATCCATGCCCAACGGGGCAAGGAAAAAGCCGGCGTGACCTTCCGCAATGCCGACGAGGTTCGCAACTTCGTCAATCGGGCCGTGCGGGGCAAAGGCCTCAGCAACAGCAACCCGCAGGTCGACGGCCGGATGCGCGACGGCTCGCGGCTCCACGCCATCATGGCTCCCCTCACGGTCAATGTCCCCATCGCCGTGACCATCCGTCGGCACCGGTTGATCGCCCGCACTCTGTCCGACCTGGAGCGGCTGGGCTCGATTACCCCGCAGGCCCGTGCCTTCCTGGAACTGCTGGTCAAGGCCCGGATCAATGTGGTCATCGCCGGCGGGACCGCCTCGGGCAAGACCAATTTCCTCAATGCCCTGGCCAACGCCGCCGATGACGCAGACCGCTTTCTGGTCGTCGAAGACACGCCCGAGATTCAGATCGCCAAGCGCGATGTGATCCAGATGACCACCCGGGATCAGGCCGAGCAGGCCCGCAGCTACACCATTGCCGACCTTATTATCCAATCCTTGCGGATGCGCCCCGATCGGATCTTGACCGGCGAGGCTCGCGGCCCGGAGATTGTCGATGTGCTGACCGCGGCGAACACCGGCCACGACGGACAGATGTTGACATTGCACGCCAACTCGACCCAGGATGTGATCCAGCGGATGGAGACCATGTACCTGATGCGCGGCGTGGAAGTGCCCATCCTGGCGATCCGCCGGCAGATTGCCGATGCCTTCCAGGCCATCCTCTACCTGAAACGGGTCTCCGTGGGCGGCGTGCCGCGCCGGTTTGTCACCGAAATTGCCGAAATCGCCCCCAGCCGCTTCATGGAAGACGGCAAAGTCGTGGTGCAGAACGTCTTCGAGGATCGGGGACAGGGTCTGGCCTTTACCGGCTACTTCCCCGACAAACTCGCCACCCTGATGAAGGAACGCGGCGTCATCCTGCAACGGAACCTCTTCACCGGAGGCCGGGGATGAACCGCTGGATTTTCCAGATTTTAACGCAGAGCCGCAGAGAACGCGGATCGAAGATATCGCAGATAGAGGCGCAGAGGGAAAAATTTACTTCTACGCCTGACACTTTTATAGATCAGAAAAACTCTGCGGCTCTGCTGCTCTGCGCCTCTGCGTTGAATTTCCCTTCTGCAAGGAGGAACCAATGGACCCGACTGTAATCATTTTCGGCATCATCGCCGCCGCCGGGATCTTTATGATCTTTTCCGCGCTGGTCTTCCCGCCCCGCGTGCGGCTGGAACAGGCCCGCCGGGATCCGCTGCGCCGCTTCCAGGAACGGTTGGACGCCGCCGAACTGCCCATCCAGGCCAAAGAATTCGTCCTGATCTGCCTGGGCGGAACCGCCGTCCTGACCCTCCTCGGCTTCGCCCTGGGCGCTCCGGTCTTCGGGCTGGCCGGCCTGGTGCTCTCGCCGCTTTTGCTCTGGCAATACCTGGAAAGCCGCCGCGACAAATTCCACGAGCACTATGCCGACAGCCTGGCCGAAGTCGTGGGCCTCTTGCGCGAGGGCTTCTCGGCTACCGGCGCCATGAACGACGCCCTCTCCAACGCCGCCCGCAACGGTCCCGATCCCGCCGGCGCCGACTTCCGCGAGATCTACAGCCGGCGCAACCTGGGCGACAGCCTGGAGGCCGCCTTCGCTCCCATCCTCGACCGCCGCCGCGAGCCCTATCTCAACATGGTGGCCGAAGCCCTGACCTTGAAAGAAACCCAGGGCGGCAACGCCGGCGAGGTTCTCATGGGATTGGAAACCATGATCCGCGAGCAATCGGCCCTCCGCAAGGAGATCGCCGCCAAACAATCCCAGGCCCGAATGGAGTCGATCATCCTCAGCCTGGCGCCCCTCGGCTTCTTTCTCCTGCTCAAGTTGCTGCCCTGGATGAAAGGGTACGAGCAGGGTTTCTACAACACCTCGCTGGGGCAGCTGGTGCTGCTGGTGGTCCTGGTCTTCTCGGTCATTGCCTACGTATTGTCCCGCTGGCTCGCCACGCGGGGGCTCAACCTGGAGGTCAAAGAAGTCACCGTGATGGTACGGGAGGTGCGGGCATGAGTCTGCTCTTTGGATTCCTGGCAGCGTTCGGGATGTTTCTGGCCGTCGATGCCTTCTTCCCGCGCCCGGTCAAGGTCCGCTTGACCGGTCCCGACAACCGGGCCTTCCTGCCCCGGCTGATGGACGCCTTCTTCACGCCCGCCGGCAAGCGGGTGGCGCAGATCGGCCGCCGGGATTGGGAGCAGCAGCGCTCCGACCTGGAAGAACAGCTGGCCCGGGCGGGTTACCCCGCCCCCTTCCTCACCCCGGAAAGCGTGATGGGCTACCGAATCTTCACCGCCGGCCTCTTTGCCGGGATGGTGGGGATCTTCGCCTTGTTGCTCTCCCGGGTCCTGCCCGGCGGGCTCGGCGGGATGGAGCTGCCCTTTGTGATCGGCGCCGGGCTGCTCGGCTGGTTCATGCCGTTGCAGACCATCGCCAACGCCGAACAACAGCGCAAGGAGCAATTGACCATCGACGCGGCCTCCACCCTGGACCGGCTGGCGATTTACATCTCCGCCGGCTACGCGCTCCCTTCGGCCATCAATGCCTTGAGCGAGCGGCCGGGCGGCGCCTGGATCGGGGAGTTCCGCCAGATCGCCGCCGACTACTCCGTGACCCAGGACTTCAAGGGGGCTTTGCAGACCGCCGATCGGCGCTGCGGCCACCTGCAGGAGATCATCCGGGTGACAGAACGGCTGGAAGCCGCCTACGAAATGGGCGGTGGGGGTCTGGCCCAGACCTTACGTCGCATGGCGAACGACGCCCGCGTCCGGATCAAGTTGCTGTTGACCGAACGCGGCTACAAGAATGCCGTGATGATGGTCATCCCCGCCTTCTTCGCCATCATCGCCATCGCCCTGTTGCTCATTGCTCCCGGCGCCATCCAGCTGGTCGGCGTGCTGGGAGGATGAAGAAAGAATTCACCGCAGAGGGCGCTGAGAGCGCAGAGACAAGAAAATTGAATTCTTCTCTGTGTCCTCGGCGGCTCAGCGGTGAAATATGAATCAGAAAGGAGGTGAGGCCGAGACGTAATTCGTCAAGCGTGATGCGTCAAGACTCGTCATCCACAGCGCATCACCAAAAATTCCAAGGAGGTTCGTTACTATGTTGTTGAAACAAAATCGCAAGGGGCAGGGGTACGTCGAGTACGTCGTCCTGCTGGCGGCCATTCTCTCCATCGCCGCCATCGTCGTCGGCACGATCCAGTTGGTCGGCAACGTCTTCCAACGCCAGCAGGGCCGCATCAACGCCCTGCCGTAGGAGGAAACCATGCTCAAACGTCGGCGCGGACAGGGATTTACCGAATTTGTAATCGTGTTACCGGGGATGCTCCTGCTCATCCTGTTGATCTGGGAGTTCGCCTACTTCTGGTGGGCCCGCGAGGTCACCGCCACGGCTACCTTCGAGGGCGCCCGGCAGGTGGCCGTGGGCCGCCCGGTAACCGACGGCTATACCGTCTACCAGCAGATGCTCGGGACCGGCCTGGGCAGCATGGCCCAGGAGCACAACGGCGGGTTTACCCTCGCCGTCCGGCCCGCCTATCGTTCGGTCCAGGCCCGCGCCGATGTCCCCTATCACTGGCCCACCGGCCTGGGAGCCCTCATGGGCGGAGGGCTGAACCTCAGCCTCAAATCCTCCGCCTTCTTCCGTCTGGAAGACTTTTTCCCCGGACCGCCCGAGCGGTTCGAATAGAGGAGGACCTTATGAAAAAGCTACAGCTCTGGAGTCTACCGTTGCTCTCCGCCCTGCTGCTCCTGGCCCTGACCGCGATCGGCGCGCAGTTGCCCCCGGAATCGGTCAAAGCCGACGCCGGCGGGCTCTGCCTCCCGTTGCCGATCGATCCGCAAACCTTAACTTACCGTACCTATCTGCCCATCGTGCAGGGCCATGGCGGCGCACCGGCGTCCCAACCCTGCACCGTCTCCGAACTGGAGCCCAACGAAGTCCACACCGCCGCCCAACCCATCGACCAATGCGTCAAGGGGACCGCGCCGGATGATCTGGATCAGGATTGGTTCCGGTTGGAGGTCTGCCAGGGCCCCGTAGACCTGGCTGTAAAGTTGGAAGGCCAGGGCGATGTCGATCTCTACCTGCACGGCAATCCGCCGGGTCAGCCCATCACCCGTTCCGAGACCGCGGGCAGCCTGGAACAGCTCCAGGTTGCCCACCTGGTCACCGGCACCTACTATGTCCTGGTCCAGCCGGCGCTCGGCGCCACCGGAACCTACACCCTGACGGCCAAAGCCGCCTGGAACGGGGGGCAGTAGGATGGAAACCGGCCATGAATACCCCCGAACAACTCTGGAAGGGTCTGCTGATGCAGCTCGCCGGCCTGGTCGTCGTCGCTTTGCTCTCGCTGTTGTTTGCGAACCTCGTGCCGGCGCCGGACGCCAGGCTCGATCCGCATTCGCCCTGGGCCCTGCCGCAAACCGTGTGGGAAGGGCGCTGGTGAAGCAACGCGGTCAGGCCTACGTGGAGTTCGTCCTGGTCCTGCCGCTCCTGCTGCTCTTCGCTGCCGGCGTCATCGCCTTCGGCCAGGGCTTCTATGCCAAACTGGCGACTCAGGCCGCCGCCTGGTCCTCGACCCGGCACGCCATCGCCACTCTGAACGGCGACCGCGGCCCCAGCCAGGCCTTCAATGCAGCAAGATACACGCTCTCCGGCTTCGGGCTCAATCCGGATACCGCTCAGGTGCGACTCCATGCCGCCACCTGGAACCGGGCCACCAATGTCCGGGTGCAGGTCTGCTATCCCGTACCCCGGCCACCGGTCCCCTATGGTGATCTGCTCCTGCCCACCCGGGTCTGCTCGCAGGAAGAGATGCCCACCTATCGCTGGAAATCCCGTTGGTAGAAGTGCTGCGTAATGCGTGATGCGTAACCGGAAACGGATTACGCATTACGGATTACGAAAAATCAAAAGGAAAGGAGATAAAGAAGTGAAACCTATCCAGCGAACTCCGACCCGCCAGGAAGACGGCCAGGCGCTCCTCTGGACCGCCATCCTGCTGCCGCTCTTCCTCGCCCTGGTCGGTCTGGTCTTCGACGGAGGCCTGCTCTGGCAACAGTATGTCCGGGCCCGCTGGGCCGTCTCATCGGCTGCCGTCGCGGCCGCCTCCGAGATCGACCCGCAGACCTTCACCGGCTCGGGACGGATGATCCTGAAACCCGAAGCGCGGGCGGTGGCATCGGACTACGCCACCCGCAACGATCCGCAGCTCCATGTGACCGATGTCCACATCCAGGACAACCGGTACATCGTGGTGCAGGGTTGGAGCGAGGCGCAGACCGTCTTCCTCTCGATCTTCGGCGTGAACGGCTTTCGACTCAATGTCCGGGCCATCGAGCGGCCGGCCTGGGGCGTGGGACAGGAGGGGCAATAGAGCGATTGCCGGGGTCATGCAGCCGGGCGGCTGCACAGCAAGGGCCTTTGCTTTACAGCGGCCCGGCTGCGTGACCCTATCCGCAGACGTATTATAATCGCCCTAAGCCATCTCAAATCCTTAAGGAGGAATCTCATGTCTCAGGAAAAGAAACAATCCTTGGTTTCCCGGATTACCCCAGCCGGCTGGCTGGCCCTGGTCGTTCTGACCATTCTGTTGGTCGGCATCGTCGGCAACCTGGTCAAGGCGGCCGTGCCCTACAACCGGCTGCAACCCATCACGCCGCAGCCCACCTACACCGCAACGCCCGCCCCGACGGCGACGCCGGAACTCGACACGGATGCGGCCTGGGAGACGTTCATGCACGCCATCAAATATGACACTCTGGCCGATCAAGGAGACGATCTGTCTAAGTATCCAGCAACTTTCGAGGAACTGAAAGAAGGAATCGAAAATTCAACTACAGATCAATCATGGATCGATTACTGTAAATCTATTCCGTATGGCGTTCGATTAGCCGAATTTGGACCACAGAATTTAACCTGTAAAAAATCCATATGCCAAGCAGCAGTTTCTGTATCGAGCAAAGGTGCTTTGATGTATGCTTCTGCCTGGCAAAAATTCTGCCAGGAACATCCCAAATCCTGCAATGGGTCAAGCGATTTCCCCAGTGATCCGGCTGTGTTTATCGTACGCCCACCCAAATTCACCGATCAGTATCCATTCCGCCTTCTCAAAGGCACTATCGAATATCAGGAGGGACGATGGATCGTCACCAAGATACAAGTCGACATTTTGCCGGCTTCTCCCGATTCTACCGCTACGCCGCTACCTTAATCGGATTTGGCCTATTACTGCTGGTTTTAGTACCTTGGGTGCTACCCCAGAAAGGATGTGCACAAGGCGGTTGTTGCACTTGCGCACCAGGAGAGGGATCATGTGTGGGCCCCGGTGGGTGTTTTCAAGTATGCAATGTCGTTCCACCTGGTGGAGGCGGAGCCACTCCTCCTCCACCTCAACCCACCACTCCCCCGCCGGGCGGCGGTGGCGATCCCGGCCCTCAGCCCCCCACGCCGCCGGGAGGGGGCGGCGGTCCTCGTCCGACCGCCGCGCCCCCGCCCGGGCTGCCCGCCGACGGCTACTACACCCGGAACTGCGTCATCGCCGGCGCCGATGCCATCGTCTCCTGCCCTGTGCAGGCCGGCGAGCCGTATCCCTTCGCCGTCGTAACCTGGTGGCACTCCGGCCGCGTTTCCTACGTCGTCTCGGCCCGCTGCGCCGCCCCGGGCGAATGCAGCGCCGTCACTCCGACGCCTCGCCCGCAGCAAACGCCGCCGCCGGCTCCCGAATGGCCCTGTAATACCCCGCCCGAAGTCTCCGGCGGCATCATCACGCAGCCCTGTCCCCGCTGGCCCGGCTGGAACATCCAGGCCCAGGTCATCATCCCCGCCGCCGAAGTGCTCCGCAATCCCTGGCCTCGCAGCCTAGTCGCCCTGCCCACCAAACTGA
The DNA here is from genome assembly GCA_964501335.1 of uncultured Anaerolineales bacterium. Taxonomy (GTDB): domain Bacteria; phylum Chloroflexota; class Anaerolineae; order B4-G1; family SLSP01; genus CAZCTC01. Next base: position 41,608 of record CAZCTC010000044.1, on the reverse strand, counting down.
CCTACACCGGCAAGCCCAACGACATCGAATCCTTCTCCGACAAGGCGTTGCCCTGCGATGTGGATTACAACGCCTCGTACACAGAATCCACCATGCCCAACTGCCCCCAGGCCGGCGGCACCGTCTCGCCCGGCACCCGCGTCAACTATCAAATCGGCGCGGCCTGGCGCCGCTGGAAGCTCACCACCGGCGAAATCTTCGGCTTCCGGCCCCCCGACGAAGTGACCTGGACCATCCCCGATCGGGAATGGAACGGCGGCACCCAGACCCTCTCCGGCTACGCCGTGGAATACTCCTTCGAGACCACCTCCTGGGAGCTGGACCGCAACGGCCCGGCCTGGAACCCTGAATGCCAGGAGCGCGATTGCGCCTGCGATGAACGGGTGCAGAGCTGGGACCGGGAATCGTATCAGGTGCAGATCCGCACCTGGTGGTATCCCGAATGGACCTTCCGCTATGACGAGATGAAGTGTACCCGGATGGAGTCCTCGCCCTGCTTCTGCCGGCCCGAAGGCGAACCGGTGGGCATCCCTCATTCGGACTGCGGTGGCAAGCCCGCGACCTGCCCGGCTACGGCCTGGTGGGGGAGCGTGGATCAGTGCGCCGAGTACAAATGGGTCAACCAGACCGATCCCTGGACCAAGTACAACCTATCACTGCTGGGTTACCAGCCGGTCATCCCCTGGTTCCTGGCAAAGCAGGCCGGGATGACGCCTGAAGGCCAGCAGTGTGGTTCCTACGGTCCCACCAACGGCAGCATCCCCGTGCCTGTGATCGAAGTTCAACCCGTCGGAGTGCCCAACTGATGTCCATGCCCGACCTGACCTGGCTCACACAATTCTGGAATCAGCCCATGACTCAGGCGCTCATCGCGTTGATCGTCTGCTTCTGCTATCTGGCCGTTGCCTGGCAGGATCTACGCCATCGAGAAATCGGCCTGGCGCCCATGCTGACCCTGACGCTGGTCAGTCTGGTCGGGCATTCCGTCCTCTGGTGGGCTGTCGCCGCCGTGCTTTTCACCTGGCCCTGGCGGCCCACCTGGCTCATGGCGTCCCTGCCGTTGGTTTACGCCTTTGGCTGGAGCGCCGGGGACTACGGTCCCACCCTGGCGACGACCGCCGGTATCCTGGCCTTTGCGCTCCGCTGGTGGGGCGGCGTTGATAGCGCCCTGCTCATTGTGGTCGCCCTGCGCTATGGAACGACCGGCGTCTTCGCCGAAGCCCTGACCGTCGCGGTCGTCGGCCTGGTCCTGCTCGTGGCCCGGCGCCGGTTGCCCGCATTGGTCCCGGCTTTTACCGAAGTCCTGGCGGCCCGCCCGGTCGAACTGGCCGGTCCGGGCCGCCCTGAACACGAAATGCCCGCGGCTACCGCCCTGGCCGCCGCCGGGCTGGTGCTGGAGATCGCCCGTCTGCTGGGCGCTTTGTAAGGAGGAGAGATGCAAACCATCAATCAAGTCTGGCTTTCGGGAACCATCATCGGGGAAGTGAAGCGCTACACCGACTGCCCGCAGGGAGTCAAACTAGCCTTCACCGTCGGCAACGGCGCCGCCCGGTTCTATGTAGAAGGCTTCGAGCCACCTGACAGCCTGCCGCTGCAATCCAACCAGGCCGTGATGATTGCCGGGGTGCTCTTCAGCCGGCGGATCAACGGCCAGCACATCGCCGGCATCCGCGCCGAACAGATCACGCCGTGGATGGGAATAGCGGTGAATCCTTTGAATCTGGGACAAAAAGATGTCCGATAGGAACGAAATTTGACAACCCGCGCAATCCGGTGTTGAATGCCGGGCAGGAGGAAAGCTGATTATGAATCCTGACTCTTTGTTAACTCAACTGATAGATGGCATCCCCTGGCAGGGACAAATGTTGCCAGACATCCAGGCCTTTCTCACTTATCATCAATGTCCTAACACGTTAACGCACAGCCTGCGGGTCGCCCAGCAGGCACACAAATTGGCAGTATCTTGGGGAGCTGATCCAAACGCAGCCGAAATAGCCGGTTTATTGCATGACATCAGCGCGGTAATCCCGATATCCCAACGAGTTCAAGCCGCCCGGCAATTCCAAATCGACATTTTGCCGGAAGAAGAACAGGTACCCTTACTTCTGCATCAAAAATTATCCGTCGTGATCAGCCAGAAAATTTTTGGAGTTACGGATCCGGCGGTCTTGAGCGCCATCGGTTGCCATACGACACTGAAAGCTAAGGCCTCAGTATTGGACAAGGTGCTTTTCATTGCCGACAAAATCGAATGGGATCAACCCGATCAATCACCTTACGGGGAAGATATGCAAAGGGCACTGGAACAGTCCTTGGATCAGGCCGTCTGGATTTACCTGGATTATGTGTGGCAACAACGGCAAACATTGCTCGTGATCCATCCCTGGCTAAGCGAAGCTTACCAGCAGTTGGCCTGTAAGATGCCGGGGCAAGCCAGGTTTAATAGCGGCTCTTTCCAGGACCCTAATCTTTAAGCACGATCTTCAATTTAGATGAGGTAGCCATGAAATTTTATGAACTGAGTTGGGAGCGTAACGTATCTGAGGTTAGATTGCGTTTTCTGATAAAAAGTAAAAGACAGATCCCTCCATGTGCTAAATGTTGTCGGCCTTTTGGGTTATATGTTCCGCCTCTATTCATAAAAATAGCAGGAACACCCTTGCCGGATGTGTTGGTTTCGTCTCCCATCGAACTGGTCATGAAAGATCATGTTAAGCAAGTGATTGAAAAAGCAGACCTGACGGGGTTGGAATGGCTAACTCCTGAGGTGGTAATTAACCTTGAAAAAGAGAGGGAAACCGAAACCGATCTCTTGTTAGGTAAAGATGGTCAGACTTACATGTTTGATATCACTCCAGAACAAATTCAAACGGGGGAGCCGTTGACCGGGTTGCCGTTGTGGCATCTGAACATCAAAGGCTCGGCCAAAATGGCTCCTGAAAACCAATGTGTTGTAAAAGAGCATTGCCCCGTTTGTCAGCGATCTTTCTACTCGAGTTGGCAGGGTGGGATCATGGTAGATGAAAGCAGTTGGGACCAGTGTGATTTTTTCCGTCTGGTTGAAAAACCGGGAATGCTCATCGTTACGGAAAAGGTGAAAAACGTCTTTGAACAGGAAGGATTTACTGGGGTGGAGTTCACTCCAGTGGAGGAAGTAAAGGATATTATTTTCTGATTGATCATAGAGAGATCGATCGGTTGATAACCTGGAGGGGAAAAAGATGGGGGAACGCCGCATCATTCCCCGATTTCGTTAAGTCAGTTTACGGAGCGTAGCACAATGGGTACGAGAGTGAATTCAAGCCCGATAGTATAAAACTCTTATCGCAACCGCGCGGACCGGGCGTAAGCCCTTCGATTTCTCAGCGCCGTTGCTTTTGCTGAACGCGCACGGATAGGCCTTCGGGCCTTCCGGCGGACCTGACTTTAAACAGGGCCGCCTCCTGGATTTGCAGTGCGCCAGGAGGTGGCCCTGTTTTTTGTCGTCTCGCAGCCGATAAGGCTAATCAAGTTCAAGGAGAATTTTTATGGAAACGTTACTGGAAAGCGACATCATCTCGTTGGGACTCTTTTTGCTCGCCATGGTCGGAGTGTTCGGCGCGCTGCTCCTGATCCGCAAACGCCGGACTTCGCACATGCTGATCGGCGGCGTCTTGATGGCCGCCGGTGGGATCGAGATCCTCGGCGCGCTGGCCCTGACGCCGATCACCGGCCCCGGCTTCTGGCTGTTGCTGGTCATCGCCCTGCTCATCGAACTCTTCGGCATCATCCTGACCGGTCTGATGCTCCGGCAGCGCCGGCTGGAAAAGAAAGGCTGAGCCTGAATGGACGCCCCGGCCTGGCTGAATCTGCCTTTGTTCCGTTGGGGACTCCCGGTCGCTTTGACCGCGGTGCTGGCCCTGCTGCGCCGCCGGCCCTGGAGCCTCAAAGCCGGCGCCGCCCCGATCCTCTACCTGGCGCTGCTGCGACTGCTGGCTGTCCAGGACTGGCCGGGCGCCCTCATGCTGCTGGCCGCCGTCTTCAACCTCTGGCTGAACCGCGATGAGCTGCTGGTCGATCTCTTCGCCCACGCTCTGCTGATCTCCCTTTCGACCTGGCACAGCCCGGAGAGCACTTTGCTGGTCAGCGCCGGCGTCCTGCTGCTGCGGCTGAACTTCGCCGGCCTGACCACCGACGCAGAACGTTGGATCGGCCTGGGCTTGCTGGCCCTGCATCCCACCCTGCCGGCGCTGATCTGCCTGGTCGGGGGCGACCTGCTCCTGCGCAGCCTGAGCCTGGCCGCAAACCAGGAAAGCCGACCCTGGGCCGCCCCCGGTTTGACCCTGGGCTGGGTGGCTTTCCAAACTTTGAGGTGGCTATGATCTGGGGCCCGGTCGATCCGATCGTCGCCGACATCGTGCGCGGCCTGCTGGCCCTGGCTACGCTCAACACCCTGGGGATGCTGCTGGACTACCTGCTCAACACGATGGACCGGCCCGCCACCCGCGTCCGCGTCTGCATGAGCCATCTCATCACCCTGGCCTTCACCGGCGGATCGCTGATCCTGTTGTTTCGACATTAGGAGGTGCTTATGAAGGATAGTTTTAACGCCAAGACGCAGCAGATTTTAACGCAGAGACGCAAAGAAGCAGAGACGCAGAGAAAGATAAAAATCTCTGCGCTTCTCTGCGGACTCCGCGTCTCTGCGTTGAGTTCTGGTTTCTGGTTGCTGATCCTGGCCCTATGCATTACCCCGGTGCTGGCCGCCACGCTGCTCCGTGACGACTTCAACGGCGGGAACTCCGGTTGGAGCTTCGACCCGGGTCAGGGGTCTAACATCGTAGATTTCAATACCGGCGGCGTGCTGCGCTTGCAGAGCGACGGCGGCACCGAGTTTCCCCTGGTTGGCCGCAGCGTCTACCCCGGCATGATCCCTTACAGCACCGGCATCCATCCCCACTGGATTCTGGCGCTGCGTTTCCGCTACACCGAAGTTGCCACCTACGGCACCGCCATCGCCCTGGGCTCCGACTCCGGCTTCACCCCGACCCGGCAACCCGCCGCCGATCCGATTCGGGATAAGTGGCAAAATCTCCTATGGATCTACCAGGTACGCAATGCCGGCGAACACATCTTCGAGATCGTCGCCTTCGGCAATACCCACTACAGCCAGGATACCGCCACCGGCGCCGATACGACCTGGCATACGCTGGAATTGAACGTCGATGGCCCCACTTATACGCTGCTCCTCGACGGCATCGAAATCGGCTCGGGCAACACCTTGCCTACCACGCCCCGCACCCTGTGGATGGGCAGCTACGTCACGCAACCTACGCCCGGCAACTGGTCCGACCTGGAGATCGACTGGCTCCAGACCGACGCCGATGTCGAGGCGCCCACCGTCGCTATCATCCCCAGCAGCACGCCGGGCAACAACGGCTGGTCGAAAGCCCCGGTCCAGATCGCCCTGGAGGTTACCGACGCCTGGGCCAGCGTACGCGACATCAACTACCGGCTGGACGGAGACTTGTGGTATTACCATGGCCCCTTCACCGTTGCCGGCGACGGCCTGCATACCCTGGAATACAACGCCGTCGACGAGGCCGGCAACGTCTCCCCGGTCCAAACCCTGACCCTCGCCATCGATACCACCCCGCCCGGCTCAGCGATCCAGAGTCCGGCGAACAACGAATGGGTCCACGGCATCATCCAGGTCAACGGCACCGCCTGGGATGCGACTTCCGGCCTGGCGGCAGTCAGCTATGCCACCGACGGCGGCGTTCTCTGGACCCCGGTCTCGGGTACCACGGCCTGGAGTACCACCTGGGATACCACGTCAAGCCCTGACGGCGATACCCTGCTTAGTTCGCGGGCCGAAGACCGGGCCGGCAACCTGGAAACGCCCGCCACCCGCCTGGTCCACATCGACAACACCCCGCCCCATACCACCGCCGCCCTGGCCGGAACCGCCGGCAACGGTGCCTGGCATCGCTCGCCCGTTACCGTTACTCTGACCGCTACCGATGCTGGCGTCGGCGTGGATACCACTGAATACCGGATCGACGGCGGATCATGGGCTGCCTATTCTAGTCCATTGGTCGTGAATAGTGATGGACTGCACACTTTAAGCTATCGCTCCGCCGATCTGCTGGGCAACCAGGAAGCGGAGCAAAGTCTGGAGATCCGGATCGATACGCAGCCCCCGCAGACCACCGTCAATCTATCAGGTCCCCTGGGCCACAACGGCTGGTACACCGGCACCGTCCTGGCGACCTTCACCGCGCAGGATGCGGCCTCCGGCATCGGCGATATCTACCTGGACGGCCTCGCCATGCTGGCCCCCACCATGACCTTCGCCACCGATGGAGTTTTCAACTTCCCGTACTTCAGCGTAGATAAGGCCGGCAATCGAGAAACCGCCCACACCCTGAAACTCAAACTGGACACGCTGCCCCCCAGCGCCACTTTGATGGGCGGAGCTTTCTGCCCCGGCTGCGGCGAGATCCTGGTCCTGCGCACCAATGCCTGGGATGTCGGCTCCGGTCTGAACTCCTGGCGGCTGGAAATCCTGCGCGCCCGGGGCTCGGGGCTGGTACAAAGCTGGGAAGGGGCCGGCACCCCGCCGGCCACACAATCCTGGAACGGCACTGACTTAGCCGGCCGCCGCCTGCCGGCCGGGAGCTATCCCGTGCAGCTCACCGTGATCGACCTGGTCGGCTGGAGCCGTGTCGTCACGGGCACCGTACAGATCACCGAGGCACCGGTCACGCCGACGGCCACGCCCACCGCGACAGCTACCCCACGGCCCACCTTTACCCCGACGCCGCAACCGACAGCCATCCCGCAACCCGTTGCCGGGCAGGAAGAGCCCACCGCCATAGCAACACCTACCGCGACCGGAACGCCGACCCCGACCTCGACGCCGCGGCCCAGCGTCACACCGACGGCGAGGCCCGTCCTGCAGGAGACGCCGGTATTGCCCACGGCCACCCCGCAGCCCACGATCACGCCGACGCAGACGCCTATGCCGGAACCCACATTCCAACCTGTGTTACCCAAAGAATTGCCGGGAAAAGCTGCCAAGGGCAGAAAACCCGATTGGCCTCCAGTTCATACCGGCGGCCTGTGGTTCCCCCTCGGCAGCGCCGGCATGCTGCTGCTGACCGGGCTGGCTACCGTACTCGATCGCCGGTCGGTATTCGTTGAAAAGCTACAGAAAGCCCTGGCTTATGAAGGACTGGATTTTTAACGCAAAGACGCAGAGAAGCGGAGACGCAAAGGAAGATAAAAAATCTCTGCACCCCTCTGCGAACTCTGCGGCTCTGCGTTAAGTCTGTTTCTGAAAAAACTTTGCCTGAAAAGAAAGGAGCTTCGATGACCCCCGTAGAATGGCTGGCTTTGTTGATGTTGTTGATTTCAGGTCTGGCCCTGGGCGCCGCCGTGACCGTCTCCAACGGCCGGGTGGCGCGGGCCGTGAATAAGCTGGAACAGACCTACCGCAAGGAAAAGGCCCGGCTCCAGGAAGAGAAGCACGCGGCCGAGATGGCCCGTTACGGCGAGCTGCTCCAGCAGCAATTACGCGCCGATCCCACCAACGGCTGGAAACCGGTGGCACTCAAGTTGATGCAACGGGCTTTCGAGACCACCCGGCAGCCCGCGCTGGCCCTGGCCGGCAGCGATCCAGCCTGGATCGAGATCAGTTTCCAGGACGGCGGCGCCAGCCTGGTACTCACCCCGCAGCCCCGCCGACTGGTCGAAGCCGGGTTACTGGGCAAGCGCAACCTGGCCCAGCTCACCCCGATCGACGCGGCGCTCTACCCGGAAGCTCGCCTGGATGTGGCTCTGCTCTGGCACACCTTGCTCCAGGCGGATCCGGGGCTGCATCCCTGGGAAGCGGAGTCGGCGCCATGGTATGCCGCGATGCGGGCCGCGCCCCGGCTCATTGTCAAGCAGAAAGCGTGAAACGTGAACCCTGTAAGGGGAAACGAGAAAAGGATAAATCAGGATTGGAAGAGAAACAACCTATCTGAAACAAAACCGGGTTTGGGAAAAGTCATCACGTTTTACGTTTCACGTTTCAGATACCTTGTCCGCAAGTTCGTTAAAAAATTTACTAAAGGAGAGACCCATGTCTGAACAAACTTCGAGCAATGCAGTGGTTTTGGAAGGGGCCGTGGTCGGCCAGTGGAATCTGAACGGCGACACCTGTCTGCGCCTGGCGGTGCCTCGTCGTCCTGGGATGCCGGGCAATCCCGACGGCAAGAACTTCGACGCCGTATCGGTGAGGTTCAACTATTTCCTGGCGCGGCAGGCCGACCTGCCCAAGAAAGGCGATTACATCCGGGTCCAGGGCTTGATCCAGCAGCGCGACACAGAAGAAACGTTGAAACGGGCGCTGGAGCGGATCACCAATCCCGACGAGGGCGCGGTCAAGAAGGCCCTGGAGGCGTTGGAAGGGGTCGCGGATCACATCCGGCTGCAGCGGCGGGAGACGGAGGTGGTGGTGCTGAGCTGGGAGATTGCGGAGAAGCCGGAGAGGAGAGAACGGAAACGCGGAGGACAACGGCAAGAAGATCGCCGATCAATGCAGCGCAGCGAACGGCCGTCGCCCATTCAGGTCGATAAAAATGAACTTCCAGCCGCGAATGAAGCTGAAACCCTAACGGTATAAGCCGATACAGAAAAATCTGGCGCCGGCCATATGCAACGCCGGCGCCAATTTAGCTTACCTCCAAAAACTGGATCACATACTAAGTGGAAGTGGTGTACAATTCTAACCTCGTAGTGGGCCAAACAATGGAGGTAACCTCACCCTGCAACTTTCACTTCTCCGAAAGTGTTACCCTATTTCCGAACCACCCCTCACTTCTTACCGCTTACTGGCCTCGAATAAAATAATTATTCTCATACTCTTTCTTATAATTGCTACATCCGACTCCAAGAAACTGATCTTCCCCTGCATGTAATATCCATAAGTTAGCCCATCTGTCCTGATCTCGATATAAAACATCCTGAAAAATAACGGTTTCTTTATGTCCATCTCCATATTGCATTGTCCCTCGCCATACCACACACCAAACCTCGTCGTGTTGTAAAACTCCTCCCCCAAATATTCCATGGTTGATGGTTGTAGTTTCTGCACGTTGCGTAGACATAATTTCAGGATTCAAACTATAGTTGCCGAGATTATCATAAATGTATTGACGTGCACTTTCAGGAAATGGCAATAAAGATGTTAACATATTGGATATTGGACCACTAAAAGCGATCCAAATCGCTATTAATCCAGCAATCACCCCTATTGCTACTGCAATTGGATGGTCTCCCCAATTTTTCCAATCAGAAATAGGTTTTAGTTTATCATCTTTAATATTTGTAGGAGCACTGGTCGTTGAGCCTTTACCAGAATCCAGAACAACTTCAGAATAAAAAGATTCGAGTAATAAATAATCAAATTGTACGACAACTGCCCTATTGTCTGTTAAAAATTCTTCAATCTGATTTTTCAACGAATCCTGAAAAATTACTTTATTTGGCATTCTTTCCAATTTTTCCAACGCTTCTAACGCTATGTAATTATTATCAAAATCAATTTTAAGATGATTATATAGCTTCTCTCCTACCCCCCGATGCGCACCATCTTCGTTTCCATTAAAATACAATAACAATAATTTAGTAGATAAATTTGCGATAAGTTCAATTTTATTCACGAAGCCCTCCCTTTTTTATACCTTTATAAAAACTACAAAAACCAAACCATTGGGAACAACCCTCTCTAAATTTGAAATCATAGTACGATTTCAAATTGGCTTTTGAAGAATGAAGGATGGCATTCTGATCGCCTATGAGTGATTATAAAACCAGTTCATTCATAATAGTGTTACAACCATATTACAAAATTGTTACTATTTAAATAATAACTGTAATCTCCCTATAAAGACCCTGTCCTCAAAAATGCTCAACAGAAGAGCAATAAACTAAAATTCAATGTTTTACTAAATAACAAAACTTTAATAGTATCCCTTGCTACCCGATAAAATACTACACCCTTCGAAAAACTGCCGTATAATGAAAAAGAATATTAAATCCGTATCAGAATATCGTTCTTCGCCAGATAACCGGACACCTATCAAGCGACAATACCGTTGCTCAGCTACCCCGTGAAAAGAGTCTCTAAAACCGTGAAAAACAACATGATGGTCTTTTTGGAAAACCAGCGTATAATGAAAAAGGAGACTAAATCCCGATCGGAAACTTTCTTTCCGGTCTTCTTTCCCGGCCAAAAACTCATCACACAACACATCTTGTGTGATACGACGAGGCGGAAAAAGGCCCAAAACAGGCCAAAAACGACCTTTTTGAGCCAATTAGAGGCTGCAAATCTCATCACACAAGTTAAACCTGTCACCCGGAGGGGAGCATGAGTGAGGTTTTGGACAACTATGTTTTGTACCTGCAAGGACTGGATCGCAGTCCTCTAACCGTGAAGGGGTATCAGCGAGACATCCAGGCTTTTTTCAGCTGGCTGGAAGCTCAACTCGGCCGGCCGGTGCCGCCCGTCGAAGTGACGACCTTTGATATTCTGCACTACCGCGATGCCTGGAAAAGAGGCTTCAAGCAAGATGAAAAACCCGGAAAACCGGCCGCAATCAATCGCCGCCTGGCGGCTCTGCGCTCGTTCTTTAGTTGGGCTTTGAAAAAAGGCCTGGTCGGCAGCAATCCGGTAGAGGATGTCCAATGGGAGGCTCAGGGAAAACGCAGCCCCAAATCCCTGACTCAGCAAGAAGTCTATCAGCTCCAACGAGAGGCCGCAGCGCAACGGCAATTAGCGGAGGTCAAAGCCGGCGATGAAATCACTCCCACCCTGGTAGACGCCCTGCGGGATGAAGCCATTCTGAATTTGCTCGTATATGGCGGTCTCCGCGTGGCCGAGGCCGCCGCCCTCAAAGTCGGCGACCTGCAATTCACGGCTCGAAGAGCCAAAGTCATCGTCCGGGAAGGCAAAGGCGGCAAATATAGAGAAGTGCCGATCCATCCCAACGTCCGAAAAATGCTGGAGGCTTACCTTGAGGTACGTCCCAAGGATCAAGGTAATGCTTTGTTCCTGGGTCAGCGCGGCGCCTTGAGCAAGCGCGGCATCCAATTCCGCATCGAAGCCATCGGCAAGGCCGCAGAAATCAAAGTGACTTGCCATGTACTCAGACATACCTGCGCCACGCGAATGTTACGAGAATCTAAGGCTGATCTGGTCACGGTGGCCGAGATCCTGGGTCACAGCAATATCAACACAACGATGATTTATACGCAGCCCGGAGAAGAGGATAAGTTCAAAGCGGTGGAGGGGATGAGCTGATGAATTAATTCTTCCTTTCGATATTCACCTCAAAACAGCAGTTTCGCCGTTTTAACATTAATTTATTATGAAATTCCAACAATAAGAATGACCGAAACTTAAGGGCACACATCATAACAAACAACCCCCGGGGAGAAAAATGCCCCGAACCAACCTCCATATTCTGGAGCAACATCATTACCTGGAACTACTAAACAAACTCTATCATCCCCGGATGAAAGCTTAGAACCTGGAATAGTAACTTCAAAAACCCCTTGATTATCAGTCAATACCCATTGAGTGGAATCAAGTTTATATACTATGCTTCCATCAGTACTATCTTTTAGATAATAATATATTCCCAGCGGCCGTCTCATATTAGGTTCGTAGCCACTCCCCCTAACTATCAAATCTTGATTATCAAAATAACAATCCCCCTCATTGCTAAGAATTTCAAAACTAACTAAACCAGCCAAATCATGCCAAGTGACTTCTAAGTTTTGACCTGCTTCAACACCAGAAGTTTGAGCGACTAAACGCCACTGTCCCGCATCTGCCCCATAGGGCATACCAATTGATAGAGGTACAACAGTAATATTATCAACAGATAAATAATAAAAATCGTTTATTTTTACTTGTTGCGAACTATAAGATTGCCCTTGAGGAGTATACAAAGTCACCTCGGCAATTGCATCTTTTGGAAATCCATAAAGGCAGGAATCGAGATTATCAAAAAAATCTTCACCAGAACCGGAAGAATTAGAAGGATAAAGTCTTATTATGAAAGGATCAACATTCATATTTCTTAATTTTAATGGAATAGTACCATCAACAACAAAACTAGATTTTTCTTCTTCAGATATCTCATATTTATAAAACAATAACTCTACACACTCTGGTATCGGATACACTATACCAGCATTCTCTGCACCCCAGTCAAAAAAAAGCTCTTCTTTAAGACTAACGTTAATGTTACTAAAATCTGTAGTTGGTTGAGGAATATCGTATGCCAACGTTGGATTTAATGAAAGAGGAGAAGGCGTCTCAATTATTAAAGTTGGTCCTAAACTTGGTTGGGAAATGACTGGCTCAATGGTCGCTAAATTAGGTTCTTCAGCATTAGAAATACATCCACAAAAAACAAAAATCGAAACAAAAACAGAAACCCATTTTCTCAACATGATTCTCGAACCTCCTTCATTACTTTTGAATTTCAACCAGTCTTTGTTGATATTGAAAAACTTTCTCCTCATTTCCGTAAAACTCCGAAATTTGAATGGCTTGCTCATAAGATTTTATGGCGAGATCTATCTCACCTTGAGATAAATAGAGTTCGCCCAATAAAGCAGAATAATGCGCCTTATAATACGGAGTAACAAGAGTTATAGCCTTTTGGTAATCTGCAATTGCTTCATTGGGATTGTTTTCTATCCATTCAATGAGTGCAAGCTTGGCATAAGATTGGCCTGCTAAATCTGCTATTTGAGGGTTATCTATATTATATGCTCGAATTACCTGCTCGAATTTATTCTTGGATAAATTCAACCATTCTCCATGAATTATTTCAAATCTAGCAAAATAAATATGACCTAAACGAAAATCAATTTTTGCCTTGAAACTAATTTCATCAGGCGAATTCTCAGGAATAGAAATTCCCAAAAGTATATCTTCGGCTTCAGATAAATCATCTAAATCAACTGTCTCCCATAATGGATCATTTACATCTCCCAAAGCTTCAAGATAAGTGACTCCACTTAATCCCAACCGAGCACGAATGTAGTCAGGTGCAATAGACAAAGCTTTTTTATATGCCTCTTTCGCTAAAGGCAAATAATCAACGGTCTTTTCTAAAGAAGCTTTTCGAATATAAGAATTTCCTATTAAAAGATATACAACTTCCTTACCATCACTATCAAACCAACCTTCAGTTAATTCTGCCTTTTGAAAATAATCCAACGCATTGTCAAAACTATCTATAGAATAATAGGCCAAACCTATAGTAATAAGACACAAAGCTTTAACCCGTGATGCTACTGGAGGATTCTTTACAGCTTGAAGTTGAGTATTATCAAAAGGCAATGGTACTAATAGAGAATTCCCAATTGCATGTTGTCCAATAAGTTCTTGGCCTTCTTCAAAACCATCGTAATTAACATAGAATTCAGGAGTAAAATGTCCGATGTTACCGTCTAGAACAATTACTCCATAAATAATAACATCAGCATCTATTTGTTGCGCCAAGCTTTCCGCTGATTTGAGCCTTTCCACAGAAGTGCTCCCCTGAATTTTCCCAACTTCAATAGGAGACCATATATCATAATTGACATTTTTTTTATCGATCTCCGAAAAATACACATTCAAACGTTGAAACAAGAAATCCGAAAGAGCTTTTCCACTATCGTCACTAATAATCCTCCCATCCTTATCCATAACAACAAATTCAGATACAGCTACGTTAAACTCACCTTGCATGCGTAAATCCGTAGTGGATGGGAAATATTTTAATAACAAATAAACAAGTACAGCTATCAATATCGCAATGATAAAAAAGGTTCCCCCTAAAAACATTGGATCAAGCCGGGATGGTTTTAGAATTCGATAAAGCTCTCGACCATCTACAACAACATGCAATTCTCCTATTTGAATAGCATAGTTTCCGGCTTCCATCCTGAGAATAGTGACGCTGTTATCATTGCCAATAATATTACCATCACCTGTAATGGTGATTTTATCGCGTAATATATTTTCTGTTTTATTATCCATAAACCTTAGCTCTTTTTATAAAACATTAAAGATCCAAATCCCGTTACTCGATTCTCCGTCATATCTTTTAGGGCACTTGAATTTGTATGATGCAAAATTGCCGATGAATCAGCACCTAACTCACGAGCTACTTGCATTGTCACTAAAATAGCAGCCTCACCACAAGCACAAGTAGATAAATTAGGAATATCTGAATTCATTAGCTTCCAAGTTGTCATACGAACAGTTCGAGTGTCAAGAGTTGCTATAGCCGACAAAACGGTTAAATCAATTTCATCAGCATCTCTCGATCTGGGGAAGTGACTCAAATCTGAACTAGCGATAATAATAACATGTCGTCCATGTAAATTTTTAACTAGAGCATTCGAAAGTGCATCCACATCAGCTTGAAACTGATTTCCCATAATGATTGGTACAATTTTACACTTAGGACATACCACTTGTAAAAATGGTATTTCAGCCGCAATAGGATGTTCATTAACAAAAACTGATTTATCTGCAGTAATTCGCCTATCGCTATTTACCAGAGTTTGAGCCAATTCTTCATCTACAGCTACTTGACCTAGAGGTGTTTGCCAAACTCCTGTTGCCCATACAGCAATGGGAGAAGCCCTAGGAAGAAAATGATCAGAGCTTATAATAATTGCTACATCATAATCATAGCCTTCCAACTGTCGAAACCCATAAGCAGCAGTTTCTCCAGAAAGCAAATAATTAGCATGTGGAACAATAATAGCAATTGGCTTTTTATCTATAGGTTCAACCTCAAGCAAAAAACTGTTAATCTGATTTTTTAACTCATTCTCATCGGTTGAATAAATAAGTTCTTCATTCTCAAATTTATGAACCTGAATAATTGGAGTACTTTCTTTTGCTGTTAAAATAAAACTATTTAAATACTTTTCCCATAAGATCGTGACAAAAAATAAAATACAAACTACTACAACAAAAAGATAATTCTTCTTTTTTAAATACCCCATATTTCCCCTAACTCATAAAAACTGTGATTCCCCTACAAAATCTTAAGTGGGGCTGTAATTCTTATCCCATACGTCTTACCCCTCTTCAAACTCCGCCGACTTGAACTTCAACGTGCGCGCGTTCTCAGTGACGGTGCGCCGCAGCTCTTCCGAGGCTCCCTCCGGGAGATCCGCCTCGATTTCCAGGGAGATCCGCACGGTGGCGCCGGGGGCATTGCTCAGATAGGTCACGATGGCTTCGGCGATGGCCGCGGCATCGCGGCCGATCCGCAAGGGGTCCAGGGTAACGTTGCCGTAGAATCGCCGCAGCTTCTTTTGGGTCGGCGGGCGGATCGGTACCGGTTGAACCGGTTTGAGCGGGACATGACCGCCACCATTTCCGGGTTCAACCGCCGGCGTGACGGTCGCCGGCTCGACCCGTTCCACGACGGCTTTCCGGGCTTCCGCTTCCTCGCGCTCCCGATCCAGCTGCCGGATTGCGGCTTCGGGCCGGACCACGACGCTGTAATCATCCAAAAGCACATTGATTCCCTGCTGGCCGACCTTGAGCCCGCGGTAACGCTGCTTATCGGCGTCCCAGGCCTCGGCATAAGCGAAGGTTTCCTGCCAGGTGATCTGCCCCACGCCCTGCCGGACGGCATCCAGAAGCACGGCGGCATCCTTGAGCCGGGCCAGATAGGGGTAACGGGAGAAGTAGGTCCAGAGCTGCTTGACGTTGACGTGATCCCCGGCCTGCCAGAGGTTGTACCGGTCCATCTCCATCCGCAGCCGGGAGCCGGAGAACTGGGTAATGAGCAGCTCATCGTTGCGCAGCTTGCGGCTGGAGAGCACAAAAGGCGATTCCGTCTGCACCGGCTGGAGTTTGTATTCGATCAATTCCAGCGTCTCAGGATTCCGCGGGTCCGATTGCGAGGGGGCGATCAGCCAGACATAGGTCTCCTTGATCCGCGCCGCGACGGTCTGACCGGCCTGCTCTAATTTGGTCTGCGCCTGATGACGTTGAAAAGCGTCCAGGTTGAGACCTTTGTCCTGCTCATCGACAATCGATTTCCAGGCCAGATACTGCCGCAGCCCCAGCTCCAGCTCGGCCAGCCGGTTGCGATCGGGCGCCAGGAAGGCCAGCATGTTCTGATGGAGCCGGGGACCGTTGCCCCGGCCGGCCAGGATGCGGGCGCACTCCTGCCGGGCGGGACTGGCGGAATCACGGTTGGCATGGGAGAAATAGGGTCCCAGGACCACCAGCCGCACGCTCTGATCGTCGGGGACATCGTTGCTCGACGCCGGCGCCGCATGGACTCCGGCCAGGTCGCCGCGTTGACGGTCGCTGCGCAGCCGGCTCTTCAGTTCATCCCAGGCCAGCTCTACATCGAGTTGCGCGGCGCGGTCCTGCGCCAGGCGTGTGACGCTGGGCTGAGTGTTGAACCAGTAGCGGTTCCGATCGACGTAGAGATGGACGGCGTTATCGGTCAGCCGGCGCAAGGCATCTCCAAAGGTAGCCACGCTCTCCCCCGGTTGGACGCAGCCCAAATGGATGCTGCGTTCGTCCAGGCCTGGATTCTTGCCTTTGGCCGTCGGCGCTGAACCGATGTAGATGGTCCGCGCCACCCGCCGACAGGCCGAATAACGTCCCAGGTTGGGATTTTCCAGATCCAGCGCCAGCGGCAGTGAGGACGGTCCATCCACATCCTTCTCGATGATCGGGGCCCAGTTGTCTTCCATGTGCCGGGTCAATTCAAAGAAGACCGGTGGATCGTCCACCGGGACGCCGGCGGGCAGGATCATCAAGCTGCGATCCTCGCGCTCCCACAGCCCATGGATCACCGCCGCCATCAACCGCAGCACGCCGCGGGTCCGCTGAAATTTGTCCAGGCTGGACCACTCGATGTAGAGTTTATCGAACAGCTCGGGATGGATGGGATAAGCCGCCTTGAGCCGGCGCTCGTAATCCGCCTCCCGGCAACCGTTGGGGAATTCCTGGGCCTGATCGCGGTAGAGCCGGGCGAAGGCCCCCACCACCGCATCGCGGGCCGTGAAAGCCCCCGGATCGGCGATGGGTTGGAAGAGCCGGCGCCGCACGATCTCGAAACCTTCTTCGGTCGTGGCCGGCCGCCAGGAGGATTCGATCCGCCCGAAGGTATTCTTGAGCCGGGCCAGCGCCTCCCGGCCGCCCTCGCCGCCGATCTCGATATCCGAAGCGGGCAGGCTGGCCACCAGCAGCGCCCCCGGCACGATCTTGACCGCCTCGGTGAGCGCCTGGGCAAAGGAAAGGTTGGCGTCGAACGATCCCGCCGGCAGATGGTCCTTGCCGTAGAGCTGACGGACGAAGGCCACCCACTCATCGATCAAAATGAGGCAGGGCCCGTATTGCGTGAACAATTCCCGCAGCACACTGGAGCCCGGGCTGACCCCATGCCGATCGGCGTCGGCGACCAGGGCATAACCCTCCGCGCCGCCCAACTGCCAGGCCAGCTCGCCCCACATCGTATAGACCAGCGTCCCGTCGGGATGGCTGCGGGCCTGTCCCGGCGAAAGCGCGGTGCCGACCAGTACCGCCCGTCGCGCCGGCGGGATCGAGACCAACCCGACGGCATTCAGAACGCCTTCGATCCCCGGCAGATCCGAGGCCGGCCGCTCCGAGAAAAGATGGTAGAGCGCCAGCATCGAGTGGGTCTTGCCGCCGCCGAAGTTGGTCTGCAGCTCGACCACCGGATCGCCGCCCTGGGTGCCGATCCGCAGCAACGCCGTGCGCAGCAGATGCTGGAGCCCTTCGGTCAGATAGGTCCGCTGGAAAAATTCTCGGGGGTCCGAATACTCACCGGCGGTATGCTCCGGGTCCTCATAGACTGCCGCCAGATCGGCGGCGAATTCGGCCTGCTGATAGCGTCCCGAGGCCACATCCGGATGCGGCGTGACGATCTCCCGCCAGGGACGGAGGCCGCCCGACGGCTGCCCTTCCACCGGAGCCAGCGCCGCCTTGCGGCTTTCACGCCGGGCCTCTTCCTCGAAGCGCAACCGCAGCAACTCCTGCTTCTGCCGCTCGACCTCGCGGGCCTCCGGCGCGGAGACAGCGGTAAGCAGCCGGGCGGCGCTGTCCAAAGCGCGGTAGGTATCATCGATGGAAAAAGGCTGCTGGTGCGCCCAACGATTGCGCACCTCGCGCAGCTCGCTGACCAGACTGCGCTCCGCATGGCCCAACGTATTGCGAAAAACCTCGCTCCAGTTGCCCCACATCAGGATCAACAGGGCATGGACATCCAGAAAGCTCCCCGGTCCCCCCTCCTGGAAATCAGGATCGCGCCGCAGACTCTGCGCGGCCTGGACGGTCCAGTTGTCGCCGAAAGCCGCCTGCAATTCACGTTCCACAAAAGGGGTCAGCCCCTGGCGCAGCAGTTCGAGCACTTTTCCGATGCGGTCATGGTTGGTGAGGGACATAGAATCCACCTCTTATTCATTAGTTGCCTATTTTTAACGCTATCAAAATAATTATCTAAAATCTTTATCACTTAGATAGCAACCCAGTAATTTCATTTTTCCTCCTTTGCAGTTTCTTTTTTCCCTATCCTATCAACCAAAAATGCCAAACCATCCAAACAAAAAGGAATAATCCATAATATAAGGTCCGAGGATGATTGAATAAGACATCCTACAAACACAAGTAAACCCAACGTATAAACAATAAAAGATGCAGCGTTCTTTTCTAATAGATATAGAATTAAACCTATTAATAAAAATACAGTAACAATTCCAGTAATAATTAGATTTATTTGTAAATAATGAGATATCAAAACTCCAGTTAACACTCCAAATACCATCAATACTATTACCCCAACTTTTATAAAGTTCTTTATTCTTTTGTTTTTATTTATCCTTTCAATTTCAAATCTCTCCTTCTCTTTATTTTGCATATCACGAATGTAATCTAATTCATTTTGCATATCCAACTGTTTTTTCTTCAAATCTTTAATATCAATTTCATTTTTATCAACGATTTCTTCCTTTTGTTTTATTAATAGATTGAGTTCCGCTTCTTTCTGCGCTAGTTTTTCTTCATTCGCAGAACGAAGATCGCGCAACTCTTTATCTCGCTTTTCTTCTAATTCCAACAACTGAGAATCTAATTCATCATACCTACTGAGGCTTACCCTTTTCTTCTGAAGGGATTCATCTAAATTTTTTTGTTCTTCAGTTAAGGCTTCTATTTTTACCTGCAAAACCTCTTGCTTCTCATTTAGATCTTGCGATTTTCTCTCGAGATCTAAAATTTCATGGGATCGGTTTTTGACCTCTTCTGCTATAAGTTGCTGTATTCGTATTTGGGCTTCTTGCCGTTTATAATCATTACCATCAGAAGTAAGACTATCAATCAATCGTTCTTCTACAAGTGAGCATATTACATTATGAATCGAGCCCATAGGTAAATCCATGCCACCTGAATCAAAAACATAAGAACATAATTCGAGTGGAACTAATGGCATCAGGGCCGGAAAAGCTGAAGAAAATACTAAGGATGTCATGCCTGAAATAAAACCGGGAATTTGAGTAGCATTTATCCTTAAAAAAGGAAAGGTGACTTCATACCATTGATTGGGATAAATAAAATACGTTTCAACATACGGAATTCTCATTTTTCCTATGAAGTTAACTAAAGAGCCATCTAAAGTCATCAAATAAGTGTTATATCCTAAAGAAGATTCACCCGACTCTCCTTTGCTTCGTTTCGAGTTAAGATAATAAAAAAGTTTTGCATCATGCTCTGGACTTTGTTTTATTTTTCCCTTTCTTTTGTTTTCTACTTGATGCTTACTAGCCAAAATTATCTTTTCTTTCAAATCTTCATAAGGAGGATCTGGTACAAAAATAGAATTCGAGTCAATTTCGATAGAAAGACTCTTAAGTGTATTCGTAAAATTTTTTCCAGTAATGCTATTTCTATATTTTTGCCATGAATGGAGATCAACCTTTTCAGAATTATTCACAATAAAGTCAGAAAGTATAGAACTATCGAGCCAGTCGACCGGATTTTCGCCATATTTCTTACAGCTTTTAATTATCTCTCTTAGATTTCTCTGCTCTCTATTAAATTCATCCTCGGCTCTAACAAGTACATGTTCATATTCTCTGAGCGTCTCTTCATGGACAACAAGTCTCACATTCAATTCATTCCGAGTAGCACCCAGCACGCTTAACAAAAGATGATGCAGCGAATGACTTTTTTGCGATATTACAAACAAAATGCTACTATCAAGATAAAGAGTCTTTCCGGATAAAATAGAACGTTGTAAATAGGCTAAATCAGGATCCCAAGCCAATAAACGAGTAATAACATTTACTTGGATAAGCCGATACAAATAATCCACTAAAACAGAACTAGGTCTTAATAAAGTCTTAAAAATAAATATATCCTTTTGCCCTCCAAGAATTGTGTCTATGGCATACCGAGCAGTAATTTCCGAAACCCTTTCCGAAATTTCACTTCTTTCTTCTATTTCAACCCCATTATTGACTATCCCTTGTGATATAAATTTTATTTGATGTGCAGCAACTATGTTAGAAATTTCCAAATAAAAATCAAAAAGAGCATCTAATTGTCCTCCCATAACACGGGGGTTAATTTCTCTAGCTATTTGAGTTATTTCCTTTTTTATAACTTCATATAATTCATTTTGAGCGGTCGAATCAGGGAGAAGCTGAATTTCACTAGAGGTTAATATATATTCATCTCCATTACCATTTTTATTTACAATTATTTTTTCATTAATTAAATCTTGTAATGTCTGAAACACAACGGCTCTTAAGCTGTCTGTTAACTTAACCTCGCTACCTAACGCTGAAGCTACCAATTCGGCTACATCTTCTTTACTTAAAGGTTGATCAGCATCACTCAAAACATGCAAACATAGAGCTCTGTACATCTCACTACGAAGAGCATCTGATTTTTTATTAAATAAAAATGCTGTTATTTTAACTTTAATTTGCTCATGCGTTGTTAATGTTTTCATGGCCGCTCACCCTTTCTGAAGCAAAAAAATTGATTAATTACAATAAAAACTTGATTTAACTCTAAAACATCCGCCCCTGCTCCAGCTTCCCCTTACGCTTCTCCACCGCCAGACGTGAAATCTCCGACCAGGCGACCACCAGACCGTTGTAGGGCAGCGCTTCGTTGGCCCAGCCCTTGCGCTCGCACAGCGTGTAGAGCCGATAGGCCAGATCGCGCGCCGTCTCGCCCAACTCCCCCGACGGCAGGCGTGACAGCAAATCCGCCGCCCCCACCTCGCCCTTCGTCTCCAGCGCCCGAATCATATGCTGCGCCACATCCCAGGCCGTGAGCCGGACATCCTTCGCCGGGTCCCAATTGACCGGCAACTCATCCCGCTTGAGCAACCGCACTTTGCCGCCCCGGGCAAAGAGGAAACCCGCTTCGACCAATCCCTGGACGCTGGTATTCTTGGCCTTGGAAAGCGTCTCCGCATCGCCGAATGGACCTTCCTCGAAGGCAAATTGCTCGTACCAGGCCAGCGCCCAGCGGGTATCCGTGTCATATTCGCCTTCCTGTTCTGCCAGATAGCTGTCCAACGCCTGGTTGATCAATGCCAGCGCGGTGCGAACATGCATGGAGGAACCATCGGCCTCCAGCACCCGCTTATACCGCGAATAGATCGCCATGCCGGGTCCGATCGAGGCCTGCGCCAGATCGACGGGAGCGATGTTGCCTTTCTGGAGATCGCGCAATGCAGCCGGCAGTTCGCGCTGCAGGGCATTGAGGAATTCACGCCGGCTGGCAAAGGGGGCATCCTCGGGACGAGGGCGGCAGACGAGGACAATAGAAGAAGCGAGAGCATTGGTGCCTATACTTGTACTTCGAGCAATTCGCTCAGTATGTATAGGCCAAGTACCGGTAATGGTAAAACCGGCGCGAATCAGTCCTTCCAACATAGTTTCCCAACCGGTTGAAGCAACGTTTAATATCTCAGAGGATTCACCGTCACCGTCATCATTCTCGGACTGTTTAAATGCATAGTATACAGTTACGGGATAACTCGAGTGAGCAATTGAACGCATTTGAGAAAAAGCATTACCCAATCCTTCTTCGAAAAAATGTTGAGCTTGAACCTTGTCTCCCTCAAAGCGATAAGGTGTAGCTATTAATTCCTGAGCTTTTGGAACCAACAATGTACTGAGTAATTCAGGATAAACTTTTATTAAAGAATGACGCAACCAAATATAAAAATAATCTGAAAGATCTGCATAACCAATATTGTCATAATAAGGAGGGTCAGTTGAAATACAGGGGATTATTCCTGGATTACCAGTCATGGCTTCACGTTGTTGAATATTGCCCTGTGATTTAAGCGCAACACCTCGTTCAAGCACTTCGCAAATCCCAGATAAAGTTGTAGCCAAATCACCAGCAGCCTTAGCAAATGGGTTAATCTCTGAAAAGTCCCACACCATTGGAATCGCTTGCCGTGCAAAGGTATTTTTAGCTTGATCTCGTCCCTGGCTCCAAATTACCAGGGAACTGTTATAGTCAGCTATCTTGCTCACTCCTAATCCAAGATAAGTTATTACGGCATCCGCGTAAGCTGCTGCCTTGTCACCTAAAACGCTAAAAGCAGCTTCATATATTTGATTATGAAACTCAGAGACCAAATCACTAAGAACGGTTAGAACAGTAAGTTGTCGAAAAGTAAAAAGATCCCGATGTTTTGTCATTCCATATAATTGGACTCGAAAACCAAGTGCTTTTTCAGGTAAATAAGTATCTGGTACATTTTGAGGCTGAGCACACGCAGCAACTGTTACGTGATTCTCTTGAGATGGCAGATAAATTCTCCCGCGTGAATATTCCGCTACTATTGCTAATAATTGGGTTCCCATCCGTCCAGCTCGGCCCTCAATTCGAATATGATCAAACGGAACTACAGTACCGCAACATATACAAGTTGCCCCACTTCGATTTACTGTTCCTTCGCGAGGCTTATCCTCTCCATTTCGAACTTCAAAATGTATGAGGGGTGGAGTTGTAGTACGATCAATTATTGGTTCAATCCATGCCTGTTTTCCCGGCTTCGTTGAAAGCCAAAACTTACTGACTAACGGCATCTTTGCGCTACAGGCCGGATTGGGACAGGTCACTGTGCGGGCCCAGAGCCAGGCGATCACCGTGGCCTCGCCGCCGCCCATCTCCGGCGGCAACTGCGCCTTGGGATAAAGATGTCCGATCCGCCGTTCCGCTTCATCGCGCATCCACCGACCGTAATAGCGCACATCCTCGGCCAGCCCCTGCGCCCCCTTCCATTCCCGTTCAAAAAGCGGCAATGATTTGCCGTTATTCTCCTCCGGGGGATGGACCGGCGGCTGGTTGGCGAATTTCGGCGGGATCTCGATCAACGCCTTGTTGATCAACACCGCCACCGGGTTAAGGTCACTGGCGTGGGCTTCCAGGCCCAGGCGCTGCGCCTCCAGCGGAATCGAACCGCCGCCGGCGAAAGGATCGAGCAGCGGAGGCGGTCCACCCGGGCCGGCGCTCTTGCGGATCTCCGCGCGGGCCTCCTCCAGCAGCGCCTCGTTGTTCACATTCTCCCACTTCACCAGCTCCTCGATCAGCCGGAAAAGCCGCTGTCGTTCCGCCGTTTGAGCCTCTTCCGTCGGGAACAGCTCGGGATGCGAAGAAGGATCATCCACCATCTGCGCAAAAATCACCGCCCGTGCCGTTGCCAATGGTTTACGCGACCACCAGAGATGTAACGTGCTGGGATGTCCATGCCGGATCGATTTCTCGCGGGCCGACTCGCGGCTGATGGCCTCCAAAGGGAGCGCGACTTCGATGAGTTTACGGTGATAGGTCATTGAGTTATCCTTCTCGGCCCGGAGACCGGGCATTAATTTCTTGATAAAGGCTGATCTATTCCAACCAGGCCAGCTTCAACGGGAACTGCTGGGCCAGGGCTTCGTAGCGCCGGCGGATCTCTTCGACGGGCAGGTCTAGACTGGAAGAGGCTTTTTGTAAGCGAGCAGCATCGATAGGAACATAAAAATCCATGTAAGTATTAGGGGCCCAAGCGCCCACATCAACAAAAAACAATTTTTGATCTTTCTCATCGGAACATCTTCGCGACCAAACTTCAGATAAAGCGCAACGTATCGAGGGTTTTAAATAGCCGGTCAATTTTACCAACCGTTGCGCATCACCGAACTGACCTAATGATTCGATCGCCGCCTGGCGCATATCACCATTCGAATCATCCAATCGCATCATCAACGGGACCACAGATCGCGCATCACCAATTTTCCCCAAAGCTTCAATGACAGCCTTTCTCACATCAGCTTCAGGATCGTTCAACTGTGCTATCAATGGCTCCACCGTTTGAATATCGCCAAATTTCCTCAAAAATTCAACGACAACCCTTCTCACGCGAACATCAGGATCATTCAGCAAGATTACCAGTGAATCTACAGCTCGCACATCGCCAATCAAGTTTAAAACTTCTACTACAAATAAACGTATAGCTGGTTCCGGAGATCTCAAAGCCGCTAAAAGCGCTTCTACTGCGGAAGGTCCTATTCTTACCAACGCTATTTTTACCCTTTTTCGTACAAAGCTGTCCGAAGCGTTCCATTGTATCAACAAAGGATCTACCGCCCGTGCATCACCAAGTAGTCCCAGAGCTTCAATGGCGGCTTCCCTCACGAAAATTCGAGAATCACTCAAATATGCCATTACAGGTTCTACGGCTCGTAGATCACCAATTTCCCCTAAAATCTCAATGATAGACGGATTTACACCAGACGGATCGTTCAACTCTTCTATTAATCGAACCACCCCAGGTTCTCCAATTCCAATTAACGCTTTTCTTGCAACAAGAGGCACAAGAAAATTATCATCATCCTCATCATCCAGCTTTGCTAAAAGGGGTTCTACGGCCCGAACATCCCCTAATTTTCCTAAAGCTTCAATAACTGCGGTCAAACCAATAGATTCCGAATCATTCACGAGCTTCAATAAAGGTTCTACCGCTTTAACATCTCCAAGTTCTCTTAATGCATTTGCTGCCCTTCTCCGTACATCAGGTACAGGATCTTCCAACTTTGCTATTAATGGATCAACGACACGCGCATCCCCCAATGCTCCTAATGCTTCAATTACAGCTTTCCGCACGTCAGCATTAGAATCTTCCAACTGGTCTAAAAGAAGATCTATTGCCTGCATATCATTACATAACATCACAATCTTAACCACAGATAACCGAACAGCAACATCAGGATCGCTCAATCGTTGAGATAAAAGCTTTCCCACCGGTTTTCCAATTCCAATTAAAGATCTTTCTATTGCTACCCGCACCCCAATCTCTGGATCATCAAAATGTGCCACCAGCGAACCAATTTCGCGCATATCGCCCAGTTTCCCCAAAGCTTCTGCTGCACTTTGCCGCACAAGACTTACTGGATCATCCAGACATTTTGCTATGTGTTCTATCACACTCCGATCGCCGATTTTCGCTAACGACCTGATCACAGCCTGTCGCATCGCAGGTTGTGGATCACTTAATTGTTTCAATAAATGCTCTGCTGCCCGCACATCGTTAAGTTCCCCTATAAATCTAGCGACCGTCACCCGTACACTCGAATCCAAATCACACATTTCTGCCAACAAGGATTCCAACACGGATTCCCTCTTTGCAAGTAACAGACTCTCCCTAATATCCAATTGCTCCCATGAATTCGAGTCATTCAACCGTGAAATAAAGGCTTTTACTATTCGAACATCATCAAATCTCCCTAATAACCTTATTACAACTTGCCGGATTCCGGGAACCGGATCATTTAAGCGTCCAATTAACGGCTCTATAACAAAAACTCCCATCTCACTCAGAACATCTTCAACGGTCATCCCCATCCCCAAATCCCTGTTTCCCAATTGTTCAACCACAAGCTCCGCCGCCCGCAAATCTTTTATCTGCCCTAAAGCTTTTAAAGCTACTTCCCGTACCTCAAGAGCTGGATCTTTCAATAACACGGCTAAAGATTCTAGCGCTCGTACATCACCTAATTGGCCTAAGGCCTGTGCCGCAGAACCGCGCATTTTAACATCTTGGATCTCTAAACGCCCAAGCAACGTTTCGGTTGCTCGAACATCGCCCAATTGCCCCAAGGCTTCAACCACATCCCTTTGCACTGCAGGGTCTGGATCGCTCAGGCATTCCAACAAAGGATCCAAAACCCGAAGATCACCGAGTTTTCCCAACACTTTAACAGCAGCCTGTCGCACAGACACTTCCGAATCCTTCAACCGCAGCAACAGGGGATCTACCACACGTATATCACTAAACTTTCCTAAAGCTTCAACCACATTTTCTCGTACAGAAGGATCAAAATCCTCCAATCGGGCCAGTAACGGTTCTACAGCACATAAATCACCAAAATCCCCTAGAGCAGTCGTAGCCCCCCCTCTTACCAGAGGATCTTGAGATTCTAATAGCAATAACAACCACGGCAACGATCGAGAATCCCTGGCATAACTTAAAATCAAAGTTAATAGAAATACAACAAAAGGATCGCCTTTCCAACTATTTACACAATCCCAAATACGATCCAACTGTTTTCTGTCGGGGCGCCAAAATTGGCTTCTATTAAAGGCATTGTCATTAAAAGAAAATAATAGATAAGCTACAGCACGAGCCGCATCAATATCTTTTAAAAACAAATCTGCCAAAACAGTAAAAAGATCAGGAATCATATAAATCTCTTTATAAGAAACAGATCGTATGGTTGCCCACAAAATTTCAATAGCCGGGATCCCGCCACTTACCAAAACCGGCATCTGCTGCTCTAACCAATCTTGATCGACGCTTTCATCTAAACGAGCGAGAACCATCATTCCACAAAGTTCTCCGAAATTCATGCAACACACAAACGGTTGTCGGCAAAATTCTTCAACCAGCAATAACCGCAATTTTTCTCCCCAGGCTGAAACTGCCACTTCCAAAGCCGCAACACCAAGCATGGTGTGCGAATAGTTCCCATGGTAATCCACCACGTCTACCTGAGCGCAAAACGTCTGCAATACTTCCTGTACAACAGATTCAGTAGCATCCGGCTCATCCGCCAGACAAAGTGCGGCCAGAACAGCACGTGGGTAAGCCGTAATGGAAGAGTCTTCTCCCATCCCCGGGCGCAAAATCGACAATAGAACCTCATCAACATCTTCATCGTTGCATATCGCTACACAAAGACGAATCGCTTCACGCCAGTTTCCTACAACCGCCCATTCTCTATCCCCGCCGTCCTTGAGCTCGGTAACCTCTCCAGCCAAAAGCGCCACGATATCCGCTAATCGCCACCCCTTTTGGAAACCAGGATATTTACCCTGTACCAACGCCAGACCAGCCAAATATTCCTGAAAAGTAAGATGGCGAAATTCATAAACAGGGACCAGTTGCCCATCATATCGCGTATATCCAGATTCAATCAATACCCCAGTGCGCGCCTCTAATAAACGCAGAAAATCTTCAGGACTACGATTCTGGACCTGCCGAAGATTAGGATAAACAGCGCGCATTTCTTCCAACAATGTCAAAACATCTTCTCGATGGATTTGTTGAATTCCACGCCGGCACATGGCATAAGCCAGATATTCCAGTTGAGGCAAAGCTTCCCGCTCATCCAGAGGTTTATCCACATCGCTGCGCCAGTAAAGCAACACTCGAACGGCTTCTTCATACAGTTTTACTCGACGTGAAGGTAGCCGGCCTACCCTGCGCTTGACCAAAGCCATCGTGGTTAATAACATTGGATTACCGGTAAGCCGTTCGATACGATCACTACTGTGGATATCGTGAATCAATTCACTTGCCGCAGCTTCTTTCCGCTCCGGTCGCTCAACGAGTTCACACCAACGGCGGATAAAATCGTCCTTTTCGGCCTTTTCCAAATCGGTGATAATCAAATGTTCAAAACCGCGCCCGATCCGCAAACGCATCTCCCGATACCCCACAATTCGGGATGTAGCAATAATAGGCGCACGTTCATAAGCCACCGCAAGTTGTTCAATATGCCGGGAAAACTGCGCTCGCAAACCCGGATCTTGAATCTCATCCAAACCATCGATCAGTAACAGTGCATCTCCCCGACGTAACTTTTCCGGCAAAAATGCCCGGAAACAGGCAGCCTGTTCATCGCTCATTTCCACCATACGCAAGGTACGGCAAAGGAAATCATCCAGTGTTCCACGCACTTCTTCCGCGGTCAATTCACGGCAACGGATATAGATAGGTAACCACGCTTCTTCCGGTAGCGTCTGAACATCCGGCAACGATTGCCAATCACTATCCGCCTTCAACCGTAAAAGATAAGCCGTAGCAATCCAACGCAAAAGAGTACTTTTGCCGGCCCCCGGATCGCCTAACACAACCAGTCGGCGAGCCTTGGCCAAACGATCACCAACTGGAAAACGGTCCCCAGAATAAATATCTCTTTTGGGTCCTTTTCCAGGCTGCTCCCACTGAGCAGTTCGCCGGCTTTCTTCCATCACCTCCAACCGCGCCTGGATAGCATCATCCGTATCCTCGGTCAACCGCTCCACTCTAGCCCGCAAGGGAACGTAAAGCCGCCGCAATTCCAGTTGTTTGGACATTATCTGTCGATCTTCCGGCAGGTTGGCCAGATCGATAATATCGCAAGATTGCAGCGCCAGTTCACGGTAACGCGCTTCAGCCGCAGCCCACTGTTCAGGAGTAAAACTTACTTTGCCATTGGTATTGGAATTGTCAATGTAATCTCCCGCAACATTGACCTGCTGCCCAACCTGCTGATTATTCTGTTCGAAGATTTTGTTCCCGGCATCGGCTGAGTCGGTCATTGGTCCCTCAAATAGTCCCGGTTTCTAATAAGGTCTGCTACCCGTCCTAATCGCATTTATGCGTACAAAGATCAACCTTTCATAGCAAACTCTCAGTTGATTGCCTCTCAAGGGAAGGCAACCTCAATGAGTTTACAGTGATAGTTCATGATATTTTATATACCCTCTTCACATGGTGTAAGTAATTCCCTAATTTAATATTGTCTAATCCGTACAACTCCTTAATAGCTAATCCTAAAGCTAACCATAATTTAGTCTTTTCACCGGTACGTTCCATCGGCCCTAAAATTATTTCAAAAAGGCCATATAAACTGTCACAATCATTTTGACGAAAGGTAAAATTGTAAAACTGCATATTATAGAGCGTATTTAAGTAATGTTTTGTAAAATCGTCTTCAATGGATTCCAAATTACATCCACAAGCTCCACTAAATACTAAATTTAATCGTTCAGGGTCTAATGGTGGAAGATCTTTTTTCGAAATATTTTCTTCAATAGAAATCCATTTCAATAGATCTTCAACACTTTCATTCCTACGACTTCTATCTGCAAATTCCCTAATAAAAGGATCCCAATTTGAATGATTGATATGCTCACTCTGATTCTGAAACCTTCCACAAACGTAAGCCACTATATCTCTAAGTTCTATCTGAATCATTTGAGGGTATATATTCCGAAGCTCTTCATTCTCGGAACACCCTATAGCACAGAATCTTACTGTAAAACTACCGTCTTTCTCTGTATAAATACCAGCTTCATGCATGCTATTTATAATAGACTCTGTAATATCTGGGATATTCCAAAATCCAATCCAATCTAATGCATACTGAATGTGTGTTTTGTTTTTATCTCCCCAAGTATTTTCGTTTATTTTACAGGGGCCAGATTTGACTTCAACGATCAAAAAATCAATTCCCTGTTGGCGAGATAAGAGGGGGCTTGGTTTAAAATCCATTTCTTGAAAAAAAGGAAAACGAACAGCTAGTAAATCAGCATCTGTTCCGCCATCCTTGTGTATAGAAAAGTTTTCAATGGTCAAATTGAGCTTACCCCCAAAAACTGGACCACATGCTAAGTGGAAGTGGTGTACAATTCTAACCCAGCATGTGGAGGAACTATGGGCAAACGACGTACTTTTAGCTCGGAATTCAAATTTAAAGTTGCGCTAGAAGCCGCTAAAGGCTTAAAAACTTTGAGCGACTTGGCACAAGAATACCAGCTGCATCCCAACCAGATCAGCGAATGGAAGCGTCAACTTTTGGAAAAAGGGGCTGAGGTTTTTGATACCAGCCCGGGGCGCCAGGAACAAGAGCAGACCCACCTGGAAGCCGATCTGTACGAACAAATAGGGCGACTCAAAATGGAAAATGAGTGGCTCAAAAAAAAATATGCCCAATCTCATTGAAACCCGGCGCCAAATGATCGATCCGCACCTGCCCAATTTAAGCATTCGCCGCCAATGCGAGCTCCTCGGCCTGCACCGCTCGACCTACTACTACGAGCCCGTTCCCGAAAGCTCAGAAAATTTGGAACTCATGAGATTAATTGATGAGCAGTACATGAAAACGCCCTTCTATGGATACCCTCGGATGACCGTTTTTCTGCAAAACGCGGGTTATCCGGTCAATCAGAAGCGGGTGGCCCGGTTAATGCGGCTCATGGACTTGCAAGCTTTAGGCCCGAAACCGCGCACCACGATCGCCAATCCCGATCACAAGGTCTATCCCTACCTGTTGCGGGACCTGATCGTCGAACGTCCGAACCAGGTTTGGAGCACGGACATTACCTACGTACCGATGCAGCGCGGATTTATGTACCTGGCCGCGGTGATCGACTGGTACAGCCGCTACGTGCTCGCCTGGCAGCTCTCCAATACCATGGACGGGCGGTTCTGTCTGGACGTGTTGGAGCAGGCGCTGGCGCAAGGAACCCCGGAAATCTTCAATACGGACCAGGGTTCTCAATTTACCGCGCTGGCCTTTTCCGCTCGCTTGGAGAAATCCGGCATCCGTGTTAGTATGGACGGGAAAGGCCGGGCCCTGGACAACATCTTCATCGAACGGCTGTGGCGCTCTGTCAAGTACGAGCATATTTATCTGCATGGTTATGCAACTGTGCTTGACTTGGAGCTGGGCTTACAGCGCTATTTCACCTTCTACAACCAAGAACGCCCGCACCAGAGCCTGAAATACTTACCCCCGGTTAAGGTGCACTTTGAGCCGGAGGCCTTGTTATGTTAACACCTGCTTTCCACTTTATTCTAACCTCGTAGTGGTCCAAACAATGGGGGTAACCTTAAATATCCGTTTAAACGCAAAAACCAATAGGCCAGCTTTTCTATTTGATTTGCACTCATATTTTCTCCTAATACAAAGTTTAAAAAACATGTCAATCTTCAAAATATAGACTTTCTTCATTTCTAATCTTACCCAACAGCCAAAACTTTGGTAAATTTTTAATAAAAGCTACAACTAGCCATCCCGTTGTTACAGATAATGCATCCACCGCGCCAGAAATAATAAATTCTTCAGAAAGCTGTGACAAGAGCCGAACTCTATCAATAAATTCAATTCCCCAATTGCGACCTCCCCCAGTTATACTTTTTATATTTATGGGTTTCGTCGCAAATACTTGAATTTTAACCTTGTCTTTATACAATTTCCTGGAGTTGAGATAATCTATCGTTAATATTATTTGATTGTTTACATCTCTACTCAGAATAGAACATTTTCTATCAAGAAAAGGAGTATCTATTACAGTTTCAATAATTTTAGTCTCATTAAAATTAATTGAAATTTTAATATCTTCAATTATCTCTTCCCCTGCATTCCATAACACTAATGTAGTTAAATATAATGAAATAATCGGTTCACTTTTGTAAATAATTGATATCTTATCTCTAACTTGAGGATTAATGTCAACAAGTGAAAACTCATTAGCTTTTAACAAAATTACTTTTCCTGGACGTCGCCGGTCTAACCACCTTAATACAAAAAAAGCTATTACCCCAAATATAGTTCCCAGAAGAAACGTAACATAATTAGAAATAGCATCGTTTGTCCAGTCCATGTTTACAATCCTCATAATTATTAAGAATAAGACAAAAAACTTCTATACCCTGAGATCAATTTCAGGACATCCCTACCAAAATCACCGCCTCCCCGCCCTCCGAATCCATCCCCACAACTTCTGCAACAACCCCTTCCCGGCCATCGACAACCCGGTTTTCGCCCTTCCGAATTTTTGCGCCGGTATCGTAAAATTACCCCAATTGTTTTTTAGTGGCTGGTTGAGCCAGTCCATATACCACTCTTCGAAATTTTGAAGATGAGATCTCCGCCTATCCACAGGTGATCCAGGCCAGGTGCTGATCCCTTCTGGAGAAACCGGTAATTCCCCGGGCATGATGCTCCACATGGTGCCGGCCAGCTCGCCCTTTCCCAACAGAACCGAATAGATACCCGATCCCACATGGGAAATCAGCACCGCTCCCTTGTAACAACAGAGTAATTGAGGAGCTATATCGTAAGAATCTTTATAGTCCCCTTGATCCCGCTTTTGAAGCAGCAACGCTACATGTTCCCATTTGAGATCCTCGAAATGCAAAAGCCGCCCGTATCCGTGATCGTCCGGGGTCCACAGACAATAATCCTCTTCTTCCCGAATCACACTGAGCGTCTCATCTAATGCTTGTTGCGGTGAAAAGAGACCGTATGCAGGGCCGGCGCCGTACCCAATCTGCTTCAGAAATTCCCGATAATCGGCCGGCAAAGGAAATCCCAGCCGGGCCTCAAAATCGAGTAGTTCAGCCTCGGATACCGGCATCGATCGATGGCGATGTAGATTCGCGCCAAAGATCTCCTTGCATAAGGGATCTTGCGTTTTTAATTCCTTCAACTTTTGCCGCACCTCATCCCAATCGAACATGATCCCCTCTACTCCGGCTCATCCCCGGCCTGCCACAGCTTTTCAAAGTCATAATCCACGCTCACCGCATTGAAATCCGGCTCCCGGTTGAACGGATTCCGCACATAACGCATCGGTGCCACTACATATCCCTGCCCGCGATCCTTCATCCGATGATCCGCCGGCGATCCTCCCTCCCGCGGCACTTCCACCAACGCCAGAATCCACGAATCCGGCGCATTGAACGATTTAAGGATCTCATTCCGCGTCACGGTCACCGTGGACACGCCCGCGCTCACCCCTTTGACCTCGATAAAGCGCAGCCGGCCGCCCCCGGCCAGGGATTCGATGTCGTATCCCAGCTTCTCCTGGCTCACATCCTTCGGCACATAGCCCAGCGCCCGTTCCGCATCGATAACCCGCTTCATGGCGATCATTTCGACCCGCTTGCGATTCTGTTCCTCCACCGCGGCCGCAGCCCCGGACTCGCCTTTGAGCCGGGCCAGCAGCCCCTTCGGCACGATCAAGGCCGCCCCGATAATCACCGGAGGCAAAGCGCTCAGCCGCCGTTCCGCTTCCAACTCCGCCAGCCGCCGCTTCAACCGGGCCTCCAGATCGTTGGCCCGCTGCCGGGCATTGACCGAATTGAGCCGGGCGTTCGGCTTGCCGGCCAGCTCCTGCGCCTGCAATTCCAACGTCTGCCGGTCCCAGTAGACGATCTCTTTGGTCAACCGCTCCTTCACCGCCACCGCCGTCTTTTCGATCAACGGTTCCCGCACCTCGCGCACTTCCCGCAGATGGCCCTTCGCCAGCACATCCACCGCATAACTCATCGCCCGCGCCGCCCAATTTTTATCGTTGACCAGTTGATCGAGGTGGGCCTGCACAAAAGGCCAATCCTCTGCCGGCAGGGGATCATAATCTTGATAAGGCGCCGGCCCCCCATTCCGCCCTGGACCCTCCACCGGCAATTCCACAAATTGCATCCGCCGTGACACCACCCGCTGCCCATCCTGAACGGTATGTTCCAGATAGACCAGCAACCGCGGGGCCTCGCTCCAATCGTAAGGATCGACCAGGACCGTCCCCTGTTTGAGCAAGGGTTGATATTCCTTCAGCACCCATCCCAGGGTCGCATCCAGCAGCGGATGTCCCGGACAGACAAAATCCGCCAGCGGCTTGCCCTCCACAGCGATCAAATCCTTCTCAAAGCAGATCCGTTCATAACGGATCAACACCGATCCCCGCGGCCCGGAAGGCAACTGGCGCAACGTCATCGGCGTATTGGTGATCTCATAACGTTCGCCCTCACGTTTACGCAACGTCCCGCCGGCCTGCTCAAAAGCCGCCTTGAAAAAGGAAGCAATGAAATAGGGTTGCAGCCGCCGCACCGCCATCCGCTCCAGATCCTCCCGAATCCGCTGCACCCGGCTGGTATCCATCGCCCCGCTGGCCAGCACATCGTTTTCCAGCAAATCCTGCAACCGTTCCCGATCCAGAGCCGCTTCGACCTGTTGTTTCAACCGGGCCCGCACCTCAGGTTGCTCCCCATAGCAAATCGCCTCGATCATCAACTGCCGCAGATCCGCCCCATTGACCGCCTTGCCCAGCACATCGAAGACCGCCCCGCCCAACGAACTGCGCTCCTGCTCCAACTTGCGCAGCAACGTCGCATAGACCTCGCCCTCGCGCGTCTCTTCCGCCAGCAGATTCCATAAATGGCAGACCTCGGTCTGGCCGATGCGGTGGATGCGGCCGAAGCGCTGCTCCAGCCGGTTGGGATTCCAGGGCAGATCGTAATTGATCATCAAATGGGCCCGCTGCAAATTGATCCCTTCGCCGGCCGCATCGGTGGCCACCAGGATAAATACATAAGGATCTTCCCGGAAAAGATCCTCGATGTTCTTCCGCGCCTTCCGCGCCATCCCCCCATAGATCGAAACCACCGCCTCCGGCCGGCCCAACAACGCCTGAATCCGCTCCACCAGGTAGTTCAGCGTATCCCGATGCTCCGTAAAAATGATCAGCTTGTGCCGGCCGCCCGCCGCATCGAACATCTCCGCCTGATTCTGCAACAAGGCCGACAGCTCTTCCCATTTACGATCGGTCCGCTGCGTCCGCACCTGCTGGGCCAGTTGCTCCAGACCTTTGAGCGTCTCAATCTCCGCCCGCAATTCAGCCTGGCTCCGGGCCGCCGAGGCCCGATCGACCAGTTCCTCTTCGATTTTTTCCACTTCCTCAGCCGGCACATCATCCCAATCCTCCCAATCCAGATCGGCTTCCGGCGTCTCCTTGAATAAAGCCAGCTGCTCTTCCCGCAGCCGCTGCTCCAGCCGTTCCCGCCGCCGCTTCAACGATTGATAGATCGCCTCCGGCGAAGAAGCCAGTCGCCGCTGCAGAATCGTCAGGGCAAAACCGATCGTCCTTTTTCGCCCCTCCTCCAGATTGTCGGCCCGGGCGAACTCTTCCTTTACATAGCGGGTCACCTGCCGATACAGCTCATCCTCCTGAGGCGAGAGCTGATAAGAAACCGTCGTAGCCACCCGTTCCGGAAAAAGCGGCGTCGCATCGAACTTCAGCAACTTCTCCTTGGTCATCCGCCGCATCAGATCGCTCACCTCGGCCTTATGCACCCCATCCCGGAACCGCCCCTCAAAGCGATCCGGATCCAGCAAAGACATAAAGAGCTGGAAATCCTCTTCCTTACCGTTATGCGGGGTCGCCGTGAGCAGCAAGAAATGGCGTGTGATCCGGCCCAGCAGCTGCCCCAGGCGGTAACGCCGGGTGTATTTCACCTCTCCGCCGAAATAGGAGGCCGACATCTTGTGCGACTCATCGCAAATAATCAAATCCCAATCCGTCTGCTCCAACTGCGCCTGCAATTTCTCATCGCGGGCCAGCTTATCCAACCGGGCAATCAACAGCGACTTTTCCTGGAACACATTGCTGTACGCCGCCTCAATCCCCGCATTCGTCAAAATCTCAAAGGAAAGGTCAAAACGACCGGCCAGTTCTTCCTGCCACTGCTCCACCAGATTGCCGGGCGCCACAATCAGACAGCGGGAGAGATCGCCGCGGATGCGCAGCTCGCGGATCAACAGGCCGGCCATGATCGTCTTGCCGGCGCCGGGATCATCCGCCAGCAAAAAGCGCAAGGGTTGCCGGGGAAGCATCGACTCATAGACCGCCGTAATCTGATGAGGGAGAGGATCAACCCGCGAGGTATGCACCGCCAGATAGGGATCAAAGAGGTGGGCCAGTTGAATCCGCCGGGCTTCCGAAGCCAGCCGAAAGAGGGCCCCGTCGGCATCGAAATTCCAGGTTTGCCCGGGCTCCAGCACCTCCAGCCGGGCTTCATCGTCACGGAAAAGCAACTCCGTCCCCAATTGCCCAAGGGCATCCTTATAGGTCAACTCGACCGCCGAATCGCCGTACGACTTTACATCGACAATCGTCACCGCGCCGGAAGGTAACAGCCCACGCAGAAGCTTACCACGAATCAGATCCTCAAGTCGTGCCATGATGCATCCTCTAGACCTTGAACGTAGATTGGGGAAAACCGGAACCCGAGTTACAGAAAAGCCCGCCATGGTTCGCACCAAGGCGGGCTGAAACGCTTGAATAAGCGTCAAGCTATGCTACACTTAGCCTACCAGGGCGGACCGTCGCCTTGGACCGCAAGCCCCAAGCTTTGTATGAGCTGGGGGCTTTGTTGTTTCTTGAAATAATGTAGCACATCCCCACAAAAGCGCAACATGCCCCCGGACGATTCAGAGGCAAGGATGCATTGCAAACACAAAACTGTCACAACAACCTCAATTCAACAAATACACTCCCCTAAATTTCTTACTGGTCGTCTGGATTTTCTCCGACCAAAGCTATGAAACGTGGATTGTCATGTAACGGTTCCAAATCGGGATCACGAGCAGCCCAGGATCGCAACTCGGGTTGTTTTTCCAGGGCGCACGATAAAAATGATAGAGCATCCTCTGTGTTTTCAGCAGTTGCTTCAAGGCAGGCACGATTGTAAAAATCTTCTTCAGGGATCAATTCTCGGGCTTTTTCCAGGTAGAGGGCAGCTTCTTCGGTTCGTTTCAACTTAAATAATAGAGAGGATAAGTTGCTATAGAAAAATGCTTCTTGGGGATCAAGCTCGATAGCTTTTTGGTAGGCTTTTTCAGCTTCATCATAACGTTTTTGATGAAATTGCAGTACATTAGCCAAGTTATACCAAGATATAGCATCTTGAGGGTCGAGTTCAATGGTTTTGCGATAAGCAACTTCAGCTTCTTCGTAATGTTTCAAATGATACTGGAGCAAATTGCCCAAATTGTTCCAAGGGGTAACATCGTGAGGATCAATCTCAATAGCTTTGCGGTAAGCAGCTTCAGCTTCCTCGTAACGTTCCAAATGTCCCTGGAGCAAATTGCCAAAATTGTTCCAGGCCGCTGCTAATTGCGGGTCAATCTCAATGGCTTTGCAATAAGCAATTTCGGCCTCTTTATAACGTTCCAAATACTCCTGGAGCAAATCGCCCAAATTGTTCCAAAGGGTAGAATCGTGAGGATCAATCTCAATGGCTTTGCGATAAGCAGCTTCAGCTTCCTCGTAGCGTTCGAAGTGGTTTCCTAATAAATTGCCTAAATTGTGCCAAAGGGTAGAATCGTGAGGATCAATCTCAATGGCTTTGCGATAAGCAGCTTCA
>CAZCTC010000044.1:3600-3982 GCA_964501335.1 uncultured Anaerolineales bacterium | reverse complement strand
GCTTCCTCGTAGCGTTCGAAGTGGTTTCCTAATAAATTGCCTAAATTGTTCCAGACCCCTGCTAATTGAGAATCGAGTTCCATAGCCTTGTGGTAAGCGACATCGGCTTCTTCATAGCACCCCAAATGATCTTGAAGCAAGTTTCCTAAATTATTCCAGACCCCTGCATCTTGAGGATTAAGTTCAATAGCTTTGCGATAAGCGACTTGGGCTTCTTCATAGCATCCCAAATGATCTTGAAGCAAATTTCCCAAATTATTCCAGACCCCTGCATCTTGAGGATTAAGTTCAATGGCTTTGCGATAAACGACTTGGGCTTCTTCATAACATCCCAAATGATCTTGAAGCAAATTTCCCAAATTATTCCAGACCCCTGCATCTT
>CAZCTC010000044.1:2930-3500 GCA_964501335.1 uncultured Anaerolineales bacterium | reverse complement strand
GAGGATTAAGTTCAATGGCTTTGCGATAAGCAACCTCAGCTTCTTTGTATCGCTCACAATGATCTTGAAGCAAATTACCTAAATTGTACCAAGGAATAGCATATTGAGAATCAAGCTCAATAGCTTTGCGATAAGCGGCTTCGGCTTCCTCGTAACGTTCCAAATAGTTTCCTAATAAATTACCCAACCCATTCCATGGATTGGCATATTGAGGATCAAGCTCAATGGCTTTGTGATAAGCGACTTTGGCTTCCTCATAACATTCCGGATGGTTTCTTAATAAATTGCCCAAATTGTACCAAACCCCTGCTACTTGAGGGTCAATTTCAATAGCTTTGCGATAAGCAGCTTCAGCTTCTTCATAGCGTTCCAAATAATTCCCTAATAAATTGCCCAATCCATTCCAGGATTTAGCATATTGAGGATCAAGCTCAATGGCTTTGTGATAAGCGGCTTCGGCTTCCTCGTAGCGTTCCAAATGGTTTCCTAATAAATTGCCCAATCCATTCCAGGGATTAGCATATTGAGGATCAAGCTCAATGGCTTTGTGATAAGCGGCTTCGGCTTCCT
>CAZCTC010000044.1:0-2830 GCA_964501335.1 uncultured Anaerolineales bacterium | reverse complement strand
CGTAGCGTTTCAAATGGTTTCCTAATAAATTGCCCAAATTACACCAAACCCCTGCTATTTGAGGATCAAGCTCAATGGCTTTAAGATAAGCGGCTTCAGCTTCCTCGTAGCGTTCCAAATGGTTTCCTAATAAATTGCCCAATCCATTCCACGGGCCAGCATCTTGAGGATCGAGTTCAATGGCTTTGTGATAAACAGCGGCTGCTTCCTCGTAGCGTTCCAAGTGCTTACCCAACAAATTTCCCAAATTGTTCCAGGGAGTAGCATTTTGAGGATCAATTTCAATAGCTTTGCGATAAGCGGGTTCGGCTTCCTCGTAGCGTTCCAAATGCTCTTGAAGCAAATTGCCCAATCCATTCCAGGGGCTGGCATCTTGAGGATCAAGTTCTATTGCTTTTAAATATGAAACTTCGGCTTGCTCATAATGTTTCATTTTTGTATAGATAACTCCCTGATAATACCAGGCAGAAGCTTTTTCTGGGAGTAGTTTTATCGCTTTTTCAATTGCATGTAGTCCTTGCGGGGAAGGAATTACATCCATATTTAAGGTAGGCAATATAAATTCTATGCCCAGAATTAGGAAATCGATTCCTATTTGTTGACGTAAATCAACACTTAGGGGAGGACATTCTTGTAATGCTTTTTCATAAGATTCAAGGGCATCAGGATGATGTTTCTGGAGCAGGGCAAAACGCCCTTGCCAAAGGTGTAAAATTGTCCGATGAAGCGCCTCAGGCGTTCCTATTTTTTGAAGCAGGGTCAACATATTTTCAACCGTGGGTCCTAAATCTACACCTGAATCAAAACTTCCACGGTAATTAGCTAATTTTACCAATCCGGCTTTAATACAGCGAAGACGATCAGCATCGATTCGACGGATCGGTAAAGCGTTGAGTTCAATCAAGAATTCTTCTACTTGATCCAGTAATCCTATTGCGAAATCGCGATCAAATCCCAGACCTTCGGTCAAACAAGGCAACAGAAAAGTTATCGCAGCATCCGGATCAGCCCAAAGATAAGCGTTAAGTAAATCTCGCGTTATGGCTTGCCAGCGAGGTTCTCGAATTCGTAAAGCAGGATCAATATCCTTGGGAAGATCACTTTCGCGTTTCCATCCTTCAAAATAATATTCGACAGCCCGCTTCCCCAACCGTTGACGAATTTCAGTGCATTCCTTGGAAGTACGAAGTTCGCGACGTAAAAATTCATAGACAGCATCGTGAAGCCTACGACCACGGAAAAGAGAATATCTTGCACGTAAATGAGCAAGAATATCATTGGCTTTTTCATCTTCTGGCAAGGCCCAGATGTAACGTAAAGCTCGATCGTCAAAACTCGGCCGAAGAAGTGCCAATGCCTGTATTTTCCCCAAATCCTCAGGGTGCTGGCCGAGACAATACCGTAAGAAACGTTGAATAATTAGCGTTAATTGTTCATCGGGAAGAATGAGGGTATCGGGGAGTGGAAATTGTTGAAGGAACGTTTCCGGCCCTAATTGTCTTATCGCGTCCACGACCATTTCAACTGCCAGGGGGACGCCACTGCTGATCCGTTTTATTTTTTCTACCCATTCTTTGTCGTTTTTCAGCAGTTTCTCATTTCCGGCTAAACGGTTTTGAAGGTAATCGCGTAAATCCGCATCTCCAAATACGCTTAAATCCCAAACTACCGGAGGATTTTCCTGTGGCAATCGATCATGATACCCCTTATGAAGGACCATTTCATTTTCTATTTCTACCTGACGCTCATCCGAAAGGTTATGCCGGCCGGCCAGAATCCAAAGGATAGGTGCATTGCTTGCCGGAACGATCAGAGCTTCCTGAAGAAACGGTTCCAGTGAAACGATAACTTCCAATGTATCTAGTGCAATGACCAGGGGCTGTTGCGTGGCTAAACGTTGCATTCCATCAACCAGAGCATGGGCCTGAGCTGTAAGGGGATCAAGGAAAAGTTCTGCTTCCTGACCACTTAATTTTTTGTCCTGCTGCATCTGTTCAATTAATAAGTCATAGGCTTTAGCCAGCTCAGCCGCTCCTGTGTGAACAGTTTCTGCTATAACTGTTTTAGTAAGATTATAGGAACGCTCTCCTAACATCGCACCATTGGCATTTGCATAAAGCTGTACGCCTCGAGCGGCCAGCGCCGCTGCCTGTTGAACGAATCCATCCCAGCGTTCCCGATTTGCTTCCTGATAACGAGTGACTTTAGATTTTACTATCTCAAAATTGTCACATGCCTGATGATAGGGAGTGATAAATTCAGAATAACCGGCATCATTCAATCGACGAGCAATTCGTTCCATTAGACGAGTAGGAGATTCAACGGGGTTTATTCCATGGGAAAGATCTTCTTTTATGATTACAGGGACGCAGTCTGAAAACTCAGTTTCTGCCATTTCCAGGCATTGCTGGATCAACCGGCTTTTACCAATTCCTCCAATTCCATGGATAATAAAAACTCGGGCATAATCAAGATCTGGAGGAACTGTATCTGGTTCAAAGTCATCTCCTGCTTCAAGGGCAATTTCTCCCCATCGACGGGAATCATCCCATACCCCTTTCAGTGCGGTTCGAAATTCACGTTGTTCTCGTACCCGACCGATGAAAACAAATTGATGGTTGTTGATTATTTTATCTTCAGGGTGTTCCATTAAATAATCTCCTGTCGGGGAAAATGATTTTAAATTACGCGATTTTTATACTGCTTCTATATGATACACCTTGGGGTGTGACAGAAGTGTGACACAGAGGGACCAAACAACAAAATTCCGGAACGAATTTTCGACCTGTGCGGTTAGCGCATCGGTTGTGCAAATAGTGGCCGAAGTGAA
>CAZCTC010000043.1:15049-67345 GCA_964501335.1 uncultured Anaerolineales bacterium | reverse complement strand
TTGGTTAGTTTGTCTAGATCCGAGTTCAGAAAGCCGCCGAAAATATGAATAAAAATAACCCTCTCCCCCTGTCCAGCGCGGCGCTTTTTACCAGGAAAGCACCGGTGGCGGGACACAAAAACCGTTTTTGATTCACCCTAATAAACAACCGCACAGGTCGGAAAAAAAGCCCGTGTTTTTGCGCGCATAAGAATGCGCGCAAAAACACAAACAAAAAAACTCTCTCTGTCTGCTTCGCACAGCGCGTCGTTTTTCACCTGGAAAGTACCAGTTGCGGGATGCTAAAAAGCTAACCGCACAGGTCGAATTTTGTAAAAAAAGCTTAAAGCCCCTATTGCTTCCGCAGGAAAATAAACCAGTAAACCAGCCCCACCATAATCGCCCCGCCGAAAATATTCCCCAACGTCACCGGCAACAGATTCACCAGAAAAAAATTGCCCACCGTCAGATTGCCGAAATCCCCGGCCGTCTTCCCCGCCGCCGTCCAGAAACTCTCCGGCGCAAAGTACTTGATCAGCAATCCGGCCGGAATAAAATACATATTGGCAATCGAATGTTCAAAACCGGCCGCCACAAAAGCCGAAACCGGAAAAATAATCGAGAGGATTTTATCCGTCGTGGAACGCGCCGAAAAACAGAGCCAGACCGCCATACAGACCAGTGCATTGCACATAATCCCTGACGCCACCGCCGGAATAAAAGCCAACCCACACTTGGTATTGGCAATGGTCAACGCCGTCACCCCCACCGCCCCATTGGAAAGTTGATACTGATTGGCGAAGAAGATAATCAACGCCGTCGCCACTGATCCGACAAAATTGCCCGCATAGACAATCGCCCAATTGCGCAGCAGCTGAGTCAGCGAAACCTTACCGTTAGCCCACGCCATAATGATCAGGTTGTTGCCGGTAAAAAGCTCGGCCCCTCCCACCACCACCAGAATCAGCCCCAGACAGAAAACCAGTCCGGCCAGCAACCGTGCCACCCCATAAGGCAATGCACTGGCCCCGGTCAGCACAATCGTGCAATAGATCGATCCCACAGCGATGAAAGTTCCGGCCAATACCGCCAGCGCAAACAGCTTCAGGGTCTCCATCGTCGCCTTTTTGACGCCCACGGTCTCGGCCCGCGCCGCCATCTCGGCCGGCAACAGCGCTTCTACCGGAAAAGCCGGCACAGCCGCAGCCGCCGACAATGCCCCCACAGCAGAAACAGGGGAAGAAACCTCAACCGAACTGGACTTCTTAGACATGCTCCTTAATACTCCTGTTGCTGGATTACTGAGAGGAAACCGATTATGTCTAATATACTCCCAATTTAGAGATCAGTCATCTGACAAGTCAAATCTTCCCTGAAAATAGCCCGGGGTGCAAAAATTTCCCCCAGGGCGGCCACATCGGGCCGCCCCTACACGGACACCGCCAATGTAGGGGCGCCCCGGCGTGGGCGCCCTCTCGCCGGACAACCCTTTTTCATCCTTCAGGGTACCGCCCACAACAGGGCCTTCTTCCCTGAAAATAGCCCGGCCTTGTAGCGTCCCGTACCTGGCCCTTTCCCCATAAGATACCCCGCGCTGGATGGGGAGAGTTTTTTTGTTTATGTTTGGGTATGCATCAGAATGCGCACCCAAACATGTGGCTTTTCCAGAGCCGCCCCGGCGACGCAAGCTGTCTACTTGCTGCTGTCTACTTTCTTTACGTTTCACGTTTCCCATTTTTGCCATCCAGAGCGATAATTCCCCCCATGCAACCCATTGAATTCAGCGGCATCATCCTCGCCGGCGGCCAGAGCCGCCGCCTCGGTCGGGATAAACGTTTCCTGTCCCTCGCCGGCCGCCCCTTAATTGCCCACGTCATCGAGCGACTGCAACCGCTCGTCTCCGAAATCATCATCGCCGCCCCCGATCCGGAATCCTTCAGCGGCTGGAACGTCCATATCGTCCCCGACCTCTACCCCGACCGCGGCGTCCTCGCCGGCCTCCACGCCGGCCTGACCGCGGCCCGTGGCCGCTGGGCCTTCATCATCGCCGCCGACCTGCCGCTGCTCAACCCGGCCCTGCTGCACGCCATGGCCGCTCAGGCCCACCGCAGCCCGGCCGACGCCATCGTCCCTCGCTGGCAGGGTGCCCTGGAACCGCTTCATGCACTCTACCGCCCCCAAAGCTGTGCCCCCGCTGCCGAAGCCGCCCTCCACCGGGAAGAACGCCGCATCATCGCCTTCTACCCCGATATCCAGGTCGAAATCTTCCCGGAAAGCGAAGTGGCCCG
Source organism: uncultured Anaerolineales bacterium (assembly GCA_964501335.1). GTDB lineage: Bacteria > Chloroflexota > Anaerolineae > B4-G1 > SLSP01 > CAZCTC01. Next base: position 65,078 of record CAZCTC010000043.1, on the reverse strand, counting down.
CCGCGATCCGGCAGGCCACTCCTTTTTCAATGTCAACACCCCCGAAGAATGGGAAAAATTGCAGGCTCTGGACTCAAACCCACCGACCTAACAACATCCCGGCTCCGGCGGCCAGCGCCCCTAACAGCGCCCCGCCCAACAAGTTCAAAAGGCCCAATTCCCAGCGTCCCGCCTGAATGAGGGAGACGCTTTCATAAGTATAGGTCGAGAAGGTCGTATAAGCGCCCAAAAAGCCCACCGCAAAAACAGTCCGCCAGCGCGGATCGATCAGCAACCGTTCCGTCGTCAACATCAGAAAGAAACCCAGCACCAGACTGCCGGTCAAATTGATCACCAGCGTCCCGTAAGGGAATCCCGTCCCCCATCGTTTTGCCAGCCAGGCGCCCAGCCAATAGCGAGCATTGGCTCCCACAACCGCCCCCAACGAGACCAACAACGTATCCGTCATCTGCTTATCCAGAGCCAGCTTCATCAAATAACCTCAGGAGTCACCTTCGTCCCCCGCTCCGCCGATTGCAGCAAGGCCTCCATCAACGCCACATCCCGCAGCGCCTCCTGCGGAGTATTACGTCGGACACCCCGGCCTCGAATAGCCGCCGCAAAAGCCCCCATCTCCGCACTGATACTGTCGGGGCCGGCCGGCTCCAAAACCCGCACCGTATCGCCGTGGAAGAATTCCACCTTCTCCGCCACCGTGATCTGCAAAGCGCCGGCATCGCCGACCACCGTAATCGGATCGGGCCAGGCCGTCCGCGCCGCATAGGTCACCGTATAATTGGCCAACGCTCCGCTGGCGAAACGCAACGTCGCCGTCAGGGTATCCGCCGGCGGCAAATCCTCCCGCACCGACGAGATCATCGCGCTCACCTCGGTCACTTCCCCCAACAACATCCGCAGCGCCGCCATATGATGCACACCCGCATCCAACAAAAAACCGCCCGGGAACGAACCGTCGCGCCGCCAGGAGGTGTGATAGTATTTGTTCTCAGTCGTCACCGGGATATGCAAAGCCCAGTTAAGCAAATAGGCCCGCCCGATCTCCTGGCTGGCAATCAGCTCCGCCGAACGCATAATGGCCGGCGAATAACGCCAGTTTTCCGCCACATCCCAGATCAACCCCGGATAGCGGGCATACACCTCCAGCAATTGCCGCCCGGTCGCCACATCCGGAGCCATTGGCTTCTCACTCAATACATGCTTGCCCGCCGCCAGCGCCGCCGCAATGACCACCGGCTGCACCCCGATCGGCAAAATCACATCCACCGCCTCGATATCGGGAGAAGCCAGCAGCGCCTCCATATCGGTATAAAGGGTCACCGGATGGTTCACCCGTTCAGCCAATGCCCGGGCCGAACCTTCCGACCGGCTCCAGATGGCTGTAACTTCAAAGACATCTTCAAGACCTTGCAGCGCCGGCAGATGGGCATCCCGGGCAAAGATGCCGGCCCCTAACAGCGCCAATCGAATCGGGCGATTAAATTGAGCATCCATGACAGGCTTACCTCCATTTCAAGATATCTTTCGGATTTATATTTTCGCGCGCCCTTTGGGCGCGCGAAAATATAAAAAATCAAAAGTTAAATGACAAAGGGATCTTTGCCGGAGCAAAAATCCCTTTGTAAATCGCCTTCGTCGATTTCAGCTGCCGCGGAAAAGCCGCCGCAGCCAGGAATCTCCTTTTTTCGCCGGAGCCGCCGTCTCAACCGTAACCGGTTCCGGCTTCTCCTGCTCCGAAACCCCCACCGAAGTGGGACGGGGAGTCCGCTCCTTCGGCATGGTCTCCAAAACCCGCTGCGCCACCATAGATACATGGTCTACCCGATCCTCGGCCAGTTGATAAAGTGCATGCAGCACTTCGGGAGAACCATCATCCAAAACGCCCAGGGCCTGAGCCAGCGCCGCCCGCAAATAGGCATTGCTGTCTTCCGTCAACGGCAAAAGCTGCGGTGCCAGAGAACTATCGCCCAACAGCGCCAGCGCTTCAGCCGCCGCCGGCCGCACCAGGGGACTCTGATCCCGCTGCACCATTTCCAACAACGTCGGCACGGCGGAACGTTCCCCCATCAACCCTAACGCCAGAGCCGACATCCGCCGCTGGCGAGGATCGGGCGATTCCAGAAAATGCACCAACAACGGCGCCGCACTGGTATAACCGATCTTGCCCAGGCTTTTGATCGCGGCCAGGCGCAAATTAGCGCTCTTATCGTCCAACGATTCCACCAAAGCCGGGCCGGCCTCCGCCGCACCGATCTGTCCCAGAGCCGTCGCCGCCAGAGAGCGGGCTCCCACATAGCCGCGCAGCACCCGGACCAGCACCGGAGCCGCCGCCTCAGCCCGCAGATCTCCCAAGGCAATCACCAACGCCTTAACCACCGGAAGATCCCGCGGCGAAGGCGTCGTCAGATAAGTATCCAGCACCTCAACCAACAACGGCACAGCCTCCTGAGTCTGCAACCGCCGCAGCGCCGTGATGACTGTGCGCCGCACCCGGGGATCGCGTCGCTCCAGCAGAGGCAACAGCACCTGCCCCAGATCCGCCACCCCCAGCTTTCCGATCGCATTGATCGCGGCCCGGCGCACGTAGAAATTAGGATCTTCCAGCGCCTGCAACAACGCCATCTGAGCATCCCGGGCCCGGATCTGGCCTAAAGAAATGACCGCCGCCCGGCGGACAAAGGAACTTGAATCGCGTGTCGCCTGAACCAACGGCACGATGGCTACCGGATCACCGATCCGGCCTAAGGCCTCCGCCGCTGCACTTCGCACATACGTATTGACATCGTCGGTCAAGGTATGAATCAACGAAGGGACCGCGGCTTCAGCCACCAGCTCCCCCAACTCATGGGCCGCCTGAGATCGCTGGCGCGGGTTGGGATTTTGCAAATTCTCAACACATCGGCGCACTGCTGGGGACTGTTGTGGAGTCTCTGGACTCAAGCTCAACTTTATTATCCTTTCTTACCTTTGCTGTAGGGCCCGGCGTTTTACCGGGCAGGCCTAGTATAACACAACCGAAGGAGAAGACCAGTCCCTATTTTAACGTTCTTGCTTTATATTCTTACCTGTGTTATAATGCAAGCCGACAAAGGGCATATTGCGCCGGAGTTTCCGGCGCGCCGGAAAAGTGGGGATTCCCCACTTTTCTTCATAGATGGCACCTGATAGGATTGGTGGAGGACGATCGGTAATGAAAAGCGAGTTCGCCCTTGCTTTTAATCAAATATGCGCGGAATACAACCTGCCCAAAGAGGTAGTTCTTGAGGCAGTGCGGGCTGCTTTAGCCACGGCTTATCGCCGCGACTGGCGGATCGCACCGACTCAGAACTTGACCACCGAAATCAATTTGGACACGGGACTGGCTCGAATCTATGTAGAAAAGATCGTAGCCGATCCGGTGGCTGATGATTCGATGGAGATCACGCTTGGAGAAGCCAAGCGGATCAACCGCAGTGTACAGGTAGGGGAATCAGTAATGGTGGATGTCACCCCTGCCAACTTCGGTCGAATTGCCGCTCAAACAGCCAAACAGGTCATTACCCAACGGCTCCGTGAGGCCGAACGGGAGATTCAATTCAACCGCTTCAGCCGCCAAGAGGGCGAAATTATTATTGGGACGATCCAATCCGTCAACCCGCAGGGGGTAACGCTCCATCTGGAGCGGACGGAAGAAGCGCACATGCCTAAGCGGGAACAGATTCCCAGCGAGCGCTACACCATCCACCAAAAAGTGCGGGTGTACGTCGTTGAGGTTCGCCGCACGCCGCGGGGTCCGGAAATTACGGTCTCCCGCAGCCATCCCAGCATGTTGCGCCGGATGTTGGAGCTGGAAGTTCCGGAAATTCGCAACGGTCAGGTGGAAATCAAATCCATCGCCCGCGAAGCCGGGGTTCTTTCCAAAGTCGCCGTGGCCGCCCGCCAACCCGGGCTTGACCCTGTCGGCGCCTGTGTGGGGATGCGCGGCATCCGGATTCAGACCATCTCCCGCGAGCTGAACGGCGAACGGATCGAAGTGATGGAATGGAGTGCAGATCCGGCGGTCTTCATTGCCAATGCCCTGCGCCCCGCCACGATTTTAAGCGCAGTATTGGATGAACATAATCCGGGCGGTAAAACCGCTTCAGTTGTGGTCGTCGATGACCAGCTCTCGCTGGCCATTGGGCGCGCCGGGCAAAATGCCCGCCTGGCCGCTAAACTGACCAACTGGAGAGTCGATATCCAGGGCGCCGGCGAAGCCGCCCATTGGGCTCTGGAACAAATCAATCGGATGCCCGATCTGTTCGAAGGTGTGAAAGTGCCCGATGAAATTCACACCCTGATCGTTCGTTTGGGAACTATTTTACGGACGCATGATGCGGACAAATATCCCTACAGCGATGAGGAACGCCGCATCATTAAAACCGTCATTGAAACGGTACGCTTTGCCCTGATCGATCGTCGAGAACGTGAACATCCCGGAGCTCGCCAGGCCAAAGCCCGCCGCAAGGCTCAGGAAAACGCCGAAGCCGAACGTCGCAGCGCCGCCGAACAGGCCCGGGCCCGCGTTCCGGCCGGAGCTTATGCCACACCGATTTCGGTCCTGGTATTAAGTGAAAAAACCATGGGCCACCTCACCCGCAACGGCCTGCTCAGTGTCGGCGATGTTATGGAACGACTGGGCCTGGGCGATGAAGCTTTGCTGGTGCTGGATGGCATTGGAGCCCGAGCCATTGGAGAAATTAAAGCCGCCGTCGACGAATACGCCGCGGTCGCCTTTGTCCCGGAAGAGCTGCCGGAAGCCGATACCACGGAAACGGTCGCCGAATTGATCACCGATGTGTTGATCACCAGCGAAATTTCCCCCGTGGAAATAATCACGGAACCCGAACTGAAATCAGAGCCGGTTGTCCAGGCTACCGAGCCGTCGGCTCCTGCCGTTCAGGAAATGGTAACGCCGGAAATTCCGGTTCCCGTTGTAGAAATCGAAACAGCGTCGGCGGTGGAAACAACTCCCGACCCGGCTGTGGAGAGCGTTGCACCCGTTGCCCCGGTCGGACTCCCGGTGGAAGCACTGGGAGAAATCGAGTTCGACGATGACGACGACGAACACAGCCAGAAGAAACGTAAAAAGGGAAAGAAAGGTCGCGCTGTTTTCTATGGTGAAGAAAATGGAGAGGTCCTGGTGGTGCGCAACCGCAAACGCGGAGGCAGCCTCAAGGATATGGCTTGGGATAATCTTGAGGATTATTAAGTTTCTAAAATGTGTGCCTGTCGCCTGCTCTGGTAAGTCCGGATGAGTACCTGGATTGATCCATGACCATCCACTACTAACTTGCTGGGTTCACCAGGAAGGTTATAAGGACGCCGGAGTGAGGCTCTGGCGTCCTTTTTTTGTGGTAAAGGCGCAGGCCCACGAATTGATGTCATAGGAGCACGTTAGAGGTTACGAACAACATGGCGAAGCAAGGTAAGTCTTCTTCACGGCGCCCGGTCCCGGAACGGACCTGTGTGGCCTGCCGGACTGCCCGCCCTAAACGCGATCTGGTTCGCGTGGTCCATCTGACCGAGGGCGGCATTGCCGTCGATGAAACCGGCAAGCGCAACGGCCGCGGCGCCTATCTCTGTCGTCAACGCCGCTGTTGGGAACAGGCCCTGCGCAAAGGCGCGCTCAACCGCGCCCTGCGTTATGACCTTACCGCTGAGGAAACGGCGACCTTGTCTCGTTATGCAGAAACGCTACCCGAATGGTTGGACTCGAGCCAGGAGTCCGCTCCGGAGTTAGGAAATTCGTCAGAGGAGGTATGAGATGAGTAAAACCGCTCAACCGGTACAAGAGGTCATCATTCCGGAGGTAATCACCGTCCGCGACCTGGCTGAACTGTTGCACGTTACACCTATTCAAATTATCAAAGTCCTTATGAGCAATGGGGTCCTTGCCAGCATTAATCAGCAGATCGATTTCGACACTGCTGCGGTCGTTGCCAGTGAATTCAATTTCGAAGCCCGCACCCCTCATATTGAGGAAACCACCGCGCCCGCCGAGGCCGAACTGACCCCCTGGCAAATGCTGATTGCCAATGAACGACCCGAAGATCTACAACCCCGCCCCGCCGTCGTCACCATCCTCGGACACGTTGATCATGGCAAAACCTCGTTGTTGGATGCAATCCGTCATACCAACGTCGCCGGCCAGGAAACCGGCGGCATTACCCAACATATTGGTGCTTATCAGGTCGAACATAACGGTCGGAAAATTACCTTTTTGGATACCCCGGGCCACGAAGCCTTCACGGCTATGCGGGCGCGCGGCGCTAATACTACCGATATCGCCATTTTGGTGGTCGCCGTCGATGACGGCGTACAACCCCAAACGATCGAAGCCATCAACCATGCCCGCGCCGCTCACGTCACCATCCTGGTGGCCTTGAACAAAATTGATAAACCCAACGCCCAGCCCGATGTCGTCAAGCAACAGCTCGCCGAACAGGGACTGGTGCCCGACGAATGGGGCGGTGGCACAATGATGATCCCGGTCTCCGCCAAAAAGAAGATCGGGCTGGACGATATTCTCGAAGCCGTTCTGCTGCTGGCCGAATCCCTGGGAGTGAAAGCCAATCCTAACCGCAGCGCGATCGGCACGGTAATTGAAAGCCGGCTGGATCGCCAACGGGGCCCGCTGGCTACCATCCTGGTCCAGAACGGCACGCTGCATTCCGGTGATATCGGAGTTGTCGGCACGACCTACGGCAAAATCCGCGCCATCGAGGACTACCGCGGGAAGCCGCAACGCTCGGCACCGCCCGCCACTCCCGTCGTGGTGATCGGTTTGCACGATGTGCCGGAAGCCGGCGAACGACTGGAAATCGTCAGCGATGAACGGACGGCCCGGGCCACCGTAGAAAAACGCCAGCAGGAAATCCGCGAACGCGCCCAACAGGCGCAGCGCCGCACCCTCTCGCTGGACGATCTCTCGGCCCGCATCCGCGAAGGGCAGATCAAAAGCCTCAACATCGTCCTCAAGACGGATGTTCAGGGCTCGATCGAACCGATTGTCAATTCACTTAACCGCCTGAGCAATGAAAATGTCCAGGTCCATGTAATCCACGCCGTCGCCGGAAATATCACCGAATCGGATATCAACCTGGCCGTCGCGTCGGATGCCATCATCCTGGGCTTCCGGGTCGAAGGCGATCCCGCCGCCCGCCGTATCGCGGAAATGGAAGGGATCAAAATTCAGAGCTACGACATCATCTACGAACTGATCGACGATGTCGAAAAAGCCATGAAGGGTTTGCTGGACCCGGTTTACGTGGAAAAAGAACTCGGCACGGCCGAAATCCGGGCGACCTTCGATATCGCCAAACTGGGCCGCATCGCCGGTTGTTATGTCACTCAGGGTATAGCCCGCCGCAACGCCCGCGTGCGCGTCCTGCGTCAGGGCAAGCAGCTCTTCCAGGGACACATTGCCTCGCTCAAACGTTTTGAAAAAGATGTCCGCGAGGTCAAGGAAGGCTTTGAATGTGGTATCAAAGTCGAGAATTTCGACGATCTGGGCGTCGGCGACATTCTGCAATTCTACGCGATGGTTCGTGAGGAAAACGCTGATTAATCGCCTCGTCTGATCGCGCGATACTCGCTGCCCAGTGTGTATCGCGCGATCGTTTTTTATCCCTCCGGCGAAAGAGAGGTCATAATCATGGGTAAAAAATATATCGGCCGTGTCAGCACGATGATCCGGCGTAAAGTCACTCAACTCATCATCGAAGAAAGCAATGACCCTCGATTGAGTGAAATCACCATCACCGATGTGGTCGTCAATCGGGACACCACGCGGGCAGAGATCTACTACAGTCTGTTGGGTGGACCGGAAGAACAGGCCGAAATCCAAAAGGCGCTGAGCCACGCCGCGGGCTGGATGCGTGCCGAACTGGCCCCCAGCCTGCGCCTGCGCAACGTTCCGGAACTGCTCTTCATCTACGATCCTTCACTGGCTCACGGAGAGCGCATCGAAGCCATCCTGGGAACCTGGCACAACGAAGAAGGCCAGGAGTTCTCGGAGGAAGATACCGGGAACGATTACGAAGATGAGGAGAAATGGCTGGATGATGGAGACGAAACGGCTTAAACAGGCCCGGGATCTCCTGAGCCAGAGCAAGCGTCCCTTGCTGATGACCCACCCCCGACCCGATGGAGATACCATCGGGTCAGCTTTGGCGTTACGCCTGGCGTTGCTGGAAAAAGGAGCCCAACCGGTCGTCGCTTGCGTCGATCCCGTGCCGGAGGCCCTGGGCTTTCTTCCTGGAGTCAACGCCTTTGTGCAAACCCTGCCCGCCGACATCGATCTGGCCGTGGCGGTCGATCTCGGCGAAATCAGCCGCACCGGCGGACTTTACCCGCCCTACCCCAATCGCCACACCCCGCTTCTGGTCATCGATCACCATCCGGCCCATCCCGAATTCGGCGATGTCAGCCTGGTCGATCCGCTCGCCCCGGCTACCGCCATGGTCATGGTCGAAGTTCTCGATGCCCTGAATGCCCGAATCACCGCCCCGATGGCCACCTGCCTTCTCGCCGCCATTTTGACCGATACCCGCGGCTTGCGCACCGATAACGTCACGCCAGAAACCTTCACCCTGCTCAATCGCCTGATGCAGGCCGGCGGCGATTATCACCGGGTGGCCCAGCGCGCGCTCGATGCCATCCCTTACATCCATCTCCGCGGCTGGGGCCACGCTCTGAACCATCTGGAACTTGAAGAAGGGATCGTCTGGACCTGGCTCTCGCTGAAAGAAAAAGAGGCCCTGGGATTGGAAGACCACGAAGATCTAAATCTGGGCAATCTGATCAGCCGCACCCGCGAGGCCGTCATCGCCGCCGCCCTGGTCGAAATGAAAGACGGCAGCTATCGCATCAGCCTGCGGTCGCGCAACGGCTACAATGTCGCCGCCATCGCCCAAACCCTGGGCGGCGGAGGCCATCATCAAGCCGCCGGCTGCTCCCTCGACGGACCCCTGGAGGCCGCCCTCGCCCGACTGCTGCCGATGTTGCGCCAGGAACGCGATCGACACAAGGAGGCCTCATGATCACGCCCAACGGACTTTTCAACATCAACAAACCCGCCGGCATGACCTCTCACGATGTCGTCAATGCCGTACGTCGCCTGGCCGGACTGCGCCGCGTGGGTCACGCCGGCACTCTCGACCCGCTGGCGACCGGAGTTCTGCTGGTCATGGCCGGCCCTTCCACTCGTCTGGCCCAATTCATCACCGGCCACGACAAAAGCTATCAGGCAGTCGTGCGATTGGGCGCCGTGACCACTACCTACGACGCCGAAGGCGAGATCGTCGAAAGCTACCCCGTTCCGGAAGGTCTCAGCCGGACCGATCTCGAAGCTGCCCTGGTCTCCTTCATCGGCCCGCAGCAACAACTGCCGCCGCGTTATTCCGCCATCAAAGTCGCCGGACAACCGCTCTACAAACTGGCCCGACGCGGCGAAGAAATCGAACTGACCCCCCGGGCCGTCACAATCACAAAAATCACTCTGCTGGAATGGGCATCACCTGATCTCACCATCGCTGTGGATTGCTCCGCCGGCACCTATATCCGCAGTCTGGCCTACGACCTCGGTCAGGCCCTGGGCTGCGGGGCCCATCTGCAGGCCCTGACCCGCACCCGCTCCGGCCCCTTCACCCTGGAAAGCAGCTATCCGCTCGACACCCTGAAGGAACTGGCCGCCGCCGGCACCCTGAATCAGGCCCTGCTCCCTCCAGAAGCAGCGCTTCATAACCTGCCCCCGGTGCTCCTGAACGAAGAACAAGAGCAAGCGGTCAGCTTTGGACGCACCCTCTATCTGCCGGAAGCCCCCGCCACAGCTTCGCATCTCCAGGCCCGGAACGCCGCCGGTCGAACCATCGCCGTTCTGGTTCCCGATAAAGAACCAGGAACCTGGCACCCCGATCTGGTGCTGGCAGAATCGTAACCCCTATGTGGATTGCACGAGGCCTGGAAGCGTTACAACCTGCCGGACCGGTAGCCCTGACGATCGGCGCCTTTGACGGAGTTCACCGTGGACATCAAGCTCTGTTGAGCGACATGAGCCGCGCAGCCCACGAAACCGGAATGCGAGCCCTCGCCATGACCTTCGACCCGCTTCCCTGGCAGGTCTTCAAAAAAAGCGACGGCGCCCTCCTTTCCACGCTGGAAGAACGGTTGTCACTGATCGAACCGCTGGACATTGATGGAACGGTGATCCTTCCTTTTACTCCTGAAATGGCCGCTATCCCGGCCGCCGACTTTGTCACCCAATTGATCGAACATCTCGGCATGACCCAACTCTGGGCCGGCCCGGATTTCGCACTGGGCCGCGGGCGGGAAGGAAGCATTCCCTTCCTGGAAGCATTAGGGAAAAAGCGCGGATTTGAAGTCCAGGTGCAACCGCCTTTCTTCTGGCGCAATGCGCCGGTTCGCAGCAGTCGAATTCGAGAAGCCCTGAAACGGGGAGATCTGGAAGAAGCAAACGGCTGTCTGGGGAGACCCTATCGCCTGACAGGGGCGGTGATACACGGTGAAGCCCGGGGACGGAAAATGGGCTTCCCTACCCTCAACCTCGACTTACCGGCAGATCGTTTGCTGCCAGCCTACGGCGTTTATATCTGCCGGGTCCAATTGGGCCCGGAACACTATGCCGCCGTGACCAATGTTGGGATACGGCCCACCTTCACCGGCACCCGGGCCACCGTTGAGGCCTATGTGCTGGATTACTCCGCCGATTGCTATGGGCAAATCGCGCGGCTCGATTTTCTCCATCAATTACGCCAGGAACTGCGTTTTGATTCCATCACAGAGTTGATCCAACAGATGCATATCGATGTGGCCAAAGCCCGTGACTGGCTGATACACCATCCCGCAGAAGGCTGGGAAAAAAACAATTTGGCTGATTTTTTAATTAGAAGACCCCAAAACCAATCAAAATCCCCATAATTACAAAACCCACCGCCGAAATCCGCAACAAAAGTTTTTGGGGAATCAACAAACAGAGCCCTTGCCCGCACAATGCCCCAATTCCGGCCACAGCCGTCAATGCCAGCGAACTCCCGATAAAAATCGGCCAGGGATTGGGCTGCTGCCCGGCCAGAGTAATGGCCGCAAGCTGCGTCTTGTCTCCCATTTCAGCTACAAACAACAACATAAAGGTTGAACTGAAGGCTTTCCAAAACGACCCTTTAGAATCAGTCTCACAGGTCTCTCCTTCATGGCCCTTCGATTCGCTGGCTTCCCGGAAGATCAAAATCCCCATGATAATGAACGCCAGAGCGGCAACAATCGAAATCACCCACTGGGGAATTATTCGGGCAATCAGACTGCCGCCGGCAACCCCCACCGCTGTCACCGCCGTCAAGCCCAAAGCTGCGCCAAAAAAAACCGCACCGGGCCGGCGAAACTTACAGGTCTGGGTCAAAACGGCGAGCTGAGTCTTATCGCCTAATTCGGCCAGAAAAATGACACCGAAGGTAGAAAAAAAGAGCGCCCAATCCATCCCTGACTCCTGAAAAAAATTTTAGGGCCTTCTGATTTCCACCAGAAGGCCCTGAATTGTAACGCACTCACAGCTTACTGTCAAAATCATGGTACAGGCTGGCGATTTTTCACCGCGGCCTCTACGGCATCTCTCAAGGCGGCGTAATGTTCTTCATCGAAATTCAAAGCGCCGGATCGTTTGGGAACATCTGAGGCAGAAGCAAAGACCCGTCGCTCCCGAAAATGGGATCCCGAAAAGGATACAAAGAAATATTTCGCCCGTGGAAAATAACTGCTGATGTGAACCTGCACCGGTTTACGATAATAAACTTCCAACATCCGCCACTCCCCCCGCATCCGATCTAACGTCTCCGGTGAGAGCACCAGATTGGGCTCGGAGCCTTCCCAATTTCCCATGGCTTCCTGAAAAGCCTTCATCACAGTGTCGTAATCAGGATCATCCGGAAAAAGGATGTAGTTCTGACCGTCCCAATAAATCCGCAGCTCATCAGCCTCTGCCGTAAAACTGTGAAGAAACCATAAAGGATCCATATTAACAAAAAAGACCGATCCCCAGGCCATACACAAAGCACTCAATGCCGTAACGCCCAAAGCCACCAACAAACCACCGCACCCCCGCATCCTTCCGCGCAACATATTCTTTCCTCCTTCCATGACAACTTCGATTCATGCACCCCATACCTTTAGAATACTGGTTATAGCATTCAATCGTTCAATTGGCAACGAAGATTTTTCAACCGGTACGGTTAACCCGGAAAAGCGAAAAAAAGCCTGTGGTTTCCCGCGCATTCGGATGCGCACGAAACCACAGACAAAAAATTCTCGACCGGTGCGGTTGGTCCGGGAAAAAAGCCCCTACAGGAAAATACCTGTTGCGGGACGCAAAAACTGTTTTTAATCCAGAATCAAACGATCGCGGCGGAACTGAAGAAAAGAAATTCCTACCAGAATCGCCGCCACCAAGAAGAGAATTCCCCCTCCACCCAGCAAGCCTTGCATCATAGTGATACTTGCCACCCCTAGTTGCAGACCCTCCTGAATTTCCACCGGCAAAGCCTGAATGACAAAATAAGGAATGAAAAACAACAGGATCGTAGCCAGGCTTAACGATTGCTGGGCCTGCCGGGCCGTCGCCGCATGCAAGGCCACCAGTATTCCCAGCCCGCCGGAAGCGACCGCCGCTAACAGGCTCAATCCCAGCCCTCCGGCCAGCAATTCAGGCTGATATCCCTGCCACACCGCCGGCCGCGTCGTCACATTGACCGTTATCCAGCCCAGCAAAACACTCGAAAGGGTCAGCCCCCAACCATAGAGGCTTCCGGCTGCCAGCTTCCCCAGCAAAATCGCCGGATCCGGCAGCCGACTGGACAACAAAGTCTCCAACGAATGCTGATCCCGCTCTCCGGCAAAGGCCCCGGCAACCACCGAAGAAACCACAAACAGCGGGAACCAGATCCAGTAAAAAAGCACCGCCGGTGAACGAAACCACTCGGACTGCATCTGCACCGGCAGGAAAATCCCCAAAATGACAATCCAGATAGCCAGCCGTAACAATCCCCCCTTAGAGCCGCTGGTCTCCAGCAATTCCTTCGCTTCTTTCCACATCACCGTCAAAATATCGGTAACCATTATGCCGCCTCCATTAAGGTCAAAAAAACATCCTCCAGGCTGGCCTGGCCTTTACGGATCTCCTCCACCTGCCCCCCTGCCGCCACAATCCGGCTCACCAAGGGCGCCACTTCAGCCCCCGGCCGCAATCCAACCCGCAGGGCATTCTCCTGCAAGGTAACGGCATCGACACCGGGCAGCCCCCGCAACGTCTCCAACACGGCAGCATTGAAACCATGCCCGACGATCTCCACCTGCGTACCGCCGGTCTGCTGCCGCAGCTCCGCCGGACTACCCACCGCAAGCAACTTTCCGCTCCGAACCACCCCCACCCGGGCACAGAGCTTTTCAGCCTCGGCCAGATAGTGAGTCGTCAGAAAAACCGTCACCCCCTCCTGAGCCGTCAATGTGGCCAGATCCTCTCGCAAGGCCGCCGCCGCCACCGGATCCAACCCGGCTGTCGGCTCATCCAGAAAGATCATCGCCGGCCGGGCCAGCATGGCCCGGGCCACCGCCAGCTTCTGCTTCATCCCTTTGCTCCACGTCCCGGCCAGTTCCTTACGCCGTTCCCACAATCCCAGATGGGTCAACAGCTCCTGAATCCGGGCCCGTCGCTCCCCGGCCGACATCCGGGCAATCCGCCCATAAAATTCCAGATTTTCTTCGGCGCTCAACCGCTCATAAAGCCCCGTGTGCTCCAGCAAAGCTCCGGTATGCTCTCGAATAGCCGGCCCTTGCGTGCGCGTGTCATAGCCCAGCACCTCCGCCCGCCCCGCCGTCGGCGACAATAGTCCCAACAACAACCGGATCGTCGTCGTCTTACCAGCTCCATTCGGACCCAAAAAGCCGAAAACAATGCCCCGCGGCGCTTCCAGGCTCAAACAATCCACAGCCCGCACCGTTCCAAAATCGCGCGTCAAAGATTCCATCCGCAATGCGTAATCCATACCCGCCTCCTTAACTCATTCCGGCAGACTCGCTACGGCCCGCCTTAACTGTTCTCGATAATTACGAAAAGCCTCACGCCCGGCCTCAGTCAATTGACAGAGCGTTTGAGGTATGCGCCCGCGAAAACGCTTTTCGACCACCAGATAACCGGCCTCTTCCAACCGGGTCAAATGAGAGGAGAGATTCCCCTTGGTCAACCCCGTCTCCCGTAAAAGATAGGTAAAGTCGGCACTCTCCACCGCATAAAGGATCGTTACAATGATCAATCGCGCCGGTTCATGCATCACTCGATCGATGTTGGTCAGCTCCCGCACCGGATCTTCTACCATGACGCATCCTCTCCGGCCGGCTCCGTCGTCTGAAGATACCGACGCAGCGTCCATCCCCCCGTGGTCAACAAAACTACCCCCATCCCCCCAAAATAAACGGCATTGGCCCCCGACTCGCCCCACCCGCACAAAGCCGCCAATCCGCCCAGCACTACGGAACAGAAACCAATCCCATACAACCGCCCCAGATCTACCCGCTGAGCCCAGTAACCAAAACCGCCCCCGATCAACAATCCGACCAATAAAGAGATCCAGACAACCGATAGATCGGAAAGCGAAGCCAGCGTCGTCACCGCAATAGCCGTCACAACGATCAATCCCATCCGCACCCACCGTTTAGGACCTGCCGTCTGGCGATATTCGACATAACCCGTGCGAGGATAGGTAATCCACGATTTAAGCACCTTGATCAAAGGGCGTAATCCCACACATCCTGCCACCACAAACACCGAAAAAAGAGCCCGGATCACCCCGTTTTCTGGACCGAAGGGCTGCATCTGCACCCAGAAGAAAGCTCCCAACAACAAGAACAATCCCCCAGTTACCAGTTCCGCAATACCATCTTCATACCAGTAACGATAAACCCGCCGCGTAGCCATTTTCAGTTCGTCACTCATTCCATTCTCCATCGCACACCAGTCTGTATCGCAAACCTGTCTATCAGATAATATCACAACTTCGATCCCTGTCAAGAGATAACACGGAAGGGCTCCCCAAAGTGATTGAAAATTCCTAAAACAGGGATATAATTGAGTTATTATTGTACTCGTCAAAGAATATTTTCTTCATAAAAATAGCGTTGCCTCGATCCGATTGTTAAGTTACCCCTTTTATTGAATTGCGATGGATTTTCTCTTCAATAGAAAAAATCCTAAATTTTTCGTTTTTATTTTTCTTTTTAAGAAGTGAGGGAACTATGCCTGCAAAAGCTGATCAAAACGGACACGAACATTCACAACAGCACTCCAATCCTACCGTCACGCCACCCGGCGTAGAAGGAATGGGGCCTGTAGGCAATGAAAATCTGGATTTATCGCTGCTTCAACGCAGTGTCACCGATCCTACTCATATCACCCCTCGCCAGGTACAGGGACTACAACGCTCGGTCGGCAACCGCGTCGCCACCACCGTCGTCCAGCGCAAATTGATGGTCGGTTCTGCCGGCGACCGCTATGAGCAGGAAGCCGACCGTGTGGCGGAAAGCGTTGTCCGCAGTCCGGAGGCCACCCCCAGCGCTCACGCCATTCAGGCCAAATCCACCGTGCAACGCGATGGCGGCGAGGGTGGATTTGAAGCCGGGGCCGATGTAGAAAACCAACTCGCCACCAGCAAAGGCGGTGGCAGCCCGCTCGCCAGCGATGTCCGCTCTTTCATGGAACCCCGCTTCGGAGCCGACTTCAGCGGCGTCCGGGTCCACACCGGCAGCGAATCGGCCCAACTCAACCGCCAGCTGGACGCCCAGGCCTTTACCCATGGCAAAGACATCTACATGGGCGAAGGAAAATACTCCCCCGATAGCGATTCCGGAAAAGTCCTGCTGGCCCACGAATTGACCCATGTGGTGCAGCAAACCGGCGGCATCCATCGCTGGTCTGAAAATGAACACAAAAGCTTCGGCGATCTGGCCGCGGCCAAAGCCTCTACCCATGATTGGAAATTCACCCTGGGCGGCAAAAAACCCGAGGAAATCAATGCCAACGGCGTCGGCCAGAAAGCTACCATTGAAGCCGGCGGCAACGACAAAGAAAAGCAGGATTATGCCGGATTTATGGCGAACCAGGTCGATCCGCTTAAGAAAAAATTAATGGAAGCCGGCGGCGGCGCCGATAAATTCGGCGGCGCAGGCGTCGGCGTCCAAAATGCCGGCGGCAACTATATGAGCTTCGGCGATGCCACCATGATGGGCGGCGACTATTTCAAGACCGCCGAAGCCACCGGAACCGGTAACTCCGCCGGCCTGGCTCAAGCCGACAACATCAACCCGCTGGCCCAGGCCACCCGCATGACCTTTGTCGCCTCGACCAACACCAACCACTTCTTCCCGTTGGCCGGACTGGAATGGCGGACGCAATATGCAAAAGCTCAGGATATGGCCACGGAAGCAAACCTCGCCTATAAAAAAGGGGAAAAGGCCGAAGGCGACAGCAAAGCCGCCAGCGCCTTCCGCTTCCTGGGCGTAGCTGTCCACTTCCTGCAAGATACCTTCGCCTCCGGTCATCAATACCCCCGCGCGCTGGATGATATCGACTCCGTGACCGCCGCCGGGATCGCCACCGAAGGGGCCTCCACCGCCAAGACCTACCACGATGCGCTCTGCGCGCTCCCCAACGGCATCAATATGAAATACGAAGGGAACCGCCGCTTCCACGGTGATACCACCGCCGACGGCACTGACTTCCCCGTCGTCACCGAATCCTACCGCGCCATCAGCCGCATCCTCAGCATCATTTCGGGCAAAGCCCTGCCGGATGACGCGCAGGAAGTGCCCCAGGCCAATCCCGGCCCCAATGTCGGCGAAATCATGAAAGATCCGGAAGCCGGACCGCTCTGGTCGTCGATGACGAAAGCCACCGAAGGCAAGAAAGAAACGCTCGAGGGCAAAGCCGGAGATCACTGGTACAACAGCCTGCGCCAGACCAACTTCACCACCAGCGCCGGCACGCCCTACACAGCCAAATACATCAAGGAAGAGATGGATAAACTCGATCCTTCCCACGCCCCCACTTCAACGGTCGAGAAACTGGTCCACGCCGCCATGGGCAACCAGGCCACCCTGGCGCACGGCGCCACCCGCGGCACCTCCATGACCGCCGTCGGGAAATCCACCAACACCAGCGCCGACGACGAAATCAACACCATCCTCAGCACCGCCGCCGCCCCGGCCATGACGCACAATCAGGTCGTCATGGTGCTCGGCGCACTGGTCACCGGTCGCTGCAGCGGCGCAGATGAAGCCAGCATTCTGAAGATCCTGGCCGCCCAGAGCGATGCCATCGTCCTCTCCGCCATCAGAGAAATCACCCCGGCCCAGTTTGAATCCGGCATCGACGGTGAAAACTGGGACAGCTTCCTGGCCCTCTGGACCGGCCGCGGGTCGGCCGGCAGCAATCCGGGAGCCGACTATACGCTGCAAAAGCAACGCCTCATCGCCGCCCGGAAGATCGTCCACGATCTGGGGCCCGACGGGAAAGGCCGGCTCTCTGCCGATCAATGGGGTCGCATGCAGACCCTGGCCGGCGAAAAAACCACCGGAGAAAAGGTGGAAGCCGGAGCCGAGGCTGTAGGCAACGGAATCAAGAACGGGGCCAAGGCCGTCGGCGAAGGCGCCAAAGCCCTGTGGCATAAAGTCTTCTAATTCAACACGGCTCAATCGATCCCAAAGGAGAGCCCCCGACTTTGTCGGGGGCTCTCCTTCTTCTGTCCTGAAAATAGGCCTCGCCGTGCAAAAATCTCCCCGAGGGCGGCCACATCGGGCCGCCCCTACCCGAACACCGCCAATGTAGGGGCGCCCCTGCGTGGACGCCCTCTCGCCTGAAAACCATTTTCATCCTTCGGGGTGCCGCCCCCGCCATGGCCTTCTGTCCTGAAAATAGGCCCGCCATGCAAAAAATCCTCCCCCGGGCGACCATAAAGGTCGCCCCTACACAAACCTCGCCCCTACACAAACGATCTCCCGTAGGGGTACCCCTTGTGGGTACCCAATCCTGACGAATCGTCTATTTTCATCCTTCGGGGTGCCGCCCTCCGCATGACCTTCTGTCTTTTCCAAAACTTTGCCAGGCCTTTACCGGAACGGAAAGAAAAACGGCACGACGATCAGCCCGGCCACCAACATCAACAGCTGCAAAATAACCCCCACCTTCAGAAAATCCGTAAATCGATAACCGCCCGGCCCCAGCACCAGCGTATTGCTCATCGAAGCAATGGGCGTGGAGAACGAAGTTGAAGCCGCCAGCGCCACCACCATCAAATAAGGGTAAGGCGAAAACCCCAGTTGCGTTGCCACCTGATAGGCAATCGGCGCCATCAACACCGTCGTCGCGGTATTGGAAATAAACTGACTACACACCGAAGTCAACACAAAGAAACCGCCCAAAATCGCCAGCGGGCCCCACTCCCCCAGGCTCTGCGTCAGACCGGCCGCCAGAAATTGCACCGCCCCGGTCTTTTGCAGCGCAGTAGCCAGCGGTAAGGTCCCGGCCAGCAACACCACGCTGGCCCAGTTCATCTCCCCATAAGCCTCTTCCATCGTCAGACACCGGGTCAAGATCATCGCCACGGCCGCCAGCAACACCGCCGCCACCCCCGGGATCACCTCAAAGGTCATCAGCAACAACATGACGAGCATAATCGCCGCCGCCATGGGTGCCCGCTGATGAGCAGAACCGGGACTCTCCAACATCTCATGCGGCTGCCCCACCACCACAAAATCCCGGCTCTCCTCGCGCAAAACACCGATCTTCTCCCAGCTGCCCTGGACCAGCAAAGTATCCCCAAAACGCAACCGGGCTCCCCCCAACTCTTCCCGTAAAGGCTCGCCAAAACGCAGAATCGAAAGCACCGTCACGCTGTAACGCTCCCGGAATCGGATCTCACGCAGCGTCTTACCGATCAGCGAAGAGCGCGGCGGCAACAGAATCTCGACCATCCCCAGCTCTTCCGAAATCAACGGGCGATCCAGATCGCGGATCGGCAACACCCCCAACGCTTCCTGGCGTGCCATCTGGGAAACTTCCTCCGAAGTAGCCTGGATATGCAAAATATCGTTAACCCTCAACACCGTCTCCGGAAGCACCGGATGCGCCGGCGAAGGATGCACCTGCCCGTCGGGCCAGTTCTGCAATTCCAGCACATTCACCTGATAGCGGCCCCGCAGATCCACCTCCGCCACCGTCCGTCCGGCCAGCGGTGAATTGCGCCGGATCCGTACCCGAAAAAGCTGTCCGGGCAGATGATAGGCAGCGGCCAGATCCGTTAAAGAAAGCGTCTCTTCCTCCGAACGGGCCAGCGCAAACGAATGCCGGGAACGATCCGAAAGCATCCGCCGCCCCACTAAAGCCATAAAGCTCACTCCAATCACCAGCAACACCAGGCCGATCGGAGTGAAATCGAAAAACCCAAAAGGCTTCAAACCATGAGTCGAAAGCTGTCCACTGACCACCAGATTGGGCGGCGTCCCGATCAGCGTCAACATCCCCCCGATCAGCGAACCGAACGCCAGCGGCATCAAAAGCTTGGAGGGACTGACCCGCGCCCGCCAGGCCAGATTGACCACCACCGGCAAAAAGATAGCCGTGGCTCCAGCCGTACTCATAAAAGCCGAAAGGGCCGCCACACTCAACATCACCAAAACCACCAACCCTGCTTCGCCGCCGTGCCGACCGGCCCGGGCCAGCAATCGCCCCATCGCCGCCGCCAATCCGGTGTGGGTCAATCCTCCGCCAACGATAAACAGACCGGCAATCATCAAAACCACCGGATCGGAAAAGCCCGCCAGAGCTTCCGCAGGGGTCAAAATCCCGGTCAGCATCAAAGCCAGCAATAACAACAAAGCCACAATATCCAACCGCAGCCGTTCGCTGGCAAACAACAGCACCGTAGCAAACAACAGGCCGAGTACCAGGGCGATTTGAAGAGTCATGGTGAACTCCTTAAAAATGGACCTTACGACAACTTGAAGTATAGTAACTCTAGAGAGGAGACCGACATGCTTTTACTTTTCATTCTGACACTCATCGTCCATAGCGTCGATACCAGCGCCTATGCCGCCCGACTGGCAGGAGTTCGCACCGGCCGTCCGGCAATGGCCAATTCACTCTATAACGTACTTTCCTTAGTAGCCAGAATTGCCAATGCTCTGGCCGCCCCCATCCTCAGCAGTCTGGCCGACGTCACGCTGGCAGAAAACCTGACCACTCTCCACCACAACTATCAACAGCTGCTGCTGGCTGCCGCTATAGGTACCCTGATTGCAGCCCTCTTCCTGCCCACCTGCAGTCGAATCCTGGCTACCGGGGTCCTCTCCTACGAGCATCGTGGCTCCCTGCCCCAGGTGATCATTCAAGGAACTTCCGTCCAGGGCCTTTGGAAAATGCAACACCAGCTGACGCAACCCCGACTGGCCAAAGTGATCGCTTCACGCCGCAGCCCCTTCCCCCTCTCATTCCTGATCTCCAACATCCTGGTCATCGCACTCTTCACGGTAGCCAATTACTCATCGCTTTACGCCAGCGTCTTGGTTCCTGAAGGAGCCCGCACCGCCAGCAGTCTCGCCCCACTCTTCACCGGAATTGGAGTGATCCTCAATTACATCTGGATCGACCCGCTGGCCGCCCAGGTAAGCGACAGCTGCATGCGAGGGGAACGACCGCTCTACGATGTCACTTACATTACGATCTGGCAGATAGGCGCCCGATTCATCGGTACCCTGCTCGCACAATTGCTGCTGCTGCCGCTGGCCTGGATGATGGCGGAAATCACCCGCTGGATCCTGCCCTGAAAACAGGTTGCACCTGCTTAAGAAATCCCCCTCACCCGCAAACGATGCCTTCCCCATAAGATGCGCCGCGCTGGATGGGAGGAAAGAGTTTTTTTGTTTATGTTTTCGGCGGCTTCAGAAAGCCGCCGAAAACATAGGCCTTTTCCAGATCAGTCCCGGCAACGCAGGCGGTCTACAATCTTCTCTTTTCCTCTTCTCTGTGTTCTCCGTGCCTCTGTGGTGAAATCTCTTCTCTTTTTCATCTATCGGGGTGCCACCCCCCAGCCCTACTCCGTAGCGGAGCTGTCGTCGGCATTTTCCTCACGGAAATAACGGTAGATCTCCTCGGCCAGCTTACGCGGCACTCCCGGGGTCTTCGCCAAATCCTCAATGCCGGCCTTACGGATTCCCGCCACGGAGCCAAAGGCCTGAATCAGCGCCTTACGCCGCGCCGGCCCCACGCCAGGAATCGCATCCAACGCCGACTTCATCCCCCGTTTCTCCCGTCGCTGCCGGTGGAAGGTCACCGCAAACCGGTGGGCCTCGTCCCGGATAGCCCGCAACAGCAGCAGCCCGGGCGCCGAATAGGGCAACCGATATGAAGTCAGCCGGCCGGGAGCAAAAACTTCCTCTTCCTGTTTGGCCAGCCCGATCACCGGCAACTTTTCGGTGAGTCCAAACTCCGCCAGCACCTCCACCGCCACGCCCAGCTGACCTTTGCCGCCGTCCACGATCAACAGATCGGGCAACATTCCCCACATCTGATTGCCGCGCACGCCCTTCAATTCACCGCTGTCCACCCGCCGCCAGCGATCCAATCGGCGGGTCAACACTTCTTTCATACTGGCAAAGTCGTTTTGCCCTTCCACGCTGCGGATGATAAAACGGCGATAATCGCTCTTGCGCGGCATTCCATGCTCAAAGACGACCAGACTGGCAACCACCTCCACCCCCTGAGTAGTCGAAATATCGTAACACTCCATCCGCACCGGCGGACGGGGCAGGCCCAATGTCTCCTGCAACTCCGCAATCGCCCGCTCACTGCGTTCCCGATCCATCGCCCACTGCGCCTTGAGCGTGCGCAGCGTCTCGACCGCATTGGTCGCCGCCATATCCATCAACTCGCGCCCCGGACCTTCCCGCGGCACCTGCAAATAGACGGCATCGCCGCGCTTGTTGCGCAACCACTCCTGCAACACGGCCGCTTCGGTGATCTGCTCGGGCAGAAGGATTTCCGGAGGCACCCAGGCCGCCTCGCTGTAAAACTGCTGCAAGAAAGCGGCCATCATCTCCTGATCGTCGGCATATTGGCCACCTTCCATCACAAAAAATTCCCGACCCAGCAGCTTGCCGTTGCGCACAAAGAAGATCTCCACACAGGCATTCCCGTCATCCCGGGCCAGAGCGATCACATCCTGGTTCAACGCCGCCGTACTGACCACCTTCTGCCGCGACATCACCTGCCGCAAGGTCACCAGCCGATCCCGCAAAGCAGCGGCCCGCTCGAATTCCAGCTTCTCAGCCGCTTCTCGAATTCGCCGCTCCAGATCCTGGGTCACATCTTCGGTATGCCCTTCCAAAAAGCGGGCCAGTTGAGCCAGCGCCCCATTGTATTCAGCCTCCGAAGCGGCGCCGATACAGGGCCCCAGACAGAGCTTCAAATCATAATAAAGGCAGGGGCGGGGATCACGCCCCGTAATCACCCGATCGCAGGTCCGAAAAGGGAAAATCCGCCGCAGCAAATCCAGGGTATCGCGCAACGCTCCCGTCGAAGTATAAGGGCCGAAATACCGGCTGCCGTCACGCTCCATTTGATGGGTAATAAAAACCTTGGGGAAAGCCTCGTGGGTAATCTTGAGATAGGGATAATGCTTGTCGTCCTTGAGCTTGATGTTGTAATAAGGACGATAGTGCTTGATCAGATTGGCTTCCAGAATCAAAGCCTCGACCTCAGAATCGGTCACAATCCATTCGATATCGACAATATCCGCCACCAACCGCCGCGTCTTGGAATTTTCCTGCGCCGCAGCATGGAAATAGGAACGAACCCGATTGGAAAGATTGATGGCCTTACCGACATAAATCACCTGGCCTTTGGCATTGTGCATCAAATACACCCCAGGCCGCGTCGGCAAAATCGAAAGTTTCTGCTGTAGATGTTCTGTAAGATCCTTCACACGACAAAACGGACCCAGGCCCCTTGCGGAGCCTGGGTCGCCTCCTTAAATTGAATTAAGAGGGTCTACTCAACGGTCCTTAAAGGGTTAAGCTCAAACCCCAATCAAAGGCAACAGGCTCTGGCTCTGCTCAAGACCTTCCTGGAAACCTTCCTGGAATTCAGGAGTAGAAACAATGTATGCTCCAAAAGCCAGACAGCAGCAACAAATTAAACCAACCACCACAGCCACCACGATGATAATGGTCCGGGTATTGTTGTTAGACTTAGGCGGCTCAGGAGCCTGATTGTAATAAGCAGGCGCCGGTCCTCCCACCGGTTGTTGCGGCACATAACCAGGATCAACCGGGGGGACTGCCTGTGGATCATAGTTCTGATTGTTATCGAACGACATAGAATTCCTCCTTACCCAGACTTAAGTTAACAAATTGAACCTCGGGGCTCACCACTGACCGGAATAGTTGAAATTACCCGAATTGGCACAAATCCCAAGCGCGGGAATAGTCAGCACTCCTGCGAACGCCAACACGACCAGACATATACCCAAAACTATAATAGCTACCCCCAACCAACCCAGGATGATTCCCCAGGTAGCCATTCCTCGACCGCCGATCCGGCCACCGCTGTTATCGATCTCACTGCGAGCCGAATACCCCAAAGCAAGTCCCAGAATCGATCCGATAAACGGCAAAACCTGCACCAGACCCAGGATGCTCAAAATCAGGCTGGCAATTGCCGTGCCGCTGGTCGGAGCGGAAGACGGATACGGGGCCTGTTGATAAGGCCCTTGTTGATAAGGATATTGTGGGTCCATAGAACTATTCCTTTCCTTTTAACGCGCTGTGCGCCGGACACTACGCCGCTGTAAAATCAATACAATCGCTGTGATCAACAACAACGCCCACATGAGAATCAAGTAAGGAAAGATCACCGCCACTAAGGAAGTGACCAACGCCACGATATCCTCAATCGTACTCACAATGGGGTTGGCCATCCCCGCCGTCGTCATCGTAAGCGCAGGCCGGGCCCCCATCTTGACCGCATGGACGCCCCCCGCCAGGATTACGCCACAGCCCATCGCCACAAGCGGATGCACATGAATGGCACTTTGAGTCGTTGCCGCAAACAAAATCGCTCCGGCCGCCGGACGAATGAAAGTCTGGATACTGTCGTTGATTGTATCGACTGCCGGGATTTTATCCGCCACCACTTCAATGACCAGCAAAACCGAAATCAAAATGATGATCCAGGGGTTAGCCAGCAGATCCCACGGGGATTCCAGTTTGACGAGATCGGTAAAATGCGCCAACACGGCCACAATGAGTAAGGGGATGTAAGCATTCAACCCGGCCGAAGTGGACAGCCCAAACGCCGAGGCCAATCCGGTTATCGTTTCAATCATGGTAACCTCCTCTTTTTCCAGCTCCCCACTGCGCTCATTATAGGAGCTTTAGAACAAATACGCAACTAACACCCCCTTGGTCGCAGGAAAAACCAATCCGCTATTTACTTGACAAATCAACATTTTCCTTGACACTTCTGAATTTATATGTTAAGATAACTGAACACCTCTTTTATAATATTCCCTCCCTATATAAAAAGTTTGCCGGGACAGCGGGACATAGAGTTGAGATTATCCTTAAAAAAAATAACTCTTATGGTTTTTGTTGCAAAAATGTAATTTTTAGTGAACGAAGAGCGAAAGGACTACAAATGAGTGCGCAACGTCAGGCGTCACAAGTGTCCCGCGAGAAGCAACAATCCGCTTCTCACGCACCAGAAACGGCAAAACCGGAGGGTTTAGCCCCTCAAGTCGACGGAGCCTCCTTTTCAGGAGGTGCGGTCGGAGCCCAGGTCAGCCGGTTGACCCAAATGCCCGGTGCTCAACGCAAAATTATGATGTCCCGCATCAACCAGACTCAGGGCAACCATCACGCGGCTCGCGTCGCCGGCGCCTATCAGGTCGCCCGGCAGCCCATCATCCAGCGCTTCGGCGAAGAAGGTCACTCTGAAGCGGATAAGGGCGGCGTGGAAGGAGTGTCCGAAGCCGAAATCAAAGACATCGAATTCGGCAACTGGCTGACCGATATGAATCAGATCAGTCTGATCAAAGGCCCCTTAAGCTCCGTCGGCATCAATCTGGGACAGGAAGAGCTGGCAGCCATTGTTTCGGTTATGGCCGAAGATAAGTTCGGCCCGACCATCGGCCGCGGCCTGAACAAAGACCGCATGGGCGAGTACAAAACCAGCGAACACTTCGACAATCCCAACAACGCCAAAGATTCCCAAAAAGCCATCGAAGACAGAAAAAAGGCCGTCCCCTCCTTCATTCAGGAAGGCTTCGACGAAATCGACGCTAATTTCAACAAGGCCTTGAAAGCCGGCCGCACCTCGGTAGGGCGGGAATACTACGGCCGGGCCTTGCACATCATGGAAGACTACTTCGCCCACTCCAATTTCATAGAAATCGCCCTCAGCCTGCGGGGCAAACCCACCGACACCCAGGCCGGCAAAGTCTTTGATCAAAGCGAAGGCAAAGAACGCTACCAGTTGACCTCAGGCATTTTCAACATGGCCGATACCGCTCTGAGTATGCTCAAACTGGTCGCCGGCGCGATGAGCAAACCGCCCAAACCCGGCGAGAAACGCGCCGCCAGTGACCGCATTGCTCTGATTTTGCTGAGCCGCAAGAGCCCCCGGATGGCCGGGTACTATGAAAAGTACCTGGAAATCTCGGAAGCCATCAGCAAGAAAATCAAGTCCTGGGTCCCCGGCTACGAATGGCTGGCGGAAAAGGCCGGACAGGCCAAGTCCTTTGTGACCGGCCAGATCGCCTCTTTGATCAATAAACTGGCCAAGGTAGCAGCGCCGAACCTCACCGGCAAAAACCCGGTTGTCGGCAAGGGATCGGAATACACCTCCCACTCCCTGCTGAACAAAGACGATGCGGCCAGCAACAAGAACTTCAAACTGGCCCTGGCCCTG
Source organism: uncultured Anaerolineales bacterium (assembly GCA_964501335.1). GTDB lineage: Bacteria > Chloroflexota > Anaerolineae > B4-G1 > SLSP01 > CAZCTC01. Next base: position 39,040 of record CAZCTC010000043.1, on the reverse strand, counting down.
GCCACCCACGTCGTCCGCAATGTCAATCCCAAGATGCTCACCGCCTGGAAAGATCCGTTGGCCAAAGATGATCTCTTCAAGGAAATCCATCGGTACATGCAACATCCCGATAAGGACAGCTGGTGGTGGCCTTATGTGGACAGCTACATCAAGACCGGCGTCGCCCGGGGCGATTACAAGCAGGAACTGCCCACGGTCGACGACAACAAAAAGAAACCCAATCAGGGCGGCAACAAACCCACCCCTAAAGTTACCGGCAGCACCTATGTGGTCCAGAAAGGCGACAGCCTGAGCAAGATTGCCAAGCGAGAATACGGCAACGCCAACCTCTGGCCCCAGATCTACGAAGCCAACCGCGATAAGATCAACAACCCCGACCTGATCTATCCGGATCAAAAGCTGGTCATCCCGCCGAAGAAATAACCGGCTATTCTCAACAACACAGAGCGCGCACCTCAGGGTGCGCGCTCTGTATTTAAAAAATTACAACCGGTGCAATGAAGCCGTAGATAAAAAAAGCCTTTTGAGTTATAATACCCCCGTGATTAAAAATAAATATATCAACGCAACACAATTTAATCCAATCCCATCAACACTAACCATGGGCAGTCCCTATGAAACCAGCCTCCCCCCTGCATAATCCCTTCGACATCCTTCCCGGCAACCTCTTCAACCTGCTCGGCTCTGGAGTCCATCAACGCCATTACATGGCTGTACTGTTGCGCATCTACGCCCTGGCTGAATTCAACCGCTTCGGCCTCACCCGTGAAATCGTCCTGGCCGACATCACCGAATATGCCACCCAGGAAAGCGCCGAAGTCCTCAATACGCAAACTGAACTCACCGAAGAAAATGACCCGGCTCCTCAGGCCGACGCCCGAACGTACGCCAACTGGATGCTCCGCCGTCTGATCGATTCCGGCTGGCTGGAACGGGAACAGACGGCCGATTATACGGAATTTATCGTACTCCCCGATTACGCTTTCACCCTGCTGGAAGCCCTGCGCAGCATCCAGGAACAAAAACCCCGCGAATATAGCGGCCAGCTTTACGCCGCCCACCAGCTGCTCACCAGCGAAAACGACGATTTCTCCCCGGCCCTGGCCTTGAATCAGGCCTACGAGAACATCCGCCAGCTGGTCCGCGGCCTCAACGAACTCAACCAAAACATCCGCCGCTATACCGAACGGGTCACCCGCGACCGCCCGGTCTCCGAACTACTGCGGCTGCAATACGACGACTATGCCCAGGTCCTGGGCCCCACCTATCACGCGCTCAAAACCTCCGACCATATCTCCCGTTACCGCCGCGATATCGTCGCCCGCCTGCAAGAATGGCAACTCGAACCCTCCTGGTTGAACGGAACAGCCGACGAGCTGGCCACACAAAGCCACCTCACCCCGGCCCAGGCCGCCGAAGAGATCCAGCACTACATGCGCTTCATCATCAATCAATTGGAAGGGCTGGACCCCCTGCTGGAAGAGATCGACCGCCGTCACGCCCAATATCTGCGCACCTCCCTGCGCCAGATCCGCTACCAGCTGGTCGGCATTGACGGCAGCTTTAAGGATCGGCTGGCCCGGCTCTCCAAAGAACTCGCCGCCCTCATCAATACCGGTATGCCGCTCTTGCCGGCCGAGGCGCCCTCGTTCGCCATCACGCCCATCCGCGAGCCCGACAGCCGCAGTTTCTACACCCCACCCCGCCGGCGGGCCCCCTTTGAACCGACCCCCGTGATGGCATCCCTGCTCGATCCCCGCGACATGCAGGAACTGCACGCAGCCACGCTGAGCACGCTGGGCCAGGTCATCACGCCGGAAAAGATCCAGAAATTCGTCGGCCAGTTCTTCAACGGGCATGCCACCCTCCACATCCAGGAACTCCCCGCGGACACGTTCACCGACCCCGAAAAACTACCCTGGCTGATCTACACCATCGCCTACGGCAACCATCCCGAAGTCAATTACGATATCGAACCGCTGCCCGGAGAAGCGGTCCACCTGGGAGCGCTCACGGTACGCCCCTTCCAGCTTGCCCGCCGCAAACGTTAACGGAGTCCCAAACCATGCCATTCACGGCCGAAAACCTCTTTAAAGCTGCCGACCTGCCGGAAAAGATCGCCAATGAGGTCCCCCGGGTAATCAACCGCCTCCTGGGACAGACCTTCCTTTACCAGGATCAGGAAAACGACAAAGACGACTATTACCTGGTTTTCCGTTACCGCGAAATCTTCGCCGCGCTCTTCACGGCGGCCGGCTTCACCCTGATCCATGACGATTACCACCGCATCTTCCAGGTCATCTCCGATTTCAGCTATTGCCGCAAGCGTTACCCGCTCGATGAATCGTTGATGATCGTGGTGCTGCGCAAACTTTATGAAGATCAATCCGAACACCTCAGCCTCGCCAAAGATCCCGTCGTCACCCTCGGCGAAATCCGCGAAGAATACCGCGCCGTCACCGGACGGGAACGGGACCTGGGCGTGATCCAGTATGAAACATTGATGCACCGGATGCGCAAACTCGGGCTGATCGAAGTGATCGACGGGCGTTCGCTCGATGTACGGGACGGAGAAAGCCGCATCCGGCTGCGCGGCTCGATCAAAATGATCCTCCCGGTACAAACCGCCGAGGAAATGGAAGCCTGGATTCGCCGCTATCGCCGCGCCGCGACCGGCCCTGTGGAAAATCTCGACGACGACGGCGATCTGAACGAAGAGGATTAGCCTTATGAAACTGTTAAACCGCATCCGCCTGATCCACTGGCACCTCTTTGAGAACGAAACGATCAGCTGCAAAGGCAGTACCTATTTCATCGGCATCAACGGCGTCGGCAAATCCACCATCCTTGATGCCGTGCAATTTGCCCTGGTCGGCGGCCAACGCGAAGTAAAATTCAACCGCGCCGCCATGGACTCCAGCCAGCGCACCCTCGCCAGTTACGTCCGCGGCGAACTGGGCACCGAAGGCCACCGCTTCCTGCGCGACGACACCACCGGCGTGGTCGCGCTGGAATTCCGCAACGCCGACGACAGCTATTTCGTCCATGGCGCCGTCATCGACGCCTACCAGGACGGCCGCACCCCCGATATCGCCTATTTCATCGTCAACAATGCCGGGCTCAACGATGCCTGGTTCTTCGCCCTTGAAGGCCGGCTCTACGACAGCCGCGCCTTCCGCCGTCACCTGGAACACTTCGCCCTGCCGACCGGCGCCCGCGCCCAGCTCTTCACCCGACTTGAAGATTACCGGTTCCACCTCTTGAACCGCCTGGGCCAGCTCAAAGAGACCTTCCCTCAAAAGATCGTCAAAGGCGTGGCCTTCAGTCCCCTCACCGATATCCGCGAATTCGTCCACAACTACCTGCTGGATGAAAATCTCGTCGATGTGAAAACCCTGCAGGACCAGCTGGAAACGATGCGCCACTTTGAAACCCTGGCCGCCGATGTGCGCCGCCGCATTGAAGCCCTGACGGCTATCGAAACCCAGGATCAGGAACGGGCCACGCAACACCGGCTGCGCCTGACCAACGGCTATATCCGCCGGCGCGCGCAAAACGACCATCTGCTCGGCAAATTAAAAGAAAGCCGGGTCGAACTCGACGAAAAACAGGTCGCCCTCAGCCGCCGGACCCTGAAACGCGATGAGCTGAACGAACAGCTGCTTCATACCCGCCAAGCCCTCCTCGAAGCGCAGATCGCGCTGCATACCGACACCACCGCGCAACGGGAACAACTCCTGAAAGACGAAATCGCCGCCCTCCTGGCCGAATTGACCGAAACCCGCCGCCGCGCCGCCACAGTCGAATCCGCCCTGGAACGCGAGCGCCGCGACGCGGATCGCCTGCTCCGCCTCCTGGCCGCCGACGACCAGCCCGCCCCGGAAGCGCTCAGCCGATTCACCACCGCCGCGCCCACCCCGGAACTCCTCATCCAGGTACAACAGGAGCTGGAAACCCTGGGCAGATATTACAACAGCCGGCTGGCTCTGATCGAAGAAAAAAGCCGCCAGTTGAAAGAAGAGGCGGCCCGACTGCAACGGGAAATCCAGCAACTGCGCACCGGCGACCGCGATGTCAGTTACGAGACCGCTGCGCCGCAGGCCGCCCTGCTGCGCCGGCTTCTCCGCGCCGAATTGGGACTGAAGGCCGACGAGGTCACTTACCTCTGTACGGTCCTCACGGTCCCGGATGAAAGCTGGCAGGATGCCGTCGAAGGCATCCTCGGCCGCAGCCGCTTCGACCTGCTGGTCCCGCCCCAACATTACGATGCTGCCATGCACCTCTATCAACAGCGCCGACTGAAAGACAATCTCTACGGCGTCGGGCTGCCCGACACCGAACGGCTGCTGAAAAACACCCAACGGCTCCGCCCCGGCGTCCTGGCCGAAGAGGTGAAAACCGAACATCCCGCCGCCCGCGTCCTGGTCGATCTGCTGCTGGGCGGTTATACCAAATGCGAAACGCTGGACAACCTCCGTAACCATGCCACCGCGGTCACCCGCGACGGCTTCGTCCGCCGCAATTTCACCAGCCGCCACATGGACCCGGCGCAATACCGGCGCTGGTTCATCGGCGACCGCGCCATCCCGCGCCAGATCCGGCAACGCGAAGACCATATCACCGAAATCCTCAAAGAACTCGCCGACCTGCAAAGTCAGGATTCGGGCCTGCGTGAGCGACTGGCCCTCACCCAGGAAAAAACCCGCCCCTACGTCGAGCTGGAACGCGATCTCCCTCTGCTGGAAAAGCTCCCGGCGCTGGAACTCCAACTGGCCGAACGCAAAGCCGAACTCGCCGCGCTGGATACCCGCACAGTAGCAGCCCTGCGCGCCACCGTGGAAACGGAACAACGCCGGGAAAAAGAGCTGGATACGGAGGTAAGCCGAATGGGCGAAACGATCGGCAGCCTACGCAGCCAGATCGAAACGCTGAATCATGAAACGATGCCCGAACTGGAACAACAGGCCGCTGCCGCACTGCAAGAGGCCGAGGAATTTCTCTCTGAGGAAAACAATCCGGAGTTGCTGGAAGAGCTGCAAAAAGAATATGACCGCCGCCGGCAACGCTATCCGGTCGACACCCTGCAAAACAACGCCGCCCGCTATGAAGCCGATTATGCCTCAGCGGAACGCCGCAGCCGCGACGCCCTGCTCGAAGCCAAACATGCCTACAGCTTCGCCTACCAGTTCGGCTACGACGGCGATGAAAATGCCGTCCGCTATGTCCAGGAACGGGATCGCTACATCCAATCGGAACTCCCCGACTACGAATCCCGCATCGCCGAACAACGCCAACACGCCGAACAGGAACTGGTCGAGAACTTCATCCACCGCCTCCACGAACAGATCGAAGATGCCCGCCAGCAGCTCGGCTATCTCAACACCACTCTGGCCACGCTGCGCTTCGGCGGTGAACGCTTCGAATTCATCACTCGCCCCGAGCCGACCCTGCGCCAGGTCTACGACATGATCATGGACAGCCAGCAGATCCTGGGTACCTCGCTCTTTGAATCCGATTTCCGCCAGCGCCACCAGGAAGGCTGGGACCTCCTCTTCGAACGGCTGACGGCCGGCCCCGGCGATGCCACCGTCAACGAACTGCGCGCCTTGCAGGATTACCGCAACTACCTCCACTACGACATCCGCATCCATTACCCCAACGGCGACACGGCCCTGCTCAGCCAGATCAAAGCCAAAAAATCGGGGGGTGAAACAACCACGCCCTTCTATGTAGCCATGGCCGCTTCCTTCGCCCAGGCCTACCGGCTCAATCAACCCCGCCCGGCCGACACCATCCGGCTGGCCATCTTCGATGAAGCCTTCGGCAAAATGGACAGTTCACGCACCGCCAGCGCCCTGCAATTCATGGTCGATACCAAACTCCAGGTCCTGCTGGCCACCCCGCCCGACAAAGCCGCCGGCCTGCTCCCACACATCGACGCCGTCCGCACCGTCGTCCGCAAAGACAACCGGGCCTTCGTCATCGAAATCGACAAAGAAACCCTGCTGAACGAACTGTCCAAAGAGACCGACAGCGACCAATAAAAAAATTCATATTTTCGGCGGCTTCGGAAAGCCGCCGAAAATATAAACAAAAAAATTCTCTCTGCCTGCTTCGCACAGCGCGTCGCATCTGACCTGAAAAACGCCGATTGCGGGACGCTAAAACAGCCGCCCTCCAGGCAAAAAATTCAACCGGTGGAATCAACCTGGAATACAAAGGAAAAAAAGCCTATGTTTTGACGCGCTTTCTAAAGCGCGTCAAAACATAAATAAAAAAATTTCTCTCTGCCCGTCAAGCGCGTCGCACCTGACCTGAAAAACGTCGATTGCGGGATGCAAAAATCAGCCGCCCAGGTAAAAAATTACGACCGGTACAGTGAACCTGGAAAACAAGGGAAAAAAGCCTATGTTTTGACGCGCTTTCTGAAGCGCGTCAAAACATAAATAAAAAAAATCCCCCCATCCCGCGCGTCGCAGCTCACCGAAAAGGCATCTATTGCGGGACGCTAAACAAACCGTCCGGGTAAAAAAATATGGAACCTAAAAAAAAGCCCTCCTTCACCCCCAATGCCGACACAGCCGCCGTGATCGATCTGCTGCTCGACATCTATGAACAGCGCCAGGGTCAACCCAAACGGACCATCCGCACCAGGCTCTCCGATCTCCCCGCATTGCTACCCGGCTACTACAGCCAGCTCGACCCCACTCCCCGGCTCATCGCCAACGAACAGCTCGCCGCCCTCGAACAACTCGGCTGGATCACACTGACCTGGGAACCGGGCCAGAAAGGCCACCTGATCGACAGCGTCGCCCTGACCTCCGAAGCTGCAGCCGATCTTTACGCACTACTCGGACGAGAGCCCCGGGCCGCCCAACAACGCCGGCTCCGCGACCTCCTGCTGGGCAATCGCTTCCGCGTCCACGACTGGCGCCGCCTGGCCCTCGATTGGACTCTGGAACAGCTGGAAAATCACAAATCCCCGGCCCCGTTTGTCCCGGGCGAAGATGAAAACAACCAGGACCTGCTGGATGCCCTGCTGGCCCTGCCCGAAAACGTCGTCGAAGAACTGCCCTACCGGGTCTTCAGCGTCCGCGTTTTCAACGACAGCAAACGCTTTGAACCGCTCAAGCCGGCACTGGCCCGGTTGGCCCGCCAGACCCACCACGAATGGAGCGACTTCACCAATCAGGAGATCCTCCAGGAACTGGGACTCGTCCCCAATCCCACCCTGCTCCATCTGGCCGGTCCCTGGCGGCTAATCGATGAAACCGGCCGGGAGCTCGATCTGACCGCCTTCCGTCCGGCAGTGGGGATTCCCGCCGCACTGACTGCCCACCTGACCGCGGCCCAGGTCCAGGCCCGCGAGGTCATCTGCGTGGAAAACCTCACCCCCTTCTATTCCCTGCTGCAACAGGAAAACCCCGAAACGGCGGCCTTCTGCCTGTGGGGCAATCCCTCCCCGGCCGCCCGCCGCTTGCTCGGCACACTGGCCGCCGAACTGCCCGCCGACATCCCCCTCTACCTCTGGTCGGATATCGATTACGGCGGATTCAATATCCTCGCACAACTGCGCCGCGATGTTTCGCCCCGGTTCCAGCCCTACCGCATGGATATCGACACCCTGCAAACCTTCGCCCACTGGGGCAAACCCCTCACCGCCGGCGACATCCAACATCTCACCCGGCTGCGCCGGCATCCCCAACTGGAAGACATGCAGCCGCTTCTGGAATATATGCTCCTGCACGAGATCAAACTGGAACAGGAAGCCATCATCCTGGATAAATAAATTTTGCCACCCCCGCCGCAGCCCCCGTCAATAGAAGCCCTAACCCTCCAACCATCAACACCTGCACTCCGGCCAGCAACGCATAAAAATGCGGCCCCATCTCCGGTAACGTCCAGCCCACTGCCGGACCGTTCCAGATCAAATTGAAAGCAATCGGCAACGCCAGCAGATAGAAAACCGCAAAAACCAGCCGCAACGTCTGCCCAGCCGCCAGCGCCGGCCGCCCCTGGAAAACGCCCAGCCGCCAGCCCCCCAGCGCCCAAAGCGGAATCAGGATCAACGCCGTCGTCAGCCCCACATACAGCGTAAAAGAGACCGAATCCACAATCGTACTGAACGAATAGGGCCAGCGGTCTACAATAGAAAAACGTACATGAAATAACGCCAGATAAATCCCCGCACCGGCCAGATAGATCAGCACTTCGCCCTTCTGCCAGCGAAAAAAGAGCCAGCTCAACGCCAGAAAAACCGGCATCGCCGCCAGCGCCCGCAGCCCCCGCTCCCGATTGAGCCGGCTCTGCCGCAGCTTCGCCAGCACCTGTTGATAGATCGCCGTATCACCCGTCGCCAACGGCTCTTTCCGCAAAGGCTCTCCAATCGCGGCGGCATAGGTATGCAGCAGCAGGCTCTGCTGGGCCGCCGTCGCCGCCGGCAGATTGGACAGAGTCTCATCGGGCAGCTGCACCATCTCCGTCAAAACCCGCCCCTGCGAACTGGCCGGCAGATTCGTCCCCAGCAACGCCGCCACCGTCGGCGCCAGATCCGCCATGGCAATCTCGCCGTACTGGCCCGGCTTCACCCCGGCCCCCAGCAGAAAGAAAGGCTCGGTCATGATAAAAGGCTCATCGCCGCCGTGTCCCCCCTGATCGATGTGGCCGTGGTCGGCGCATACCAGCAGCGTATCCCGGCTGAGATCCAGCCGCGAGACAATCTGCCCCAACAACCCGTCGGCGCGAGCCGCCGCCGCATTCCAGGCAGGATCGAGCGGTCCGCCCTCATTGTGACCCGCATAGTCGATCTGATCCAGATGGATAAAGACAAAGGCATAGGACGGATCGTCCAACCAGGGCATGGCCGCCTCCACCACCGCCACATCGGCGGCGTGATCCTCATGCGGTGTGTAATAATGCCCCTCCACCGGCTCATTCCACAGAAACTTCTCCAGCCAGTAATAACCGCTCACCCCCACCGGGCGTCCCGTCCGCCGCACCGCCGCAAAAAGGTGATCCTGTGTCCAGGGCCACAACGTCTCATAATCGGGAGAAAGCGGCATACTGTCGTTGATATCGGGCCAGGCCCCGGTCAACATCGTCCCCCACCCCGGGCTGGAAAAAGCCGGCGGCCGGCTGTGCATCGTTGCAGAGGCCCCCTGGCTGCGTAACCGGTTGAACTCCGGCATCACCTCCGTATTGTCGGCCGTATCGATTCGCAGCGCATCGATCAACACCCAGACCAGCCGCCGCGTCGCCGGCGGTCCCACCGGCTCGCCCGGCGTCGGCGGAGAATCGCGCAGCACCGAACGATAGACGGCAAACGAATCCGTCAGCAGCGCACTCAGAAAATAGGAGCCGACCGTGATGATCAGACAGAGCGGAACGAGGATCAACAAAGGGGATTTGATTTTCATGATGTAGTTCCTGTCTCGAAAATAGGGAATTTAACCCATCCTCGATTTTAACGCAGAGCCGAAGAGAGCGCAAAGAGACGCCGTCAGGCACCACCAAGGTAGGGGCGCCCTCTAACCCAAAAATCTCTTTTTCATCCTTCGGGGTGCCGCCCCCAGCATGGACTTCTGTCCTGAAAATAGGCTGCGCTGGCCCTCATATCCCCCCTCCCCCCCTTTTCTCCCAAAGACGCAGATGGGAGAAAAGGGGGAATTGGTTTTTTAGGGGAATTTGCACGCCTCAGAAGGCGTGCAAATTCCCCTATTCCCCCTTTTTTTGCCTCCGTCGCATTAACAGGCGCCTTCTTAAGCCCTGAAGGGGCGACCTCAAGGTAACCTGGGGTGAAGCCCCAGGAAACCGCGCCGGATGGGCACAGAAAGTTTTTTGTTTATGTTTTGGTGCGCATCAGAATGCGCGCCAAAACATGGCCCTTTTCCAGAACCGTCGCCGGCGACACAGGCTGTCTACTGTCTACTTGCTGCTGTCTGCTTTCTTTGGCCTTTGCCAGAGCCGCCCCGGCAGACCTGCCCTGAAGTCCCTCCCCCTCACTCCGATGCCGGCGACGCATCTTCACAAAGAATCTCCTGGAAGCGCGTTGCGCCTTCATAACCGCATGGTGCGAAGCAGGGATTAGGGAGAGGGCCAGCGCACCAAAACACAGCTTCTATGGCTTGCCCGCCGCCGGTTGATACCGCGTAAGTCCCCCGGTCGCTGAAAACCAGACCGAACCGTCGGAGGTGACCGCAATATGGCGCACGGCATCATCGCCCAACCCATCCCGCGACGTGTAAACGGTCCACTGCCGACCGTCAAAACGGCGGACCCCAAAAGGATAAACGGCAGCCCACACCGCTCCATTCTCTTCGACAGCCAGAGCCGTTATCGATCCCACCAGCGTTCCTTCATACATCGAGAAGGTGTAAGTCTGCCAGCGCTTTCCATCGAACCGGGCAAGGCCGGTCGAACACCCCACCCACAAAATCCCATCCTGAGAAACGGCCAGGGAATAAATCCCGTTATCGGGCAAACCGTCCAGATCCGTATAATTTACCCACTTTCCATCGACGTAATGGGACAGGCCCTCCTCCGTCCCCACCCACACACTGCCGTCGGGATCAGCCGCAAGGACACTGCGGTCCCATCCATTCCCGATCCCGGGATAAGTAGCCCATCGTTGACCGTCAAAACGCGACAGGCCCCCGATTTTTTCCTTAATAAGGGGTGTGGTCCCAAACCAGGCCGTCCCATCCCCGGTTACGGCAACCTCACTGACCCAATCATTGCTTAGCAACCCATCCTTCTGGGTATATTGTTGCCAGCGTTTCCCGTCGAAATTGAAAACGCCCGATCGCATCGTCCCGATCCACATACTGCCGTCTGGAGCAAAGGCCGGAGCCGAGGTCAACATGATCCGGGCTCCCGCCGGCTCACGTTGAACGGTCCATTGATCATCCTCAAAATGCCACAGATTGTAATTGTCGGCCACCCACACGCTGCCGTCCGGCGCCGCCACCGGCTCTACATTTTCCGAAAAATCGGGGGTGCCCTGAGAAGAATAGCGTTCCCAGGCCGCATTGTCCAACCGGCGCTCCTTCCAATCATCTCCCGCAAAATGATAGATCCCCCCCTTTTTCACCCCCAACCAGAGTTTCCCATCCTCACCCACTATCATCGCGGTAACCTCTTCAGAATAGGAAATCTGCGTCGTTTTAAAAGGGAAATCCCATTTTTGACCGTCAAAAACGGCGAGATCATGCAAACTGGTCCCCACCCATACCCGATTGTCCGAATCAATCCACAGCGAAGCCGCTCTCATAGAATCCGGGAAACCCTCTTCTTCGTAAAAAGTCCAGGCCTCACCGTCAAAACTGGCCACCCCATTATCCGTCACCCCCCACAACACACCGTTCGGGCCTTCAGCCAGAGCATACAGATCTCCAATCGGCTGCCCCTGATATTCAGACAACACAGTCCAGCGTTCTTCGTGAAAACAATAGAGATCTATCCCCGAACCGGCACAGATATCCCCATTGACCCGGGCTAACACCGAATACACCGCCGTTTTTATACCATCCTCTTTTGTATATTGCTGCCATTGCCCCTCCGCAAAACGCCAGACCCGGTAATCGCCGGCCACCCAAACCTGCCCGCGGGTATCCACCGCCACCGAAGTGATTTCAAAAGGAACGGTCTCCTCCTCAGGGACAAAATTGCGCCAGCTCTGACCGTCGAAATGAGAAAGGCCGTCGCCGGTACCCGCCCAAATCGAGCCGTCTGCCCCCACGGCCAGCGAAGAGACGTTGTTACTCCCCAATCCATGTTCGGTCGTGAATTTCGTAAAAGATTGATCCGTCAGATCCCACCGCACCACCCCGCCGGTCGAAGCCGACCACAGCATTCCCTCATTATCAAACACCAGGGCCTGAATAGAATCTGCATTCGTGTAAGAAGTCCATTCCGGTCGCACCACCGGCGCCGGCACCTCCGTCATCTTGACCGTAGAAATCATGTCGGCATCCAGCCGCAAAGGCACAGGCGCCAGAGAGCACGCCAGTGCAAACAACACCATCCCCCCTGCCACGCCCCCCATAATTTCCCTGGATTTAAACATCTCAAAAGTCCTTTCGGTTCATTCAGGGCCCTCGACCGGCCAATACCGGAGAAGTCCGGCCGTAGTAGACAACCAGATTGCGCCATCAGGCAGAACCACCATATCCTCGATGGATTCAAACCCCAATCGAGAAGTCGAAAGATAAGTCTCCCAGCTTTGACCGTCAAAACGCATCACGCCCGACGGAAAGACATAGGCCCATACCGTTCCATCAGCTGCCACACTCAAATAATGAGCCACAACAGGAAAAGGCTTATCGTAATTCGGGAATGTGTAAGTTTGCCACACTTTACCGTCAAAACAAGAGATGCCATCCAGCGAACCGACCCACAAAACCCCTTCCGGAGAAACCGCCAGAGAAAGGACCCCATCGCTCAACAACCCATCCGCCGTCGTATAAGTGACCCATTTCCCGTCGGCATAATGCAAAACACCCTCACCCGTCCCTACCCATAGACTGCCGTCCGGAGCCGTCGCCAGAGCCCGCAACGATAGAGTGCCCACCTCAGCCTGAGTATCGACGAAATCCGGCCCCTGTTCGCGGTCCAAACGATAAAGTAGCCCCTCCTCAAAACCCGGGTCATCGATTCCCGCCCAGACCGTCCCATCGCCGGCAACAGCCATCACAGAAAGCCGGCCGGTTTTAACCTTCTCTTCCGGCAATCCATATCGCTGCCAGTTCTTCCCATCAAAATGGTAAACCACAAAATCATTGACGTAGACCCACAAATCCCCCTCAGGAGCAAAGGTCAGTCCATAATAGGCTTCTTTAAAACGGCGATGGCTCACCCACTGCTCATCCTTAAATTGCTGCAAATCACTATGGCTTCCCATCCACAACGTCCCATCCGGAGCCACCGCCAGATCGGTAAGCACCGAAAAGTCAGGACTGTCCGGGAAATTATATTGTACCCAGAACTGAGAACTGGTCCGTTGGTGCTCCCAATCATCTCCCACAAAATGATAAATCCGGCCGCCATCCGCCCCCAACCAGATTTTCCCATCCGGCCCTTTCTCAATAGCTGAAGCTACACTGGAAAAAGAACGTTCTACCTGCGACATCACCCACTTTTCTCCATTGAAAAAGGCCACCCCGGAAAAAATCCCGGCCCACATCCCCCCATCGGAATCAGCCCACAAAGAATCCCAACGCACATTTTCAGGTTGATCCTCCCCATACTCGTCCCAATGACGGCCGTCAAAGCGGAACCCCTTCTTCCGCGTCCCCACCCAGAGATTTCCTTTAGTATCCGCCACCAGAGACTGGATGTTCCCCATCCTTTGAGAAGCCGAAATTTTTTCCCAACGCTCCCCGTCAAAACAAAAAACATCCCCCCAATCAGCCGCACAGACCTCTCCATTCGCCCGCACCGCAATGAATACCACCCAAAAATGCAATTCGCCGGAACGCCACTTTCCATCCGAGAAACACCACACCCTCCCATCGCCCACCACCCAGAGCTGATCCTGCGCATCGACAGCTATAGAAGTCACCTTGAAGGCAGAAGCCGCCTGCTCGAAAGCAAAAGAACGCCATTCCCGGCCGTCAAACCGCGAAAGCCCGTTGTTCGTCCCTGCCCAGATCACGCCGTCCGAAGTCATGGCCAGAGAAGAAATGTCATTGCCCGCCAATCCATGCTCCATCGTATATTTGATGAAAGAATCCTCCTCGACATCCCAACGCAGCAATCCCCCCTGCGTCGCCACCCACAGCGTCCCTTCTTGATCGAAAAGCATATCTTGAATGTCATCGATATTGCTGTAAGAGGTCCATTCCGGCTGCACCACCGGCGCTGATTGCATCGTCAGAGACACTTCAGATACCGGCTCAGGTAACAGTATCCGCGACGCCGTCGGCGTCGCATGGATCACCGCCGTCGCCACAGGAGCCGGTTCCACCGGCGCCGGAGTGACCGCACCGCACCCCACCAACAAAAACAATACAGCCATTAATCCCATCAAATAACCGGCAAATCCCCGCATCTCATGATTCCTTTCCATCGCCATTACCCGATCAGCTTCTCCATTTCAGCCTGCTGTCCTGAAAATAGGCCGCCCAAAGGTGCGACGCACTTTCTATCCATAGAACCGACCATTCAAACGATCCAACACCGGAACAAATCCGCTAGCCTTGCAAGATCAGAGTGCGTTGCACCTCTTTAGAAAATCACCCTCACCCGCATAAGACGCTTTCCCTCTAAGATGCACCGCACTGGACAGGAGGAGAGAATTTGTTTTTTGGGGAATTTGCACGCCTCAGAAGGCGTGCAAATTCCCCCTTCCCCTTTTTTGCCTCCGTCGCATTAACAGGCGCCTTCTTAAGCCCTGAAGGGGCGACCTCAAGGTAGCCTGGGGTGAAGCCCCAGGAAACCGCGCCGGATAGGCACAGAGAGTTTTTTGTTTATGTTTTGGCGCGCATCAGAATGCGCGCCAAAACATAGCTTCTATGGATTGCCCGCCGCCGGCTTATAGCGCGAAAACCCCCCGGCCGTTGCAAACCAGACCGAACCATCCGGCATAATCGTAATACTGCTGACCTCATTATCTCCCAACCCATCCCGGGTAGTAAAAGACTTCCACTGCCGACCATCAAAGTAACGGACACCCCAATTCTCCATGGCCGCCCACACCGTCCCATCATCTTCAATCGCCAGAGCCGATGCCGCTATCTCCATAGTTTGACCGTCAACCTCAACCGGAATCGCATAAGTTTGCCAGTTCTTCCCATCAAACCGGAAGACTCCCTTGTCCACACCGCCCCACAGAACTCCATCCCGGGAAACCGCCAGGGAGCGGATCCAATCATCGGGCAGACCCGCCGCCTCCGTATAATTGACCCATTCCCCATCGACATAATGAAAAAGGCCATCATACGTTCCCATCCACAAAGTCCCGTCGGGAGCCGCCACCATAATACTACCCCGCAATCCATCTTCGGACCAGGGATAGGTATTCCATTGTTTACCGTCAAAACTCGAAAGGCCCCCGGCCGCCGGCATATCATCTTTATCCACCTCATAAGTTTCAAACCAGGCCGTTCCATCGGTCGTAACGGCAACCCCATCGACCCAGTTATCGCTTAGCAATCCATCCTTATGGGTATATTGCCGCCAGCGCTTCCCGTCAAAATTGAAAACCCCGGAATCCATCGTACCGATCCACATACTGCCGTCAGGAGCAAAAGCCGGAGCAGACTCAAACCAGATGAACTTCCCCGCCGGCGATTTCTGAACCGTCCATTGATCGTTCTCAAAATGCCACAGATTGTAGCTGTCAGCCACCCACACAACCCCATTGGGAGCCACCACCGGCTCTACATTAGAAGGAAAATCCAGATTGTCTTGAGGTGAATACCGTTCCCAAACCGTATTGTCCAGCCGTCGCCCCTTCCAATCGTCCCCTGCAAAATGATAAATACCGCTCCGTTCCAGGCCCAACCATAATTTTCCATCCGCCCCTGTAATCATAGAAGCAACTTTATCGTAAAAAATAGCTCGCGTCGTTTTCAACGGGAATTCCCACTTTCCTCCATCAAAAACCGCCGGCCCCTTCAACCCGGCCCCCACCCAGACCCGATTTTCAGAATCGATCCACAATGAGGAAGGATTGAGATAACTATCAAACGTCTCGTCGCCATACACAGCCCAGTTCTTGCCGTCAAAACTGGCAACTTGATAGCGAGCAGCCAACCACAACCCCCCATCGGGCCCTTCCATAAAAAAAGCTTCCCCGGAAATATTCTCAGATTCGACCAACAGACTCCACTGCTCTCCCTTTAAACAATAAATCTGCCTGGACGCGACCGCACAGACATCCCCATTGGAACGCACGATAACCGAAGTGAGCGTCGGATGATAGATCCCCTCGGTATCCGCATAGACGCGCCATTTTCCCTCGGCAAAAGACCACACCCCATCGCTCGAGCTGGCTACCCACACTCGCCCCTGCTCATCCACCGCCACCGAAGTGATCTTAAAAGGAACCGACCCCGCATCCGGGACAAAATTACTCCAGCTCTGACCGTCGAAATGGGACAGGCCGTCGCTGGTCCCTGCCCAGATCGAGCCGTCTGGTGCCGCCGCCAGCGAAGAAACATTGTTGCTCCCCAATCCATGCTCGGTGGTAAATTTCGTAAAGGATTGATCCGTCAGATTCCACCGCACCACCCCGCCGGTCGAGGCCGACCACAACTGGCCTTCCTTATCAAACACCATATCCTGAATGGAATCCACATTCGTGTAAGAAGTCCACTCCGGACGGATCACGGTCGCGGGCACCTCCGTCATCTTGACCGTGGAAATCGTGTCGGCATCCAGCCGCAAAGGAAAAGGCGACAGATTACACGCCATCCCCAACAGCAACACCAGGCTCACCATCACCGCCCAAATAAGAATTTGGTTCCGCATCTTCGTTCTCCCTTGAAAATCCTGTCTTGAAAATAGTCCGGCCTTGCCGCGTCCCGCAAATGATCTTTTCCCGGTCAGATACGCCGCGCATGATGGAAAGAGAAAGTTTTTTGTTTATGTTTTGGCGCGCATCAGAATGCGCGCCAAAACATGGCCCTTTTCCAGAACCGTCGCCGGCGGCGCCTCTTCGCAAAGAATCTCCTGAAAGCGCGCCGCGCCTGTACCACAGCAGGGGGGAGGGATTAGGGAGAGGGCCTGCGCGCCAAAACATGGCCCTTTTCCAGAACTGCCCCGGTAGCGCATCTTCACAAAACGAAAAGGAATTCAAAAAAATCTCCTCTCTTCTTCTCTGTGATCTCTGCGCCTCTGTGGTGAAATCTCTTTTTCACGCCGCGCTGGATAGGCAGAGAGAGTTTTTTGTTCATTACGTTTTACGTCCCATGCCCGAATGTCCCCAGCAAAAAGACTGCGCACCCCTCACCGGGAGCACGCAGTCTTTTTTATATCACAAAATCTCAGAATATCTCAATCGCCGAGAGTCTCGATAGCCATCACCGCCCGCAACTTATAACCGTCGATCTCCGGCGCAAACCACTCATTATGCGGTCGAATACGATAAAATTGCACCTGACACTCCGGACAATCTTCCCACGTCCGGAAGCATAAAAGCACCTTAAAATGCCCCTGGGATTTCAACCGCCGCGCCACTTCCAAAGCATACTTATAGCCCTGCACAAATACTTCGTACGAATTCCAGGTTTTTCCTTTGTCCAGCATCGCAGGCACACAGACCGTATTGACGCTGCACTCCAGATCGGCGCGATTGCCATTTACAGCTATCCCATCCGCAATCCCCTCACGAAGAAACGGCTCCAGAAAAAAACAGCCCCGCGATTCGACAAACCGCGCGTCCACCAACGATTTCAAATGGGGATCCAGCTCTTGATTCAAACACCCCATCACATCTTTGCTCTCCAGCAACCGCTTCATTCGTACATTCATCTGCGTGAGCATGTTCGTTTACTCCTTCACTTCAAACACCACGGTTTCCCGTTTGCACCATTCATTCCAGTTTCGACAGCTTTATCATACCGCATACATTTCCCCATCACTGGCAAAAACTGGGCGACTTAGGCTCAAAGGCTCAAAGTCGTTTCATGTGGTATAATTTTCCTCGTGAAACGTAACGCATGGCGCATAGCATTAGCGCTGGCCTTCAGCGCTGCCGGACTCTATCTGGCCCTGCACGGAATCGTCTGGGCCGAATTGTTCAACGCCCTTCAACAGGCCCATTGGGGCTGGATCGCCCTGGCAGCCGTCGCCATGATCATCGAGCTTCTCTTCCGCTCTCTCCGCTGGCGCATTTTGCTCAAAAACCGCCTGCCCGTCGGCGAAGCCTTCGGCCTGATTGGAATCGGCTACCTGGTCAGCAACCTCATCCCCCTCCGCGCCGGTGACCCGGCCCGCGCCGTCGTTGCCGGATTACGCCGTAACATCCCGGCCGTCGCCGTCCTCTCGACCGTGGTTGTCGAACGGACCCTGGACCTGCTCACCATCGCCCTGCTCCTGCTCGTCACCCTCCCCTTCATCTCCTCGCAATCCAGTCCCGCCAATTCATTGATCACCGGCCTCGTCGCCGGAAGCCTCTCCCTGATCGCTCTGTTGGGCCTGCTCTGGCTCGCCTTCTACCCTGCCCCCGCTGAAAAGCTGGCCCGCACAGTCATCACGACCTTGAAACTGCCCCAGCCCGATCGCTGGATCGCCCCCTTTCACAATATTCTCGAAGGTCTCCAGGCGCTGCGCACCCCCCGGGAAGGACTGCTGCTCGCCGGTTCCTCCCTCGGAGTCTGGGGCTTCACGCTCGCCTACTATCAAATCGTCCTGCATGCCTTCACCCCCACCCCGCCCCCACTGGCCGGCGCCGTCGTCACCTGGGCCACCGCCCTCGGCATGGTCGCCCCGGCTCCCGGCGGACTCGGCACCACCCATCTCGCCATGCAGCAGGCTCTCGTCCTTTTCGGTTTTTCCTCCAGCCTGGCCCTCGCCTACGCCTTCGTCGCCCACGCCATCCAATACCTGGCCGGCATTGTGATCGGAGCGGCGGCACTCTTACTCTGGGGCATCTCACCCTCTCAAATCAAACTCGACACATCGGCATGATGGTTACAACAAAAGACCCCGCCCCACAGAATCGTTCTATTTGGGCAATTCCGCCTTTCGTCAAAAAAAGACTGGGAAAAAGAAGATTGGCAGTCACAAACAAGGTCTACTCCGCTTCTTTTCTTCCTGTCTACTGTCTACTTTCTACTGTCTACTTATTTAAGGAGGTAAGAAATGCACTACCTTATCACCGGCGGCGCTGGTTTTATCGGCTCGAATTACGTCCATCGGTTGCTGGAACGAGGTGAAACCGTCACCATCTACGACAATCTATCCCGCCGTGGGGCTCAATCCAACCTGGATTGGCTGCACGGGAAGTTCGGCCCGGCCGGCTTTGACTTCATCAAGGGCGATGTCCGCGACGCCGGATTGCTGGCCCGCGCCGCCCGCGACGCCGATATCATCGTCCACCTCGCCGCCCAGGTGGCCGTGACGACTTCCGTCACCAATCCCCGCGAAGACTTCGAGATCAACGCCTGGGGCACCTTCAATGTCCTCGAAGCCGCCCGCCTTTCCGGCCACCGCCCCACCCTCATTTATGCCTCCACCAACAAAGTCTACGGCGGCATGGAAGAAATCGTCGTCGAGGAAGACGCCACCCGCTACCGCTACCGCGATTACCCCGAAGGAATCTCGGAAAATAACCCCCTCGATTTCCACTCTCCCTACGGCTGCTCCAAAGGCGCCGGAGATCAATACATCCGCGACTACGCCCGCATCTACGATCTGCCCACAGTAGTCTTCCGGCAATCCTGCATCTACGGCCCCCGCCAGTTCGGCGTCGAGGATCAGGGCTGGGTCGCCTGGTTCATCATTGCCGCGGCCTTGGGCAAACCCCTCACCATCTACGGCGACGGCAAACAGGTCCGCGACCTCCTCTATGTAGAAGACCTGCTCGACGCCTACGACGCCGCCGTAGCCCACATCGACCGCGCCGCCGGTCAGATCTACAATGTCGGCGGTGGCCCCGCCAACCAGCTCTCTGTCTGGCGAGAATTCCAGCCCCAGCTCGAATCCTTCCTGGGCCGCCCCCTGACGGTCCAATGGGGCGACTGGCGCCCCGGTGACCAGCGGATCTACGTCTCCGACATCCGCAAAGCCGCCCGCGAACTCCACTGGATCCCTAAAGTCACCGTTACCGACGGCCTGCGCCGTCTCTATCAATGGGTGACCACCAACACTGCACTTTTCGAACAATGAGGCCCTTATTATGCATGTATTGATTGCACTGACTTACTACCGACCTCACACCAGCGGCCTGACGATCTACGCCGAACGGCTCGCCCGCGGCCTGGCCGCCCGGGGCCACCGCGTCACCATCCTGACCTCCCGCTACCTCCGTAACCTGCCGGGCCGGGAAGAAAACGACGGCATTCGCATCGTCCGGGCCCCCGTCCTCTTCCGACTCAGCAAAGGGGTGATCATGCCCACCTTCGGGCTGATCGCCAACCGGCTGGTCGCCGAAGCCGATGTGCTCAGCCTGCATCTGCCTCAGTTCGACGCCGCCGGCATCGCCCTGCGCGGCCGATTGCTCCACAAACCAACCGTCCTTACCTATCACTGCGACCTGCAACTGCCCCCCAGCCCCCTCAACTGGGCCGCCAACCACAGCATCGACTTGATGAACGACATGGCCGGCCGCTTCAGCCATCGCATCGTCGCCTACACGCAAGACTTCGCCGACAACTCCCCCTATCTCAAACGCTTCGCGTCCAAACTCCAGGTCATTCCACCACCGGTGGAATTGCCAGATGTCGGCATGGGAGCCGTCGCCGCCTTCAATAAAATGCATAATCCCGAAAACCAGCGCCCCCTCATCGGCATGGCCGCCCGCCTGGCCGCCGAAAAAGGGGTCGAAGTCCTGCTGGAAGCCTTCCCGAAAATCCTGGAACGTTACCCGAACGCCCGGATCCTCTTTGCCGGTCAATACAAAGATGTACTCAAAGAAGAAAACTACGCCCGCCGGCTCACCCCCCAGATCCGCCGCTATGAAGAGGCGCATCAGTGGAAATTCCTCGGCGTGCTCAACCCGGTCCAGATGGCCGCCTTCTACCCCAACCTCGACCTGCTGGTCGTTCCCAGCCTGAACTCCACCGAATCTTTCGGGCTGGTCCAGGTCGAAGCCATGCTCAACGGCGTCCCCTGTGTCGCCAGCGACCTGCCCGGTGTGCGCCAGCCCATCCTGCAAACCGGCATGGGTGAAATCGCCCCCATCGGCAACGCCGAAGGCCTGGCCGACGCCATGCTCAAAGTCATCAATCGCCGCGCTTCCTACCTCCGCCCCCGCGGCCTGATCATGAACCACTTCTCAACCGAACGCACCATCAACGACTACGAAGCCCTCTTCTCCGAAATGCTGGAGAAGAAGTAGACAGCCGCCGAAAATACAACCAAAAAAATAATTCCCGTGCGGCACATCTTACCGGACAAAAGCCTTGCGCGGGACAAAAAAATAATCCAAGGCACGCAAAATACCAATCACACACAAAGAAAAGCCCATTTTTTCGGCGGCTTTCTAAAGCTGGTAGGATCACAGTTAACCATGGACGAATTTTTCTTGCAAAAAAGTGTGCCAGGAATGTTTTTTCTCCCCCTCATATCCCCCTTGCCCCCTTCTCCCCCCGCAAGCGGGGGAAGAAGGGGGGGATTAAGCATTTTGTGGCCCGCCGCGGCCGCGGCGGGCCACAAAATGCAGTTTTTACCCCCCTTTCCCTCGGGGGAAAGGGGGGCAGGGGGAATAGGGGGAATGAAAAGGCACTTTTTGGCAATTTTATGCAGCACATCTTACCGGAAAAACACCTGCTGCGAGACGTTGAAAACAGACCCGCACGGATTGAGAAAAATGAAAAATAAAGTTCTGGTCGTATAATAGGACCTCAGAGGGAAACAATATGAACAAAAAACTCTATTACGAAGAACTGGAACCCGGAAACACCATCGAAACCCCGGCTCGCACCATCACCGACGCCGACATCCAGGCCTTCGCCGCCGTCTCCGGCGACGCCAATCCGCTGCACCTTGATCCCGCCTACGCTGCCGGCACCCCCTTCGGCGAACGCATTGCCCACGGTATACTGGGCCTCTCCGCCGCCACCGGCCTCGCCTATACCGCCGGCCTCGTCGGCGAAACGGTCGAAGCCTTCACCAACCTGGAATGGAAATTCCGCGCCCCCATCAAAATCGACGACACCATCCGCGCCCGCATCACCGTCTCCGGCAAACGAGCCCTCCCCGATTACCGGGGCGGCTTCGTCACCCTCGACATCCAGCTCTTCAACCAGCACGATGAAATTGTCCAAAAAGGTCAATGGACTCTGTTGATCCGCGGCAGACCTGCCGCCGACCCCGCTTAGAAATCAGGTGACACCATGAACCCAGCCAACCGCCATCCCATTACCACCGCCCGGGCCGCCGATCCCCGCCCGTTCAACCTGCTGCTCTATCTCAGCCTGACCACCGGCGTGACGGTAGCCCTGCTGGGCATCGGCCTTTGGTTCACCTTCACGATGATCATGAACAACAGCATGCTGAAGATCAGCGAACGTTACGCCATGTCCATCGCCCAGGGCCTCGACACGCGCCTCATGCAGGAATATGCCGGCCCAGAAGCCGTGGATATCCAGATTCCCGCACTCGATCAAACGGCCGATTTTCAACGTTTCGATCAACTGGTCCGCAAAGACATGGCTGCCTTCAATATCGAAGAGCTGAAAATCTACGATACCCAAAGCTGCATCCTCTACAGCACCGAAATCGAACAGATCGGCCGCTGCGACAGTATCAATGAACATCTGCAAAGCGCCCTGACCGGCAAACCCAGCGCTGAATTGCAGTACTCCCAGGAAGCCGGTGACCTGCCCGGAGAAAGAATCGCCGTCGACGCTATCGAAACCTATGTCCCGGTCCGCGCCTCAAACGGAACGGTCGTCCGGGCCTTTGAAATCTACCAGGATGTCACCGAGATGCGCCGGTCGCTGTTGCTCACCAACGTCGTCGTGATCCTGGTCCTGCTGGTCGCCATGGGTCTTTTTTATATAGTTCAGCATGGCTTCGCCCATCAGGCCGACTTTCTGATCAAACAACAGCGCCAGATCCTGGAAGAACGCAACCGCGAACTCGAAGAGCTGGAGCAGCTCAAAACCGACCTCACCAATATGATCGTCCACGATATGAAAAGCCCCTTGACGGCCATCATGGGCTACCTCAAACTCCTGGACCGGGGGATCGACCGCCAGACTCCGGAACAGAATCGGATGATGGTCGATCAATCCTATCAGGCCAGCGAACGCCTGCTGGATATGATCATGAATCTGCTCGACATCAGCCGCATCGAAGAGGGTCAGCTCACCCTGAAAAAAGAACCCATCGACATGGCGGCCCTGGCCGATATCGTCGTGCGCCCACTCACTCCTGCTGTGCAGGAAACGGACAAAAGCCTCACGGTTGAACTGCCCGACGGCCTGCCGCCCTTCGAAGCCGATCAAGATATGCTGCGCCGGATCCTGACCAATCTGCTCACCAACGCCATCAAACATACCGATCGCGGCGGCAAAATCGCCCTGCGAGCCGAATCTCATCCCGGCGAAATCTGGATCAGCATCCAGGACAACGGGGAAGGCATCCCCGCCGAAGCCATCCCCCAGCTCTTCCGCAAATTCAGCCAGGTCAAAGACAAAAAACTGGGTCAGCGGACCGATACCGGCCTGGGACTGGCCTTCTGTAAACTGGCCGTCGAAGCCCACGGCGGCCGCATCTGGGTCGAAAGCCAGATCAACCGGGGAAGTACCTTCACCTTCTCCCTGCCCTTGAATCATTGAAAATCATGTTAACAAAATTTCGGGGATCCAGGGCGGCCACATCGGGCCGCCCCTACAAAACGTCATTCCCCGTAGGGGCGACCTTTATGGTCGCCCTAAACCGGCCTTATAAAACTCTACCCAAACAAACTCGGCTGATAGCCAGCCATCAGGAGAATCGTCATGTCGTCAGTAGATGAAACCAAACCCCTTGAAAAACCCGAGGAGGACGCGGCCTCCAAACCGGAGGCCGCCCAACCCGCAGGCACCGAACCCTCTCGCCGACCGGACCCGCCGGCTGAAGCCCCCGTCCAACCGGTCACCCCACCGCCTTTCGATCCCTATGCGGTCGAACCCACCCGCCAGCTGATCATACGCCCGGCCAAACCGATCGAACCGGCCGGCACACCACCGCCGGCTACGCCGGCCGCCCAACCCACCCGCCGACCGGACCCGCCGGCCGATGCCCCCGCCCAACCGGTCACCCCGCCGCCCTTCGATCCCTATGCAGTCGAACCCACCCGCCAGCTGATCATACGCCCGGCCAAACCGATCGAACCGGCCG
>CAZCTC010000043.1:0-14949 GCA_964501335.1 uncultured Anaerolineales bacterium | reverse complement strand
GTCGAACCCACCCGCCAGCTGATCATACGCCCGGCCAAACCGATCGAACCGGCCGGCACACCACCGCCGGCTACGCCGGCCGCCCAACCCACCCGCCGGCTGGACCCGCCGACCGATGCCCCCGTCCAACCGGTCGCCCCGCCGCCCTTCGATCCCTATGCAGTCGAACCCACCCGCCAGATGATCATACGCCCGGCCAAACCGATCGAACCGGCCGTCACACCACCAGCGGCTACGCCGGCCGCCTCCCCGGGCGCCGAACCCACCCGCCGGCTGGAAATCCACCCGCCCGCCGCCCAAACACCGCCCCAATCCTCCGCCGCCGAACCCACCCGCCGACTGCAAGTCCAGCAGCCCGCCCCTCAACCACCACCCCAATCCTCCGCCGCCGAGCCTACCCGCCGACTGCAAGTTCAGCAGCCCGCCTCTCAACCACCGGCCCAGCCTTCCGCCGCCGAGCCTACCCGTCGGCTGGACCCCGCTACACCGGCCACCCGCCCGCTCACCCCAGACTCCGGAGCCACCATTCGGATCGATCCCTCGGCATCGCCCACCATGGCCGTCCGGCCACCTGCCAATACCTCGGCCTCCGCGCCGACGGTCTCGATCCGTCCCAATCCCGCCACGGCCCCCACAGTAGCCGTCCGGCCGCCGGCAGGGGGAGGAGGTCAGGGCACCCCACCGCCCGCCCGCCCCGGCAGCCCCGCTACCCCCGTCGCCGAACCCGTCAAACGTCGGCCCCGCTGGACGATCTTTCTCTTTTGGGGCGTCATTGCCGTCGTGGGACTCTTCTTCCTCGGCCTGATGGGAATCACTGTCGGTTATATCTATCTGGCCTCTCAGATCCCCTCCACCGAAGAGCTGCGCAGCCATGAATTGAATTTCGCCAGCAGTCGCATCCTCGATCGCGACGGCAATCTGCTCTATGAAGCCATGGACGCCAATGCCGGCCGCCGGACCTACGTCCCGATTTCACAGATCTCCAAATATCTTCAACAGGCCACCATCGCCACCGAAGATCGTTACTACAATTCGCATATCGGCTTTGATCCCTTCGCCATCGGCCGCTCCATCTATTACGCCATCCTGGAAGGCAATGCCGTTTCCGGCGCCAGTACCATCACCCAACAGGTCGCCCGCAACGTTTTGCTCACCCCCGAAGAACGGGTCGACCGCAGCCTGAGCCGCAAGATCAAAGAGATCATCCTGGCCGCCGAACTGAACCGGCGTTACACCAAGGATGAAATCCTGGAAATCTACCTCAACAACAACAACTACGGCAACCTGGCCTACGGCATCGACGCCGCCGCCCGCACCTACTTCGGCACCAACGCCGCCGGCCTCACCATCGGTCAGGCCGCCTTCCTGGCCGGCATTCCCCAATCCCCGGCCGTCTACGATCCCTATCATGGCGGACTCGATGCCGTACTCAAACGCCAGCGCATCGTTCTTTCGTTGATGGTCGAAGACAAATACATCACCGAAGAACAGTCCCGCACGGCCGAAGCCGAAATCGCCTCCTATCCCTTCACCCCCACCTTCACCGATCGCATCCCGGCCCCCCACTTCGTCTTTTACGTCCGGCAATGGGCCGAACAGGAACTGGGGCCCGCAGCCCTCTACCAGGGCAGCGGGCTGATCATCCACACCACCCTCGACAGCCGCATCCAGAACATCGCCCAGGAAGAAGTCACCAAAGGCGTGGCCAACCTTCAGGCCCGCAACGTCAGCAACGGCGCCCTGGTCGCCATCGAACCCGCGACAGGTCACATCCTCGCCCTGGTGGGCAGCGCCGATTTCTACAACAACGACATCGGCGGCCAGGTCAATGTAATCCTCCGCTGTCGCCAGCCCGGCTCCTCCATCAAACCGCTCACCTACCTCGCCGCCTTTGAAAAGGGCTGGGCTCCCGCCACCATCGCCTGGGATCTGCCGGCCGTCTACACCGATACCGCCGGCAACGTCTACCAACCCGTCAATTACGACGGCCAGTTCCGCGGCCCGGTCACCATCCGCACCGCTCTGGCCAACTCCCTCAACATCCCGGCCGTCAAAGCTCTGGAATTCGTCTCCGTCGACGGCCTGCTCAATATGGCCGAACGGCTGGGAGCCACCTCCATCGTCTCACCCCAGCTCGAATGCCCCGACTATCCCTATGAAAACCGCCCGGCCTACGGCCTGGCCCTTACCCTCGGCGGCGGCGAAATGAAACCCCTGGAAATCACGGCCGCCTACGCCACCTTCGCCAACGCCGGCATCCACCAGACCCCGTCACCGATCCTCTACATTGAAGACGGTCAGGGCAACATCATCCTGGATAACCGTCAGCCGCAGGGCAAACAGGCCATCTCCACCCAGCTCGCCTACCTGATCACCCACATCCTCTCCGACACCCAGGCCCGCTGTCTGGTCTACCATTGCCCCAGCCAGCTGGAACTCCCCGACCGCCCTGTCGCGGCCAAGACCGGCACGACCAACGATTTCCGCGATTCCTGGACCGTCGGCTACACTCCCGACCTCGCCATCGGCGTCTGGGTCGGCAACAACGACAACTCCCCGATGGATTCGGTCGCCGGGTCGGCCGGCGCCGCGCCCATCTGGCACAATGTGATGGCTCGCGCGCTGGAAGGCACCCCGGCTCATCCCTTCCCCCGCCCCCAGGGCATCATCGAACGGCAGATCTGCACCATGTCCGGCACCGAAGCCTCCCCCTACTGCCCTGAACGGCGTACCGAGGTCTTCGACATCAACCATCCTCCCTTGGGCGCCGGCCGCGACTGGGTCCGGCAGGTCGACATCGACCGCAACAGCAATCTACGCGCCAACGACGCCTGTAAAACCAACATCGACACCAAAGTCATGGTCGTCCTCGACGATGTCCTCGATCCCGCCGGGCAGGAATGGATGCGCAAATGGGCCGCCGAACATAACTACGAAATCGCCCCCACCCGCTTCTGTGCCAATCCCGACGATAAAATCAACGTCCAGATCACCCGTCCGGGCAAGGGTGAAACCATCTCCGGCCGCGTCGATATCTTCGGCACGGTCGATATCCCCGATTTCGATCACTACGAAGTGACCTATGGCATCGGCGAAAGCCCCATCGGCTTCGGCTGGGTCAGCGGTCCCCACACCGCCATCGTCCACGACAATCAACTGAGCAGCTGGGACACCAGCGCCCTCGAGCCCGGCGTCTACACCCTGCGCGTCGTCGCCTTCAATAAGAGCGGGGCCCAGTTTGAAGGGCGCGTCATCGTGACCATCTCCACGCCCACCCCCACGCCGACCATCAGCCCCACCCCGACCCTGACGCCGCCGCCCACCGTCACGCCGGCGCCCGCCACCCCCACCTTCACCCCGGAACCGATCACGCCGACCCCCACCTTCACCCCGGAGCCGCCGACGCCGACCTTCACACCCGAACCCACCTGGACACCCGAGTCGCCCATCCCCACCCCACCTCCTATGTAATATATTTCATTTCTATTCCCCGGCGAAGCCGGGGAATAGAAATGAAATAAAGATAAAAAAATCGCCGCGGGCTACGCCCGCGGCGATTTTTTTATCTTTATCTTTCTGTCTCAGGAGAGCAACTTAACCAGCCCCTCCACGGTGTACGGCTTGAGCGCCACATCGCGCACCCCAAAGCCCACCAGCTCCATCGTGCGCTCCACCCGCAGGCTCGAAGCCACCACCAGCGTCTTGGAATTGACCCCGGCCGCCTTCAACTTCTTCAACACCGCCACACTGCCGCCGGATTCCAACACATCGTCGATCAGAATCAAATCGAACCCCTTGGGATCCACATCGCCGTTCGTTGCCCGTTGCACGCGATCGCCGCCGCGGATCAGCGTCTTCTCTACAAAAGTGCTCCAGCTGTCCGCATCGTCGATCAACAGCACCGACTTGCCGACCGGCCGATAAGGCATCGCCGTCACCGGCGCCGCCGCCTGCAACAGGATCTCAAAGACCGCCCCGCCTTCGGGCCGATTGAACGCCGAAATCTTCCCATCCATCTGCTTCAAAATCTGAACACAGGCCGAAAGCCCCAACCCGGCGTGCTTGCTCGCCCCCTTGGTCGAATAGAAAGCCGCCCAGATTTTGCCCATCTCCGCCTCGGGAATCCCGGTCCCCGAATCGGCAATCCGCACCAACATGTAATGCCGATCCTCAGTCGGGGCCAGCTCCACCCAGATATGGGGATTCTCCACCCCCTCCACGGCTTCCACCGCATTCTTCAGCACATAACCCAGAACGCGGCTCAACTGCGTCGTATCGACCACCGCCAACGGAGTCTCGGGAGCCACCTGATAGGAAATGGTCGCGGCCGGAATCTTCATCGAAACCGCCACATCCTTGATCACATCCTCGACCATCACCGGATGCGGTTCCTGTTCCCGCGCCGGCCCGATCAGATGCTCCTGCACCGCCACAATCAACCGCGCGCTGTCCTCAATCAACGTCAGATCCTCGCGCACCGACTCCAGCAGATCGGCATCGACCCCCTGCAGATCGTTCAGATCTTCGCGCAGCCGGTTCACGCTGGCCGAAATGGGCAGCGCCTTGTTCCCGATCCAGTGGATCGCCTCGAGCGTGGCCGTCGCCAAAGCCTCGAAAGTCTTGGTCCGCACCAGCTCCGCATGCGCCGCTTCCAGATCGCGCAGCAGCTGAGCATTCGAAAGCGCCACCGCCAGTTGATCGGCCATCGATTGCAGCGAAGTGATATCGTCCTCCGTAAAGGCCGACTCTTCCATACTCTGCACCGTCAACGCCCCGATCACCTTCTCGCCCACCGCCAGCGGCAACGCCATCTCCGAACGGGTCAGCGGCAGATAAGGATTCTTAAAGTGGACCGGCTCTTCGCCGACATCCAGTGCAATCAACGCCCGCCGTTGCCCGGTCGCCGTACCGATCATCGAAATCCCGCCAACCTTCAATTTATGCCCGGCCGTCACCATCCGGGCCCCGGCATCGCCGCGGCCCGTGCGCAACACCGCCCACTCTTTGGTCTCATCGAGCAGAAAAACGCCGGCATAATAGAAGCCGTACTCATCGCAAATAATATCGACCGTTTCCTTCAACAGCCGGTCCAGGTCCAGAATGGACGTCACCCGCTTGCCCACTTTGGAAGCGGCATCCAGCAAATGATAGCGGCGCTCAGCCTGTCGCAACACAAACCGGTTCTGAGCGTACAGCCGGGCATTTTCCAGCGCCACCGCCAGCTGATCCGCCATCGATTGGAGGGAAGTAATATCGTCCTCCGTGAAAGCCGCCTCTTCAATGCTCTGCACCGTCAACGCCCCGATCACCCGCTCGCCCACCGCCAACGGCAACGCCATCTCCGAACGGGTCAGCGGCAAATAGGGATTCTTAAAATGGACCGGTTCCTCACCGACATCCAGCGCAATCAACGCCCGACGCTGCCCGGTTGCCGTACCGATCATCGAAATACCGCCGACACGCAACTTGTGCCCGGCAGAGACCATCGCGGCGCCGGCCTCACCCCGTCCGGTACGCAAAACCGCCCATTCCCCGGCCTCATCCAGCAAGAAAACGCCAGCGTAATAGAATCCGAATTCATCACAAATGATGTCGACCACGCGCTCCAGCAGCTGATCCGGATCCAAAATCGAGATCACCTGCCGACTCACCTTGGCGGCTGCCTGCAACAGCGCTGCCCGTCGCTCGCTAGAAGCCTGTTTTTCGTGCATACCTTACTCCCTTGATCACTCGCTGTTCAAAATGCTGTTGACCAGTTCAATCAACCCGGCTTCCCGGCCTTTGACAAAGTAAGCGCGCGCCCCACGGGAAACCGCCTCTTTCGCCCGGGCAACCTCATCGAACGCACTCAACACAATCACCGGCATCCTGGCATCTACATCCAAAAGCTTGGATAATAATTGCAACCCGGCATTCGGATCATCCCGACCTTCCAGATTTGTCATATGCAAATCCAGAATGGCGATATCAAAAGGCTCTTGAGCATCCCGCGCCGCATTGAACGCTTTTAACCCGGCAATGGTGTCTCCGGCCGTCTCCACATCGAAGCCTGCCCGCAACAGGGACTTTTCCATGCTTCGTAATACCAAACGCTCATCATCGACCAGCAAAACCTTGACCTCATCCTTCATAAAACCTGACCTCCGTAACCCAAATTAACCGGCAAACCACACGGCAGCCGGGGCAGGGCATGCCCCAGGGCGGCTTCAGAACGTAAAACTCCACCAGAGTGGAAAAAGAACCGCTTTAGCCTGAAGGACCCTCCCTCAGTCTTGCTTAACCGTGGGCACCTGTACGCTGAATGTAGTGCCGACTCCCACTTCGCTTTGCACCGTGATCTTTCCACCCAATTGACCGATGATCTGAGCGCAGGCCGGTAACCCCAGCCCCGTACCGCCCCGATCGCCCTTGGTCGTAAAGAATGCCATCCAGATTTTATCCAGCAACTCCGATGAAATACCACAACCGTTATCCGTCACATCGATGACCACGAAGCCGGCCTCCGCCGCCGGACGCGCCGCCAGCAGCAACCGCTTCTCTTTCACTTCGTGCATCGCTTCCATCGCATTCTTGACCAGATTGATCAACACCCGCTCCAGCTGCACCCGGTCCACCCAGATTTGCGGCAGATCCGGTGTAAATTCGGTCCGCAAAATCGATGCCGGAATATTCATCGTCAGGACGGTCTCGCGCAGCAACTCCGGAACCGCTACCGCTTCCAGCCGATACTTCCGCGCCGGGCCGATCAGATCTTCTTTGATGTTGAGAATCGACCGGGCACTCTGTTCAATAATCCCCAGATCCTCAAAAATCGATTCCACACTCAACGTACGCTCCAACCGTTTGAGCGGCTGTGCATCCAGTTCAATCCGCATCGTCTCCAGATCGGTTCCCTGATCGGTCAATTCTTCGCCGGCCCGCAAGAGCATCCGGGCAAACTTGTGCTCCTGCAATTCCGGAGAGACCTGCTGCAACAGGAAGGTCGCCATGCACAAATACCGGCTGAAATCATCCGAGATTCGGCGAATGCTGGCCGGGATCGGCGCCGCCTTATTGCCCACCCAATGGATCGCCTCGCCGGTCGCCGTCGCAATGGCCTCAAAGGTCTTCGTCCGCACCAGCTCCGCATGGGTCGATTCCAGCGCCTTCAACAGCCGGGCATTGCGAATCGCCACCGCCAGCTGATCGGCCATCATCTGCAAGGCATTGATATCCTCTTCCGAGAAAGCCGCTTCCTGCGTACTCTGCGCATCGAGCACCCCCACCACCTCGCCGCCGATGAACAGCGGTAACGCCACCTCCGACCGGGTCAACGGCAACATGGGATTGTCGAACCGAATCGCTTCCTGCCCCACATCCAACGCAATCCGGGCTTTGCACAGCCAGGCCGCCGCTCCCACCATCGAGTTGCCGCCCACCCGCAGCTTGTGACCGGCCGCCATCATCCGCTCGCCCGGCTCACCCAGCCCGGCCCGCAACACCGCCCATTCCCCGGCATCGTCGATCAAAAAGATCCCGGCATAATAAAATCCAAATTCGCCGCAGATCGTATCGACCGTGCTCTTCAAAAGCATATCCAGGTCCAGAATTGAGGTCACACTGCGCCCCACCCGCGCCCCCGTCTCCAACAGTCGGGCCTGACGCTGAGCCTGCTTCAGCAGCCGCACATTCTGTTCATTCAGTTCCGCATTCTTCCGCAATGCCTTAGTCAGTTCCCTCACCTGTTCCTCCAGCCGGGCCACCAGCATCTGCTGATAAGCAAAACGATAGCTGTCGTCCTCCAGCTTCTCCCGCTGGCCCGCTAGAAAAGCGCGGACCTGATCCTCAAACTGGTCCGGATCGATCGGTTTGCTGATATAGCCGTCGCACCCCGAAGCCAGCGCCCGTTCCCGGGCATGAGAAGTCACATCGGCAGTCATCGCAATGACTGGCACTTGCGGCAACAAGGACTTAATCCGCGTGGCCACCTCATATCCCGTCAGAAACGGCATGTGCATGTCCACCAATACCAGATCCGGCTGGATCTCCACCGCACGCTCGATACCTTGCAGGCCATCGACCGCGTCCAACACCTCAAAACCAGGTGCCAGCAGCCGGTGCACCAACGTCCGTACCTCGCTGGTGTCGTCTATGCAGAGAATCTTAGGGGTTTTATCGTTTCTATCCATTCCCAAATTCTGGTCCGTATAAATTCTGACGGATTAACAATCAAATTATAGGCCGAAGTCGAGGGTAATCAAGCTGACCCGGCCTCTAACGGCAAACGCACCAGAAATGTCGTCCCGGTCCCCAGTTGACTGGATACCGTCACCGAACCGCCATGCGTCTCCACAATTTCCTTGACCAATGCCAGCCCCAGGCCCGTCCCACCATAACGCCGGCTCATACTCCCATCCACCTGATAGAACCGTTCGAAGATCCGGCCCAACTTCTCCGTCGGGATTCCGATCCCCGTATCGGTCACTTCCAGCACCAACATATCGGATTCCTGCCCCAAAAGGACGCTCACCCGCCCTCCTGCCGGCGTGAACTTAAAGGCATTGCCCACCAGATTGTCCAGCATCCGCCGCAAATGACCGGCATCGCCCAACATCGCCGGCAACTCCGGCATCACCGACACCTCCAGCTGCAACCCCAACTTCTCAGCCTGCGTCTGAAATTCAGCCGCCAGCCCGCTCACAATTTCCGCCAGATCGACCGGCTCACGCTGCAATTCCCGCGTCTCCGCCGTCAAAATCGCCGTCAGATCCTCGACCATCTTGACCATCATCCGCACCCGCCGGGCAATAATCTCCACCGGCTCCTGCTGCTCGGGTTGCAGCGCCCCCAGCATCCCACCTTCCAACAGCTCGGCATAACCGCGAATGATCCCCAACGGCGTCCGCAGCTCATGCGAGACATTCTGGATAAACTCGCTCTTCAAGCGGTTCATCTCCTGCAGCCGCTCCAGAGCCGCCGCCTGCTCCTCCGTCCGTTGCAAAACTTCCGCAAACAGTCCGGCATTCTCCACCGCAATCGCCGCCTGATCCGCCAGCAATTCCAACCCGCGCAACTCATTGCCGTCGAAGCGATGGGGCACCCGGAAATAAAGGTTCATCACCCCTCGCAACTGATCCCGGCTGCGCAGCGGCAATCCGACCACCGCCCCGTTCCAACCGCCGTCCTTGAAAAGCGGATCGCGGCCCATATCCGAAACCACCACCGGCTGCCCCTTGGCCATCACCACCGCCGTAAAACTCCGGGCCCAGGGCTCCGCCGTCGTCGCTTCGCCGGCGGCCAGAGCCGCCCCGAACCGCAACGCCCCATGTTCATAAAAGAAAACCTGCGCCCCATCCGCCGTGACCAACCGCAAGGCCTGATCCAAAATAGCCTCAACGGTCGGCTGCAACTCCAACAGCGAAGTGACCTGCAAACTTGCCTGACGCAAGGTCTCCAGCTCCCAGCTGCGCCGCCGCTCCTCGCCGAATAACCGGGCATTCTCCAACGCCGCCGCCGCCTGCGCCGCCAGCATCTCCAGCGCCCCCATATCTTCGGCATGATAGGCATAAACAGCATAACTCTGTACCGACAGCACGCCCATCACCCGCCCGCCCAACCGCAACGGCACCGCCAACACCGATTGCACCGGCTCCGGATCGCCGAAATGATGCAGGGAAAGCTTCGCCAGCTGTTGCAAATCGGTCGCCA
Source organism: uncultured Anaerolineales bacterium (assembly GCA_964501335.1). Classification (GTDB taxonomy): domain Bacteria; phylum Chloroflexota; class Anaerolineae; order B4-G1; family SLSP01; genus CAZCTC01. Next base: position 5,262 of record CAZCTC010000043.1, on the reverse strand, counting down.
TCACCGTCTCGCCGGTCGCGATGACATGGCCGGCCACCCCGCTCCCCAACGGCAACCGCATCGGCGGCCGCACTCGCCCCCGATCGACCAGATAGAGATACTCAATCTCCTGCCGCTCTTCATCCAGACGCGCAATCACGCAGGCCTCAGAAGGCATCAACTGCGCCGCCGCCTGATGGATCGCCTGACAGACCCGCTCTGAATCCAGCGTGGCCCCCACAATCTCCTGAATGGCCCACCGCAGCACCGTCTGCCGCCGCGCCACCTCCACCGCTTTCTGGTAATAGCGGGCATTTTCAATCGCAATCGCCACCTGATCGGCCAGGATTTCCACCATCTCGGGATCGGTCCCACTCAGTCCATTCGGCTGATCGCTCTTGATATCCAGCACCCCAATCACCTGATCTTTGACCCGCAGCGGCACCGCCAGCTCACAGCGCACATTCGGCAGCGATTCGCTTAAAATGTAATCGGGGAAAATCTGCACATCCGGCACCCACAGCTTCTTTCCCGAAACCGCCACCCGACCGGAAATCCCCTCGCCCATCGGCAAGACACCACCCGGCATCCGGCCATGGCCGTCTACATAACCGCCGTAACCGGCCCGGAAAACCAGTTCGCGCCCTTCCACCAGCGCGATCTCCACATTATAAACTTCCATGGCCCGCATGATCAATTCCACAACCTGCGGCAGCAGGACATCCAAAGACAAAATGGATGTCACCCGTCGGCCCACATCGTAAATGATCGCCAGCTCTCGCGTCCGCCGCTGCTCCGCCGTCGCCGCCCGCAACCGATCCAGCGCCGTAGCCAGCTGCCCGGCCGCCGTCAACAACAACCGTTCATCGGCCTCACTGAAAGCCTGAACCCGGGTACACTCTGCGTTAAGCACGCCAATCACCCGCCCCCCCACTCGCAACGGCACACACAACTCGGAGCGGGTTTCCGGAATAATCGACCAGTAATAGGATTCCTGACGCACATCGGCGATCCGTCGGGGCCGCCCATCCTGAGCCACCATCCCCGAAATGCCCTGGCCCAGAGGGATCTCCACTTCTCGCGCCGACATCGCCAGCATCCGGGTCGGATGCGGCCGCAAAATCCCCGCCGCCTCATCGATCAACATAATACCAAAACTATCAGGGTCCAACAACGTGCCCAACAGATCCACCGTCTGCTCCACTAAAACCGTCTCATTGGGCGCCTCTGCCGCCGCCGAAGCAATCGCATTCAACGCCGTCAATTCCTTCAACTGCCGCCGCAGCGAGGCCTCCGCTTCGCGCTGTTCCTGTACCCGCTGCTCCAGATTCCGGACCAATTCCCGCAATCGGGTCGCCATCACATTGAAAGCCCGCGCCACCGCCCCGATTTCATCCTGAGAAATCGTCGCAATCGTATAGTTGAAATCGCCCTGCGCAATGGAATCCGCCCCTTCAGCCAGAATGCCGATCGGCCCGGTAATCTTCCGCGCCTCCATCAGCGCAATCGTCACCGCCACCCCCATCACCACGAGCATCAAAAAGACCAATCCTCCCACCAACCAGCCCTGTCGCATAAAGGCCAGGGTGACCGGCTGCTCGACCACAATCCCCCAATGCACATTCTCAATCAGGGCCGAACTGCCGATCACTTCCACCCCCCGCAAACCGCGGTAATAGGCCGCCGTCACTGGCGCCACATTGCCCGCTTCGGTCGCCTGCACCAAAGGGAAAACGGTCGGCAATTGTCCCAGAGAAATTTCCTGCTGGACCAATGTCAGATCCTCATACCCGATCAACGTTCCGCGCTGATCGACGAGATAGAAATAGCCCTCCTCCTCCGGAATCAACTGGCTGAGCGGTTCCCAAAATTCGCGTAAATTCACCACCGCACAGAGCACCAGCTTCCGTCCCGTCGTATCCACCACCGAGACCGACATCGGAGCCATCGGCTCGCCGTCCTGCAAAAAAGAAACTTTCCCCACATACTGCCCGTCGCGCACCGCTTTGAAGAAAGGTTCCCTTTCGGCTCGATTTCCCAGTTGATCCTCCGGCAAGGGTTGGCAATTCTGCCAATGCGCCAGTTCCTGGCCCGCCTCATCGACCAAAACCAGATCGGGATAACGTTCGGGGTGGTGTAGACATAAAGCTTCTAAAGCAGATTCGGGAGCCGAAGGGGTACGTAATGCAATCTCATCGGCCAGTTGTAACTCAGCCGTCAGACCGGCAATATAATTGGAAAAGAAAGTCTTACCCAGAGCCACCGTCATTTTCTGTCGTTCCGCCACTTCTTCAGAGCGCAGTTGATAAGTGACGTAGGCAATCACCCCACCTCCAATGAGCAAAGGCAGGATCGCCAGGGACATAAATAACAACGTCAGGCGCCGGGCCAGGCGCCTGCTTTTACCATCTGCATTCATTCTCTCCTCCGCTTGCCCTCAACCGCTTCTCACCACCTCGCTATTATAACCGATAATGCATTTCACTTTTTCCTCTATGGCCAATAGCCAGGTGCTGAAAAAGAAAAAATCGCGGTTTATATTTTCGGCGGCTTCAGAAAGCCGCCGAAAATATGAATAAAAAATTCTCTCCCCCTGCTTCGCACCGCGCGTCGCATCCGTCCAGAAAAAGATCATGTGCGAGACACTGCAAAACAACCCGGGCGGTTAGTCTGGAAAAAAGCCCATGTTTTCGCGGGCTTCGGAAAGCCCGCGAAAACATAAACAAAAAAATTCTCTCCCCCCATCCAGCGCGTCGCATCTATCCAGGAAAAGATCATGTGCGGAACGCTGCAAAACAACCCGGGCGGTTAGTCTCGAAAAAAGCCCATGTTTTCGCGGGCTTTCCGAAGCCCGCGAAAACATAAACAAAAAAAATTCTCTCCCCCCATCCAGCGCGTCGCATCTATCCAGAAAAAAAATCCTTTGCGGGACGCTGCAAAAGCTTTCTTACTGCCTGCTATAAAAATAAGGCGACTTCGTCAGCAACCACGCCCGCACCGCCGGCTGGAAAAGCTGAATCAACGTACGCCGCCCGCCCAACGTCGCCTTCATATCCTCCACATAATCATCCAGCGTGCGCGTTTGATAATGAAGAAGCGCCTCACTCTCCCGCGTATCCATCCAATCCGTACAGAACGGCACCTTACCGAAAGCCGCCTCCGGCAACATTCCCACCCCCAACCCCATCAAAACCTTATGGACCAACACTCCATAATGCAAACGACAGGCCGGCCCCCCGGCAATCAACAACACCTTCCCCCACACCGCCTCCGAAGCGGCGGCATTCGCCACCGCCACCCCGGCATCATGCGTATGCAAAAACTCAATCCGGTTCGCCAGCGGCACATCAAACATCCCCGGATCGAGCTGGACCGCCAGCGGCAACGTCGCCCCAAAACGCAAAATCGTCCAGGTCAGTCCCGACTTCCGGACCCGCTCCTCGCACTCCACCTTATGGCGGGAATAGTGCTCCTGAGGCCGCACGTCGGCATCCGCCGACACAAAGGGTAAATGCAAACGCGGAGGGCCAAAGACATGCACCGAAGAAGCAAAAACCAGTCGGGGAGGCCGGGGTAAAGCCGTCATCGCATCCAACAAATTCTGCGTCCCGCCCACATTGATCTCGCCGGCCCATTCCGGGACCCGCTCCGATTCCTGGCCCGTGACCGACATCTTGGGGATAATAAACGCCAGATGGATCACCACATCTTGACCCTGCACCGCCGCCGCCACATCGTCCGGTCGGCGTAGATCGCCCCACATCACCTCAATCTGGCCCTCATATTGAGCCGCACGACGTTGGTTGGCTGGTGTGGGAAGGTCAAAACAACGCACCCGTTGTCCCTGCCGTAACAGTTCCATTAAAGTACTGCTGCCGATATTGCCGAACGGGCCGGTTAACAGAATGTTCATGGGTTCCTCCTATAAATAAAAAGGATAAGGACACCCTGCAACGGGGGGATGCAAGCGGAAGGAATTTGCAACCATAAAAGAATCAAGATTGGCTTATAAAGCCAAAATGATTTTACTGCCGCTCCCCAAAATGTCAAACCTTTGAATGAACTCTCCGAAGCTCAGTCCTCAGAAATTTTTCGCGGCTTATCCAACAAAAAAGTCCACAATAACACCAAAAGCGAAGGAACCCCGAGGAACATCGCTCCCCATCCAGCCAGGTAATCATAGTTCAACAATCCACATTCCGCTTCAATACAGGCTAACCCGGGACGGGAAGCCGCATAAATAATCGAAACAGTTCGACCTCTGTCCATTCCTTGAGCCGCCGCCGCAGAAATGTCACTACTGCGATGGAATTTCCAGGCCCGGCCGGCCAGGGAAACCACATAATCGTATTCAATCCCATATAAGGTCCCTGCCTGACCCGGAACTCCATATTTCTCAGTGATCGTTCCAGAACCCCGAATACCCTCGTTTTTCATAAGGTTTGCGGCCCACACACTGTAGATCAGTTTACCCGCAAAAAGAATCGCAACAAAGAACACAATCAAAGCGAGCATGATACGCAAAACACGGACCGGTATCCCTACCTCACTTTGTGGATTAACCGAAGCAACTTTCCTTTGAGGAGGAGGAAAAAATCGAATGGGAAACCTGTAATTATAAAAGCCTGCCCGGAAAAGAATTTCGCCCAAAACAGTAAACAAAAAGAAAATTACACTTCCTATCAAAACCGGGGTTCCCAAAACAACAACAATTCTACAGGTATCCAAAAAATCCTCTGCAATAGATTCCATATGCCAGGTTATTACAATAACGATGATCCACCCGCACAACATAGCATAAAGAGCCTTCAACGGAGCCGTCCAATCCAGCTTTATCCGGACCAATATCGCATAATATCTCACTTGACCTATCCCCGCGAAAAACGCCAGAATGCCAAAGACCGGACTTCTTATCAGGACAAAGGGCCAGAGCGCTTCCATCCAGGAATCAAACTCACTCCCCAAAATTAGCTTTCCCCCCACCAGGCCAATTGATACAAAAAGCAAGATAAGCAAAACGGCGGTTAAGATATAGAGTGAATAGCGGGACATCCCAATTTCTCCTATCAACACATTTACTTTCGCAAAGCTTATAGCTTATCAGGTCAAATTTTCTCACCCAAAAGCAGTCATTACAAATACCATTTTAACCAATACCACAATTACACAAAAAACTCACCCTCTGGAAGTGCTCCTCCGCATGGCCTTCTGTCCTGAAAATAACCTGGCCAAAGGTGCGACGCACTTTCTATCCCTCAAACCGACGATTCAAACGACTCAACC
>CAZCTC010000042.1:0-68066 GCA_964501335.1 uncultured Anaerolineales bacterium | reverse complement strand
TTCGTCAGGATTGGGTACCCACAAGGGGTACCCCTACGGGAGACGTTTTCCGGGTCGGGGCGGCCCGATGTGGCCGCCCTGGGGGAGATTTTTGCACGATGGGGCTATTTTCAGGACAGAAGGCCATGCCGGGGGCGGCCCGATGTGGCGATGCGCCTTAAATGATACTTTCGTTTTCTTTATTTATGTGTTAAGCTGATGGTAAATCGATACCTCATTTGTTATCCTTATTTATTTTTCCCCTTAATTTTAGTAGAAGGAGAGTTTTGCTATGGTTGAAATATCGCTTAGTTCCTACAATACCCAGGAATCCAGCGGTGTTTTTACACCTCTTTCTTCTACGATGCTTTCTCAGGAGGCCGACTTCCATTTTAAATGGCTGTGCGAGCAGCTGGGCGGTGATCTTTCCGATTTCGATCCGACGTTGAAACCTCTGGTTATTGTTCAGGGGCGGGGATACGGCAATATGACCTATTATGCCCGGGATCTGAGCCGGATTTTTCCGACGGATCCGGCCGCGATCGGTATTCCTCCTGAAATTGACCTTCATATGGCGAAGGTCCCATTTTGGCAATTGATGAGGCTGCCTTTTAATTTTTGCAAGGTCTATGTGGAAATGGTGCATTTTCACCATGTCGAGTTGGGGGAGCTGGTAGAAAAAATTCGGAGAAACTATCAAGCGCTCCACGATTTGAAGGCCGATCCTTTACCGTTGATCTGGCCGTTGTTTGCCCCTGAGTTTGTCGAACAATGCAGCCGGATCGGCTGTCAGCGGATTCTCTCCGCGATGATGGTGATGATGCTGGATAACATTTTACGCAAGCAGAAACCGGAATTGCTGTCGCTGTTTGCCGGTTCCAACACGACCTCCTCGCTGATCGGCCGACAGATCTGGAGGCTTTGCGGGTTGGCTGAAAGTTGTGGGCCGGAGGTGGTGCAATTGTTGCATCAGGGCGTGACGGATCTCGATATTTATGCCCGGATTCCAGAAGCTGCCCCTTTGATGCAGGAATTGCAGTCTTTTTTACAGGAATATGGCCATCGGGGCTTTGAGCATGAGCTGGATTTTGAGTCGGATCGATTGATCGACCACCAGGATCTGGTGTTGTTGGCCATTGCGAGCCAGTTTGGATTGCGAGAGACGCCGGTTGAACGGGCTCACGTGGCTCAGGAATTGGGGCGGCAGGCTTTGCTGGAGATGCGGCCGATGGAGCGGGCGATCTGGGAGAAGGTATTGGTTTGGGGCGGGCAGTTGATTGCCGTGCGAGAGGATTTCAAGAGCAATCTGGCGTTAAGCCAGGCCTTGTTCGGTCTGATGGCGCGTCGGCTTTCCTGTTGTTTTTACCCGGATGATCCGGATGATATGTTTTTTTTCTACACCTGGGATGAGTTTCTGGCTTTTGGCCGTTCTCAGGGGAAGCAAAGGATTTCTTTGGAGACGATTTCCGAACGGCGGGCCGAGTGGAAGTTGAACCTTCGTCTGCCCTCGCCGCCGGAATTGATCTGGTACGATATGGAGACGGGAAAATGGCGGCCGGGACTGGAGGTTGAGCCTTTTGCAAAAGATTCTTGTGGGCCGCGCCTGAAAGGAATTCCCGTCAGCGGCGGCCGGGGTGTGGTGGAGGGCGTGGCGTTGGTGAAAAACAATCCGCTGGAAGCGGCGGCCGCGTTGTTGGAATTTCAGGGTCCGGCTATTCTGGTGACTCGTTTGACGGACCCGGCCTGGTCGAGTCTCTTTTTACGGTTGACCGGAGTGATAACCGAGCTGGGCGGGGCGATCTCTCATGCGGCTATCATTGCGCGGGAGAACGGGCTGCCCGCGGTGGTGGGGGTGGCTGACGCGACCCGGTTGATCCACGACGGGCAGTGGCTGCGATTGGATGGGATGTTGGGGACGGTGGATCTGCTGGACTGAGATGGTTGAAAGGCCGGGGGCGGCACCCCGAAGGAGGAAAATTCAGCGGAAGGAGACAGCAGCAAGTAGACAGCCTGCGTTGCCTGTGCGGCTCTGGAAAAGGCCATGTTTTGGTGCGCCTTCTGAGGCGCACCAAAACATAAACAAAAAAACTCTCTTCCGATCCAGCGCGGCGCAACTTACAGGAGAGGGGCCTTGTGCGGGTGAGGGTGATTTTCTAAAGAGGTGCAACGCACTCTGATCTTGCAAGGACAGGCGACTTGCCTTCAGATTGGGTACCCACAAGGGGTACCCCTACGGGAGATTGTCTGTGTAGGGGCGAGGTTTCCTCGCCCGATTCAGGTATCCATGTATTGATTCCGAAGGTAATTACCCGGTGGGGGATTCTTTTCCGTTGGGGAAGGTTGATTTGGGGATGGGCCGGGCGGGGTAACCCCGCCCCTACATTGGCGGTGTTCGGGTAGGGGCGGCCCGATGTGGCCGCCCTCGGGGAGATTTTGCATGGCGTGGGCTATTTTCAGGACAGAGGCTATGGGTTCCACGGCAGCGTCAGGGTGAAGCGGGCGCCGTGGGCGCTGTTTTCTCCCTTGACCGTGCCGTGATGTCCTTCGGCGATGGCGCGGACGATGGCCAGCCCCAATCCACAGCCGGCATAATCTGCTGCGTTGCGCCCTCGATGGAACCGGCTGAAGATTTGATTTAAATCCTCTTCGGGAATGCCGATCCCGGTATCTTCGACCTCAAGGATGGCCTGACCATCTCCGGTGGTCAGTTGTAGGGTCACCCGGCCCCCCTCGGATGTGAACTTGAGCGCGTTATCCAGCAGATTCCCCAAGGCTTGTTGCAACTGGGCGGCATCTCCCTGAACCACGACGGCTTCTTCCGGCGTTGTGAGCTCAAAGTCGATTCCGGCCTGTTCGGCCCGGGCGGCGCAGCTTTCGCTCAATTCCTGTACCAGGGCGGTGAGGTTCACGGGGGCCTCGTTGTGCGTGGCGGCGTCCAGGCGGGAGAGATCCAGCAGCCCGGCGGTGAGCTTTTCCAGGCGGGCGACCTGCTCGCGGGCTCGTTGGGTGACCACGCTTTCGGGGGCCAGTTCGAGGTTGGTGCGCAGGGCGGTGAGCGGCGTGTGGATTTCGTGGGCGGCGTCGGAGATGAAGCGGCGCAGCGAGGCAATGGTCCCTTCGACCTGATCGGCCATCCCGTTGAAGGAGCGGGAGAGGGTGCCCACTTCGTCGGGCCGGCGGGATTCGGGGGCCCGGATGCTCAGGTCTCCGGCGGCCATCTGGGTTGTGACGGAGGTCAGGGCGACGAGCGGTGCGCTGATGCTGCGGCTGATCCACCAGCCGGCCGCCGCGGCCAGGATTACGGCGACGGCGCCGGCCAGCAGCCAGGCCCGGGCGACGTTTTCCAGAATTTGGGTGCCGTAGGCGGGACCTTCGGAGAGTTCGACGTGGCCGAGCAGCATCCCGTGGCTGTTGTAGATGGGTTCCTGCACGGTTTGATCGGAACGTTTGCCGTTGAGGTCGCCGGTTTCGTTGAAGGCGAAGCCGTAGAAGGTGCCGGCGACGGGGATCTGGGTGAGGGTGACGTCGGTGATGCCGGCATCAACGGCGACCGGTAAGGGCAGGGCGGGTTGCGATTCGGTTGAAAAGATGAGGATGTCGCTGGGAGCCCGAACGGTTTCAACGGAGGTGAAGCCAGCGTCTCCCTGGCTGAAGATGCCGGTGGTCGTGGTGGTGGTACTTTGTCTGCCAATGCTGACGGTGGCGTTGAACGGGCTTGCCATGATGGGATCGGCAGGATAGGCGACCGTATAGATCTGGATCTGTTGGGGTGAGTTGGAGTCGCCCAGCAGCCGGCCGTCGGTGGCGATGATCTTGACGCGGCTCTGGGAGAGAAAGGCCAGGCTGTTGAGGCGAGATTGCAAAATGGGGGTGAGCGGCGGTTGGGCCAGAAGGGGAGGGATCAGGTCGGCGATGGAGCGGGCGTTGTCGGTGAGGTAGGTGCGTTCCATGTCGGCGTAGTAGGTGCGGACGGTGGTGAGGAGAACGGCGCCCAGCGCTGCGGCACAGAGCAGGGCAATCGCTGCAAAGTTGAGGGCCAGCCGCCAACGGATTGAGATGTGCATGGGTGCTCCTTTTTGCGTTTTTCGATCCATCTGAAAGCAGGGCCTGCTGGCTTTTAGGATCAAGGGCGGCCACATCGGGCCGCCCCTACGACGGCGTTTTCTGGCGTAGGGGCGCCCCTGCGTGGGCGCCCTCTCGCCGGGTAATCATTTTTGGGATTTCAATTAATTCCCGCCCATATAGAGGATGGTGGTGGCGATGATGCGGTCGCCGCGATGTTCGCCCCAGACCATCACCATACCATTTTTTCCAAAATCGTCCAGGGTGATGGAAGAGACTTTTTGCTGGACTTCCTGGACCTCGCCATCCCCCGAGTTGAATTGCATTTCGGTGATGTCTTTGTAGATTTCCGTTTCTTCCGTCACCACGATTTCGGTCTCTTTGCCGCTGCCTTCGGGCTGGGGAGCGGTGGATGACGATGCGCTATAGGCGACGGAGCCGCTGCCGACCGATTGGACCTGGATCATGCCCTGGCTGTCGCTGATGAAGAGGCTGTTGTTTTCGATCCGTTTGAGCTGGCCGAAGATGGTGGCTTCGGTTTGCGGCAGTTCGGGGGCGGGTTCCATTTTCAGGGCCATGGTGGTCATGGCGCCGCCGCCGTCGGCTCCGGGCAGGATGGGGAGCATGCCGTCGGGGCCGCCGGCGCGGGCGGTCATGAGGCGACCTCCGATGAAGGCGGCGGCGCCCAGTACGACGACGACGATCAATCCAAAGACGATTTGTTGGAATTTCATTTTTCAAGTCCTTAGTTTTGATTGAATTAGTTTTTTTATTATTTATTTTTTTCGCACGCCCCAAAGGGGCGTGCGAAAAAATAAATAAATTCATTCATAGCGGAGCGCCTCGATGGGGTCGAGCCGGGAGGCGCGCAGGGCCGGATAGATCCCGAAGAGGATGCCGGTGAGCAGGGCGACGCTGAGCGAGAGCGGGATGCTGCCGGGATCGAGCAGCGCCTGCCCCTGGTTCAAGAGGGCGGCCAGCGGGATCGTGAGAATCCCGACGACGATGCCCAGAAAGCCTCCCCCGCCGCTCAGCAGGATCGCTTCCAGTAAAAACTGGCCGATGATGTCGCGGCGGCGGGCTCCGATAGCCATCCGCACGCCGATCTCCCGGGTCCGTTCGGTGACGCTCACCAGCATCACATTCATAATGCCGATGCCGCCCACGATCAGGGAGACCGCCGCCATGGCGGCCAGTAACAGGGCGAAGGTCTGCGCTGCCGATTGCTGGGCTCCCAGGATATCGTTGCGGGTCGTGATGTCAAAATCATCTTTGTAATTGTCCTCCTCATCTTTTTCTACGCCGTGGCGTTGACGGAGATAGGCGGCCACGGCGGCTTTGGCTTCGGTCATCCGGTTTTCATCTTTTACATAGGCGGTGAGGTAAACGGAGGGCTCTTCGGTGTAGAAGTTGCGGATGGCGGTGCTGATCGGCAGGTAGAGCCCTTTGTTGGGTTGATCTCTATATTTGCGTTGAGGATCGGTGGATTCCAGTTCTGCCAGGATGCCGATGATCAGACAGCGCCGGCGGTTGAGATGGATGGTCTGTCCTATGGGATCGTCGCCCTGGAAGAGTTCATCGGCGGTGTCGTAGGCCAGGATGCAGACATCGGCGGCATCGACCACCTCGGCCGGGGTGAAGAAGCGTCCTTCGCCGATAAAATCTTCTGAGGTCAACATTTTCCCTTCCGGCCAGTTGATCGGTTGGTATTCTCCGCCTGCGATCAGTCCTTCCAGAGCGTCGGCGGTGGTAGCAATGTAGTTGAGGTCGAGGACTACCCGGCCCTGGCGGACTTTGGCCGGGCCGCTGACCGACATGGCGACCCGTTTGATCTGAGGAACCTGAGAGAGCATTTCCAATCCATCCTGGTAGGAGAGCTTTTTCCCGACCGATTCCATGGCGCCGTCTTCAAATTTGAACTTTTCGTTGATCTGCATCTGGTCGGCGCCGAGGAAGCGGAAACTGGATTCGACGGCAGCGCGGGCGCCGTTGCCGAGGGCCAGCATGGCGATCACCGAGGCGACGCCGATGACGATTCCCAGCGTGGTCAGGCCGGCGCGGAGCTTGTTGCCGCTCAGGCCGAGCAGGGCGGTGCGGAGGGTGTTGAGGATGGTCATGGGAGGATCCTTCCGTCGCGCATGGTCAGGATGCGATGGGCCCGTGCGGCTACATGGGGATCGTGGGTGACCAGGACGATGGTGCGGCCTTCGGCGTTGAGTTCGGCGAGCAGGTGCAGGATTTCCTCCCCGGTGGCGCTGTCGAGGTTGCCGGTGGGTTCGTCGGCCAGCAGGAGAGCCGGATCGGTGACCAGGGCGCGGGCAATGGCGACGCGCTGGCGTTCTCCGCCCGACAGTTCTTTGGGCCGGTGGTGGAGCCGGTCTCCCAATCCGACGCGCTCCAGGAGGGCGGCGGCATGTTCGGGAGGGCTCTTTTTATTGCTGTAGAGCAACGGCAGGACCACGTTGTCCAGCGCCGAGAGCTGCGGCAAGAGGTTGAAGGTCTGGAAGACGAAGCCGATATGCCGGTTGCGGACGACGGCCCGGGCATCGGGCGAGAGCCGGCCGACATCCTCGCCTTCCAGCGTATAGCGGCCGGCGGTGGGGGTATCCAGGCAGCCCAGCAGAGTGAGGAGAGTGGATTTTCCGCTGCCCGAGGCCCCCATCAGGGCGACGAACTCGCCGTTTCGGATTTCGATGGAGACATCGCGGAGGGCATGGACCACTGTATGTCCCATGGGGTAGGTGCGGCTCAGCCCTTCCGTCACGATGACCGCGCGTTCACCGGCACTCATTGGGCCACCACTTGATCGCCTTCCTGCAATCCTTCCAGGATTTCCACGAAGTTGTCGCCGCGGAGGCCCACTTTGACGTTGCGTTCTTCGATGGCCGTGCCGGTCCAGACTTTGACGACGGCCGATCCGTCGCTGTGGGCCCGGACGGTGGAGCGGGGCAGCCGTAATACATCGGTGCGTTGATCGAGGACGATGGAGGCGTCGACGGTCATGCCGGGAACCAGGGTGGAGGGCATGGTGCCGGTCAGGGCGATGTAGACCGGATAGAGCGGCCGGTCGGTGCCGATGCTTTGGGGGGTGACCCGGTCGATCCGGCCGGCGATGTCGAGGTCGGGCTGGGCGTCGAAGAAGAGTTCGGCGGCCTGGCCGGTTTTGATCAGGGGAAAGTCTTCTTCGACGATGGAGGTGACGGATTCGAGGGCTCGCGGATCGAGGAGCACCATCATGGACGAGCCCTGGTTGACGTTGTCGCCGGGGTTGACGCCGATGGAGAGGATGACGCCGTCGTAAGGAGCGCGGAGTTCGGTGGCGTCCAGGGCGGCCCGGGCATTCTGGTAGGCTACCTGAGCCCGGTCCACTTCGAGCTGGGCCTGCATGACGGTTTGGGTCAACGGCTTGCCGGTCAATTCGCCAAGGCGCAGGTTGGCCTGATAGAGGGCGTCGCGGGCTCGATCGATGCGGTTCTGGGCGCTCAGTTGTTCGGTGGAGCCGCGTTCACGGGCGGCGATCATTCGACCTTCGGCAGCTTTCATATCGTTGTAGGCGGCGTCGTAATCTTTTTGACTGGTTTCGCCTTTTTGGAAGTTGGTCCAGGCGATATCGAATTGATGTTTATACCATTCATATTCGTAGCGGCGCGTTTCGGCCTGAGCGTCGTAGTCGGAGTAGAGGGTGGTGGTGTAGTTGCTTTGGGCGAGCAGCAGCTCGGTCTGGGCGTTGCGGACTGTTGCCCGGGCGTCGGCGAGCTGGGCCTGCGTGGGGCCGTCCTGAGCTTCCAGCAGCTTTTGTTGGGCCAGCCGCAGCTGGACATCGGCGTTGGCCAGGGCCTGTTTTAAAGGAGCGGCGTCGAGTTGGGCCAGGAGCTGGCCGGCTTTGACCTGCTGGCCGGGTTTGACCATAACGGCGGCCAGGCGACCGCTGGCACCGGAGACGAGGGTGGTCTGACGGGTGCAGACCAGTTTGCCGGGGGCGGTGATGGTCTGTTTGACTTCGCCGCGGGTGACGGCGACGGTCGGCGGGGCTTCGACGGTGGGAACCTCCTGAGCCTGGACGCTGCGGGAGCCGAGATAGCCGGCGCCGCCGATGAAGAGCAGCAGCAGAATTCCGATGGGAATAAGATATCTGCGTTTCATGAATTTCCTCCCTGAGAACTGCCTTAAGGATAAGGCGGGGAGGTTTCAGGGAGGTTGCGGGGAGATTACGGTTCTGTAATCTTGTATTTTTTGCGCGCCGTCCGAAGGGGTAGGTCCCCAGGGAACCGTGGTCGCCAAATAAAATTGCCAAAAGGCGCCTTTTAATTCCCCCTGCTTCGCACCCCCTGCCCCCCTTTCCCCCGAGGGGAAGGGGGGATATGAGGGGGAAAAAAACATTTTTGGCACGCTTTTTTGCGAGAAAAATTCGTCCACGGTTAACTGTGGTCCTGCCCCCGAAGGGCGGCGCGCAAAAAAAGGGCTTTTTTCCGATCTGTGGGGTTGATTGTTGGTGTGCTTAACAGCTGGCTTTTTGCGTCCCGCACACGGTGTTTTTCCGGTAGGCTACGACGCGCTGTGCGAAGCAGGGGGAGAATTTTTTTTGTTTATGTTTTGGTGCGCTTCAGAAAGCGCGCCAAAACATAGGCTTTTTTCTGCTTTTTAGGGTTAATTGCTGGGGGGGCTAATCTTTATTGGAGAGGCGGTAGCCGATGCCGGGGACGGTGAGGATGAGGGTGGGGCGGCTGGGGTCTGGTTCTATTTTTTCGCGGAGGCGCCGGATGTGGACATTGACGATCTTTTCGCTTTCCACGTCGGCGGCGTAACCCCAGACGGCGTCGAGGATCTGGGCGCGGGTGAGGGCCTGGCCGGCGTGTTGGGCCAGATAGAGCAGCAATCTGAATTCGGTGGGGGTGAGGTTGAGCGGTTCGTTTTCCCGCAGCACCTGGCCGCGGTCGCGGTCGATCACCCAATCGCCGAGGGTCAACAGGTTGGGATTGGCGGCGCCGGAGAGATCGCCGTAGGCGCGGCGAAGCTGGGCCCGGATGCGGGAGAGCAGTTCGCGCAGGCTGAAGGGTTTGGTGATGTAATCGTCGGCGCCCAGTTCGAGGCCGAGCACTTTATCCAGCTCGTCGCGCTGGGCAGTGAGCATGAGGATGGGCTGGCGCAGGCCGGCCTGACGCAGTTCGCGGCAGAGGTCGAAGCCGGAGCGATCGGGCAGGCGGATATCCAGCAGCAGCAATTGGGGCGAGTTTTCGCGGGCGGCGGTCATGCCGGCGGCGGCGGTGGTTTTCCATTCGACAAAGTAGCCTTCGCGTTCCAGCCCGTCGCGCAGGCTGAGGGCGACGGCGCTGTCGTCTTCGATCAACAGGATGCGGTTGGGCGGCATGGTTATTTTTTATGGGTGCGGGAGAGAAATTTTTCCACCGTCGCGTAGTGTTGAAAGCGTTGCTCGGCGGCGCGGAATTCGGAGGTATGGGCGTAACGGCGGCCGTTGACTGTTTTGATGCCCAGCTCTTTGTGGAGCAATTCATGGTACATGACGAAGTCGATCACTTCCGGTGGGATGCGGGGATCGTCGAGGGTGATGCTCAACATGACGGTGTCGGTGCTGAAGTGGTAGTGGCCGAGTTTCCTCAGGGTGAGGGTCTGGTTCCAGGTCAATCGGGGATGGGCCATTTGGCCATTGAAATATTGAGCATTGACGCGGGCAAAGACTGTTTCCAAATCGTAACAGCGGCCCCGGGTCTGGAAGCTGTTGTCCTGTTCGTTGATTTCCAGGGCCGTGATGATCTCGCAGAATTCTTCGGTTTCACTGTAGGCGCGGGCTATTTCACGGCTGGTGGGCGCATCACCCCGGCGGAGGGCTTCGAGGAGCGGACCGAGGGTTTCCGGCGGGGCGTTGATGAAGCCTTCGTGTAGGGTGAGGCGCAGCGGCTGCTGGCGAATTTCGTAGAGATGGGAGAAGAAGCGAAACATTACCTCAATGGGGGGGGAAGTGCGGCCGGTGATTGTTTTGAGCGGTGTTTTGATGTGATTTTGCGCCTGGGTCAGGGCCAGGAGATGGAGTTCCAGGTTGTCGAGATCGCTCAGGAATTTTAGCCATTGGTAGGCCCGGCGGCTGGGGGGGGGCAGCTGATTGGGCGTGCTTTTCGACTCGCGGCAGATTTTTTCAATGGAGTCGGTGTGAGTTTTCAGTTGGAGGCTCAGCGTATGGGTGGTTTCCGGATCAGGGGTGCGGACCAGGGCGGCAATCGATGCGGCTATATCATCGCTGATGGCAACTATGTTGGTAATGCGGATTTTGGGTTGAAGTTGCGGGCTGTTGTGGAGGGGAGGGGGAAGATGGAACAGGTCGATGGAGGTGAGGTACTGGTAGGCCCGATAGGAAGGGGTGGGGAGTTCCTGGGGGGTGATACGGTTCTGGTTACAGGCGTTTTCGACCTGGGCGATGATGTTGGTGACATGGATGCGGAATTCGGTGGCCTGGGCCGGGGCGATGCCCTGGCTGAGCCGGTTTCGGATCTCTTGCATGGCACGGACCAATCCCTGGACGCGAATCGGGCTGCTTTTACCTGGTGTCATAGCCGTATGATAACTGATTTTGCGTAAGGCGCAAAATCGGTTCTGATCTGATGGTTGGTGCTTTTCAGCGTCCCGCAACCGGTATTTTCCTGGTGAGAAGCGACGCGCGGTGCGAAGCAGGGGGAGAGAGAGTTGTTTTTATTTATGTTTTGGCGCGCTTCAGAAAGCGCGCCAAAACATAAGTTTTTTACGCAGAAACACAAGCTTTTTTACGCGAGAACAGGGGCTTTTTTATGCGAAAACAAGGGCTTTTTTGCCGATGGGGAGAAATTTTCCACCTGTGTGGTTAGTCTGGAAAAAACATAATTTCGGCGGCTTTCCGAAGCCGCCGAAATTATGAATAAAAACTCTTTTGACTTATGGCTTTCTTAGTATATACTTAGTATATATATCTATTGGTTGAATATACCTCTGGGACGGAGCCGCGCCTGTTTTTTTCTCAAACTGTTCATGTTTCTCTCATGAAAGGATAGGTTGCTATGGAAAAGGGGCGATTAGAACCCAAACACGTCCAGAAATCTTCTTCCACACCCTCTTCCCAGGGTAGTGTGGCGCGCGCTTCGGTTAACGTCTCTCCCACGGGGCAGCCTATGGCACTCCGCGCGGCCGACGTTAATGCGATGCAGAAAACCGGCGGAAACCTGGCGGTTCAGCGGATGCTCACAGCTCAGAAAGAGCAGACGACGGATAAAACCGCCGGGGTAGACGCTTCCCAGGTCGCCGGGAAGAAGTTCGATGATTTCGATGGGAAGCAGTATCGGGTCTCCGGCCGCGCACCCAATCGCAAGATGGAAGAGGTGAAGCGGACTGAGGAGACTACCCCGGACGGAAGCCGCAAGGTGGTCTACTATGCGGTCGGTGAAGTGGTCAGCTTCAGCGGTAAGATGCCCATCGTCAATTATTACCGCGAGCCGATCAGTCTGGGTGATTGGTATCCTTCTGTGACCCATCTCAATGGGATGAATGTGGCTCCTCAGGACGGCATGGAAGATGCGCAAGGGTTGCAGGAAGCCGTCAATTCCTCGTTGGATGACGCCAACAAGGCCGAAGGCGTTGCTTTGCAGCAGAGCGCGGTCGATCTGTTGTATACCTACAGCGCCAAGCGCTCCAATTTCTTCCTGGATCTGGTCGATTGTATCAAGGGCAAGGTGGGGGTGCGGGACAATGTGACCGAGAAGCAAGAGCTGATCATGCTCGATGCGATTCGTAACAAGCATCGCACCACCGTTTCGGCCCACAGCCGTGGGACGATCAAGACCGACAACGCGATCCGCAATGTCTACAAGCAGTTGCAGAAAGAATATCTGGGGCCGGCCAGGTCTTCCGAGGAGGCCAAAGCAGCTTATGAAGAGGCGCTGGCCAATGCTTCGGCGAAGAAGAAGGGGGCCTCTCCTGAAATGATCGCAGAGATGGCGCGCGATGAAATGGCCAAGCAGGTAGCGGCGAGCACGGCTGAGGCCGACATGAACAAGTACATCCAGTTGATCTTTGCGGGCAATGCGGTGTCGTTCCCCAGCAAGATCCTGAAAGCCGATCTCTATGTCGGCAATCTGGACATGGTGAGCTTCTTCGTCGGGACCTACACCAAGTTCGGGGCGAAGATGGCTTCGCAGGGCAATGCCACGTTGCACAAGGTTTCCGGCGGCCACGGCTTCGGGAAGAATTACTCCGATCATGTGGGCAAGAATATCGCCGAGGATATCCGCAAACGCTAAAGGGAGGACCGGGCTGCTATGTCGTTATTCCAGGACGTTAATGCGGGGCTGGCTGCGGTCAGCAATCCAGCCGCCGATGAGCCGTTGAAGCTGGATTCTTCTAACTGGTGTGGAATTACCATTCCGATGCCGCCTTCGGTGATCCGGCTGGCGGATGGTCAGTTGCTGGTGGAAGTGACGATGCCGCGGACGCTGGACTCGTTCACTTTTTCGTCGGCGCTGGCGATTCTCAAGGATACGCCCCATCAGAAGTTCCTGGAGGCGTTGTTGATGCGGCAGTTCTATGCCGAGCAGACTTCGGGGGCCAACTTTGCCATTGCCGTTACCGGCGATGAAAATGTGTTGGTGGCGGTTTATCATTGGACATTGGATTCTATTACGCCGGAGCAGTTCAAGGCGCTCTTCAAGCAGTTTGTTTCGGCGGTCTTTGATCAGATTGAAGAGATCAAAGAGATGGCGCGTCAGGAATCCAAGGTCAAGCCCATTCATAAAGGGCGGCCCTGAGCCGTCCCTGTTTTTCCATATTCATATGAATAAATTCGCGCGCTGCCTCCTACGGGGCGGCGCGCGAATTCGATTGAGATTAAGCTATTTTTGCGCGCCCGAAAGGCGCGCAAAAATAGCTTTACTTTAAGAGGAGGTTGGTGATGAACATTCGTGGCTGGAACAAGCGGTGGTTGTGGCTGGGTGTGACTTTGGGATTGCTGGCTTTGCTGGGATCTCTGAGCGTGGTGTTGGCCCAGGGACCGGGCGGCCAGTTTTCGAATGAATTGACCGGGGGCGGGGGGGATGCGACCGGTTTTTTCACTTATCAGGGGCAATTGGTGGACGGCGGGCAGCCGGCCAACGGCGTGTACGATTTCCGTTTTGTGATCTATGACTCGGATGTGAACGGCAATGTGGTCGGCGGGCCGGAATGGAAGGACGATCTGACCGTGAGCCGGGGATTGTTTGCGGTCAATCTGGCGCCGGCGGCTTTGAATACGATTTTCACGGGCAGTCCGCGCTGGATGCAGGTGGAGGTGCGGCCGGGCAGCAGCACGGGGGCTTATACCGTGCTGCCGCGGCAACCGATCATGGCGGTGCCGTATGCCTGGAGTCTGCGGCCGGGGGCCGTGGTAACCGGTTATATGGGAAGCGGGAATTTTGTGCTCAATCTTGAAAATACCGATCCGACCTGGGGCGGGGGACTTTCGGCGAAGTCGGCTTCGGGGGTGGCGGTTTCGGCCACCAGTCCCGACGGTATTCCCATTATGGGGTATTCGCAGGACGGGTATGCCGTTTATGGCTACGACGGGGGATCGACGCAGGCGCGGGGCTATGCCGGCTATTTTGACAGTTACAGCGGCATCGGGGTTTACGGGCACAGCTCGGCGCAGGCGGCTCATCCCAATAGTTTTGCCCCCGGGGTGTACGGCCGTAGTGAAAACGGAGCCGGGGTCTATGGTGTCGGCGATGACGACAGCGGCGCCTGGACGGCTTCCGGGGTGTACGGTGAAAGCGACAGCGGCAATGGGGTGGTCGGCAACAGCACAAGCGGTTATGGCGGTTCATTTTACAGCCGTGATCTTGACGGGTTGTCGGCACGAACCTCGTCTGCAACGGCGTATGGAGCCCGGATTAACAATTACAACGGTTCGGGTTATCCCGGGCTTTATGTCAATGGGACGCTTTATGTGAGTGGGGCCAAGACCGGCTATGTGGTCGATGTGGCGATCAATGACGGCGATGAACCGTTGGAGACGGGCGATGTGGTGATGATTACCGGTTATGCCGATCCGGTCAGCGGGGATATTCCCGTTATTCGGGTGCGCAAGGCCGATGCGGCCGGGACGACGCGGGTTGCCGGGGTGGTGGATCAACCGTTTGCGGTGCCGGCAGGGTGGAATGCTCAGGCCGCCGATTCGGCGGAGACGGTGGAGTTGCCCCATGTGACGGCCGAGACGGCGGTGGTGGCTAAAGGGACGGGAATTGCCCCGGGCGGCTATTTGACGCTGGTGACGTTGGGGTCCTATCGGATGATCCGCGTGGATGCCTCATCCGGTCCGATCCAGCCGGGCGATCTGTTGGTAGCTTCTTCGCGGCCGGGGTATGCGATGAAGGCGATTTCTCCGCAGATAGGATCGATTATTGGAAAAGCGATGGGTGAGCTCTTGAAGGGTGAGGGCTTTATTCCGGTGCTCATTACGATGGATTAGGGGGTGAAGATGGATTCTCAACCGATGTCGCCTGAAATGTTGGGGGAACTGGTCCAGCGTTTATATACTGAGGGAATGACGGCTTATGAGAAGAAGGACGACAATCAGTCGCTGGCCTGGTTTGCTCAGTGCCTGGATGTGTTACGACAGCTGGACAGCAATGCCGAGTGGTATTCGGCGATTTGTTATCAGGTCGGGCTGTTGTTTGCCCTGCACGGGGAAACGGAACAGAGCACGGCTTTTCTGGATGCTGTAGGCGCCATTCAGCAGCAACAATCGCCGGATCTTCCGACCGTGCAGACGCTGGTTCAGGTGGGAGGAATTCTGGCCCGGATTGGGGAGTCGGGGCGGGCGCGGCGGCTTTTGGAGTGCGCGGCGGCTATGGAGGCGACGTTGGATGTGGCATCGGATAGTGTGGTGGCAGAAGCGCTGGCCTCTTTGCCGGAGAGCGAGGTCGTGCCGGCGCGGGATTGGGAGTTTACCATTCGGCTGGAGTTGCAACCGGCCAGCCGTTTTACCGTCACGGCGGGCGGGGAGATTGTCTGGAGTGATTTCCGAGGCGAGCTGGGGGCGGTGCCTTTGGGCAGCGGGGCTCCCTGGAATGTAGTCTGGATGGGGTGATCGGATTTATTTATTTAATTTGCCGAAATTGGGAGCTGGGGTAAGATGGGGGGCGAAAACCTTTGTAATGGAGGTTGGACTATGGCCGAGGAATCAACGGTAGGCGAATTATTTACGATGGCTATTGAGGCTGAGCGACTGGCCGAGGTTTTTTATCGGCGATTGGCGGAACTGTTCGCCGCGCAGCCGGATGTGGCGGCTTTCTGGCTGATCTATGCTCAGGAAGAAGCCGGTCATGCGCAATGGCTGACGGAAATGCGGGATCGACAGCCGGTCGAGCAGCTTTTTCAGTCGGCGGAGAAAGGGATGCTGGCGATGGCCGGGCAGGCGTTGGCCGTGTCGTTGGATGAGTTGGTGGCCCGGGTTAAGAACCTCGAAGATGCCTATCAGCTGGCGAATGAGTTGGAAGGCGGCGAGACCAATGCCGTTTGCGAGTTTTTGATCGACCATTTTGCGGACAATGAGAAGACCCAGGCCTTTTTGCGGGTGCAGTTGAAGCATCATATCAGCCGTATGCTTACCGATTTCCCAACGCAGTTTCGTGGCATCGGGGTCCGGCGGAGTATTTTAGCGGTCCATAAAGCGTGAAATTTATGCAGTATGAAATTGTTGCTACGTTAGGTCCTCACAGCGAAGATCCAAAGCTTTGGGAGTTCATGCGGGCGGCCGGGGTAACGGCTTTTCGCCTGAATACCTCACATCTTTCACTGTTACAACTGGGTGCCTGGCTGGATAAATTCGGTCCTTTTCTGGCTACCGGTTATCCTGAGTTGCCGTTGATCCTCGATTTGCAGGGCAGTAAATGGCGGGTGGGGGAGTTTGCCCCGTTTGAGCTTCCGGTGGGGGCGTCGGTGACGTTGATTTATGGGGAGAAGGCTGAGACGCCCGGAGTGTTGCCGGTGCCGCATCGTGATTTTTTCCAGGCGGCGGCGGTTTCCAACGGCGAACTGGTGTTGAACGATGCCCGGATTCGACTGGCGGTGGAATCTCTGGAGGCGGATCGACTTCAGGCGCGGGTACGGGTGGGAGGATGGATCAGCCCACGCAAAGGGGTCACCTTCACGGCTTCTGATTATCGTCAGGAGGTGTTGGGCGATAAGGATCAGCAGATTATGGCGCAGACCAGTTCGTTGAGCTTTATCCGCTATGCCGTTTCTTATGTCCGGGATGCGAAGGAGATGGCCAATTACCGGGCGGTTTTCGGTCCGGCGGCTTATTTGATTGCCAAGCTGGAGCGGCGTCCGGCGTTGGTCGATGTGCAGGCGATTGCTGAGTCTGCCGATGCGTTGTGGCTCTGTCGCGGCGATTTAGGGGCTGAGCTGGGAATTGCAGAGATGGCGGAAGCGGTCGCGGATTTTTCACTGCGGGTTCGCGAGTACGGCAAGCCGGTTTTGATGGCGGGGCAGGTGTTGGAACATATGGTAGAGCATCTCAATGCTACCCGATCTGAGGTGTGCTATCTTTATGAGGCCTTGCAACGGGGCTATGCCGGGGTAGTGCTTTCGGATGAGACGGCGATGGGGCAGTATCCGCTGGAGTGCTGTCAGACGGCGGCCATGTTTAAAAAGAAGTAGCTGGCCGACAGAATAAAGCGCTTTTTACAAATTCGCTCGCCGGAAACGGCGGGCGAATTTGTATATCTGTTTTTTCGCTTAATTTCCTCTTAACAGAAAGTTAAACCACTATTAACCACCGCTGACTTGAAATCGCCTATAGTAAAACCGTCAGGGAAACTTACTTACCTTTTCAGGAGGGCGATCATGGGACCGAAAATGGCGTTGATGGTAACGGCGGGTTTGACGGCTTTTGTGCTGGGCATGGGGAGCTGGCTGGTGTGGTCGGTTTTTGCCCCTGCTCCGGTTCCGGCGCCGGTTTCCAGCCCGGCTGTGACGGCGGACGGCACGGCGGCCTGGCTGGCGCGCGATCAGGAATATCAGGCCCGGCTGATCGAGGCCAATCGCCGGATTCAACAGGCGAATGCGCAACTGGCGACGTTGCGGGCGCAGGCGCAGATTCCGCCGGCGCCTGTTGTGGAGAATCCGGTGATTTTAGGGCCGGCGGAGCCGCCGTCTCGAACGGAACCGGAACAGCGAGAAGAGTCGGAGCAGCACGAGGAAGAATCCGAGCAGGGGGAGGGTCACGATGACTGAGCAAAATCGAGGGTTGAAAATCGGATTGGTGGTGGTTTCGTTGGGGGCGTGGTTGTGGGGATGGACTTGGTTGGCGCGGCAGAAGCCGGAGCCGGTGACGCCGCCGGTGGAACCGGTGGCCGTGCAACCGGCGGGGGGGGCATTGCCGCCTATTCCGACCGTGGCGGCGTTGCAGAACTATGCTCAGGCTCTTTATGATCCGCCGATGGCAGTTCCGGAGGCGGCCCCGACGCCGGCGGTGATCGTCAGTCAGCCCGCGGCCGGGAATCCCGCGCCGCCGGCGACGACGCGCTCGTCCCGGTAAAGCGGGAGCGGTCTGTTGGGGGATGGGGCTAAGGAGGCGGCGATGGCGGGCGAATTGAAGTTACATCAACTGGAGTTTCGGGCGATGGGTTGTCGGATGCAGGCCTCGGTGGTGACTTCCGACGATCTACCGGCCCGGGAGCGGCTGGAACTGGTACGGAGCTGGATGGAGGTGGTGGAGGCGACGCTCAGCCGGTTCCAGCCGCAGAGTGAGTTGAGCCGGCTCAATGCCCGCCCGGGGCTGGCGGTGCCCGTGAGTGGATTGTTGTGGGATGCGCTGACGGCGGCTCTGGCCGCCGTCCGGGCCACGGGGGGGGTGTACGATCCGACGGTGTTGCCGGCGTTGATGGCGGCGGGGTACGATCGCACTTTCGCTGCGGGGCTGGATCGGGAAGAGCTTCCTGTTGAGATGGCGGGGGGGCTTGCCGGCTGGCGGGAAATCGAATGCGATCCGCGGACGCGCTCGGTGACGTTGCCGCCGGGGGTGAAGGTGGATCTGGGCGGGATGGCGAAGGGGTGGGCCGCTGCCCGGGCGGCCGGGATGCTGGCCGATCTGGGGCCCTGTTTGATCGATGCCGGCGGCGATTTGGAGGCGCGGGGGGCGTTGCCGGAGCAGCCGGGCTGGCGGGTGGATGTGGCGGACCCGCATGGGGGCCGGCAGCCGGCGGCGGAGTGGTGGGTGCGGGATCGGGGGGTAGCGACCTCGGGGATCGATCATCGGTACTGGCGGCGGGGAACGGTGGAAGTGCATCACCTGATCGATCCGCATCGGCAACGCCCTGCGGAGACCGATCTCTGCACGGCGACGGTGGTGGCGCCGGATGCGGCCCAGGCCGATCTCCATGCACTGGTGGTGATGGTGTTGGGACGCGAAGCGGGTCTGGCTTATCTGGCGGCCCGGCCGGAGCTGGACGGGCTGTTGATCGATTCAGCGGGGCGGCATTGGACGACCCCGGGGACGGTGAATTACAGGAGGTTTTAACATGGACGCAGTTGAATCAAAGCTGAAGGTTGTAGTTTGGGGCGGGGTGGGCGGTGTGGTGGGGGCGTTAGCGGTAGGGGGGCTGGCGTCGTCAATGCCGGATTTGTGGGCTTCGGCGGTGAGCGGGCAGGCTTACTGGTATCTGGCCCGGGCGGGCGGATTTATCGCTTATGGATTGTTGTGGCTTGCGGTGGTTTTCGGGCTGTTGTTGACGAGTAAGGCGGCGCGTTCGTGGCCCGGAGCGGCGCGGGCGTTGGCGGTGCACAAATTTGTTACGGTGCTGGCGTTGATCTATGCGGGGTTGCATGCGCTGGTCTTATTGGGCGACTGTTATTTGAACTTTTCTTTGGGGCAGGTGGTGGTGCCGTTTGCCATGGGAAGCTATCGCACTTTGTGGGTGGGATTGGGGCAACTGGGATTTTACGGGATGTTGGCGCTGGCGCTCAGTGATCAGGTGCGGCGGTGGATCGGTTTTCGGAGCTGGCGGTGGTTGCATTACCTCAGTTTTGGCTTATATTTGCTGGTGACGGTTCATGGATTTCTGGCCGGAACGGATTCCCGGACTCCATTTGCTTTGAGTTTGTATTTGGGGACCGGGTTGATCACCTATGCACTGACGGTCTATCGGGTGCTGGTGACGGCGCACTCCCAGATTAAAGCGGGGGGAGTCCCAGCCTGAGGGGAAGCGTGTGAAATAGACCGTAGCAAGTAGACAACCTGCGCCGCCGGGGCGGCTCTGGAAAAGGGACATGTTGGGGTGCGCCTTCTGAGGCGCACCCCAACATCAACAAAAAACTCCCGCCCCATCGAGCGCGGCGTTTCTTATGGGGAATGGGTCTTGTGCGGGTGATTTCCCACAGAGGTGCAACGCACTCTGATCTTGCAAGGCCCGGTGGCTTGCCTTCAGATGGGTCCGTTTGAATGGGTGGTTTATGGATAGAAAGTGCGTCGCACCTTAAGCCGGGCTATTTTCAGGACAGAAGGTCATGCGGGGGGCGGCATCCCGAAGGATGAAAATTGATGGCTGGGCGCTGGCCCCCTCCCCATCCCTCCCCCATGCAGTTGTGCAGGTCCGGCGCGCTTTCAGGAGAGCTTTTGTGAAGATGCGCCGCCGGCATGGGGGTGAGGGGGAGGGCTCAGAGTGTGTTGCCGGGACGTTACAAGGCCGGGGCCATGCCATAGAGCCCTATTTTCAGGACAGAGGATCCTATCTATGCAGCAGCCGTTTACCCTGTTATTGGTGGAAGACGACGATTTAATTGCCGAGCCGTTGGTGTTTGGTCTGGAGAGTGAGGGGTTCCAGGTCCATCGTTGTGGGGATGGTCAGGTGGGGTTGGAAATGACACGCCATTTAAAACCCGACCTGCTTTTGTTGGATGTGATGCTGCCGGGGCTGGACGGGTTTGCGGTTTGTCGAATTCTGCGCTGTGAGTCGGATGTGCCGATTTTGATGTTGACGGCGCGGGGACAGGAGTTGGATCGGGTGATGGGCCTGGAGCTGGGGGCCGACGATTATCTGGTGAAGCCCTTCAGCTTTCGGGAATTGCTGGCCCGGGTGCGGGCGATGCTGCGGCGGCGCCGGCTCGATCAGGAGGGGCTGTCGGCTGAACGCGATCGATTGACGATCGGCGAGTGGATGCTGGATCGGATGGCGCGGCAGGTGTGGCGGGCCGGAGCACGGGTCGAACTGGCCCAGCGGGAGTTCGATTTGCTGCGGCTGTTGATGGAGCATCCGGGCGAGGCGCTTTCCCGGCAGATGCTGCTGGATCAGGTCTGGGGGCAGGATTGGATCGGCGATGTGCGGACGCTGGATGTGCATATCCGCTGGCTGCGGGAAAAGCTGGAAGTCGATCCGGCGGCTCCGCGTTATATTCAAACGGTGCGTGGCTATGGATACCGGTTTGTCGATCCTGAGACGGCTTAAACTGGCAGGGCGGGCGGGCAGCCTGGGAGTTTTGCTGCCGGCGACCTATTTGTTGTTGATGGTGGTGAGCCTCGGCGGGGTGATTGTCTGGACGGGGCTGCGGCTTCAATCGGCTACGTTGGCCCGGGCCGGCGACGGGTTGGAACTGCAGGCCCGGTTGATTGCCGGCGGGGTGCAGTTTCCGCTGGAGCAATGGCAGGAAGAAGATGATGAAGATGCGGAGGAGTCTGCTGATGACGATCGTCTTCTGTCGCCTGATTCCGAGCTGGTAAAGCTGGTGCAGCAACTGGCCCAGAGCAGTGGGTGCCGGGTGACTTTGACGGATGTCCGGCAACGGGTGATCTACAGTTCGGATGCGGTGGTCCCTTTGAATCAACCGGCCGATTCTCCGGAATTTTCCCCGGCGGGAGACGGGCGTGTGATCCGTTGGGATGTCTGGAGTCAGGAGGAACGGCTTTTTGTCACGGCGCCGATCCAGGCGGCTGGCGAGGCGGTGGTGGGGTATGTGCAGCTTTCGACTCCGGTGGAGCCGCTGTATGGGGAGGTGCTTGGAACCTGGGGCAGTCTGGTGCTGGCGGGTACGGTGATGCTGGCCCTGACGATGGGGATCAGTCTGGGGCTGGTGCGTTTTATTTTGCGGCCGATCCTGGCTTTGACCGGGGTGGCGGGGGCGATGGCGGCCGGGGATCTCAATCAGCAGGTCGCGCCGGCGGGGCCGGAGGAGGTGCGCCGGCTGGGCGAGGCTTTTAACCAGATGGCGGAACGGGTGCGCGAGATGCTGGCGCGACAGCAGGCCTTTGTTGCCCATGCGGCGCATGAGCTGCGGACTCCGTTGACGGGGTTGCGGCTGCGGTTGGAGATGTTGCAGACGCACGGCGACGATGTCGGCCGGCAGCAGCTTTATCTGGAGCAGATGACGGGAGAGGTCGAACATCTGGGGCGGTTGGTCGAGCATTTGCTGGCGCTGGCGGCTCTGGATGAACGGGCGTTGCCGTCGCGGGCCTGGTTGGATCTGGCGCCTTTGTTGTATGCCCAGGCTGATGAACTGGCGACACTGGTGCAGCGGGCGGGGCAGACGTTGGTGGTGGAGGTGCCGCCGCATCTGCCGCCGGTGCTGGTCAATGCCGATCAGATGCAGGCCGTAGTGCGGAATTTGTTGGATAACGCGATCAAGTATACGCCGTCGGGAGGCCGATTGGTCCTGGCGGCCGAAGGGGATCGCGCTGAGGTCCGGATCAGCGTGACGGATACGGGGAGCGGAATTCCGGCCGAGCTGTTGCCGCGGATTTTCGAGCGCTTTTACCGGGTCGATCCGGCGCGCTCGCGGCGACAGGGCGGGGCGGGATTGGGGCTGGCGTTGGTGCAGGGGATTGTCGGGGCTTACGGCGGCCGCGTGGAGGTGCTGAGCTCCGTTGGAAACGGGAGTTGTTTTACCGTGCATCTGCCGCGGGAGATTTGAGAAGTTACAAAAAGCCATGTTTTTGCATTGTCAGTGCAAAAACATCAACAAAAAAGTCTCTGCCCCTCTCCCGTGCAACGCAACGTACGGAGAAAGGGTCCGGTGCGGGTGAAGGAAATTTGCAAGGCAGGGGCAACGCACTTTTCTTGCGAGGGTGGTATTGATGACAGGTGGAAAGTGTGTTGCACCTTTATTCAGGACAGAAGGCCATGCAGGGGGCGGCACCCCGAAAGATGAAAATGAGTTAAGTGAGGAATCATCGTTTTAAGTCGGGGTTTTTGTTTTGATAGAGTGTGCAAGTTGGGATTCTAAAACGTGAAACGTAAAACGTAATGCTCTGTCGGCTGAGGGGAATTTGCACGCCTTCTGAGGCGTGCAAATTCCCCAGAAAACAACTCCCCCCTGGCCCCCTCCTCGCGAAGCACCCCAACGAACACGCGGGAACGGGGATCCGGTTTCCAAACGACGGTTGTTCTGTGGGGGAAGGAGGGGGAAAAGATTGTCGCCGGGAGGGCTCTGGGAAAGAGCCATGTTTTCGTGCGCATTCTGATGCGCACGAAAACATAAACAAAAAATTCTCTTCCTCCGTCCCGCGCGTCGTATCTGACCGGGAAAAGATCATTTGCGGGACGTTACAAGGCCGGGGCCATGCCATAAAGGCCTATTTTCATGACAGGTTGCATCCATGGAAACTTTAGTCGTTGATGGGATCAAGGTGTTCTTCAAGCCGGAGGATCGGGAGACGGCGGAGCAGATTGCGGCTTTTTGTCCTCCCATGCTTCCGCTGATCAAGGAGATGTGGCACGGGATTATTCCTTATGATTGCCGAATCCATGTGATGACTTCCGGCATCGGATTTGTGTTCGATACGGCTCCGAAAGCCGCCCGGGTGATCTACACTTTGTTTTTTCCGCTATGGGGCTTTTCGGTCTATTCTTCATGGAAGCAGGCCGCTGGTTTGTCTCAGACTTATGCTGTCTCGTATTCAGCGGTGGGGATCAAGCCGCCGCGGTTGTTGCTGAAGGCGGATAAACGAGTGGGGGAAAAGATCCACCTGCCGGAAGAAGATATGGATCTCAAGCTAAAGGGGATTCTGGCCCATGAGTTGACCCATGCGTTTACCGGATATCTGCAGCTTCCTTATTGGTTGGTGGAAGGGATTGCGATGCTGACAGCGGAGCGCGTGTTAAACAAGGAAACGGTGCGGCCGGATACCTTGTCGCGGCTGTGGGAGCCGGCGATGGCCCCGTGTTTTTACAAGCGCCGCTACGATCTGGAAAGTGTGGTGCGTCAGTATATTTTGGGGTATTGGATGACGCGCTATATTGAAGAGGATCGCCCGGGCTGGTTGAATTCGCTCTTTGAGCGGCCGCGCCCGCCGGCGTTCTGGAACACGGAAATCTTGGGCAGTTATGGTATCAAGCCGGAGACATTCCGAACGGAGATGGTGCCGTTGATGGTGAGCCGATTCGCGAAATTGAAGGAGGCAAAGAGCGTTGGAGATTCCAAAGGTTGAGATTTCGCGGTTGATGCGCGTCCCTTCGGAAGAGATCTATTATGCCGTGACGATGTCGGCTTCCTGGCGGCAGTGGGCCGGCGACTGGAGCGATTTGGATCCGCGCGCGGGCGGTCGGCTTTATCTCTGGCGAGCCCCGAATCTCTATGCCTGTGGGGAATTTGTGGCCTTGAATCCCGAACAGGGGGTGGCATTTACCTGGCAGGAGCGAGGTGAAGGGCTACTGCTGGTCGAGATCACCTGGCGGGTGGAGGCGGAAGGGACGCGGGTGACGTTGAGCGCTACCGGTGAGGGGGCCGAGGCTTCGATCGATCATTTCTGGCAGGAAGCTCTGGTAGATTTGCAGGCTGTGTTGGAGACCGGTTCCCGGGCCCCCAGGCGCGCTTTGTTGGGGTTGGTTGACGGGGAGGCATTGACTCCCCAGCGGGCGGTTGAAATGGGGCTGCCGGTAACGGAGGGATTTTATGTGGTCGGTGTGATGGAAGGCGTTGGTGTGCATGCGGCAGGGCTGCGGCGCGAAGATGTGATTGTGGTGCTGGATGGGCAACCGGTTACATCGATGGATTCTTTTCCCGCGATTCTGGAAAAACGGCGTCCGGGTGAGACGGTCCCGGTGGTTTTTTATCGCGAGGGGGTGGAACAGCAGGCTGAAGTGAAACTGTTTGCGCGGCCGGTGCCCGATGTCCCGGCTACGGCGGCGGCGCTGGCCGGAGCGGTGCGCACGGTCTATGAGCAGCAAAAGGTTGAAATGACGGATTTGCTGGCTGGGGTTTCTGAAGGGCAGGCGGCGGTGTCGGGTTCGGGGGGCTGGAGTGTGATGCAGGTGCTGGCGCATTTGATTACGACCGAGCGGGCTTCGCATGTGCGGGTGGCGCTGTTGCTGGCCGGGCAGGATGTGCCGGGCTGGTCCAACGATGTGGATCCCTGGATCGATGCGGTGGTGGAGAGCCACGGCACCCTGGCCGGGCTGCGGGTGGCGTGGCGGCAGGCCCAGGCCGAGACGGTGGCGTTGTTGGGAGGTCTGCCGGCGGCTTTTGTGGGGCACAAAGGGGATTTTGCGCAGCTGGCGTTGATGTATTTGCAGGAGTTGCCCTATCATACCCGGTTGCATTTCGATCAACTGCGTCGCGCTTGACGGTTTGGGGCCCGGGCGGGGGTATTTTTAGCGTCCCGCAAAGGGCCCTTTTTCCGTAAGGCCCGCCACGCAGGATGAGGGGAGAGAGTTTTCTTATTCATTTTTTCGCGCGCCGCAGACGGCGCGCGAAAAAATGGGCTTTTTCTTCCCTTCTTTTCCGGGTGATTGCGGTTGCAAATGGCTTAAGTTGCCTGATATGTCCCTGCCCCCCTTTCCCCCCGAGGGAAAGGGGGGAATTAAACATTTTTGGCACGCTTTTTTGTGAGAGAAATTCGTCTACGGTTAACTGGGGTCCTATCGCGGCTTCAGAAAGCCGCCGAAAACATGGTTTTTGGGGAGATGGTTTTTTCTGAGATGGGTTTTAAAGGATCATTGCAAACTTTATGCCAGGAGGGAAGGATGTCTTCGAAGAAGCCGTTGGTGGTGATTTTGAAGGGGAGTCCGCGGATGCGGAGCAACAGTGCTTTGCTGGCCGATCAGGTGGCGGCGGGCGCTCTGTCCGGCGGGGCCGATGTGGAATCCTGGGTTTTGCAGGATCTGAACATCCAGCCCTGTATTGCCTGCGATTCCTGTCATCAGGGACCGGATGCTGAATGTGTCCATCAGGACGGCATGCAGGATCTTTATCCCCGGTTGCGGGCGGCGGATGCCGTTGTGATTGCCAGTCCGATCTATTGGTTCAATCTTTCCGCTCAGACCAAGCTTTGTATCGATCGCTGGTATGCGTTGGGCGGGGCGGATGGTCATGCATTGAGCGGTAAGAAATTGGGGCTGGTGCTGGTTTACGGCGATACCGATCCTTATACTTCGGGAGCGATCAATGCCATTCGTACGATGCAGGATGCCTGCCGGTATATCGGCATGACGATGGTGGGAACTGTTTACGGCAGTGCGATAGAGCCGGGGGAGATTGTCGATCAACAGGCGGCGATGGCTGCTGCCTTTGAGCTGGGGCAGAAATTGGTTCAATAAGATGGAGGTATTTGTCTATGTTTTCGCGGGCTTTCTGAAGCCCGCGAAAACATAGAATTTTTTTCAGGCGCGGAGGCGCAGGCCATTGAGGATGACCAGCAGTGAGGCGCCCACATCGGCGACGATGGCCAGCCAGAGCGTGCCGAGGCCGACGACGGCCAGCGAGAAGACGAGGGCTTTGATCAACAAGGCCAGGGCGATGTTCATTCGAATGATTTGTCGCGTGCGCCGGCTGAGATCGACCAGAAAGGGCAGCTGGCGCAGATCGTTCCCCATCAGCACCACATCGGCCGTTTCCATGGCTTGCGCCGAAGCGGCTCCCCCCATGGCAATTCCCACCGCGGCCCGGGCCAGGGCCGGCGCGTCGTTGACGCCATCGCCGACCATGGCGACCGGCCCCTGTGCGGTCGTCAGCCGTTCAATCTCGGCGACTTTTTGTGCAGGCAGCAGCTCGGCGCGGACCTCATCCACGCCGGCCTGTTGACCGATCGTGGCGGCGATGCGGGCGTTATCTCCGGTCAGCATCACGGTGTGCATCTTCCCCGTTTTGTGCAGCGCTTCCAGGGTGGCATGGCTTTCCGGTCGCAGCGTGTCGGCTACGGCGAAGATCGAGCAGATCTGTTCGTCATGGGAGAGCATCATGACCGTTTTGCCTTCCTGCGCCAGGCCGTCGGCCAGCCGGCAGATCGCTTCCGTATGGGGAATTTGTTGATCGAAGTAGAGATGGTTGGCCACGGTGATACGCCTGTCGGCGACCGTTCCGGTGATCCCCTGGCCGCTCATCTGGTTGATGTTTTGGGCGGGCAGCATGACCAGTTCACGGGCGCGGGCTTCGGCGACCAGGGCCTGGGCCAGCGGATGCGAAGAGTGGTTTTCTATGGCGGCGGCATATTGCAGGCCGTGATCGTTGACCGTGCCGTCGTTGCAGCAATTGAGGACATGGGTGGTGATCGGTCGGCCCTCGGTGAGGGTGCCGGTTTTATCAAAGGCGAAGACCTTGATCGAGCCGAGCGCTTCCAAGGTTTTGCCGCCTTTGATCAAAACGCCGCGGGCCGCGGCGTGGGTGAGGGCGCTGACCACGCTGACCGGAGTGCTGATCACCAGGGCGCAGGGGCAGGAGATGACCAGCAGTTGCAGGGCGCGCATCAGCCAGCCAGCCTCACCCCAGAAGGGCTGCCCGGTTACGAGGGGGGGGGCGATCGCGATCAGGGCGGCGCTTATTGTGACGATCGGGGTGTAGATGCGGGCGAACCGTTCTACAAATTGTTGCACCGGGGCCTGGCGGGCCTGGGATTCCTGGACCAGCTGGATCATCCGGTTGAGGGTGTTGTCGGCGGCGAGACTGGTGACTTCGATCTCCAGGGCGCCGAAGGTGTTGATTGTGCCGGCGTAGACGGAAGTGCCGGGCGCCTTATCGACCGGGATGCTTTCTCCGGTGATGGCCGCCTGGTCGACGGCGCTCTGTCCGGAGCGGACGATGCCGTCCACGCTGACCCGGTCACCGGGGCGGACCACAACGCGATCGTGGAGGGCCAGTTCGGCGATGGGCGTTTCGACGGTCGATCCGTCGGGTTGGAGTTTCAAGGCGACCGGGGGCAGGAGATCGAGAAGTTGTTCCAGGGCTCCGCGGGCGCGTTCGGTGGCGTAGCCTTCGAGGGCTTCTCCCAGAGAGAAGAGGGTGACGACGATGGCGGCTTCGCTCCACTCTCCAATCACTCCGGCACCGATGACGGCGATGACCATGAGCGCATTGATGCCGAGGGAGCGGGCGCGGATTTCCTGCCAGGCGTGGCGGGCGACGGGCAGCCCGCCTACCAGGATGGCGACGACGAAGAGGGCGATCTGGAGTGGGACGAGCAATCCGGTCCAGTGCAGGATCAATCCCAGCAGGGTCAGGCCGCCGGCGATGGTGGTCTGGAGGGTTTCACGTTCGCTGAGCATGAAGCGGAAGAAGGAAAGGGTGGGGGCTTTTTCGGCGGAGGTCTGTTCGGGCAACAGTTTATGGCCGGTTTCCGCGACGATTTTGGCCACCGGTGTGGTGTCGAAATCGGCGGTGTCCAGCCAGAGGGTGAGCCGGCCAGTTTCCACGTCGACCTTACAGCTGTTCACTCCCTCAAGATTGGTGACTGCACACTGGATCACCCCGGCACAGTCGGTACAGTGCAGACCTTGGACTTTGAAAGTTTTTGTTTCCATATTTTTTGCTTTTTATTGATGCTGGATGTGGTCGAGGGTCTGGCTGAAGAGGGTTTCGATGTGGCTGTCAGCCAGGGCGTAATAGACATGGCGACCTGCTTTGCGGAAGCGCACCAGGCCGAGCTGACGCAACAGGCCTAATTGATGAGAGATTGCGGAATGGCTCATGTCCAGGATTGCCGCCAGATCATAGACACAAAGTTCGCATTGGGCCAGAGCTGCAATCAGGCGGACGCGGGTCGGGTCACTGAGGGCTTTGAAAATTTGGGCGATTTGGAATGCTGCAGTTTCGGAAATCAACGCCGCTTTGGTTTGGGAAACCTGCGCGGCGTTGATTTCCGGGTTCTGGCAGAAGTCAGATGAATCCATAAGAACCTCCGATATATGAACAGTTGCTCATATATTACACCCGGTTAAGGATCTGTCAAGGGTGGGTGGGATTTTGGGTGTTTTTTCGAGTCGGGCGGTGAGCTTTTTAGCGTCCCGCAACCGGTTTTTGTCTGGCTCGAAGCGCCGCGCTGGATGCTACGCGAGGGAGAGATTATTTTTATTCATATTTGCGGCGGCTTTCTGAAGCCGCCGCAAACATAGCTTCAGAGAAGAGGGCAGAGGACGGCCGTTTGTGTGTTTAAACGGAAAGCGTCATTTTGGTTTAATTGTGGTAAGAAATGGAGGTATAATAGTTATATCCCTCTCTTTCCAGAGGCTTTCCTTAATAGGTTGTTTACATAGAACTCCGGGAAAGCGATCCGCTTAATTTACTGTGGTATTAGCGTAGCAAAAAGAGGTTTACTATGAACACGTGGATTCGTAATCGTTCTGTCAGCTTGCGGATGCTCGTTTCCCTGAGTGTAACTCTCCTGGTTCTGGCTGTGCTGCTGTTTGATTTAGCCCATTCCGATTCCCCGAGAGTGAAGGCCGCCGGGCCCGCTACGCTCGAAGCGGCGGCCGTGAATAATCCCGTCCTCACGATTGGGATGGCAGCTGCGTTGACCAGTCCGTTGGGGAATGTGCCCTGGCAACAGGTCAATGGTGCCCAACTGGCGGTCGATCAGATCAATGCTGCGGGTGGGGTTAATATCGGAGGGGCTATGTTTAGAGTCAACCTTGTGGTAGAGGACAGCCCTTGTGACGGCTCCCGGGCGGTTACGGCAGCTCAAAATCTGGTCAATGCCGGGGCGATTGCGGTGGTGGGCCATACCTGTATTACGGATGCCATGCTGGCTCAGACGGTCTATAACAATTATGGGATTGTTTTTGTCAATACTACATCCTCTGATCCGGCGTTGACCGATCAGGGATATCATATGACATTCCGGACCATCTCTCGTTTTGAGCGGATGCCGAACACGCTGTTATCTTATTTTCGGGAGTGGCGGGGCTATTCGCGGATGGCGATGGTGGAGATCGATGGTTTTTCCGGCGCCTGGGTCAATGATGTGGTCGCCGATCGTTTTACTGCCATGGGAGGGGTGATTACCAGCCGGCATCATGTCGATTCGCCTAATGATTTTATGGCTACGTTGGAAGAGATTCAGCTGGAAAATCCAGAGATAATTTTTATCGCTGATGATATAGGGACGCGGGCTGGTTTTTTCAGTGCGGTGGCACATCGGATGGGAATGGGAAATGTGGTCATAGCCTGGGCTTCGATGTCGGAGGACAAAGCCTTGCTGGAGACTTATCGGACGCTGGCCGACGTAGGAATTAATGATGATTATGCTTTGATGTTCTTTGAATCGCCGGAGGATATGCCGGGATATCCGGCTTTTAATGCGGCCTATCAGGCGGCCAATTTTGCTCATCACGGTCAGGCTGCGGAGATGGCGGCGGCGTATAGCTACGATGCTTTGAATATTATTTTCCGGGCCTTCGGGGACATGGGGACGCCGTTGCCCTCCATGCTGCGCGATCAGATTGCCTGGATGCCGCCTTATCGGGGTGTTGTCGGAACTTATCTTGGATTTGATGAGCAGGGGGATACCCTTACACAGTGGAGTTATCTGGAACATTATCAGGAAGGCGATTGGGTGCGTTTATCTCCTGTGCGGGCTTATCTGCCGATTACGATGCGAGCGGCTCTTTTAGAGAGCGGTCAGGAAACTCCTTAGCTTGTCAAATCATTGGTTTTGTGTGACAATAAGGCGCCGATTTTATTCAACTACGAGGTTGTCAACGTGAACGATTCCGGTAAATCCAGAGAAGAATTGATATCTGAGTTGGATGAACTGCGCCGCAGTCTTGCCGAGGCGAAGATCCAGCAGGACGAATCGGGGAAGCGGTTGAAAGAGATGGAGTTCATCATCAATCAGAGCCCGGTGATTGTTTTTCTCTGGCGGGCTGCAGAAGGCTGGCCGGTGGAATATGTCTCGGAAAGCATTCAACAGTTTGGCTATACGCCTGATGATTTCTATTCGGGGCGGGTACCCTATGCCACGATTGTCCATCCTGAGGATTTGAATCGGGTCGGCAGTGAAGTCGGTCAGTATACTGAAGAAGGGGCTATCGATTTCAGCCAGGAATATCGGATTTTGACGGCAAAGGGTGAAGTGCGCTGGACCGACGATCGGACCTGGATTCGACGGGACGACAGCGGGCGGGTGACCCATTACCAGGGAATTGTATTTGACATTACCGAGCGCAAGCAGGCCGAACTGGTGCTGGCGCAGTCGCGTGAAGAGATGAGCCGTCAGGTTCAGGAACGTACGGCCGAATTGACCCAGAAGGTGACTGAACTGGAGCGGGTTGAAGCTTTGCGGCATGAAGTGGAGGCGCGGCAGTGGGCCATCCTGGATGCGACGCCGGTTCCTACTTTATTGACGCGTCCCAGCGGGGAAATTTTGTATTCCAATTCGCAATTTGCCGATTTGATGGGGATATCACTCGAATCTATCTCTCAGTATCGGGTCACCGATTTCTATTACAATCCCGCCGATCGTCAGCGATTATTGGAAATTTCTCAGCGAGAGGGCCGGGTGAAGAACCAGGAACTCAACTTTAAAAAGATCAGCGGAGAACCGGTGCCGGTCAGCGTTTCTTTTGAGCGGATTATGTATGAAGGGGCTCCGGCGATTTTAGGTCCCGTTGTCGATATGACGGCCTTGAAGAAGGCTGAGGCGGAGCGGATGCAGTTGCAGCAGGAAATCATCGCGGCGCAGCAGCGGGCATTGAAAGAGCTGGCGACGCCGATCATTCCGATCATGGAACAGATCTTGGTGATGCCGCTGATCGGCAGCATTGATACGATGCGAGCCCGGGATATCACCCATGTGTTGCTGGAAGGGATTGGACAATACCGGGCCAAAGTGATCATTCTGGATATCACCGGAGTGCCGATTGTCGACAGCGGGGTGGTTTCGCATTTGAACAAGACGGTACAGGCGGCGCGGTTGAAGGGGGCGCGGACGATCGTGACGGGCGTTTCGGATGCGGTGGCGGAGACGATTGTGGATTTGGGGATCGATTGGAGCAATATCGATACGCTGCGCGATCTTCAGTCGGGGTTGGTGGTGGCGCTGGAAAGCGTCGGAATGAAATTGATTGCTCGACGGAAGTAAAGTTTTTTGTAATAAAAGCATTCGCGCGCCTTTCTGAGGGCGCGCGAATGCTTTTATATTTAAACCATGCCGACGAGGGCGGTTTTCTGGCGATGAAGCGGTTGGAGCCCGGCGGCGCTTTGGGCGGGTGTGGGGCGGGCGGCTTCATCCGGTTTGTCGGAGATGACGAAAATGAGTCCGCCCTGCTCTTTGATCCGCAAAGCGGTTTTCCAGATTTCTTCGGTGATGACGATGTGTTGCGTCAGCAGTTCTTCGGTGGGATTGCCCGGCAACGGTCCAAACCGGCGCAGGGTGGTGAGATATTCGTTGTAGCGGAAGGTTTTGAACGGTGTCGGATCCCCTGTTTGTACTCCCTGCCAGACTTCCTCGTGGATATCCAGAAGGCCGGTGATCGCAATCTGATTGCGCTGTCGATTGAGGTCGGCGATGCAATCGGTGGCGTGAGGATAGATTTCTTCGGCGATTTGGCGGGTCAGGGTTTCCAGATCGAGCACGCCGGCGGAGACCATTAAACAGAGATAGGCGATGTAGTCCTGGTTGTCGGTAGTGAAGGGATGGTAGATAGCCTGATCGAGGGTGTGGTAGGCGTTCCAGAAGGCGGCCCGGTTAAAGCGAGGGCCGAGCAATTCGGCGATGGTTTGACCGAGGCCGTCAATGCGGGCGGCATTGATCGCTTCGTCGTTGCGGCCCCGGGCGCCGATAAAGCTTTTGTCCATGTCGATGACCAGAACGGTGCTTTCATCGAAGGGGCATTTTTGGGTCGCGATCAGATTGATGAATTTGGGCAGGGTTTCCCAGCGATTGCTCTGGTAGATATCGCCTTCGATTTTGATCTCGGGCGGGTAATGCAGATTGTCCTGGCCGATAAAGGCCCAGCCGGTCCATTTCCCGCCGGCGCAGAGATGGTGAAAGGTGGTGCTGTCCCCGAAAAGAGTGTCGCCGATGTAGATCAGATTTTTCAGGGAGGTGTGCGGACGATCGAGGGCGCGGGCGGCCTGTAAGAGTTGGGCGACGAGCCGGCCATATTCGGGGGCGGTGCGCCGGGGGGCGGGGCCGGGCGGAAGGTCCAGCCGGGCTTGAAGTTCGGGAAGGCCCGGCAGCCGGGGATCGAGCGGCGTCAAACTGCGGTAGATGATCAGGTCTTCGATGAGCGCCGAAAGCGATGTCAAACAGTAAACCTGATACTCCATATTTCTCTCCTCGGAGAAGATAGTTTGTTATTTTTTCGCGCGCCGTCTGCGGCGCGCGAAAAAATAAATAAAAACTCAGGCTTTAAGCCAGCCCTGCGCCAGCAGGAGTTCGGCATTGTGAATGGCGCCTCCGGCGGCTCCGCGGATCGTGTTGTGACCCAGGACGACAAATTTGATTTGCAGCAGGGAACAGGTCCGTACCCGGCCGGCGACGACGGCCATGCCGTTTCCGAGATTGCGGTCCCGAATCGGTTGGGGGCGGTCGGGTTCGCGCCGCACGACGATGGGTTGGGCCGGGGTGCTGGGTAGTTCGGCCACACCTGCGGGGGCGCGGAACTCTTCCAGGGCGGCGATGACGGCGGCGGGGTCGGGTTCGGCGGCGAAGGCGGTCGAGAGACAGGCCGTGTGCCCGTCACGCACGGCGACCCGGTTACACTGAGCGCTGACGGTGAAGGCAGCGTCGCTGACTTTCAGGTCGGTTGGGGCGCCGGTGAGGGCGCCCAGCAGTTTGCGAGGTTCGGAGGAGAGCTTTTCTTCTTCGTTGGAGATGTAGGGAATGATATTGTCGACGATGTCGAGCGAGGCGACCCCCGGGTAGCCGGCGCCGGAGATGGCTTGAAGCGTTACAACGAAGAGTTTTTGGAGATAGAAAGCGGTGTGCAATGGGCGGAGGGCGACCGCGATCTGGGTGGTGGAGCAGTTGGCGCTGGTGACGATGAAACCGTTACCTCCGCGGCGGGTTTGCTGGCGGGCGATCAGGGCCGTATGCTCGGGGTTGACCTCGGGGATGAGCAGCGGGACATCTTCGTCCATGCGGTGCGCCGAGGCGTTGGAGCAGATCACATAGCCGGCCTGAGCCAGCTTTTCCTCGACCGGTCCGGCGACATCGGAGGGCAGGGCCGAAAAGGCCAGCGGACACTCGGGCTGAGCGTCGACCGGCAGGACGATGAGATCCTGGACGGCCGCCGGCAGGGGCGTGGGCAGCAACCAGGTGCAGGCGTCGGCATAACGCCGGCCGGCTGAACGGTCGGAAGCCATGACGGCTTTGACTTCAAACCAGGGATGCGATTCCAACAGCTGGATGAACCGCTGTCCGACGGCGCCGGTGGCGCCCATTACTGCGACGGGAATTTTAGCCATGATTTTCCTCCTCTAATCCCAGTTCTCGATGTAAATACTGGACAGTGTGGGCAACCTGATCTTTAGGAATGCAAAATGAGACATTGTGCTCCGTGGCGGCCTGCGCGACGGCAATGACTCTGGCGCCGAGCGCTCCCAGGGCGGCGAAGGTGTGGGGGATGATGCCGCGTTGGTTCCAATCGGGAACGCCGACTACTGAAAGGGTGGCGACTTCCTCTTTGGTTTCGAGGGAGTAGCGTTGTTCGTCGGGGAAGACCCGCCGGAGGGCCTTCAGGCTGGCGGCCAGATCCTGCTCCTTGACGATCAGATTCATGCTGTGTTCGGAGAACGATTGCGAAAACATCTGGACTTCGATGCCTTCGGCGCTGAGTGTTTGCAGCGCCTGGGCGGCGAGGGTGAGTTTCCAGGAGTCATCGCGGGTGCCCAGGGCCATCAGGCTCAGCCCGGTGGTGGTGATCAGGGCGGGTTTGCGGCGGCGTGCGGCGGCCGGGGTGCCGGTCACGAGCGTTCCGGGGTGTTGCGGATTGAAGCTGTTGAGGATGCGCAGGGGGATGCCCCGTTCGACGACCGGGCGGATGGTTTTGGGATGGAGGACGCTGGCGCCGTAGTAGGCGAGGTCGGCCGCTTCGGCATAGGAAATTTCCAGCAGGGTTTGGGCTTGAGGGACCAGATTGGGATCGGCGGTGAGAATCCCGTCGACATCGGTCCAGATCCAGACTTCTGCGGCATCCAGGCCGGCGCCGATGATGGCGGCGGAGTAGTCGCTGCCGCCCCGGCCGAGGGTGGTGGTCACGCCCTGGGCCGTGGCGCCGATATAGCCGGTGATGACCGGGATGCCGCCGTTTTCTACAAAGGGGCGGACCTGTTGCTGCAGGCGGTCGCGGGTGGCTTCCATTTGGGGGGCGGCTTCGCCGAATTGATCGTTGGTGATGACCAGCTCCGTGGTGTTAAAGGCTTGAGCCCGGAAGCCGCGAGCCCGCAGGGTAGCGGCCAGGATGGCTACGGAAAGTTGTTCTCCAAATGAGGCGACGGCGTCACGTCCGCGGGCGGTCACTTCGCCGAGGACGGCAATGCTGCGGTAAAGGCGTTCCAGTTCGTGCAGCCGGTCTTCTACGAAGCCGGCGGTATCCAGGCGGGCGGTGCCGGGCGGCAGGAGGGCTTCGACTGTGGCACAGTGACGGCGCAGCAATTCGGCTTTGATTTCCCGGTAGATGCCGTCGCGCCCTTCCGCGGCGGCGCGCGCACCGGCGATCAACTGGTTGGTGACGCCGCTCATGGCGGAAATAACCGCGACCGGGGCGGTTCCGCGTTGATATTGATTGATCAGAATATCGGCAACGGTGGCGAAGCGCGCGGCATTGCCGACTGAAGTTCCGCCAAATTTATGGACAATCATTTCACGAGCTCCTTGTTCTATCCAGTTATTCTCTCATTTTTTTATTTTTAGGCCAGCGCTTGTTCCAGATCGGAGATCAGGTCGGCGGCATCTTCGATTCCTACGGCATAGCGGACGAGGGTATCGGAAATGCCCACTTTGCGTCGTTCGACTGGATCGGAGGAGATGAAAAGGGCCTGCTGCTGGACGATGCTTTCCACGCCGCCCAGGGTAGGGCCGATGAAGGGGATTTGCAGCCGGTCGATGAAGCGGGAGGTGCGTTCTTTGTCGCCTTCCAGTTCGAAGCTGACGACACCGCCGAAACAGCGGAGCTGGCGTTGGGCGATTTCGTAATCAGGATGACAGGGCAGGCCGGGGTAGTAGACATTGGCTACGGCCGGGTGGTTGGCGAGATAGTGGGCCAGA
Organism: uncultured Anaerolineales bacterium; assembly: GCA_964501335.1. Classification (GTDB taxonomy): domain Bacteria; phylum Chloroflexota; class Anaerolineae; order B4-G1; family SLSP01; genus CAZCTC01. The sequence continues at coordinate 32,602 of CAZCTC010000042.1, read as the reverse complement.
TGCAGGGCATTTTCGCATTGCTGGCGGAAGCGCAGGGCGAGGGTCTTGATCCCACGCAGCAGAAGGTAGGCGTCCTGAGCTCCGCTGACGCAGCCGAGCACGCCGCGGGCATCTTCGATGGGTTTGAGCAGGGCGGCCGGGCCGATGACGGCGCCGGAGAGGATGTCGTTATGGCCGGCCAGATATTTGGTGGCGCTGTGGATGACGAGGTCGAGCCCGAAATCCAGTGGGCGCAGGCCGAGCGGGGTGGCGAAGGTGCTGTCGATGGCGGTGAGGATGCCGCGAGGGCGAGCGATCTCTGTCAGGCGTTCCAGATCCATGACGCGGAGGTAGGGATTGGTGGGCGTTTCCGTAAAGATCATGCGGGTTGTGGGGCGGATGGCGGCTTCCAGGGCGGCAAAATCGTTCATGGGGACAAAGGTCGTTTCGATGTTCCAGCGGGAGAGAAACTGGGCCGCGAAATCCTGGGTGCGGCGGTAGCAGCCTTCGACCAGGATGAGGTGTTGGCCGGCGGAGAGGTGGGCCAGCAGGGCGGTCGTGATGGCACTCATGCCACTGGAGAAGAGCAGGGCCCGTTCTCCGCCGTCGAGTTCCGCCAGTTTGCGTTCGGCGACCGCCTGGGTGGGATTGCCGTAACGGCCGTATTCTTCGCGGAGTTTGGGATTGCCGGCCGTTTTTCGTTCTACATAGGTGAGAACTTCCGCCGTATTGGCAAAAGCATAGGTCGAGGTTTGCACGATGGGGGTGATCAGGGCATTGTAGGGTTTGGACCGTTCTTCCCCGGCATGGACAACTTGAGTTGCGATTTGATCGGACATGATAGAGCCTCCTCTAAATTTAGCTTAGCCCTTTACCAGGAGAGGAGGCGTTTTTGTTGTTTTGTTTAGCCTGACGGCCTCATCCCGGCAAGAGCCGGACCCGGCAGTGGTGATGGCTGCTGGTGTGAGGCGCGTGGAGAATATGCTCCGCGTCTCTCGAATCCAGCCGTACAGAGCCGACTGCGCAGATTCGTGGTGAGGCTGGTGTAAACAAAAAGCCCCTTCCCGAGCGTTTTCGGGTGAAGGGGCGCTTCATTCCGATGTACGCTCTCATCTTTCAGCCCATGGGGGCTGCCGGAATTGGCACCTTGGTATTTGACCAGGTTGCTGAGGTTTCACAGGGCCGGTCCCTCCACCTCTCTTGATAAGAAGGCTTGCATCGCTGCTATGTGATTGTACAACGACAACAGCCAGATCATAACATGGGTATGGTAGATGTCAACTGGAGAGTGGAAGCGTGGAAGAATGGAAGAATGGAAGTTGAAAAACCATTTTTTCGCGCGCCGTCTGCGGCGCGCGAAAAAATGAACAAAAACAACTCTCTCTTCCCATTCCGCGCGTCGGTTTTTACAGGGAAAGCAGCTGTTGCGGGGTGCGAAAATATAAAATAAGGTCTGGCTTTTTAAAATTTTAGAGCTGTGCCATAATTAAGGGATGGGGTGCAATAAATTTTTTTGACAGCCGCGAATGAGAATCAAGGAGGAATTATGGATCGACGAAAAATGCTGCAGGGGATTTTTTGGGGAACCGTATTGGGATGGTTCCTGTGGAATTTTTTTATCGGGCGGAAACGGGAGGCCGATAAGGCCCCTGCCTTGATGGGGAAGAAAAAGTCGACGATGCCGGATCAGGAGCGGATTGAACTGACGCCATCTGCGACGCAGGAGATGATCTCTCTTGATGATGGGAAGCCGGTTGTGAGCGAAGAGCCAGCGGTCGCGAGCGTGGAGTTTACTGCATCGGCGGTTGAAACGCCGGTTAAGCCCGACGATCTGACCCGGATTGAAGGGATTGGGCCGAAGCTGGATGCGTTGCTCAAAGAGAACGGGATTTTGACCTTTGCGCAGTTGGGGGATGTGGATCCGACTCATTTGCAGGAGATTTTGAAGGCTTCGGGGCATCGGTTGTCGATGATCGATCCGGCGAGCTGGCCGGAACAGGCCCGGTTGGCCGCGGCCGGTGATTGGGAGGGCTTGAAGCGGCTCCAGGATGGATTAAAAGGCGGCCGGCGGGTGGCATAAGATCGGAAGAACGGAAGCTGGAAGAGTGGAAGATAGAAGAAATCAATTTTCGGCGGTCCCCTCTATCCCCCCTACCCCCTTTCCCCCGCACGCGGGGGAAAGGGGGGCATATCAGGCAACTTAAGCCATTTGCAACCACAATCACCGGAAAAGAGGGGAAGAAAAAAGGGCATTTTTTCGCGCGCCGTCTGCGGCGTGCGAAAAAATAAATAAAAAACCTCCCCCCTGCTTCGCACCGCGCGCCGCTTTTCACCAAACAAGAGCCTTTTGCGGGATGTTAAAAACTGATCTCAACGAGCTGTGTTATGGTTTACTCTCTTATTTCCAGGACGGTCTGAGCCAGAGCTGTGGGCAAAGCCGGATCGAGGTGGGCCAGAAAGGGGATGAGTGCTTTCAAATCGTTGAGCAGGGCCGGGCGCGGCAGGTGGGCGAGCTTTTCGAGCAATTCCTGCCAGAGTTGGCGGCCGGCTTGTTCCGGCAAGGCAACCAGGTAAGGGGCCAGGATTTCCAGCAGGCGGGCCCGGCGGGGGGACTCCTCCAGCCGGGCGACGGTGAGAGTGAGATCTTTCAGGGTGTCGGCCGGCGGTGGTGCCAGCCGTAATTTGAAAATCAGAGCCGTGAGGGGATCTCGCGGCAGGGGAATGGGCAGGCCGGTTTGGAGTTCGGGCGGCAGGTGCGGCCATTCGCGGTGCAGGATTTCGGTGCGGCGTTCCTCGTCGGAGAGTGCCGCGAGAAGGGTTGTGGCTTCGCGTAGTGAGGCGAGGCGGGTCTCAGGATCGGTCAGTTGATGGGCCAGGTTGAAGGTCCGGTCTGCGCGGGCGGTATCCTCCGAAATGGATTGGATGGCCGCCCGCGTTTCGCGTTGTAGTTCCGGCGAGAGATGGAGGGCCAGCGGCAAGAGGGCGGCGGCCCGTTCGACCGGATCGGCGGTGGCGCGGGCGTAGGCCAGGGCCTCCATCAAAATTTTGCTGCGTTCGGGGGCCGGGGCCAGATGGACCGCCAGTTCGGCGAGTGCCCGGGCGCGCCAGCTTTCCCGGGTGATGCTGCGGGCAATGGCCAGGGCCACGGAGAGCTGTTCCGGGTGCAGAACCGGGGCCAGTGCAATCAACAGTTTTGTCTGGGTGTCGACAGAGTCCAGGGTGCGGGTCAAGGTGAGGGTTTCCCGGGCCTGAGCGGGCGACAGGTAGGGGACCAGGGCGGCGAGCAGGCCGGCCCGTTCGCCCTGATCTCCAATGGCGGTCGCCGTATTCAAGGCTTCTTCCAGGGCTTTGTTCCGTTCGTCGAATTCCAGGCAGGGAGCGATCTGGACCAGGAGCCGGATGCGGTCGGACGGTGCGGTGACGGTATGCGCGGCGGTCAGAGCTTCCCAGAGCAGTCCGGAAGGGAGATGGCGCGCCAACCCGATCAAGGCGACGGTGCGGTTGAGGCCGCGTTCGAGGGAGCGGGCGGCCGCGACGGCTTCGGCGGCCAGTTCCGGGGAAAGGCCGGGGCCGAGTTCGGCGATGGTCTGGGCCCGGTAGAAGTCGTCCTGGATGATCCGGAGGGTGGCGAGGGCTTCCCGCGCGCACTTTTCTCGTTCGGGAGAGGGGATCCAGGGGGCCAGATGGATCAGAGCCTGAATCCGGCTGGGTTTATCTTGCAGGGCGCGGAGGGTGTTCAGGATCTCCTGCTGGGATTTGGGCGGCAGGTAAGGGGCCAGGCGGGCCAGGAGTGCGGCTCGATGGGATTCCCAGGGTATCGCGCGGGCGGCGGCGAAGGCTTCCATGCGTTGGGCCGGGGTGAGTCTGGGGGCCATTCCGACGAGAGCCCGCGCCTGATGGAAATCTTCGGGGAGCGTTTGGACGATCTTCCAGGCCTCCGGGATCAGTTCGGAGGGGAGGGCGGGGCCGAGATCGGCCAGGACCTGCGCCCGGGCGGCTGGATCGCCGATGGCGCGGATTTCGGTGAGGATTTTGGTCAGGAGGGCGGTGCGTTCTTCTGCCGCGGTCAGCGTGGGCAGGATGCCGGTCAAGGCGCGGGCCCGGGCGGTCGGATGGGGCAGGGAGAGGGCGACCATCCAGGCTGTGGGGTGCAGCTCTGCCGGCAGATGGGGGGCGAGCAGGGTCAAGGCGGCGGCGCGGGTGAGTGGATCGGGCAGGTGGTAGATGTAGGCAAGTCCCTGTTGGGGCGTCCAGAGTTTTGTGGCGATAAGGATGCCGAAGAGTTCCGGTGGGATTTCAATCGGGCGGGCGCGGGCCGTGGAAAGGATCAGGGTGCAGCGCAATTGCAGGATGAGGTCGCCGGCCTGACGGGCGGCGGCGGCTACCCGGGCTACATCGTTCAGATAGCCCAGATCGTCGCCGGCGAGGGTTTCCCAGGCTTTGTGCCAACCGTTGCTGATAAGGGGCGCCCAGTCTTCCAGGGAGGCGGCGATGCGGGTGAGGTGGGCGCCGTACCAGGCGATAAGATAGGCGGGGACGGCTGCGGGGGGGTGGTTTTCGGTCTGCAATTCGGACAGAATCCGGCGGCCCCAGGCAATCAGGCGGGCTTCCCAGCTCTCTCGTTCGGGACGGCTGAGGCGACTGAGGACGATTTCGCTCCAGCGGGGGTGAGAAAATCCGTAGCCCCGGGCCGGATCGCCGATGATCCCCTGGGGGGCCAGGAGGGGGAGGAGCTTTTCTATGTCGGCCGGCGGCAGTTCGGGCGCCAGGGCTGTGAGATCGGCGGTTTTCAAGGGGCCGAGGGCGACCGCGAAGAGCCGGAGGAGGGTCTGGACGGCGGGATCGGGTGACGGCTGATCGGAGGGCCAGGATTGTTGTTGCAGGGTGCGAAGGCGGGCCAGATAGCCGGCGGAGCCGGGCTGCAAGCCGGGCAGGTCGGCGGGTTGGAGGGAGCGGCCGAGTTCGGCCGTGTAACGTTCGAGCAGGTAAGGTTCGCCTTCGCTCAGCCGGCGCAGATCGACGGCCAGTTCAGGCGGGGCCATTTCAGCGATGCCTTCGCGGGTGAGCGGATCGAGGAAGCGGGGCAGGGTCAGTCCAGCCTGCTCCCAACCGAGGCGATGGAGCCAGGCGGTGCTGTTGGGTGCGAGGGGGGTGTAGCGGGTGGCGACGATCACTCGAAGTCCGGCGATGGGGGGGACCGGGAAGAGGTTGGGGCCGGGTTCCCAGTCGGCGGCTTCATCGATGCCGTCCATGACGACGAGCAGGGTGCGGCCGTCGGGGAGGGGCCGGGCGAGCGCGGCGGCGGCGCGGTCGTGCCAGTCGGCAGCGGTCAGTTCGATGGCGAAGGGGGCGGCGTGCAGGAAATCAAGCCGGGCGGCGAGGGCGGCGAGAGCTGCTGTGGCGGTATGGGTTTGGAGCTGCTGATTGATTGGAATAAAGGCGATGGCGGGCGCCTGGGAGCCGCGCTGGAGCAGTTCTGCAATCCAATGGACGAGCAGGGTGGATTTTCCGCGGCCGGAGGGCCCGGTGAGGAGCAGGTAGGGTGGGCTTTTGGGTGAGGCGAGCCAGGCGTTCAAGGAATCCAGATCGGCACGCCGGCCGGCGAGGGGGTGCGATTGATGGGCCTGGAGGTAATCCTGGAGGCGCAAGGCGACGGAGTTGGGCAGCAATGTGATTCCCTGGATCAGCTGGTCGAGCACGGTTTACTCCCACGGTGGATGATTCGAGAATTTTACCATATTTTCGGCGGCTTTCTGAAGCCGCCGAAAATATGGGCTTTTTTCCCAGACTAACCGCACAGGTCGAAAATTAGTTTTGGAATTCGGAATTTCCAGGGAGTTTTTGTTTATTTTGAAGATCAGGGATAATTCGCGATCGGGTTAATCATTTCTGCGGAGGGGGGCTGTCTGGTAAGGTGGGGAGTTGTTTGAGATTAAGGATGGGGAAAATGGAACTTTTAGCCTGGGGCTTTACGATGCTGATGTTTTGGGGGATAGCTTTTATAGGACAGCGTAATTTTAAGCGGGCCCACACATTAAACCGCAATTTGAAAAAAGATCATTTGTGGTACTTTACTCATCTTTTAATCAAAGTACCCTCCTGGATGAGTTTTCTATGTGGGAATCCTATACCCGATAATGAGGTTGAAGTATCGGGCATGGTGAGTCAATTGCTGGCTTGGTTTGGGGTGGTGTTGTGGGTAGCCTTAATTTTATTGGGAATTCCTTTTGAGATCAGATCGAAAATATACGCATTGGGAATAATGGTTCTTATTTTTGATCCCCTCATTTCAGGAATTTTTATTTTCCTGTGGAAAAAGATTAGAAACCTTGGTTAACTACGGAATAGTTCCTTTTGTTTTTTTAATGTCTGACAGGCTGAGATTTTGTGCTTGCATTGACACTTGCGTCCCGCAAAGGGTGTTTTCCTGGTGAGAGTCGACGCGCGGTGCGAAGCAGGGAGAGAGCTATTTTTTTATGTTTGCGCGCGCATTCGGACGCGCGCGCAAACATGGATTTTTCTCTGTGCCCTTGATGCCGTGCGGGATAGGAGGAGAGTTTTACGGCAGCTGTTGCAGAAAGTAGTCGCGGTCTTTGGTTGATAGGCAGGTTCGGGTGGGGGGGAGGGTGGGGTCGCTGGTGATGAATTCTTCGGGCAGCCAGCCGGTGGTGCCGGTTTGGGGCTCGCGCACCCGATAGCGGTAGCACCGGGTATTATAGTTAGTGTATTCGGAGGACCAGTAGGTCTGCAAGATTTCAACGGTGACGCCGCTGCGAAGCATGGGTTTGGGCAGTTCGTCCTGGCGCATTTCTTGACTGGGGAGGAGCAGGATTCCGTAGCCGGGGGGGGCGTAGGTGTAGACCCAGCCGGTGGTCGGGGTGTGGTCGGGATAGCTTTCCGGGTCACAGACGCATTCCAGTGGGACGGGAAGGCCTTTTTCGACGGTCAGTTCATCCTGGGGAATCCACCAGATTTCTCCAATTCCTGAGGAAGGAATGATCTTATAAAGATAGCAGGGTTTGCTTCTGGAATGCCCTTGGGATTCCAGGATGGTTACCCGAGTGCCGAGGCGAATTGAACCCCGAGTCGCAATTGATCCGGGGTGCTCGTAGGTTTCGATTCGGAAAGAGGGGCCGGTCAGGAACGGTTCGGTGATGATATAGCCTTCGCCGGTTTGCGGTTGGCAATGGGGAACGGCGGTGGGGGTGAGGATCGCGGCGATTCTGTAGGGGATGAATTGCATTTCCATGGTGCAGGCGAAGCAAAGCATGAGAGGGATGCCGATGAGGGCCCATATCATTCCCCAATAGGGACCGCTGGGATATTTTCTTTTTTCGAATAGCCACATGGGTTGCTCCTGTTGTAAAAGTAGGCTGTGCCGGCCCTCTATCCCCCCTGCCCCCCTTTCCCCCAAAGACGCAGATGGGGGAAAGGGGGGATTGCTGTTAAGGGGAATTTGCACACCTCAGAAGGTGTGCAAATTCCCCTCTTCCCCTAAAAATGCCTTATCGGGAAATCACCTTTTTAAGCCCTGAAGGGGCGATTTAAGAAAGCCTGGGGTAAAACCCCAGGAAACCGCGTCCCGCAAATGGCACTTTTCCCGTAAGGTACGCCGCGCTGGATGGGGAGAGAGTTTTTTTGTTTATGTTGTGGCGGGCTTCAGAAAGCCCGCCACAACATGGTTTTTTCTGCGTTTGTTCTCCTGCGTTTTGTAGCGGCGGTTGTTTTTTATCTGAAGGGCGTTTTTAGCGTCCCGCAAATGGCCCTTTTCCCGTAAGGTACGCCGCGCTGGATGGGGAGAGAGTTTTTTTGTTTATGTTGTGGCGGGCTTCAGAAAGCCCGCCACAACATGGTTTTTTCTGCGTTTGTTCTCCTGCGTTTTGTAGCGGCGGTTGTTTTTTATCTGAAGGGCGTTTTTAGCGTCCCGCAATTGGTATTTTTCCGGTAAGAATCGACGCGCGGTGCGAAGCAGGGAGAGAGCGTTTTTTGTTTGTAAGGTTTACCCTGGAAAGCTTGCCGGAAGAGAGGTTTTTGCTTTTTCTAAGGTTGTTTTCCGGATAATGGGCTTTTGACAGCATTGAAAATGGAGGTAGACTGGAAGCCCCCGGCGGTTGCCAGGTCGAGCAGAATTTTTTATCGAAGAAAGGCAGTGTACTATGGTATCTCATCGCTGGATCTATCGCGTGCTTGGTATTTTGACTTGTCTGGCCTTCTTTGCAATTATACCCCTGTTTTTCAATTATGTCCTCGGCGCTCCGGCGCGGCCTCATGCCAACGTTCTCGATGTGGTGGTGAGTGAGGTGGCCTGGATGGGGACGACGACTTCTTCTAACGATGAGTGGATCGAGCTGTACAACAATACGGGCAGTGCGGTCAATCTGGCGAACTGGCGCCTTAGCTCGGCGGATGGGACGCCTGCGATTACGCTGACGGGGAGTATTCCGGCGCACGGTTATTATCTGCTGGAGCGTACGGATGACAATACGGTCCCGGGCGTGACGGCCGATCAGATTTACAGCGGGGCGATGGGGGATGCGGGTGAATATCTCACCTTGCAAGACGGTGCCAGTGTATTGGTGGATGAGGTGGATTGCGGGACGGCCTGGTTTTCAGGCAATTCGTCGGGGCGGGTGCCGATGGTGCGCGTCAATTTGACCGCCGCCGGGGATGTGGCGGGCAACTGGACTTACAATCCGCGCTGCGGCGATGCGACGAACAGCACCGGGATGTCGCATACCTGTGTGCTCACGACGACGGCGGTCACGGCGTCGCTGGATTATGCGATTTATTTCAATGAACGCGCCACGACGGAAGTGACGACGACGATTGTGCGGACGGTGAAAGAGCAGGCGCTGTTGGATTTGATCGACCATGCGACGACGGGGATCGATGCGGCGATTTACGATTTGAACCGCCAGAGTGTGATCGATGCTTTGATCAGCGCTCATAATCGAGGGTTGGTTGTGCGGGTGGTGGGCGATGATGAGGCTGCGCTCAATGAATCGGCGGCCGGTTATCAGGCGCTGCGGGCGGCCGGGATTACGGTGATTACCGATACCAATGCGTCGATTCAACATAACAAGTTTATGATTTTCGACGGCCATACGGTCTGGACCGGCAGTACGAATTTCAGCGATACCGGCCTGACTTTGAATGCCGACAATTCGTTTGTGATGACCGATACGACGATGGCGGGGGTCTACCGGATCGAATTCGAGGAGATGTGGTCCGGTCTGTTCCATGGGACTAAGAGCGACAATACGGCGCACCTTTTCAATTATCAGGGGACGTTGGTGAAGAACTTTTTCTCGCCGACGGATCTGGTGGCTTTTGAAGTGCGCGATGAGTTGCTGCACGCCGATTCGACGGTGCATTTCGGGATGTTCTTCTGGACCGATTCTCTGTTGACTGAGCGGATGATCGAGCGGATGAACCAGGGCGTGGAGCTCTTTGGGGTTTGGGATCAGCTGGGGGCGGGGAGCGCTTATTCGGCCGATGCCTTGCTCTGTCAGGCCGGGGGGCATATTAAGATCGAGAGTTTTGCCGGGAAGGTCCATCATAAGTTCGCCGTGCTCGATGTCTTCGGCAGCGATCCGACGGTGATTCTGGGATCGTATAACTGGACGGACAGTGGGGCTTACGACAACGATGAAAATACGTTGATTATCCACGACCGGGCGGTGGCGCAGGCCTATTATGAGGAATGGCAGCGGTTGTGGGTGGCGACGGACGATGCCCGGCTTTGCAATCCGGTGGCGATGGCGGCGTTGACGATGACGGCCGGGACGTTGAGCCAGACGGTGGGGAGTGCGATCTCGTTCAATGCGACGGTGGATCCGATTGCGACTTCGCCGTTTACCTATACCTGGCAGAGTCCGGGGCTGACGACGCAGACGCACGTGCGTTACAGCCATTCCGACGATGTTTCGTTTACCTGGACGACGCCGGGCGTCTGGCCGGTCACGGTGACGGTGGCCAATCCGCTTGGGCAGATGGTGGAGTCGAAGCTGGTGACGATTACGGCGCTGCCGGTCTTTACGCCGGTGCAGACGCTGGTGATGACGGGGCCGGTAGGGGGCTATCGGAATACGATGCAGACGTTTACGGCGACGGTGGGGCCGGTGGATGCGATTCAGCCGATCACGTATGTCTGGCGGATTGCGAATGCGGCGGCGGTGAAGCATTTCAATATGGGGTTGACGGATACGGTGCAGTTCTCCTGGCTCGATCCGGGGGTGTATACGGTGAGTGTGGAGGCGAGCAATTATCTGGCGGTGTTGAGTACGACGCGGGTGATTACGATTGATTGGCCGGCGCGGATTTACCTGCCGTTGGTGATGAAGCCCTAGCAAGAATTTTATATATTTTTCGCGCGCCCGAAGGGCGCGCGAAAAATATAAATTCCCAATTTGGAGAGATCGTATGGATGTGACTACGTTGTTGGCGGCGGCGGGGCCGCTGATCGATCTGGCGATTGCGGAAGATATCGGGCCGGGCGATGCTACCAGTCTGTCGACGATTGCGCCGGAGACGGTGCTGCACGGGCGGATTGTGGCCAAGGAGTCGGGTGTGATTGCCGGGCTGCCGGTGGCGGAGGCGGTTTTCCATAAGATCGATCCGTCGATTATTTTCAAGGCCCATGTGTTGGAAGGTCAGACGGTGGTGGCGGGCGAGCTGGTGGCCGAGGTCCATGGATCCGGGGCGGCGCTGCTGGCCGGTGAACGGACGGCGCTCAACTTTTTGCAGCGGATGTCGGGGATTGCCACGCTGACGCGGACCTTTGTCGATGCGGTTTCGACGACCCATACGGCGATCCTGGATACCCGCAAGACGATCCCGGGGTATCGGCTGCTGGATAAGTATGCGGTGCGGATGGGCGGGGGGATCAACCATCGGCGTTCGCTTTTCGATATGGTGATGGTGAAAGACAATCACATCGACGGCGCGGGCGGGATTACGCCGGCGGTGCAGCGGGCCCGGGCGGCTTATCCCGACTTGCCGATCGAGGTGGAGGTGCGCAATCTGGATGAGCTGCGCGAGGCGCTGGCGATCGAGCCGCCGCTGACCCAGATTATGCTGGACAATATGAGCCTGGAGACGATGCGGGAAGCGGTGGCGATCACGGCCGGCCGCGTGCCGCTGGAGGCTTCGGGCAATGCGACGTTGAAGACGGTGGCGGAGATTGCGGCGACGGGGGTGAACTTTATTTCGGTGGGGGCGCTGACCCATTCGGTGAAGGCGCTGGATCTGAGTATGAAGATCGCTCCGGAGGCGGTGGCGCAGGCCCGGACGGCCCGGCGGATCGAGGAGTTGAAGGCGCAGTTGGGCTCGAAGCTGGTTATTTTGGGCCATCACTATCAGCGCGAAGAGGTGATTGCTTTTGCGGATTATCGCGGCGATTCGTTGGAGCTGGCGCGGCAGGCGACCCAGACGGAGGCGAAGTATATCGTTTTCTGCGGGGTGCATTTTATGGCGGAGGGCGCGGCGGTGCTGGCGCGTTCGGGGCAGCGGGTGTTGAGTCCCGATCCGACGGCGGGCTGCTGTCTGGCCGATACGGCGACGCCGGCGGGCGTGCAGGCGGCCTGGGATGCGTTGGATGAGGCTTTCGGCAATGCGGATGCGGAGTTCACGCCGATTACTTACATCAATTCGTCGGCGGCGTTGAAGGGGTTCTGCGGTCAGCACGGCGGGGTGGTCTGTACGTCGGGCAATGCGGAGAAGGTGCTGCGATGGGCGCTCGCTCAGCGGCCGCGGGTTTTCTTTTTCCCGGATCAGCATCTGGCGCGGAATACGGCGTTGAAGATGGGGATTCCGGCGGAGGAGATGGCGCTCTGGAATTTGCGGCGGCGGTTGAGTCCGGAGGTTTTGCGGGCGACGCGGGTGTTGCTCTGGCCGGGGGCCTGCAATGTGCATCAGATGTTCCGCCCGGAGCATATCAAGGCGGTGCGCGAGCGTTATTCCGGCGTGCGGGTGGTGGTCCATCCGGAATGCAAGGCTGAGGTGGTGGCGCTGGCCGATGAGGCGGGCTCGACTTCGAAGATGTTGCAGTGGATTTCGGCAGCGCCGGCCGGATCGGTCTGGGCGATCGGGACGGAGAGTCGGTTGGTCTATCGGTTGCAGCGGGAATTCCCGGCGTTGACGATTGTGCCGCTGGCGGATGTGCCGCCGTTCTGTCCGACGATGGGGCAGATTACGGCGGAGAAGCTGGAGGCGACGCTGGAGGCGCTGGTGCGCGGCGATTTCTCCAATGAGATTAAGGTCAATCCGGGCGATGCGGCGTGGGCGAAGGTGGCGCTGGAGAGGATGCTTTCCATCAAGTAGACAGTAGAAAGTAGACAGTAGACAGGAAGAGAAAGTCCATGTTTTCGCGCGCCTTCTGAGGCGCGCGAAAACATAAATAAAGAGGTAAAACGATGCCGATTGAGACGGATGTGTTGATCATTGGATGTGGGATTGCCGGGGCGACGGCGGCGTTGCAGCTTGCGCAGGATCGCGAACGGCAGGTGATGCTGGTGACGCGGACTTATGAGCCGGAGGAATCCAATACCCGTTATGCCCAGGGCGGGATTATTGCCCGCGGTCTGGAGGATTCTCCCGACCTGCTGGTGGAGGATGTGCTGCGGGCGGGGGCCGGGTTGAGCTGGCCGCCGGCGGTGCGGTTGCTGGCTGAGGATGGGCCGAATCTGGTTTATCAGGTGTTGCTGGAGCAGGCGGAGGTGCCTTTCGATCTGAAGGAAGGGGCGCTTTCGTACACCCGCGAGGGTGGGCATTCGATTTCGCGGATTTTGCATGTGGGCGATGCGACGGGCCGGGCTATCCAGGTGGCGTTGATCAAAAAGCTTAAGACGCTGCCCAATGTGACGCTGCTGCCGGGCCATACGGCGGTCGATCTGATCACGTCGGCGCACCACAGCCGCGATCCGCTGGCGATTTACCGGCCGGTCACCTGTCACGGCGCTTATGTGCTGGATCGGGCTCAGAATACCATCCATCGGGTACTGGCGAAGGCGACGATTCTGGCGACGGGCGGCGCGGGCCGGATCTATCGCCATACGACCAATCCGGAAGGGGCGCGCGGCGACGGGCTGGCGATGGCTTATCGCGCCGGGGCGCGGGTGATCAATGCGGAGTATGTGCAGTTCCATCCGACGACGCTGGCGATTCCGGGCACCGATAATTTTCTGATCTCGGAGGCGGTGCGGGGCGAAGGGGCGCGGCTCTATACGCCCGACGGCCGGCATTTTATGGATGACTATGCGCCCAAATGGGGCGATCTGGCGCCGCGCGATGTGGTGGCGCGGGCGATCCATCATGAGATGCTGGCGCACAGCTATCCCAATGTGCTGCTCGATCTGGCGAGCGTGATGCCGGCGGAGCGGATTCGCCAGCGCTTTCCGACGATCTATGAGACCTGCCGCAAGGCGGGGCTGGATGTCACGGCGGAGCCGATCCCGGTGGTGCCCGCGGCGCACTATTTCTGCGGTGGGGTGCAGGTGGACGGTTGGGGGCGGACGCAGATCGAAGGGCTCTATGCGGTGGGCGAGGTGAGCTGCACGGGGCTCCATGGGGCGAACCGGTTGGCCAGCACATCGCTGCTGGAAGGGCTGGTCTGGGGCGATCGGGCGGCCCGCGATATCGCAGGGCGTGCCGATCTTCAGCCTGTGGATGTGGAGACGATCCCGCCATGGCAGAATGTGAGCGAGGGCAAGGCGGCCGATCCGGTGCTGCTGTACAATGACGGGCGGTCGATTCAGGACATTATGTGGCTGTATGTGGGGCTGGCCCGGAATACCCGCCGGCTGGCCCGGGCGTTGAACGACTTGAACCATTTGTGGGTGGCGATCGACGATTTCTACCGCTCGACGCGGCTGAACGATGCGTTGATCGGGCTGCGGAATATGGCGCAGACGGCCTGGATTGTGACGCGGGCGGCCTGGCACAACCGCAGTTCGCGGGGGACACATTATCGGGAGGACGAGGCGGATCATAACTTTGCGGGGTTGCGGGATGCGGAAGGCCCGCTGCCGGGAGCGGTTTCGGAGTTTTAAACGATGCAGGGGAAGTAGACAACCGGTGTCGCCGGGGCGACTCTGGAGAAAGCCATGTTTTGGTGCGCGGGCCCTCACCCCCTGCCCCCTCTCCCCTGTTTTGTTGTTAAGCAGCGACGCGATGTGAGTTGCTGCGTTTTGGGGTAGAGCCGCGAGCGATGCGGGAGGGAGAGGGGGAAGAGCGGGCGCGAGTACGTCGCCGGGGTGGTTCTGGAAAAGGGCTATGTTTGCGTGCGCATTCTTATGCGCACGCAAACATAAACAAAAAACTCTCCCCCGATCCAGCGCGGCGGTTCTTATGAGGAAGGTATCATTTGCGGGACGTTCCAGGGCCGGACGGGGTAACCCTGTCCCTACATTGGCGGTGTTCGGGTAGGGGCGGCCCGATGTGGCCGCCCTGGGGGGATTTTTCGGTGGCCGGGCTATTTTCAGGACAAAAAGAAGGGGAAAAGGAGGGCGTGGTGGCTGAGGTTCAGGATCGGTTGGATGAGATTCTGGCGCTGGCGGGGGGACGACGGGGACATTTTCTGCTCGAGTCGGGCCATCACGGGGATCTGTGGCTGGAGCTGGATCGGTTGTTTGTGCGGCCGCAGGTTTTACTGCCGTGGGTGAATGAGCTGGCGGGGCAGTTGGCTTTTTATCAGCCGGAGGCGATCTGTGGTCCGTTGGTGGGGGGCGCTTTGCTGGCGCAGATGGCGGCGGCGCAGTTGGGGGTGGAGTTTTTCTATACGGAGCGGCGGGTGAAGTCTGAGTTTGAGGGGTTGTATCCGGTAGAGTATCTCTTGCCGGCGAGTGTGAGGGCGTCGGCGGCGGGAAAGCGGGTGGCGGTGCTCGACGATGTGACCAATGCGGGGTCGGCGGTGCGGGGGACGGTGGCGACGTTGACGGCTTGCGGCGCTCAGATTGTTGTTGTGGGGGCGCTCCTGGTATTGGGTCGGGCGGCGCCGGATTATTTTGAGCCGCGGGGGATTTCGGTGGTGTCGCTGGCGACGTTCACGAGCGGGTTGTGGCGACCGGAGGATTGTCCGTTGTGTGCGGCGGGAGTGGGTTTGGAGTGAGAGCTTTTATCTTGGGGAAAAGCCTATAAAATTTGATGTATTCACAAATCAACTTCAAGGAGAATGCCATGCAAACGCGACAACTGGGAAATTCAGATTTACAGATTACCACGATCGGTTTTGGCGCGTGGGCTATCGGTGGGGGCGGCTGGCAATTTGCCTGGGGGCCTCAGGATGACGATGATTCCATTGCGGCGATTCACAGGGCGTTGGAACTGGGGATCAATTGGATCGATACGGCGGCGGTGTACGGTTTGGGACATTCGGAAGAGGTGGTGGCCCGGGCGTTGAAGTCCTGGTCGGGGCCGCGGCCTTATGTTTTTACCAAGTGTGGGTTGCGCTGGGATGCGAAGGGGAATGTGGCGAAGGTGCTGGATGCGGAGTCGATCCGGCAGGAGTGTGAGGATAGTTTGCGCCGGCTGGAGGTGGAGACGATCGATCTCTATCAGATTCACTGGCCGACGGATAAGTTGGAAGATATCGATGAGGGTTGGGGGATGTTGGCGAAGTTGAAGCAGGAGGGGAAACTGCGCTGGATCGGGGTTTCCAATTTCGATGTGACGGAGATGAAGCAGGCGCAGGCGATTGCGCCGATTACGTCGTTGCAGCCGCCGTATTCGTTGATTCGACGGGGGATTGAGGCGGAGATTTTGCCTTATTGTAAGGAGCAGGGGATTGGGGTGATTGTCTATTCGCCGATGGCGTCGGGGTTGTTGACGGGGGCGATGACGCGGGAGCGCATTGCGGCTTTCCCGGCGGACGATTGGCGTAAGACGGATCCTAATTTTAATGATCCGCGGTTGGCGAAGAATCTGGCGTTGGTGGAGCAGTTGCGGGAGATTGGGGCGCCGCAGCAGCGGACGCCGGGCGAGGTGGCGATTGGGTGGACGTTGCGCCATCCGGCGGTGACGGCGGCGATTGTGGGGGCGCGCAATGCGCGCCAGTTGGATGGGATTATCGGCGGGGCCGATGTGGCGTTGCCCGATTCTTTGGTTTAGCGTTCCGCGTGAGGTTTTTTTCGGCGGGTAGCGACGCGCTGTGCGAAGCAGGGGGAGAGAGTTATTTTTATTTATTTTATCGACGGCCTGGGAAGGCCGTCGATAAAATGGGCTTTTGGGGGCGGGGGAGAGGAAGAGGAATTTTTGTTGGCGAGCAGCGACGGTGTCCGTGTAGGGGCGGCCCGATGTGGCCGCCCGTGATCTTGTTTAGATTGGGGAGGTTGGGTGTGGAAAGGAGGATGAGCGGGCGGATTTGGTTTTGTGAGAGGTGAGGATTCTTTTTATTTCATTGTCGGTGTATTCGGCCAGAAGGAGGATTTTATGCGTACGAAAGGCTTGAGGGGGGTCGGGGTATTTGTGTTGACTCTGACTATTTTGGTGTTGTTGTTTACGGCGCTGCCGCTTGCGGCTCAATCTCAATTTGCCCCGCCGCAACCCAATTCACCTTCTGCGGCTGAGCTGATAACGCTTACGATGGGGACCGGCACGACGGTTTTTTCTTACGGACCTTTTTACAACAACTATGAGAACAATAAGACTCAGATGTTGTATATGGGTTCTGAAATCGGCTATTCCGGGCCGATCAAGCGCATAGCTTTTAATATCAGCACGATAGCTGCAAGTTATCGAACGCTGTCCAATTTTACCATTCGGATGATGGAAATTCCCACCACCAGTATCACCAGCACGGCTTATCTGGATACTTCCAGCGCCACGATGGTTTACGGCGGCAGCGGTTATTCCGAAACGATGCCGAGCGCAACCGGCTGGGTCTGGTTTGATATTGCCGATTTCAATTTTAATTCCAATAAGAATTTATTGATTGAAATTGTGTGGGGAGATAACGGGGGATATGCAGGCACTTATTATCAGGTTTACGCCACTTCGACTTCTCCCAATTATCGAACGGTTTACGGATATGCCGATGCTGAAACCCCGCCGCTTTATGACGGCCGGTCTTTTTCCCGTCCGAATCTGCGTTTTGAGATGGAGACGGAAGCGGTTCCTCTGTATTTCGCCTCAAGTAAGACGGTTATGCCTACAGGATCACGTCTTGCCGGCGATGTGGTTACCTATACCGTCGGCGTTTTCAATTCCGGCATTACGACCGGCACTTTTACTCTGAACGATCCGATTCCGACCGGGGCGACCTATGTTCCCGGTTCGGTGCAGGGCGGCGCGAGTTACAGCGACAGCCTCAATGCGGTGATTATGGAGCCGACTTCGTTGGCGGTGGGGGGGCGGCTTACAGTGACTTTTGCGGTCACGTTGACGGCGATGCGGGGATATGTGACCAATACGGCCACGATCAGCGATCCTTTGATCCTGGTACCGGTGAATATTTCTGCCGGCAATCCGATTGCCGAGCCGATATTCAATATTTCAACGTTGATGCCGACAGCCGGGTGGACGCATCCGGGATCGGTTGTGACTTATACCTTTGATGTTATGAATACCAGTTCGGTTGCGACTGCAACGGCGGCGACGCTTTTCAGTCCGATTCCTGCCGGGGCGACGTTGGTGTCTGCGAGCGCCGTATGGGGCGGGACGTTGTCGACGAGTACAGTCGGGATCACCTGGACCGGGGTGGTTCCTATCAACGGCCGGGCTATTTTGACCTATTCTTTGATATTGCCTTCGACTACGGGTTTATTTACCAGCACGGCTTATATCAACGATCCGGGATTGAGCGTTCCGGTTACCAAAACTGCGAGTTTCCAGATGCAAGTGCCTACGGGCGGACCGACGGCTTTCGGCTATACCTACAAAGACAGCTATGCCGCCGGCGGCCCGGTTTTTGCCTGGACGGAACCGCTGACGACCAGCAATTTGATCACTCTGGCTTCGGGTGTCATCAATGACGGCTCCTATCGGGCCGAGTTGCCGTTCAATTTCACCTTTTTTACTCAGACGTACAGTACGGTTTACGCCGATGTCAACGGGTATTTGACCTTCGGCAGCAGTGCGGATATTCCTACCAATGTTACGATTCCCAATTCCGGCACGCCGAACAACTATGCGGCCTGTTATTGGGATGATCTGAAGCTCAACAGCACGGCGGCTCTCACCGAAGGTATTTATTATGAGGTGCAGGGCAGCGCGCCCAACCGACAGGCTATTTTCACTTTTGTGGTGGAAGACGGCGCCTATTCAATTGGGGAGATGCCTCCCTATCGTTTCCAGATGATCCTTGAGGAATCGACTCATCAGATCACCTGCCAGTATCAACAGAAGGATTTATCAAACCCTCGCGGGACGGGACAGGGAGCCACTCTGGGGCTGGAGAATTCCGCCGGCAGCGAAGGCTTGCTTTATTTCTACGGTTCCGGTTTGACAATTCCGGCACCGGTGGAGGATGGTCTGGCTATCCGTTATCTGCCGCCTCAACGGCCGCTTTATGAGCTTTCGAGCAAGAGCGTGCAGCCCGCGGCTCTGGTTTTCCCCGGCGATCCTTTGACTTATACGGTGGTGGTGCGGAATGTCGGCGCGGTGGCCGGCTCCATCAACTTTACCGATCCGTTGCCGTTGGGAACGACGTTTGGGTGGATCGATCCCAGCGATCCGCTTCCCACATTCAGTGACGGCGTTTTGAGCTGGAGCGGGGCCATGGCTCCCGGGGCTACGATCACTTTTACTTACCATGTGACCGCAGCGAATCTGGTTTCGGGCTTGATTGTCAACACGGCCGTGATCAGCGATCCGCTCAGCACGGCGCCGGTGACGTTGACGATGAGCAATGCGCTGGCCACGCCTAAGTACAGTAGTTCTTACAAGAACGTTTTGCCCAACGGTACCCCGGTCAATGTGGGGCAGCCGTTGACTTATACGCTGGTGGTGATCAACAACGGGGCGCTTTCCGGCACCGCCACGATCAGCGATCCGATTCCGGCCGGGGCGGCGTATGTGGCGGCTTCCGCGCTGGTGACCGGCGGCGGGGTGTTGAACGATGCCAACGGCATCGGGTGGAGCGGTTTGATTACGGCGGGCGGCCGGATTACCATCACCTTCAATGCCACCGTGGTGGGCCTTTCGGGGCGGATCACCAACAGCGCCACGATCAGCGACCCGCTGGCTGTGCCGGTTACGATCACGGCGGCGAGCAATCTGATCAATGCGCCGGATCTGACCGCTTCCAAGAAGAGCGTTTCCGATCTGGCCGTGCAGGGCGGCAATGTCGTGACTTATCGGGTGGCGATTCAGAATAGCGGTACCGTCACGGCTTATGCGGCTTCGATGCATGATGCGCTTCCGGCGGGGATGACGGCCAATCTGGCGGGGGTGACGGCCTCGGCCGGCATCGTGACGGCCACGGCGACCGAGATCGACTGGAGCGGGGTTATTTCGTTGTATACCACGATCTATGTAACGATTCCGGTGACGGTCTCTGCGGAACAATGTTCTCAGGTGCTTACCAACACGGCCATCATTTCGGAGGTTACGCAACAGGCGCCTTTCCTGGCAGCGGCGCCGGGTGTGACGGTTTACGGACCTTATTCTCGTCTGAACGAGAGTTTTGAGTCCACGACTTTCCCGCCGGCGGGATGGACGACGACGATCGTTACCCAGACCGGCACTCCGGCCTGGACCCGGGAGATCACCGGCGGCAGTCCTACCATCCCGAGCGGGCCTTACAGCGGCCAGGCGCTGGCTAAATTTAACTCTTACTATTACTTCGGGGCGGCGGTGCGGTTGAGTTCCAATCCGGTATCGCTGGCCGGAGTCAGCAATCCGCTCTTGATCTTTGCTATGTATCATGATTCGGGATACTCGGCCTCCTTCGATCGAATCCAGGTCCAGGCATCGACCGACGGTACGAGTTACCAGAATGTGGGAGCGCCGATCTATCGATATGCCGTTACCACCGGCGAGTGGCGGCTGCATGGAGTGGATCTTTCGGCTTATGCCGGTCAGACCGTTTGGGTGGGCTTCCTGGCGATCAGCGAGGCCGGTAACAATATCTTCCTGGATGCGGTGAAGATCCAGGCCTGTTGCGAATTGCCGGGAGGGGCCTCCTTTGATTTCGCTCCGCCTTCGCCGATGATCAATGAAGAGGTTACTTTCAATGGGGCGGTGTTGACCGGGACGTTGCCTTTGACTTACAGCTGGGATTTCGGCGACGGCAGCGCGACGGCGATGGGGAATCCGATTACCCACAGCTATCTCAGTGCGACGACCTATCCGGTGACCCTGACGGTGGTCAATCGCTGCGGTTCGGCTCAGGCGTATAACCCGGTGACGATTCTGGCGGCTCCGGTGGCTCCGGATATCACGTTGGTGGGGGATGCCGCTACGCCGTTGGGTCAGGCGACGAATTTCACGGCTACGCTGCTGGCCGGTTCCACGCCGATCACCTATACCTGGAATTTCGGCGATGGGACCGTGATTGCGGGCGGTTTGGTGATGGCGCATACTTACGCTGCCGGTTCGTATACCGCGATCATCACGGCGGAGAATGCGGTGGGGCAGGATGTGGCGACGACGACTGTGTCGATCGGTGCCGGGCCGACGGCCGGCTTTATCTCCAACAGTCCGCTCTATGCGCCCAATGCGACGGCGGTCTTTACCGATACCGGCAGTGGGGCGACCTCCTGGGTGTGGAATTTCGGTGATGGGGTGACCGGCACGTTGCAGAATCCGACGCATACTTATGCCTTGCCGCCGGTGAATACGATGCGGTCTTACATTGTTACCCAGACGGCGATCAATGCTTTTGCGAGCGGGCAGGTTACCGGGGTGGTAACGCTTTACAATTACACCGTCGTGTTGACGGCTGCGAAATCGGGACCCGGGATGCTCGGGCAAAACGCTCCGGTGGTTTACACTATCGTTGTCAGCAACTCGGGCATGGCCGACAGTACCGGGACCCGTATCGTCGATACCTTCCCGGCGGGGACGACGGGGCCGGCTTACAATATCAGTGTCAATCAGGGCAGTGTAATTTCCAATACAACGGGGGGATTGATCTGGAACGGAACGGTGGCCGGTGGGCAGGCTCTGACGTTGAGTTTCAGTCTGACGCCTACCGTGGCCTGCGGCGGTGCGGTGCCGGCCAACACGGCGGTGGTTTCGGCTCCTACCCTGGCGGCGCCGCTCAATGTGACCGCGAGTCCTATTCAGATCGTCAACGGTCTGGCCCTGAGCGAAGGTTTTGACGGGGTGCTTTTCCCGCCGACGGGGTGGGGAACGGCAGTGATTACGGATGCCGGGACTCAGGGGGCTCCGCAATGGAGTCGGGTTGCCGCCGGGACTTATCCTACTCTGCTGCCGTACAGCGGGGCGGGAATGTTGAAATACAATTCTTACAACTCCGACAGCGGGGATTCCGTGCGGCTCTACACCGGAGAGCTGGACTTTACGGCTTTGTCCCATCCGGTGTTGCAGTTCTGGATGTATCACGACACGGGGTATTCCTCGAATAACGACCGGATCATTCCTCAGATTTCGGTCAATGGCGGGGTTTATACGGATGTGGCGGCCCCGATCGCCCGCTATGCGGCGACGGCACACTGGGAGCTGCATACGATCGATTTGTCGGCCTATCGGGGGCAGAATCATATCCGGGTGGGGTTGCAGGCTATTGGGGCCTACGGCAACAACATGTATCTGGATGAGATTGCCATCATTCAGCCCTGCGCCGGGATCGGTTTGAGATCGGATTCGGTGGGGATGGTTTGTCCGGGGGCGCAGACGGTTTATACCCTGACCCTGAGCAACGATAATTCCATCACCGACACGATCAATCTGGGGACCAGTCCGGCAGTCCCGGCCTGGACGACCGGTTTCCCGCCGTCGATTCAGATGTCACCTTATTCGACGCGCAGCGTGACGGTTACCGTCACGGCGCCGATCACCGCGTCGGCGGGGAGTTCGGATCTGGTGACTCTGACGGCGCATGCGCAGCTGGGCGGTTTCGATGCTGCGGTGCGGATTATGACGTTGATCAACCCGGGCAACAGCTGGCAGGATCGGGCCGCTTCGCCGCGGGCGGTTCGGTATGCCGGAATCACCTATCACAACGGCTATCTCTATCAGATGGGTGGGCAGGCCAGCACGACCATGACCGATTCGGTGGGAAGCGTTTATCGGCTGAACCTCGCTTCTAATGTCTGGGAGACCATGACCTCGATGATCACCCCGGTTCAGGGGATCGATCCGGTAGCGATCGGCAACAAGATTTACGTGTTCGGCGGTTACGATCGCAACGGCTTCTATCTGGATGATTTGCAGATCTACGACACGACGGTCAATACCTGGACGTTGGGGGCCCGGTTGACCATCATTCCGTTGTGGCAATATCAGGCTGTCGCCCTGGATGGACAGCTCTACATTATCGGCGGCAACGGTGGGTGGGCAACGGCGACGACCCACAATCGCGTTTTCCGTTACAATCCGACGGGCAACAGCTGGAGCGAAGCGGCACCGCTGAACCAGGCGCGTTACTATGCTTCGGCCGGCGTGATCGGAGGGAAGATTTACATTGCCGGCGGTTCGTATCTCAGCGCACTTTCCAGCATGGAGATCTACGATACGGCGGCCAATACCTGGACGCTGGGAGTGGATCTTCCTGCTGCCTGGGCCAGCGCGGCAGATGCCGTGTTGTATGACCGATATCTGGTCATGGCGGGCGGCGGCGGGACGACGGCAACCGCTTCCAACTATGTCTGGGTCTACGATACGGTTTCCCGGATCTGGTTCCAGCTCAATCCGATGAGTACCATGCTTTACAGCGCCGGTGCGGATTCGGATGGGCAGAATTTTTACGTAGCGACGGGCCGTGAGTCCGACGGTTCCAATTTCTTTATGAGTTCGCGGGTGTTGAAGCTGGTCAGCACCTGTCCGGCGGCACCTCCGGAGATCGATATCACGGCACCGCCTGCCGGGTATGAGGTGAGTTTGGGCACCGGGGCCTCGGGCGTGCGCAATTTCAACATCGGCAACAGTGGTGCGGGGATGCTGGTTTATACCAACAGTATCGTTCCGGCTGTTGGTTGGCTGGCGGTTCAGCCGGTGAGCGGGACGATCAGTTCCGGGGCCGGGGCGACCGCAGTCGCTTTGAATTTCAATACGACGGGGCTGGCGACCGGGGATTACACGACCACGCTGGTCGTGGCGAGCAACGATGCGGATGAATTGCAGACGACCTTCCCGATCACCCTGCACGTTTTGGGGAGTTGTACTCCAGTGACGGGGACGGCTTTCAGCTGGACGCCGTGGATGCCGCAGCCGGGACAGCTGGTGACATTCACGGGGAGTACGACGGGGACGCTACCGTATGTCTATGAGTGGAATTTTGGGGACGGCGTGACGTTAAGCAGCAGTGAGGCGGTGATCACGCATACCTATCCGGTTTCGCCGGCGATTACGCCGTATACCGTGATGTTGACGGCGACGAATCCCTGCGGGACGCAGTCCGTTACGGGGACGGTGAATATGAACCGGTATTCGCTTTATCTGCCGATTGTGTGCCGGGGGGCCCGGTAAGGCGGGGGAGTTGTTTTGTTTCATTTTTCGGCGGCCTTCCAGGCCGCCGAAAAATGTTTTTGGCAGTTTTACGCCCCGCAGCAGAGGCTTTTTCTCTGGTTCCCGGCGCTTTTGGGGTGAAATCTGAGTGAATGATGCGGTACCGCATTAAAAGCATTAGGGGCGCGTGATCCGCAACTACGCGCCCTTAATGTTTAATGGGATGGGGGGGTGATCGGTAGGGAAGATAAGGGAGCGTGTGAACGAAAGACTGGCGGTAAATAGAAAATCATTTTGGGAAAAAGGAGCGTCGGTCATGAAAGGAAAGATGGGGGCTGTGGCAGGGCGGCGATGGAGCCGGCGGGAATTTTTACAGGGATTGGCAGGGATTACCGGAGCGGTTTTGGGGGGACTGTCGTTTGAAACAGCGGCAGCTTTCAATTCGGCGCCGGGGACGTGTGAAGTGGCGATCATCGGAGGTGGGATTGCGGGGTTGACGGCAGCCTATTTGCTCAGGCAGCGCGATGTGCAGATTTTGGAGCAGAATGCGCAGATTGGGGGGCGGACGCTCTCGGGAGAGTATCAGGGCTGGGTGTATGCTAAAGGGACGGAGTATCTGGGATTACCGGAGGGGACGCTGAAGCAGTTGATCCAGGAGTTGAAGCTCAAGATGCGGGAGATTCCGGCGCCGATGGATGCGACTTATTCTGATGGGAAGTTCTATTATGGCGACGAGGGGCTGGCGTTGCTTTCCATTAAAAAGAGCAGTCTGGGAGATTATAATCGTTTTATGGCTCAGATGCAGCAGGTGATGGAGGATTATGCGGATGTGCCGGATTTTGATTTGAAATCCGATCTGGCCCGGCTTGATCGGTTGACGGTGCGGCAATGGTTCGATGAATTAGAGGCGCCCCGGTTTTTTTATGAGCGGTATAACGTGGCGGCTCGGGGGTTGTTCGGCGCCAATCTGGATGAAATTTCGGCTTTGAGCTTTATTCCGGAGATTGCGTTTGATTATATGGACGATGAGCCGATTCAACGGGTGGCTGATTTGGAGAATTTGCCGACGCGAGGGCGGGAAT
This sequence comes from uncultured Anaerolineales bacterium, assembly GCA_964501335.1. Taxonomy (GTDB): domain Bacteria; phylum Chloroflexota; class Anaerolineae; order B4-G1; family SLSP01; genus CAZCTC01. The sequence goes on along the minus strand of CAZCTC010000042.1, from coordinate 7,976 downwards.
CGACGGGAGCTTATACTTTGACGACGGGCATTACCGAGATCACGGCGGCCTTGGCGGGTCGGTTGGCGAATCGTATTCAGAGGTCGGCGACGGTGACGGCTGTGACCCGTAAAGGCGACCGGTATCAAATTGCTTATACTGATAAAACCGGGAAGGCGCGGCTTTTGTTATCCAACCAGGTGGTGCTGGCGGTTCCCGCGCCGATTGTTTTGAAGATTGCGCCGACGCTTTTGTCTGCGGAACCGTTGAAGTTGTTGAAACAGATTCCTTATGCTCCTTATCTTACGGTGGCATTGTTCAGTGAAGAGCCGATTTTCAATCAAGCCTTCGATCTGGCGGTTCCCGATGGCGGGTTTTTTACCGATATTTACGACAGTACCTGGGTCCAGCGGTTATCTGATCCGGCGAGGGCAAAGAAACCCGGGTATGTGATGGGGATTTACGTTGCGCCGCAGCAATATAAGGACAGCAAGCTGGTGACGATGACCGATGCTGCGATATTGCAGACGATCTATGCGCAACTTGAGGGGATTTTTCCCAAAGCGGCGGCGCGTATTACGGGGCATGATATTCAACGGTTCCAGCATGCCTACCCGGTGATGACTCCGGGCGCTTATCAACGGTTGACGCGGCTGCATGCGACGATCAAGGGGGATGTGGCGCTGGCCGGCGATTATATGATTTATCCGACGTTTGAGGCGGCGGTAGAATCGGGGGCGTTGGCGGCTGAACAGTTGATGTGAAGGCAGGGAGGTGTGCGATGGGACGATGGGTGCGGCTGGCGTTAGTGTCGATTGTGCTTCTGGCGGTGGTCATGGGGGTGATCGTTTCTTCTAACTATTCCGATCCGGCCGCGGCGGCTCTTTCCGGGTATACGACTTATCGGGCCAACCATGATGGGAAGTCGGTGGTGGTGCAGCAGTCAGTGCGGGCGGATCTGCCGCAGAATTTCACGGCGACGATGAGCGGGGCTTCGTTCAGTCAGGGTTATCGCTATGCGACTTCTTTCACTTATGAAAACACTCCGGTGATAGTGACCAGCGTTTACTCGGAGGTGTTGAAGTCTTATAGCGGCAGCAGCGGGCATCCGTTGCCGTACCCTCCGGTGGAGGTGCGGTGTGTGCGGTTGGAGGAGGGCGGCGAGTCGAAGGTGGTGTTGCTGGCGCGGCATCAGGATCTCTATCTGGCGGATTGGGTGGTGCATGAGCCGGCGGCGGATGCGGATCTGAGCCGGTTGAAGTGCCGGTGGTAGGATTTTTTTCGACAGGTGCAGCGAGCGTTTTCAGCGTCCCGCAAAAGGTTTTTATGGGGTAAAAAGCGACGCGCTGGATAGGGGGAGGGAGTTTTTTTATTTATGTTTTCGCACTGCCAGTGCGAAAACAGGGGCTTTTTCCGGCAGCAAAGCGCCGTCCTTGAAGAAGGACGGCGCTTTTGTTGTTTGAGTCATCCAGGAAGGTCCCCTTACCCTCCCTCGCGGCGACGATCAATCAGCACGGTGGTAGTAACATTGTTCATTGCCTGGTACGCTTGTGACTGTGCGGGGCGTACTCTGTAGAGGGAGTTGAACCCTCAACGCAGCCTTTTGCGTTACCATTTCGCGGGTCATCCCCAACGAGATTTTGTGCTCGCCTTGATCGTTGTCGTTACCAACTGGCGTTTTTATGGCAAACTCTGTTCTTTTTGCGCCCCGCATTTGATTCTTTTGTGTAGAGAGCGACGCGCTGGATGGGGAGAGAATTTTTTCTTTTCATTTTTTGGCGGCTTTCTGAAGCCGCCAAAAAATGGGTGGTTTTAAATCTCTTTATCCGTTTAGAGTTTACTTCTGATAGCCATCTAATGATGGTTATTTCAGTTCAGTGAGCCAGTTTGCTTCCTGGATGAGGGTGTCGAGTTCGCGATATTTTCGGGCCAGGGCGTCGGCCTGTTTTTGCAGGTCGGGAACGTTGACGGTGCTTTTGAATTTGACTTCGGATTTGGTGTAGCGTTCCTGAGTGATGGCGGCAGAGGTGGCGAGTTCGCGAAGGATTTTTTGTTTTATGCTCAATATGTCGCGGGTGGCGATGGCGTCGGAGATGGTCTGACCGTCGGACAGGACGGTGGTGGCGTTGGTGGCATTGATCCGTTGGATGAGTTGGAGCAAGTCAGCGGTGATTTGATCGATTTCGGTGAGCAGTTCTTCCGGGTTTTCGCCCGGGATTTCGCCTTCCTGGACTTTGGCATTGCGGTACAGGCGCTGTTTGAGCTGTTCGATCCGTTTTTGATGGTCGGCTCGTAAGATGAGCGCTTCGGCCAGTTTCATGAGACACCTCATTTTCTAATCGGGTTGCTATGTCAGTGTTTGCTATCATAATTCAATTGGCGAAAGAGGCAAGGGGAAGTAGACAGCCGCAAGTAGACAGTAGACAGCCTGTGTCGCCGGGGCGGCTCTGGAAAAGGCTATGTTTTCGGGCGGGACCCTCACTCCCTGCCCCCTCTCCCCTGTTTTGTTGTTAAGCAGCGACGCGATTCGAGTTGATGCGTTATGGGGTACAGCTGCGAGCGATGCGGGAGGGAGAGGGGGGGAGATGGCGTCGCCGGGGTGGGATTGGAAAAGGCCAAAGAAAGCAGACAGCAGCAAGTAGACAGTAGACAGCCTGTGTCGTCGGGGCGGTTCTGGAAAAGGCCATGTTTTCGGGCGTTGGCCCTCACCCCCTGGCCCCCTCTCCCCTGTTTTGTTGTTAAGCAGCGACGCGATTCGAGTTGATGCGTTATGGGGTACAGCTGCGAGCGATGCGGGAGGGAGAGGGGGGGAGATGGCGTCGCCGGGGTGGGATTGGAAAAGGCCAAAGAAAGCAGACAGCAGCAAGTAGACAGTAGACAGCCTGTGTCGCCGGGGGCGGGATTGGAAAAGGGCATGTTTTCGTGCGCATTCTGATGCGCACGAAAACATAAACAAAAAAACTCTCTCCCCCCATCCAGCGCGGCGTACCTTACGGGGAAAGGGCTAGATGCGGGTGATTTTCTAAAGAGGTGCAACGCACTCTGATCTTGCAAGGACAGGTGGCTTGCTTTCAGGTTGGTCCGTTTGAATCGGTGGTTCTATGGATGGAAAGTGCGTCGCACCTTAAGCGGGCCTATGTTAAAAGACAGGACACGGAAGTTCAGGAGGGGGGAGATGTCGATTTTTGGGATGATGGTGTGGGCGGTGGGGGTGTTGTGGGGTGAGGGGCTGGGGCGATTTGTTTTTCTGGGGGCGGTGATTCTCGCGGCGGTGACGGGGGAGGCAGCGCAACGGTTGGGGGCTTATGTGCGTTCCGATCCGGAGTTGATGAAATCACGGTGGGAGCGCCGGCATGAAGCGGCCGGCCGGTTGGGTTGTCTGGCAATTCTGGGATGGGTTGTGGCGATGGGGGGGATATTGTCGGTCAATGGGGTGTTTGCGGTGGCGGTTATGCTGGCGATGGGGGAGGCTTTCGGCGCGGGGGGATATCTGGTCGGAGCTGTGGGGGTGGGGGTGAGTCTGGTTTCGATTTGGGTTGGGGGAGCCATACCGGCGGGATTTTTGAGCGTTGCGCTGGTGGGAGGCAGTCCCCTTTTTGTGCAGACGCCGAATGAGCCTTATGATCGTGTGCCGGTGGGGATGGGGCTGTGGAATGGAATCCAGTTGCTGGTCATTGCCCTGGTGGCGACGTTGGTCGGTGGGGCGATTGTGTTTGTAGTGGATCAGATTGGCTGGTCGATTCTGGCGGCGGTGCTTTGATTGGGGGGATTTTCCTGGGGCTTTACCCCAGGCTACCTTAAGGTCGCCCCTTTGGGGCTGAGAATGGCGTGAAATGCGAATCCATTTTTTCACAAGAAAGGAGCGACAATGTCCATTTACGACTGCGACTATCATCATACGGAAGCGGAGTTTGCGGAGCTGCATGAGTTTCTGCGGGAGACTTATGCGTTGACGAGGGGGCCAAATAACTGGTTTTTCTCCCGGCTGGAGGACTGGCGCTATGGGGGGAATGCCCGGCGGGCCCGTTTGAATCCTCGCTTTTTTGAGGAGAATGTCCATTTGTGGCGGGAGGAGGGGGGGCGGTTAATCGGATTTTGCATCTGTGAGTATGGGGATAACGGGTTGATGCTGCAATTGCACCCCGATTATCACGAGGCGGCTGAGGCCATGTTGATCTGGGCTGAGACGGTGTGGGCGCGGGAGAAATCCGTGCTGGAGATCTTTGCTGAAGATTACGATCGAGCGCTGCGGGAGTTGTTGACGGCGCGGGGGTATGAGGATGCCGGGGACGACGGTTATGCACGGCGGTACGATGTCTCGCAGCTTTATCCGGAACCGGAGCTGCCGGCCGGCTTTCGTATCGTCACGTTGGCGGAGCATCCGGATATCGACGGCCATGTGGCGGCGGTGCGGGCGGCGTTTGGGCGGGAGACGTTGGATCGGGCCTGGTACGATTCCAAGAGCCGGGCGCCGGGCTATGCGCCGGAATGGGATATGGCGGTCCTTTCGCCGGAGGGAGTCCAGGCGGCCTTCTGTCTGACCTGGCCGGATCGGGAGAACGGGATGGCGGAGATCGATCCGGTGGGGACGGTGCCCGACTATCAACGGCGGGGGCTGGCGAAGGCGGTGGTGATGGAGTGTTTCCGGCGGCTGCATCGGGCGGGAATCCGCGAGGCCTATATCGGTTCGGCGCCGGAGCCTTACATTTCAAACCGGCTGTACGAGTCACTCCGGCCGACGGGGAAGTATCAAACGAACAAGTGGGTGAAACGGAGGTAGGAGGGGCTCAGAGCGTGTCGCGGGGGCGGCAGCTCGAAGGAGAAGAAAGAGCAGAGATTTCACCACAGAGGCGCAGAGATCACAGAGAAGAAGAGAGGAGATTTTCTTTGTGAAGAGGCGTGGCCGGCATGGCGGTGAGGGGAGGGGCTCGGTGCGTGTTGCCGGGACGGTTCTGGAAAAGGCGATGTTGTTGCGCGCATTCTGATGCGCGCAACAACATAAACAAACAAACTCTCTCCCTCTGTCCTGCCCGGCGTAGCTTACGGGGAAAGTATCATTTGCGGAATATTACAACGTGCTCACTATACAGGTGGGCACGTTTCATTTTTAGTAAATGCTTTTCGGGTTTTGTATTATAAATACTTGCAATCTCTGGATTTTTATGTGATAATTTGAGGAAGATTGGATGTAATAACCGTTTTTTTTGAGGAGGCGGTATGAATCAGCGGATACGGCGCGGCCTGGAGGTGATTTATTGGGGAGTGTTGGCCGGGTTGCTGGTGGCCGGATTTTTGCTTTTTCGGCAACCCGGGGGAATGACGGAAAATGAATTGGCAATCTTGCTGACATTGATGGGATGGGTCAATGGAGGGTTGCTGTTTTTTGCTGTGTTGAAAGGCGGATTAGAAAATTGGTGGAGGAGAGTTGGTTGGTTGCTGATTTTTTTTGTTAGTGTGGTAGCGAGTCTGGCTTTGTTTATAACGGCTATTGGAACGTTTTCTTCCATTTTGCCTGAGCTGATGATAGTTGTCAGTTTCGTAGCTCTAGCGGCAATTCCTTTGACGTGGGCGGGATTGTTGTTTTTTTCCGTAAGGGATCGGGATTACCTGAGCATGTGCCATTTGATTTTGTTGGCAGTCAATGTATTAGTGATGGGGTGGATGACGTCGGTTGGGGCCTTACCTGATTTAGCGATGGTAATGGAGTTTTTTGACAGGGGAGAAGTCCTGTTGGCCGTTGGTTTCATCGGGTTGTTGTGGCAGGGTGCTTACTATTTCCAGGCGCGTAAATTTCAATGGGGAATTGCGTATGGTGTGTTAGGGTGGGGAGTGATTGTGATAATTTTGACCATTTTAGGATCGCTGTTCAGTCGGGTTCTTCAGAATATCTCACAATGGTGAAGCGGGGTCCTTTCCAAACTCTCGCCTGTAGGGTTTAAATTTTTATTAATCAAGTCTGTAAAGATAGAAAATTTTAAGAGGAGGAATTCTTATGATAGAGAAAAAATTACATCCGGCGGTTGGGGGAGTTTTGATTGTGGGAGGAAGTGTCCTGGCGTATCTTTTGGGCTTTTTGCCTATGTTGATCTGGATGGGGGATTTCTATGAGGTGAATTCTTCCTTCTCGTTGGTGGTTCTCGATCTGTGGTTGTTAGTTACGAGTTTGATAAGTGCGTGGACGGTGATTTTACCTCTTTGGCGGAAAGCCGGCGGGTCAGGAATCCGGAGCGATCTGATCCAAAGCACTGTTCTTGCGATTTCGGCTTGGGTGGGATTGGGGGTATGGGGGGTATTGAGCCGCGGCCAGGGATTTTATTTTGCATGGCTGGCGTTGATGGGGGTGATTATTGGTTGGGGGGTATTCTTGCCTTCCTGGAAAGCGGGGGGATGGGAGACGGCGCGTATTGATCTGATGGAAAGCGTTGCTGTGGTAGTTCTGGTTTGTTTGGGATGGGGGCTGTGGCTTGCAGCGGGTTACGGCTGGTTTCTCTTTCGGGGTCCCGAGACTGTTTTCTTTTGGTTGGGTCTAGGCGCGGCTTTTTATATGACTTATAAAGGCAATTACCGGCGAGCTTTGAGTTTGATGTTATGGATGGTTGAAGCAAGTGTGATTGAGAGGGCTTTTATGTATGCCGGCCATATAAGTTCTTCGACTTTCGTCTATTGGGGCTGGTTGGGTGGACTGGTGGTTTTAGTGTCGGCTGTTTCGTTGTTGCTGATCGGGTTGATGGAGTGGCGCGAAAACAAGAGGACAAATGCAATGGTGTGTTGGGTTGTACTGGCGGGGTGGTGGATCTGGCTGTTTGCCGCCCTTAATCCTGTCCTTTACAGGTTATGAAAGGAGGAATTTTTATGAATCAGCGGATACGGCGCGGCCTGGAGGTGATTTATTGGGGAGTGTTGGCCGGGTTGCTGGCGGCTGGGATGTGGTATTTAGAGAATTCCGGAATGACAAAAATAAGTATAGATGATTGGGAAGTTTTGCTGCTTTGGATGGCGGGATGGATCAACGGTGGATTGCTGTTTTTTTCAGGGTTGACGGTGGGGCTGGGGAATAGGAAGATGGGAATTGCCTGGTCTCTATTCTTTTTGGTTGCCGTTGTGCTGGGATTGAGTTTGTTTTACTTTGAAGGGGTAATATTGAACCGTGTTCTGCTTTTATTGGGGGCACCCATAGTTCTTTTGGTTTTTTTATCGGTGACTTATTTTACATGGATAGGGCTGTTGTTTCTGGCGGTGCGGCATCGGGATTATCTGAGCCTGCGCAGTTTGATTTTGTTGGGGATCAATGCGCTGGTGATGAACTTGATGGTAAGAGCTGCGACAGGGATTGATTGGATAGTGTCAAAGGAGTTTTTCCTTATGGGTGATTTGTTTTTAGCGCTCGGTTTCTGTGGGTTGTTGTGGCAGGGTGCTTATTATCTCCAGGTACGTAAATTCAGCTGGGCCGTCGCTTATGGTATTTTAGGGTGTTGCACGTTCATAATGATTCTGATGTTCATTTATAGTGATAGTCTGCAGATCAGGTCGATATTTGAGAGAATTTCACAATGGTGAAGGCGGACCCCTCCGAACCCTGCTTCGCACTATGCAGTTATACGGGGCCGGCAGTGGGGTGAGTAGGAGGGGCTCAGAGCGTGTCGTCAGGGCGGTTCTGGAAAAAGGCTATGTTTTCGTGTCTGGCCCTCACCCCCTGGCCCCCTCTCCCATGTTTTGTGGTTAAGCAGCGACGCGATTCGAGAGGAAGCATTGCAGGGTATCGCTGCGAGCGACGCGGGAGGGAGAGGGGGGAGAGATCGTCGCCGGGGCGGCTCTGAAAAAGGCCCATGTTTTGGGGCGTTGGCCCTCACCCCCTGGCCCCCTCTCCCCTGTTTTGTTGTTAAGCAGCGACGCGATTCGAGTTGATGTGTTATGGGGTACAGCCGCGAGCGCTGCGGGAGGGAGAGGGGGTGAGATGGCGTCGCCGGGGCGGTTCTGAAAAAAGGCCTATGTTTTGG